>JAVKMO010000006.1:0-12454 GCA_031539345.1 Chitinophagales bacterium | reverse complement strand
AAGATCAAAGGCAGAGAATATATGCGTCTTACAGATGGTGGTAATTTACGACTTTTTGGTAGTGAATTGAGTAATTGGGGAAATTTGGTATTGAATGCGAATGATGATAATAGTGTAGAAGCAGAACACATGATATTTAAGGTCAGAGGCACAGAATATATGCGTCTTGCAGATGGAGGTAATTTTGGTATAGGAACAACAACCCCGAATGCTAAATTTGTCGTAAAAGGGAATACCATTTTAGATAGTTTGTTGATTGGTACAATGAAATTGAAAAGTGGTAGAAATCAAGATCCAACAATTGTTTCAGAAAATAATAAATGGTTACGATTTGGCAGTAATGCCGGAACCGTTTTCTTTTCTAATCAAAATGTAGGTGTAGATGACAATCCTACAATGATAATCAAAGACAATAAGATCGGAATAGGAACGATAGTACCAAGTGAAAAGTTGGATGTGATAGGAACAATAAAGTCAGAAAGATTACAACTTACCTCCATTGTTAGCGGTAGTTCGTTAGATAGTGTTGTAACCATAGATGCTAGTGGTAATTTGAAAAAACGCAATGCGTACAGTATCTCTATGATGTCGGATATCATAAGTTCTACTGGCATTCAGTTTCCAGAATCGGCGTTAGCACAGGTATATACAATCTTTCCAAGAAGAACAACGACTAATGTAGGAGGAAGTTCGCTTTTAGTTTCTGGCGGACAAGCTTATCTTAGTGGAAATTCGGCGCGAGAAGGAGGAAATTTAATTTTAAAAGGAGGAGACGGCTATGCGACAGCTACGTCAACACCAGGGGGAGTTTTTATTTATGGGGGTATTACAAAAAACAGCTCTGGAGATACTAGTAGTCATACTAAGGGAAATATTATATTAGCTCATGATGGAATTCGCTCTTCAGGAAATGTAGGAATAGGAACTGCAGCCCCAAGTGATAAATTAAGCGTTGTGGGCACAATAAAAACGGATAGCTTAGTCATCAAAGCCTCTACAAATGCACAGTTATTATTAGGTGGCTTGGTAGATGCTACTGAAAATACAAATTCTGTTGCTATCACATCTGGTAGTATTGGTAATCAATTACTATGTTTAGGGTCAGCGAAGTATCCTACCACTGTTCAAATTGATACGAGCGGAGATATGTTTGTAGGTTTTGACAAGTCGATAGCACTTCCACGGCTTATTCAAGCGGCAAAAAGTAATTATAGCTTATTTGTAAAGTATGGAGTTTTATCAGAAGATTTTTCTGTTGCTCCTATTGCAGGTTGGTCTGATTATGTATTTAAAAAAGATTATCGCTTGATGCCTTTAGAAGAGGTTGAAAATTATATTACAACGAACCAACATTTACCAAATATTCCAAGTCAATCAGAAGTGAGTAAAGAAGGGTATTCTATCCATGATATGAACACGAAGCTATTAGCAAAAATAGAAGAACTTACTTTATATGTCATAGAACAGCAGAAACAAATACATCAACAACAGGCACAGTTAGATGAACTAAAAACAAGCGTACGCCGAAACAAAGATTAATTTATTTTTTGTATTTGTTAATTTGAAAAATATTTTATATGATAAAAAAAACAAAATATATTGTTTATTTATTGATGCTATTTGTGTCAAATGCCCTGTTTTCTCAATTGATTAACGTGCAAGTCATTGACAATAAATACATTAAAGTAACAGGTTCTGATACCGCCACATACACTTACACAACTTATATCAATTCGGAACAATTGTATCAATTTGAGGCGAAAGGATTAGAGGGGGGAATTATGGGAGACACCATTAACATTCCTACTATTCCGGGTTCTTTTATTGACATGGAAGCCTATTATGTAGGTGCGATAAATAGGATATTGATATATAAAAAAACATTAAGAAACGGATCTTCCAATGAATATTCTGGTCTGCATAACCAACAGTTAGTCTATAATTATATTGACAAGAATGGCAATATGCCAGTGCGTAGTGATAACATTAAAGTACTTTTATATCCGGTCGTTGACGCAATGTTGTCTGGAGATGCTTTTCATAACGCAACACTATATTGTTCTATGCATTTTCCTGAGTATTTGAGTAAGTTTCAAACGTTCCTGTGGAGTACAATTATACTGTCTCCTTATGCCCACGAAAGTGGGATAAATGCCTGTATGGAAGAATATAAAAATCGCGTCAGAAAGATTCCTGTTCAAGTTGTTATTAAAATTCGTAATGCTATTTTTAAAAACTTTAAGATACCTGGACAAATTAGTTTTCCTAACATAGCTTTGGGCGTTTCGCCACAAAATTCGCATTTTGGCATTAAAGTTAAAATTAATGGAACTTACAAAGGAACTTATACAGATGAAAATTTAAATACTGGTATTCTATCTGCCGAGCTGGGAGATAAAATTGAATTTATTCCAATACTAAATGATAATTTGATATCAACTTCATTTAGTCCACCAAGATTTAAAGGAATACCTTTTACTTGGCAAGCAAGAACTGGAGGAGAAAGTAAATATTATTGTACGCCTTCTATTAATCCTGGAGATATCAAACCATGGATAGGTTTTGAAAGTCAGGTTCATGGAACGGTGCTAAGACCTTATCCAGAAAATTATCAAGTTCAATTTCCTTATTTTGATACAACAGGAGGAAAATATAATTCGTGGTCTATCAATGCGTATAGGGAAATGAAATCCGATAGTACCAATTATACCCCCGTATATCAATGGGCAAAACAAAAAACAATTCCTGTTATACAAAGAAATAATCAAAAAGAGGGTCTCAATATGCAACTCTTGCGAGCATACTCTAGTGCATCTTCTGGGTATAAACGGGGGTATAAAGGAATTCCTTATATACCGGGTAGCGACCCTGATGAATTATTATATATCAATACGAGACAATCAAATACAGATAGTTTTCCAAGCCCTTACAAGTTATTCAAAATTAATAGTGACCAAGAAGAATGGAAAAATGTTCCTTGGTATGAAAGTGCAGATCCTGTAAACGATATCGTAAAAGAATATATTAAATATCAGAAGGCAAGAATACAAGATTATTCAGTAACGGATGATTATGATAGTTATGAAATTCAAGACGAAGGCACAAATGGTGCTACTCCATGGGGTAAAGGAAAAGTAAGACCTGCACCAGGAAAAATCTCTGTATATTGGGAGAATCGAACTGTCAATATTCCGATTAATGTTAAACATAAGTTACCTGAAGATAATGATAGTGGTATGTATAGAAGAATTCAAGGTACAAGATGGCCGTCATGGGATGGAAGAGACAAGTATTCAATCAAATTGAAAGGTCTGTCTAAAGATGAATTAAATAAGGTCAGTATGATTTTAAAACGAGAAAATAGTGTTGGGCAAGTAGAATCGAGGTATTATTCTTTAGCAAATACAACAAGTGCCTATAGAGATTCTATTTCACTTGGACAAAAATCATGGGAACAATCAATTCAAATGTACGGAAATGGTATTACAGACTTGACTGTATTTTATAAACGAAGTCCGACAGACGATTCTGTAATACTTGCGGGTAAAGAAATAAAAACAATTACATTAAGATTTTTAACTGTACCTGCTAAAGTGAATGGAGTAACTCCCACAAGAGCAGATCTTGTACATTTAAATGAAATCAATGATGGAGGCTATATTTATTTAGAGGAAATGAGGAATAACAAAGAAACAGATCCCGAATATATGCCACGTTATGGACGATTTGCAAAAAAATATACACGCACTTACGTCATACCAGAAAATAAAGCTCTACAATTTTATTGTCAAGATAGTGATCCTTTTACTTTTTATAACACAGGAACAGAATGGTACCTATCAAGTCGATATCAGGCTATGCGATTACCTCTTTTTGGAGCTGTAGAATCACAAGAAGCTGCTATACGTTATTATTATGCACCACTTAATCAGGATGGAAGCGAAAATGGACCTTGGATATATTTTGCGAATGGAGCTTCTCCTATTGTTAAGTTTAGAAAAGGAAATTGGGGTTTTAAAGCCGTTTATAAGGGTGCTGAAAATTTAGCTATTTATCATAAAATTATTGTCATTGATTCTACTAATTCAGATATAAGTACAATATACAGACGAACATTAACGGATAATGAAGCCAGCATTTTGGGTATTTCAAAAGATAGCTTAACCGTCTTGGAACTGAAAGATATCCTCTCTGAATACGCTTATGTTACAGGACCTAGAAATCAAACTCCTACAAACAGATTTGGACCTTATAATGATTTTAGGAATGTGCACAAATGGAAATATGGTCTAGCAGGACAAGAACCACAGGGTAATTTGTCTAATATAGCATCCGTACAAAATAAGGTAAATGCTTATTTTCAATCATCAGAAATATCCTGGTTTCCAAAACTTTGGTGGAGACATTACTCAGATAAAACATTGCCACATGGCGTTTCTGAATCAAATGTTTCAAATACTATCCTGTATTATACGAGTCTTTTTGATGATATTTTTAAAAAATATGTACCTGAAGAGCCTTGGCAATTGCGAATTCCGTGGGCTGCGGTAGTAGGCAAAAACCCAGAAGGAGTAAGAATAAGAACGAACATTAAAGTAATATATGATATGAATGAGTTTTTTCATAAGACGAGTGGAGCTTTTACTGGAAATCCTAAAAGAATCAGTCCCAGTGATGTTTACTTAAACCTCATGAATGATAGGCAAGCAGATGAAAAAGAATTAATGTATGATATTATTTATGGCAAAAAAATCATCTTGCATAACAGTTCTTTTCCTATATCAACTGTTTCTGTTTATAATGATTCTGCCACAAGTGTCTCTACAAAAGCCTCTACAACAGGCATACTGATAGCGAGGAAAAAATTTGATGAAGAGTCCTCTCTTTTAAGATCTGCGGTATTTTCTACTACTTCTTTTGAAGATACGACTGTACTAAAAATTTACCCTAATCCAACTCAAGGAGTCGTAGAAATAACAATACCTAAGGCAATGACCAGAACTATCAATATGTGTAAAGTTAGCCTTGTCAATGCCGCAACAAATGCAGTAGTCTTAAATCAATCATCATATTCTTTCAGTTTAGAAACTGGTAACTTTTTTATAGACATGAATTCACTTGGAATTTCTACTGGTTTATATTTTTTAACAGTAATACCTGATGGGTCGCCCGATAAATATCAAACTAGTATTTACAAACAGTAAGTTTATTTTACATCATCATTACACCACATTTTTATATCATCATGTTTTATTTCTTTAACTTTTAAATTTCACCAATATGAAACCATTCTTATTTTTTACCTGCATACTCTTCTTTGCGTGTACAAAACAAGACACTTTAACTGTCTTAGATTACAAGGGCAATACGATTGCAATAAGTGTTACTAACGACAAAACGACTTTTGACTTAGTAAAAGGGAGTGCAGACATGGGCAAGTTATCTTGGAATAGTCCAGATTATGGCTATGCAAGTAGTTCGACTTATGTTTTGCAATTTGATTTAAAAAGCAGAAATTTTGCTGATATGACACAGATTGACAGTTTAATTATGGGAAATAAAAAAACCTTTGAATTGGACAATAATAGCGTCAATAAAGTAGCCCAAAATTTGGGACTCAAAATTGGTGCGAGTGGAGACCTTGTTTTTCGCATTGTTTCTTATTTGCCCACAGTAATACCTGTTTATTCAGCATCGATGGACCTCAGAGTGAATAACGTGTTTAGCCCTTTTAATGCTTATGTTTTAATGGGCAACTATAACGACAATGCCTTAGACGAAACGGCAAAGCAGGTTGTTTCTGTAGATGATAACAGCAAGTTTGAAGGCTTTATGACTTTTGACAAAGTAGGCTCTTTTTCTTTAACGAATGACAAAGGCGTAACAAAATGGGGCAAGGGAACAACCGCCAATACGCTGGTTAAAGGTGGTACGGCGATAGACATTCCCACAACCGGTTTTTATGTATTTGTTGGGGACACTTTAACAGGGCTTTATGTTTTTGAAAAAATAACAACTTGGGCAATTATTGGCGATGCTTATAAAGGATGGAAAGAAGACCTTGTTCAACTAATGACCGATAAAGGACAAGGAACATACGAAGCACTTGGCGTTTCTTTGATTGCAGGGAAAATGAAATTGATGCCAATTGTTAAAGACAAAGCAGTGTGGGGAGCAGCAGCAGGCACTTATGGACAACCTGGTTATCAGTGGTTTGAATATGGGATTGGCGGAACAAGTATTGTTGGTGAAGCCAAAATAAAAGGCTATGATATTTATATCAATACAGCAGGTTCGTATGATATCACGCTCAAAATTTCACAGAGCATACCTGGAAAATATAACTATAGTGTAAAGCCATCTTAATCTTTTTTTATTTTTTTTATTTCTATGTCTATGAAAAAATATATCGCAATTTCCATTTTTTTGAGTTTAATCGCTTCTTGTCAAAAAGAATATATCGGCGTTTTACCTACGTCAGAAACACCTATTCCAGATTTAGATAAATTTTATACAGGAGCAGATTTATCTTATGTCAATCAGATTGAAGATAAGGGTGGAACGTATTCAGACGGAGCAGAAACGGACCCTTTTACTATTTTCAAAAACCATGGTTGCAATATTGTGCGTGCACGTTTATGGCACAATCCAAGTTGGCATCAACAAACACCAGTGAATTATCCATCAGGGAATATGTATAGCCATTTGCCCGATGTCATCAAAACGCTTCGCCGTGCAAAAACATTAGGTATGGCGACTGTTTTAGACTTACATTATTCAGATAAATGGGCAGATCCCAAAACGCAACAAATACCAGCAGCATGGACTGATTTAAATTTGACAACTTTGAGTGATAGTGTTTATCAATACACAAAAAAAGTGTTAACGCAATTGAATGACCAAAATTTAACGCCAGAATTTATTCAACTCGGCAACGAAATCAATCCGGGTTTTTTGTTCCCAAAGGGAAAAATTGATTATGCCAATGCAAGCGGTTGGAAAGATTTTGGTACGCTTTTATCCAGTGCAATAAAAGCTGTTCGAGATTTTTCTTCAACGGCGACGATAAAGCCAAAAATTATTATTCATATTACAAAGTTGGCAAATCTTGAGTTTTTCTTTTGGTATTTAATGAAAGATCCCAAAGGACCACAGCTAACAGATTTTGACATTATTGGCATTTCAAATTATTATTTTGACCCAAGTGATGCCACAAATTTAGTTGCTTTAGAAGGCATAGACGTTACGATTAAAAATATGAAAGCCAAATACAATAAGCATATTATGATGATGGAAACTGCCTATCCATGGACAAGTGGTAATTATGATAATACGTATAAAACAGATCCTAGTAATGTGTTTACAGGAAAAGAAGTTTTGACCAATTATCCCATTAATGCCTTAGGACAATACCAATACATGACAGACTTGTGTAAAAAAGTAAAAGCAGGCGGTGGGTCTGGCGTCATTTATTGGGAACCTGCATGGATACACGCACCAAATATGTATGACATGTTTTCTTCTGAACGCATACCTGGTTCTCGTTGGGAAAATTGTGCCTTCTTTGATTTTAGAGGCAAGCTCAATTATTATGAAGACATCAATAATAACCGCAACCTTTATCCGATTGATTTTATGAAAAATACGTATTGATATTTTTAACTTTTGACACACTGATAATTTATGAGAAAAAACTTTTTGGTCCTTTATTTATTTTTATTCAGCACATTTTTAACCGCCCAAAATTATACTATAGACGAACAAGGAATATGGCGTGATGCACAAACAAAAAAAGAAGCTGCGTTTTTTGGCGTAAATTATACATCGCCTTTTGCGTATGCTTATCGTGCCCATAAAAAATTGGGCATAGACATTAAAAAAGCCATTGATGCAGACGTGTATCACTTTGCACGCTTGGGTTTGAATGCGTTTCGTATTCATGTTTGGGACGTTGAAATTAGCGACAAAAAAGGCAATTTGCTCAATAATGAACATTTGCAATTATTTGATTATTTAATTGCAGAACTCAAAAAACGCCAGATTAAAATTATTCTCACAGGCATTGCATTTTGGGGTAATGGTTGGCCAGAAACAGATTTGGTAACAGAAGGTTTCTCTTCTGGTCAAACAAAAAAACATCTTGTAGAAGACGATCAACTGATTCTCGCCCAGCGAAATTACTTAAAGCAACTTTTGCAACACACAAATCCATTTACCCAAAAACGTTACCAAGATGACGAAGACATTATTGCTGTAGAAATCAATAATGAACCATTGCACTTGTCTTCACGCGATTCAATATTGACTTATATCAATACATTGTATGACGATTTAAAAGGGATTGGTTTGACTAAACCCATTTTATATAATGCGTCTCTGACCTTAGATTATGCTCATATTGTTCATCAATCAAAAGTGCAAGGACT
Organism: Chitinophagales bacterium; assembly: GCA_031539345.1. Classification (GTDB taxonomy): domain Bacteria; phylum Bacteroidota; class Bacteroidia; order Chitinophagales; family Chitinophagaceae; genus JAVKMO01. The sequence goes on along the minus strand of JAVKMO010000006.1, from coordinate 4,028 downwards.
TACATTTCAATGGTATCCGACTTTTTTAGTTTCAGGTTATTCTTTTCAAGGCAATGTGTTACCTTATGTTGATTCATATACAATTCCATTTGCCGACAGTTTGCCTCGCTTGAATAAAAAAATGAATATCGTTTATGAATTTGATGCCGCTGATGTTATCAATTCTTATGTTTATCCAGCCATAGCACGAAGTTTTAGAAGTGCAGGAATTCAATGGGCAACGATGTTTGCGTATGATCCTTTGTACCTCGCACCCTACAATACAGAATATGGAACGCATTACCTCAATGCCATTTATACACCGAGCAAAGCCATTGGCTTGATGATTGCAGGAAAAGTGTTTCGACGCATTCCTTCGTATAAAAAATATTCGTCTTATCCACATGACACACTCTTTGAACAAGTGCATTTGAGTTATGAACAAGATTTGAGCGAGATGAATACCGAAACGGAATTTTATCATTCTAATCATACAAATACAAAACCCATTCAACCAAAAAAACTGAAACATATTGCTGGCGTAGGCTCTTCGCCCTTAATGACGTATCAAGGAACGGGTGCTTATTTTTTAGACAAAATGAATACAAATACTTGGCGGTTAGAAATTATGCCAAGCATTGTTCAACACAGAGACCCTTTTGGTCAAACCAATTTAGATACGCCTGTTCGGACTGTTGAAGACAAATGCGACAGCATTTCTTTTCAAAAACAAGGAATGCAAATTTTTTATCCTTCACCAGCTTTTTTAATTACGCCAACAACTAAAAATCAAAATACACAAGGTGAAGAGTGGGGCGACGCAAATTTTAATTATCAAAAAATTCAACAAGGTAAATTCTGCCTACGACCAGGCATTCATTGGATTTCAAGCGATAAAAAATTTCAAAAACCGCATGCAACAACGCAAGTGCCAGATTTTTTTATTCAAGCTCATGAGTATGTTGCTCCTCAAAACAACACACAATCGGATACGATAAAAAAAAGCATACAAAAAAAACAATCACTCTTTGATGCAGACAGCATTGTATGTGTTGATTTTAAAAAAGATACCAACCGATTTAAAGTATTGTATAGCCATGAAAACACTTTTAATAAAAAAGAATTTGTTGTTAGCGATACCGCAATTACAGGTGAAGCAAAATTGAGAAAAAATGAAACGATTGCTTTTCACCTTTTTATTGGCGATAAAATAAAATCTGTCAAAAACATTTCTCGTTTTAAACGCGTTGCAGTCAAAGGAGCGACAACTCACCATGTTATGAAACTCGCCCTCATCAATAAATATGGAAATGCTTATAGTAAGCGTATTCGCTTGAATAAAAAGGAAAACATTACAGAGTTGAAAGACTTTATTGCGGACACGTTTTGGTTACTTCCAAGACCTTATCCTGATTTTATGCCACTTCGATTTTTTAATGCCCAAAAAAGAAAATTCAAATTGAACGAGATAGAAAAAATAGAAATTTCTATTTCCAATGAGGCAACTCAAGATAGTAGTGATATTCACTACCAGTTCGATAATGTTGTTATTTTACCTCACTAAAAACCTATTATTACATGCAAAAAACGCTCCATCAAGGACAGCCCATTCCTTCTGCACTATTACCTTTTATGCACCCTCAAAGCATTGTGGCGAGTTCCCCTGGTCGCATCAATTTAATAGGAGAACATACCGACTATAACGACGGTTTTGTATTGCCCGCAGCCATCAATAAATGTGCTTATATTGTTCTTACACCTCGTCATGATGATCACATTCTTTTGCGTGCGGTGAATAAAAATGAGCAATACGAAACAACAATCCATACCATTCACCCGCTCAAAAATCATTGGGCAAATTATTTATTGGGTGTTGTTGCTGCCTTTCAAAAAAGACAAATTAGTGTAAAAGGCTTTGAAGCGACGATGATTTCTGATGTGCCTATGGGTGCTGGTTTGTCCTCTTCTGCAGCCATAGAATGTGCAATGGCGGGTGCATTGAATAGTTATTGCAAAAGCAACTTATCGCCAATTCAAATGGCTCAAATTGCACAACAAGCCGAGCATACTTATGCAGGCGTTTTGTGTGGCATTATGGATCAATATGCCAGTGTGTTTGGAAAAAAAAATCATGCCATACGTTTAGACTGTCGAAGTTTAGAACACGCTTATCAGCCGCTTGATTTGCAAGGGTGTCAAATCATTTTATTGGATACAAGCATCAAACACAACTTGGCAAGTTCTGAATATAATACGCGTAGAAGTCAATGCCAACAAGGCGTTGAATGGGTAAAAGAAAAATATCCTCAAGTTGTCAATTTGCGAGATGTAACAAAAAAAATGTTAGACGAATGTGTCTTGCAGCGAGATGCAATGATTTATGACAGATGCAAATATGTAGTTCAAGAAAATGAACGCTTACTCATGGCTTGTGATTTTTTACAACAAAAAGACCTTGTCAATTTTGGAAAAAAAATGTTTGAAACGCACGAAGGATTAAGTCAATTATATGCCGTTAGTTGTAAAGAGTTAGATGCCCTTGTTCTTGAAGCAAAAAAACACCCTGCGGTAATCGGTGCAAGAATGATGGGCGGCGGATTTGGTGGATGCACAATTAATTTAATTCAACAAGAACAAGCAAAAGAGGTGAGTGAGCAAATTAAAAAAGCCTATGAAGCAAACACTCAACTACAGCTCAAAGTGTATGAAGTGAGCATCGAAGATGGATTACAAATTTTTCAATAAAAGACAATCGATATCATGACAACATTAGATAGAAAAAATTTTATCACACTTATTGATCAACAACAGACGGATTTATTTTTTCTTGAAAATGAAAATAAAACGATTCGTGTTGCAATTACAAACTACGGTGCAAGAATTGTTGGCTTGTGGATTTCACAATCTGACAAATGGGCCAATATCGTTGCTGGGTTCGACAATATTCATAGCTATCTACAACCTCAAGAAACTTATTTTGGAGCAACCATAGGTCGCTTTGCCAACCGCATTAACAAAGGCATATTTGCCATTTTAGGTAAACAGCATCAAGTGTCTATTAACAATAACGACAATCATTTGCATGGCGGAGAAAATGGTTTTCATAAAAAAATATGGTCGCTAAAAAGCCATACAAAAAATACAATTCAGCTGTCTCTTTTTTCACCTGATGGCGAAGAAGGTTATCCTGCGAATGTCAATACAACTATTTTTTTCTCTCTCGAAGATCATACTTTGACAATTTCTTTTCAAGCCGTTCCAGACGCAGATACACATTTGAATTTTACGCATCATTCATTTTTCAATTTGAACGGTGATGGGCAGCAAATCAATGAGCATATTTTACACATTAACGCAAATGCATACACGCCAATCAGTCAAAATTTAATACCCACAGGCAACATTGAAAGTATAGAAAACACCCCCTTTGATTTTCGACAAGCAAAACCAATTGGGCAAGACATTCATCAAGCACACGAACAATTGACCATTGGAAAAGGATATGACCATAATTTTGTTTTGAATAAAAACAACCCTAAAGAGTTGTCCTTAGCCGCTACGGTAGAGGGAAATACGTCTCGCATTAAAATGAATTTATACACAACAGAGCAGGGCTTACAACTTTATACAGGAAATTTTTTAGCAGGTCAACATCACCTCAATAATGGGTATTACGATACACCAAGAAGTTTTGTCTGCTTAGAACCACAAGCATTTCCTGACAGCCCTAATCATGCTAATTTTATAAACACATTGGTGAGAGCAAATGAAACGTATCAAACGACCATGCAGTATGAATTTATCTTTTCATAGTTCATTGTTCTTCGTCCAAAACGCCATCAATTATTTTTAACAAATTACACACATCATTATCCACAATAAAAATAAATTCGTAGTCGTTACTTTTATACTAGAACCCTTTGCAAAAGCCATTTCTTGGTTAGGTGCTTTTTAAATTAGGTTGTTTTGAGGATTTTCGTTTTAAAAAGCATGATCATAAGCATGAATTACTGTTTATTTTTTGTTGTTTGAATGGGTTTGCTTGTTTT
>JAVKMO010000005.1:0-20925 GCA_031539345.1 Chitinophagales bacterium | reverse complement strand
TGTAGTACGTTTTACTCCGCTTTCTATTCGGGTTACTAAACAATAAAACATCTGAAAAGGTCATCGCTTTTTTCATACAATATTTTTTCTTACAAAATTATTTTATTTCTTTACAATAGGTTTTGCAAAGAATTCTAAAAACATCGTTGAAGTAAGCGAAGTTGGGATATATAAAACAATTTTTGTAACAAAAAAAACATTCTACGAAACAAAAAAATCAATACTGAAGATTGCTTTACAAGACTCGATATTTTTAAGAAAATTATACAACGAGTTTTTACTTTCTAATCCAACTAATCACAATATTCAAAAAAAAAATAAACAATTAAATCTTGGTAGAACTTTTGGTTCTACCACTAATCAAGAACCTTTGCCTCAACAAAATTGTTTGCCTGCAGAAAACAAATTTTGTTTATCTTGTGTTGAGTTTTTGCTGCCTCTCAACGCAACATACCAACCAACAAAAGGAAGCGACAACTTTTAAATTTATATTGTATGAAAAATCTAAACATCGAAGCGCTTGGGCTTCAAGAAATGACAAAAGAAGAAATGAGAGAAATAAGAGGCGGATATTTTTGGGTATGACCAGTTGTTAGATGGGCAACTGTTCAATTAACATTATATTATTTAGGAAATCGGGCGAAACCAGCTTATTAAAAGAAGGATATTAAAAAATTTAATTGTTTTGAATATCAAATATGTATCAAAAAACTAAGAAGATAATACGATCTATATTGCGTTTTATATGGTTTATTATCGATACGTTCATTAGCATAGGGCCATTTAAATAATGAGAAAAATTGTTTATCTGCAGAAAACAAATTTTGTGTATTTTTATTTTAGGTTTTTGCTCTCACTAAGATACCAATACTCAACCTCAAAGAGAGCTGTAATTTTTAAATTTAAATTTTATGAACAAATTCAACATCGAAGCGCTTGGGCTTCAAGAAATGACAAAAGAGGAAATGAGAGAAATTGAAGGCGGGCATCCCATCGCTATTATTGCCGCAGCAGCTTATTGTTGTTATGTAATAGGAAAAGCTATTGGGTATGCAACAAATTAACTTTTTTCAATAATTTCTAACCTTTTTGTACTCAAACTAATAAAAATTCGAATGATGAATTCAAGTTTAAAAGAACTAATAAAACACCCCATCGTCATTATTGCAATATTAGCTTATTGTTCATATTGGATTGGCAAGGCGGTTGGATTCTTAGTAAAATAGTATTCAATATTTTTTATTTTCTAATTTTTAAAACTTTTTTTATTTATGAACAAATCAATTCAAATCAATGGTTATCAATTCACTGAGCTTACTAAAGAAGAAATGAAAAACATACGTGGAGGATTTGCTCCATTGGTATGGTATGTTGTGGGCGCAATAGTTTGTGCTGCTGCTGCATACGTTGGCTACAACGAAGCAAAATGAAGTCAATACTTTTATTCACAATTTAAAACCAATTTTTATGAATAAACTAAACATCGAAGCGCTTGGGCTTCAAGAAATGAGAAAAATTGAAGGGGGAAACAAACCCCATGAACATGATCATATTCCTGTGGGGAATGGTTCTTGTTATTGCACAACGCATCATACAGAAGTGAAATGTAACCAAAAACATTGAAAGTAATTTAAAGCAGTATGCTAAATTTAATAAAACATCATTATTGTTACATACTGCTTTTTTTTTTCGTAACTTTTTATACTTAATGCAATATGAAAAAAATCAAATTAGTCTTTAACATCGCTTTGATAAGCATTCTTGTTTTGTGTTGTAACCAAACAGAAACTAATAAAATAAAAGTGCCATTCAAATTAAAAATTGTATTTCCAAATAATGTTGATCTGCAATTTTTAAGTATCGAATATGATAATGGCTTAGAGCATAAATTTATGTATGTACAAGATTCAACCCATAGTGTAAATATTATAGATACACTTCATCGGGCATCTTTTGTCCCAATAGAATTAACTTACAACAATACGGTTAATCCATATTCCATAAAACGTAATCCTAAATTAGAGAAATTAAAAGATTATAGGTGTTCTTTTGGAATACAATTACCATCAGACAAAGCGGATATCGAAGATAGTGTCGTTTTTAAAGAACTGAGCAATGATGGAAATTTTTTACAAATATTTTTCAAAAGTCGAAACATAATTCCTTTTGATAGCATAGAAGGCGTTAAGGAATATCAAATACAGGTTCCCTCTGATGCAAAAGGGTTACAAACAGAACTTGAAATGCAAAGCGTATCTTTTAATAAAAACATAAAAGAAAAGGAACAGAGAAAAATAGTACATTCTCTAAGTGCGTCGTTAAATTTATATGATAGTCTATCTGCAATAGAGCTTGAACAATATAATACAAAATACCCTCACCTATATTACACCAAACATTTAAAAAGAAAAGACACTGCGTATAACCCTAAAAAATAAAGAGGGTTGCTAACTCTATTTTTGAAAGCCAATTATTTTATGAAAAATCTAACCATCGAAGCGCTTGGGCTTCAAGAAATGACAAAAGAGGAAATGAGAGAAACGAGAGGAGGGTTTTGGCAAATTGTCATTGCAGTCGCAATTATTTGTTGCACTGCAAAGAAAGCCTATTAGAGGTTTTTGTGTGGAGAGGCCAAAAACTTCTCCGCACTATTTTTATCCTTTCTACTTAACACATATTTATTGAACACAATGTTTTTTAAAGCCTATTTGTCGCTCTTAAACAAGCAAGCATACCGGTTTATAATAGAAATAGGCATATTAAGAACTTTGATTTTATCAGCAATGTTTCTCCTGCCCTGTCTATTATTCGTCAATAATTTAACGCATAAAAACGCATCGACTTTGTACTTCGATTTCTTTACTGGCAATCAAATCCGTTTAATCTTGATTTTATATAGTTTTATTGCATTACACAATTCGCAATACTCCTTGATGGAATTTACGAGTTCAATTACAAATAAAAACAATGTTTTCGTGATTAAGTTATTGAACTATGGAACATTACTTTTTCTATGGGTCTTTATTTTTCTTTTTCCTTACGCCAACTTGGAAATATTGTTTTGTCTACTTATTGTTTTTGTGATTAGTTTATTCATTCCTAAAATACCTCCAGTCAAGTTAAAAACAATACGGCTTTTATCAACACCTCTTTTAGAGATAAACAGATTTGTTAGAAACACTTGGGATGTTATTCTCGTTTGTTTATGTTATATGATTATCTATAAAGGATTACAAGTTGAAAATAACGGATTAGTATTAGTATTTGAATTTGTGATTGTACTTTTTTTTATAGCCTTATTTTCTTGTCATCAAGAACCGATGTATTATATTATGCAATATAACGAACGATTCAAACATTTTTTTTTACAAAAAACACTTACAATCTATAAATACACTTCTTTGTTTTTTTTACCCATCCTCACCCTGCTGATAATCTTTAAAGTAAGTTTTTTCTTGTTTCTTCCCGTTCTTTGTTTTTATCTGTTTTTTCCGTTTTTGCTAATCATCAAATATGCCACATACCCTTCCAATATTTCAAATATCCTCTTTCAAAACCTGTATGTTGGATTTACAATTTATTCGTTTAGTATTTTTTATCTAATACCCTTTTGGGCTTTAATTACTGTTTTAATGGTTCAAAAAGCAAATAAAAATTTCAATACTTTGTTTTGTGCTACAGATTGAGAATCTATCTAAAAAATATAACCACAAAACAGTATTAGATAATATAAATCTAACCCTTGAGCCAAATAAAATTTATGGTATTGTGGGACATAATGGTGCTGGTAAAACAACCTTTTTTAAATGCTTATTAGGGATAGAAAAATTTCAGGGTAAAATAAGAGAAAGTCGGTTTGATATTTTAAAAAACTATACGGGTTATTTGCCCGCAGATTTATTCTTTTTTTCTCGTATTACTGCGAAAGAATATCTCGCTTTTATGTTATCTGGAAGACAAATCAACATTAAACATATCGATATTGAGAAAGCAAATATATTTAAACTACCACTCAATGAATATTGCAGCTCCTATTCAACAGGAATGAAAAAACAATTAGCCTTTATGGCAATTATGTTACAAGAAAATGCATATTATATTTTAGATGAACCCTTTAATGGTTTAGACTTACGGAGTAATTTGATTTTAAAAAATACGATTTTGAGTTTTAAAAAAAACAACAGAACAATTTTTATCTCTTCTCATATACTTTCTACATTAACAAAAATTTGTGATGAAATTTATGCTATTAAAAATGGGTTTTTTTTATTATTTAAGCCTCCCCAATATCCTTTATTAGAAACCGAATTATTATCATGAAGTTATTTCCCTCCGACATTTTCAACTTCTCTTCTGAAGCTTACAAAAACAGGTTTGGAAAACCTAAACGGGTTTTGTATAATGCTGTTATTGTGTTTTTATGTGCTGTTTTTGTGGCTCTCTTTTTCATCAAAGTGCCTGTAACGGTGCAGAGCAATGAATAAAAAAGAAAAGTAACTGCTTCGTGTTTCCAACAATAAAGCAGTTGCTAATATGCGTCTGAAAAGTTACTGCCGTTCATAATAGCAACGCCATTACTTGTGCCAATTCTCGTTGCACCTGCGTTGATCATTGCTATTGCATCTGTGGTTGTTTTTATTCCGCCGCTTGCTTTAACGCCTTTGTTGCCCGCTATTTTTTTCATCATCATAATATCTTCTATGGTTGCTCCGCCACCGCCAAATCCTGTAGAGGTTTTAATAAAGTGAGCACCTGCCTGAATGGCAATTTCTGCTATTTGAATTTTTTCTTCTGTAGATAAATAACTCGTTTCTAAAATAACCTTTACAATGTTTGGGCTTGCGGCGGTAACAATTTGTTCAATTTCGGCTTTTACAATATGCCATTGTTGCGATTTGATAGCTCCAATATTGACAACCATATCAATTTCATTTGCACCATCCGCAATGGCTTGTTTTGTTTCTGCAATTTTTATTGCGGTTGTATTTGCACCAAGCGGAAAACCAATCACAGTACAAACTTTGACATTTGTTTGGCAAAGTTGTTGTTGTGCCAATGGAACCCAATAAGGCTGAATACAAACGCTTGCAAAAAAAAACTGTTTTGCTTCTTCACACAGAGAAATAATATCGGCTTGTGTTGCAGTTGCTTTTAATAAAGTGTGGTCGATGTATGATGCAATTTCCATTGGAGTTTTTTTAAGTAGTAAACACATAGCATAGACAAACCATTTAGCTAAATGGTGCTACAAGATGTATATTGAATGTGATGAACTAATGACCGCCACCTGATTTTGTTGCACTAAAATCAACGCCTTGTTTTTTCAAAATAATGCCTGACAAATAACCATGAACAGCACAATAAATAAAACCAATTGTTGGAACAATGTATGAAAGTTGAGACGCACTAATTCCAAAAATTTGAATTGGAGAATCGCAAATGGCACCTTGCAATGGAGGAATAACAGCACCGCCCAGAATCATCATTACAAGCAATGCAGAGCCTTCACTCGTGTATTGTTTGAGTCCTGCAATTGCCATTGAAAACATACATGGCCACATGATAGAACAACATAACCCACTAGCCGCTAAAGCAAGCACACCAATTTTATTTGGCATAAACATTGCAATGAGCATACAAGCTGCACCGATAATAGACAAAATCAATAGCGATTTGTCTGGACGAGAATCAGCTAAAATTAAAAACGTAATGATAAGGAGAATGAACGGTATATAAAAACCAAATTCGCTAATGTCATTGCCTTTGATAAAATTGACAATAGTAATAAATGCAAATGCAACCAAACTGACTACGTAATACAATATTTTTTGTGTTTGTTTTGATAGATTAAAAATGCTCAACGCACCAACCCAGCGACCAATCATCAAACTGCCCCAGTATAAAGAAACGTAATTTGAAATGGCAGATTCATCAAGATGCATTGTGCTTTTTAAGTAGTTGCCCATATTACTTTGAATGGTTACCTCAATGCCCACGTAAACAAAAATACCGACCATGCCAAGTGTTAATTGTGGATATTGAATTGCTCCCCAACCGCTGGCATTTTTTTGAGATTGTAAATAACCAAAAACAACTAAGGACAACATCATCAATGCGGTAACAATAAGAAGTGTTGGTTTACTGATGCCTGTCATTGTTGATAATTCTTCAACAAAAATAATGAAGGGAACAAGCAGAGCAATAATGAGTAAGATAACTAAGCCTTTAGAATTTTTTTCTACGCTTTCTACAAAAGTCAATTTCTCAAATTTTGTGAAATACAATAAAGCACCAATACACAAAAATAATCCGCTCAAAAAGAGGTATAATTTTTGTATCAATTGAACAGAAACTTGAGACATATCAACGTGTTGTGCGCCTTTAAATAAAATGGTGCTTACAACCAAAGGTCCAAGCAATGTGCCAAAAGAATTTAAGCTACCGCCCAAATTGAGTCGATGTGAGCCTGTTTCTTCGCTACCCATTGTGGCTAAAAAAGGCTGTGCTCCTGTTTGTTGTAAAGAAAATCCGAGTGCGATAATAAAGAACGCTAAAAGAATAAGATTAAATGACGGACTTTCTAAACCTGCAAAAGTATAGAGCATCAAACTGCCAATAATCGACAAGCCGATACCTAAAACAATCGTGTTTTTGTATCCCAAACGATTGACAACATCTTTTCCTGTAAAATAAGAAATAATATAAATAATTAAAGCACCATAAAAATACGCACCATAATACGCGGTGTCTATCAATTGAGATTGGAGCTGTGTTAAATTAAAATGAGTTTTACAAAAGGGGATAAAGATGCCGTTAGACGCAGCAACAAAGCCCCAAAAGAAAAATACACTTACAGCAATTGCCAATTTTTGAGGCGATGTTTTTTTAACCAAATTCATATGATAAAATATTTTGATGAATGAAAAATGAGAAATGAAAGTATGCTTTTTTTTGTTTTAACCTAAAGGAAAAATTTTGTAATCATGATTTTGGTGTCCATATTTTATTTACGTCTCAAAAAAAATAAACGTCCTTAGTTGTAATCTTTAAGTTAGCGAACTTTCTATTTTTCGACATTTTTTATCACGAAGCATATCACATATTATGGCACATTTTGAACCGCCTATTCATTGGCAAGATTATGAAGACATTGCACTCAAACTGTATGAAAAGTTTGGTGATGACTTTAACGAATCAAAAATTTATCGCGTTCGTTTTACTGATTTATTAGAATGGGTTTTACAACTGCCTAATTTTGTTGGCACAAGAGAAGAGTCAAATGAAGGACACCTTGAAATGGTTCAAAGTTCTTGGGTGTATGAATGGAGAGATAATCAAAAATAATCGTCTTTTAAAAACTAAAAACCGTACCATGTCTTGCGTACCAGAAATAACAGACAAACCACTTTACAAAAAACCAGATTGGTTAAGAGTAAAACTGCCCATTGGTGAAAGCTATAAAAGTGTAAGAGAAATTGTCGATAAATACAAACTCCATACCATTTGTCAAAGTGGCAATTGCCCGAATATGGGTGAATGTTGGGGAGAAGGAACGGCAACGTTTATGATACTCGGAAATATTTGTACACGCAGTTGTGGTTTTTGTGCTGTGGCAACAGGCAGACCCAATGCTGTTGATTATGACGAGCCACAAAAAGTAGCAGAAGCAATTTATTTAATGAAAATAAAACACGCTGTCATCACTTCTGTTGACAGAGACGAGTTGAAAGACGGCGGTGCGAGCATTTGGAAAAGCACAATACGAGCGGTAAAAGCACTCAATCCAAACACTACTTTAGAAACGCTGATACCTGATTTTAAAGGCGAAATGCACAACGTACAAGAAATTGTAGAAGCAGCACCAGAAATTGTTTCGCACAATATAGAAACGGTTGAACGTTTAACCAAACAAGTTCGTATGCAAGCCAAATATCATCGCAGCCTCAGCGTTTTGCGTTATTTGAAACAACAAGGCATGCGTACAAAAACAGGCATCATGCTGGGCTTAGGAGAACAAAAAGATGAAGTTATTCAAACAATGAAAGATGCGGTTGAAAATGGCGTTGATGTTTTAACTATTGGTCAATATTTACAACCAACTGCCAAACACCTTGCCGTACAACGCTTTGTTCATCCTGACGAATTTGCCGAGTTAAAAACAATCGGTTATGAAATTGGTTTTGCGTATGTAGAAAGTGGACCCTTGGTAAGGTCTTCGTATCATAGCGACAAGCATTTGTAAGTCGTTTGTTACAACCTCAAAAGCGGTTTCTACCCCTTTATTGCTTGTTCTATACATTGCAAGCAATAGACAAATTGCTCTTCTATTGTCATGTGCGTATTGTCAATGTGTATTGCATCGCTGGCTGAAATTAGGGGATTAATCAACCGTGTAGAATCAAGATGATCACGTTGTTGTAAATTGTCAAACACACTGTTATAGGTCGCCTCAATTCCTTTTTTTTTCATTTCTTGATAGCGCCTTATTGCTCTTGTTGACAAGGCTGCGGTGATAAAAAATTTAATTTCAGCATGAGGAAAAACCTTTGTTCCAATATCTCTTCCGTCCATCACAATTTTTTTATGTATGCCCATGGCTTGTTGTTGTTGAACGGCAAAATGTCGCACAGATTCTAAACTTGCAACTTGGCTTACCGCTGCATTTACAAGAGGTGTTCTAATTTCATTATCAACATTTTTATTGTTGAGTAAGGTTTCATTTTCTTGCAATGTTGAATTGTAATGAATGACAATTGAAATGTTTTGTAATGCTTTTTGTACGGCTTCGTTTTGGTCAAACGCAATTTTGTTGTCAAGAAAAAAAAGAGTAATCGCTCGATACATTGCTCCTGTATCAATATAACGATATTGAAAATGTTGGGCGAGTTGTTTGGCTAATGTCCCCTTGCCGCTTGCGGCGTGTCCATCAACAGCAATAATAATATCACGCATAACTTACTGTTTGATTTTTTTTCTTTCAAAAAAAATAAATCCTCCTGCTTCATATAAAAAACTGAATTGAGGCTGTTGTTCCAAAACTTCATTTTTGTGAGAATTTTTTGCCACAAGAAAAACAGATGCCTCATTCGCCCCATGTAATAACCAATCTATCGTTAAAGTGGTTTGATTATTTGGCATTTGCTTGTCTGTATAAAAATAAGGAGCATAACTTTTAAAATTATAGTTCAATACATAAGCGTGTTGATGTGCTTTTAAGAAATCAATATAGGCACCTTGTACATGCCTTTCAACGTTTGGAACAAAGCGATATAAAATGATGGTGATAAAAAGAATATTGAAGAAAAATAGTTTATAAATGTGTTTGACGTTTCGACGAATTTGAATAAATACAAGAATTAAAACGAGTGCATAAATAAGCCCAATCATCCAGCCGAGTGGCGACCAATAGACAGGAAAAGACAAATTTCCGACAACAAAATCATCTTTAATCATGCCAATAAAAGCTGATTTATACTGAACCAACAAAGGCAGTGCAGTAAATATCAATGCGAATAAAAGACCAATCGCAACAAGAAGAATAAAAATAAAACGGGGCAGTTTTTTGTCTTGTTCAATGTGATGATATAAATAAGATGCCGCTAAAAAAGAAAGAGGAAAATAACACAATGAAGAGTAGTGAATAATTTTTGTTGTTGTGAGTGAAAACAAAATCAAAACCACCCAAAACAAAATCGCATTCAAGAGAAAAAAAGTTTTCTGAAAAGAAGTAACAGAAAGAACGTTTTCTTTTTGACCAAATAAAGTGGGTAATGCAATAAGTGAAATGGGGAAACAACCAAAAAACAAAACAATAAAATGATAATAAAAGGGTTGTCCGTGTCCGGCTTCAGACGTTGTAAATAAGCGGATTTGATACGCAATAAATTCTTGAAATAAAACCATACCACCGCCGTGTAACATTTCTGGCAATATCCAAATTGACGTAATCAAAAGGATAATGAGGCTAGCAACAAACAATTGTAATACACTAAATTGAATTTTAAATTTTTGCCATGCAGCATAAAAAAACAAACACAGTGCTATAATTAAAACTGCAACAGGACCTTTTGTTAAAACGGCACAACCGAGTAAAATGGCTGCCAACAAAATGGGTTTCCATTGTTTTGTATTGAAATAAAGAAAGAAAAAATAGAGGGAAGAAAAAATGAACAAGTTGAACAACGGGTCGATGATTCCACTTTTAAAATAAAAATGGGGCAAGAAACTTCCGACGTATGCTAATGCCCATAAAAAACCAAAACGAGCATTAAAATGTTTTTTACCAATCGCATACAAATAAAAAATGCTCACCGCCCCAACGATGGCATTCGGCAAACGGCTGGCAAATTCGTTCACGCCAAATAATTTTTGTGATAAGGCTTGTAGCCAAAAAAACAAGGGTGGCTTTTCCCAAAAAGGTTGAAAGTTAAGTTGTACGTTGAGATAGTTTTTTGTGATTAACATTTCTCGAGCAATTTCAGCAAAGTTAATTTCGTCCCAATCAAACAAAGGCGTAATGCCAATGCCAAGAGGCAAAAGAAAGGCAATACAAATAAGGGCAACGCGATGATAATCAAAAGACAATTCTAACTTAACAGTTGCCATGACATGATTTTTTTACGATGCAAAAAATAACGTAACGATGTTTGCAATACTTCTAAACCATAAATAGAACTACGTTTAAAGTTAATCGAAGATGCTTCTGGAAAATATTTTGTAGGGCAAGTAATTTCGCCGACTTCAAAATTTTGAGCAAAAATTTGTGCCACAATATGATTGTCAAAAGCAAAATCATTTGAGCATTTATGATAATCAACAGCATCTAAAACTTTCATATCAAAGGCTCTATACCCCGTATGATATTCGGATAATTTTTGCCCCATTAACACATTTTGAAATAGTGTTAAACAGCGATTAAAAACATATTTATACAAGGGCATTCCACCTTTTAAAGCACCTGTGCCAAGTATGCGAGAACCAAAAACAACGGGATACAATTCATTCCCAATAATACTCACCATGGCTTCTATGAGTTTTGGCGTGTATTGATAATCTGGGTGAAGCATAACAACGATATGGGCATTAAGTTGTTTGCATTTATCATAACAAGTTTTTTGATTACCCCCATAACCTAAATTTTTATCGTGTTGGATAACGTGCTGAATGCCTATCGATTTCGCCAGCGTTGCTGTATTGTCTTTGCTTTTATCATCAACTAAAACAACCTCATCTACAAGGTGAAAAGGAATTTCTCTGTACGTTTTTTCTAAAGTTCGCTCTGCGTTGTAAGCAGGAAGAACAACAACAACTTTTTTATTTTGATACATAATGCAATTTTTCAAAAAAATAATGGGTGCAAATAACACAATCATTTTCATTCTTTGTTCAGAAGTAAGATGATTTTTATTTCAATAGAATTGACGCTCCTTCCAATTTGAGCAATTCAAAAAGATACTCATCAAGGATGTTATATTGATATTGATATTGATTATTTTTATAGAACAAAGTTTTGTTGCCTAAGCAATAATTCTAAATTGGTCGTCTTGTATTTTAATTTTAAAAATCAGTCAAATGAAAAAAACAGTTGTTGTTGGCTTGCAATGGGGCGACGAAGGAAAAGGAAAAATTATTGATTCAATTTGTAAGAATCATGACATTGTGATTCGTTTTCAAGGCGGAAATAATGCTGGACATACTATTGTAACCAAAAATCAAGAATATAAATTAAGCCACATTCCTTCTGGTATTTTATATAGTGATAAAATCGCTTTTTTAGGAACTGGCATGGTGATAGAATTAGAAGCCTTGTTTAAAGAAATTGACGACTTAAAATCAAAAGGCGTTGATATCAGCACACGCAATTTAAAAGTTGCAGACAATGCCACAATCATTATTCCTTTTTACAAGGAGGTGGATAAAATTTTAGAAGCGTCTCGCGGAGAAAATAAAATTGGAACAACACACAAAGGCATTGGCGTTGCCTATCAAGACCGTGCTGCAAGACGTGCAATACGCGTGTGTGATTTATACGAACCAACTGTTTTAGAACATTTTTTTCAAGAGCTGTTAGATTTTTATCGTCCGCTATTTGCCTCTCACCAACAACTACTACCCAGCATCAAAGAGTTGTTAGATTATTTTAAACCATTGAGCGAAAGACTAAAAGGTCATGTTGTGAATGGGTATGAATTTTTTAGACAAAACCAAAACAAGAAATTATTATTTGAAGGAGCACAAGGATTGATGTTGGATATTTTATGGGGAACCTACCCTTTTGTAACTTCTTCACAAACGCATTTGCCCCAACTTTTTAACGGTAGTGGAATTGGGTTATGTCAATTGAGCACAACGATGGGCGTAATGAAAGCCTATACCACACGCGTTGGTGGAGGCCCTTTTCCAACAGAGGACCATGACGAATTAGGAAAACAATTACAACAAATTGGCAAAGAATTTGGCACCGTAACGGGAAGAATTAGACGCTGTGGTCCGTTGGATTTAGTAGCCGCAAAATTTGCAGCAACCTTATCTGGCATCAATAGCATCGCCATTACAAAGTTAGACGTGTTGAACACCTTAGACGAAATTCCTGTTTGTATTGCTTATGAAGTGAACGGAAAACAAATTGATTATTTTCCATCAAGTGTTTTAGACCAACAAAATATCAAACCGATTTACAAAATTTTCAAAGGCTGGAATTGTAATTTGTCAGAAATTAAAACGACAGAAAAATTACCCGCAGAAGCAAAAACATACATTCAATTTATAGAAGCATATCTCAATATTCCTATTGACATTATTTCTATTGGTGCAGACAGAGACGAAACGATTTACAACAAAAGCTTTTAAGCAAAAGGAACAACACCAATGCGAAAAAAAGGATTTTTTATTTTGGGATTGATGTACTTTTTGTTGCCTTTGTATGCGATTGAAAACGACACTACAGGACAAAAAACAAACATTGAAATAGGTGAAAAAAAAACACCCTCAACAAGAAAATTTTCTCCAAAAATTGCGGCAACATTATCTGCAATCATTCCTGGTGCTGGGCAAATTTACAATCAAAAATATTGGAAACTGCCTATTGTTTATGGTGCCTTAGGTTATTTTGCTTATGACATTTATGCGAGCTACAAACTTTATACAGACCTCAGTTTTGCTTTGGTTGCATTGAATAAACTAAAACAAAACGATTCTACAGATTTTAAAAAAGTAGATCCTATTATTCAACGCTTAAACGTTACAAGTGTCGAGAATTACAAAAACAGATTCCGGCGACAAGTGGACGAGTCGTCTTTGTGGTTTCTTGTATTTTGGGGGTTAAATATTGTTGATGCTGCCGTAGATGCCCATTTAAAAAGTTTTGACGTGAGCGACAATTTGACTTTAAAAATTCACCCCAATGTAAATGCAATTGCTGCAACGGGACAATTAAATTACAATTTGAAATTAGATTTTGAAATTAAATCCAAGAACAAAAAATCTAAGTTTTTAGCATACAAATATTAATTTGACTTCACCATCACGGTCTCATAGTTCAATGGATAGAATAGAAGTTTCCTAAACTTTTGATACAAGTTCGATTCTTGTTGAGACCACAAAATGGGTAGTTGGTGAGGTTATCATTTTCAACGTTTGCTTCTCTTTGAACAATGGTTTTATGGACACAACATTTTCAAAAAATTATTTTAGGCAGTTCCTCTTTCTTCAAGTCAATTTGCTTTGTTCAACAATTTATTTTAATCCGCTTGCATGAATAACAACTATCGATTTTTTATCAGTAAAAAAGAATTGTTTCAAACAGAAGCCACCATTTTAACGCAAGAATTAAAAGAACAATTTGCGTTTTTACAAGAAACGAAATTGCAATTGTATGTCATCTATGATGTGTTTGATGCAAGCGCTGAAGACAACCACTTTTTATTGAATCATATCTTAGTCGATCCGCTTACAGACAATGTATTGACAAGTATTGATACTACAAACAGTATCATCGCTTATGAATATGTGCCGGGGCAATTTGATGCAAGAGCCACTGCGGCAGAAGAGTGTTTACAATTGCTTCAACCCAACACCAAAGCACTTATTCGTACAGGTCATTGTCTTGTTTTTAACCATACAATACCTGAAACCAATTTATTGAAAATGAAAAACTATCTTATTAATAAAGTAGATAGTAGAGAGAAAAATTTAACCCATTTAGTGTATGAAACGAATGTGAAAATTGATGCTGTGCCAATTTATGAAGACTTTATTTTTTTAGACACAAAGGGATTAGATCCTTTTTTACAAGCACATCAATTGGCAATGAATGTGGACGATTTAAAGTTTGTCCAAACTTATTTTAAAGAAGAGGAAAAAAGAAATCCTACAGAAACAGAACTGAAAATTTTAGATACGTATTGGTCTGACCATTGTCGGCATACAACTTTTGAAACCGTTTTAAGTTCAATTGAATTTGAAAATGATGCCATTCAACCCGCTTTAGAAAAAGCCTTTGAGCAATATGTTGCTTTAAGAAAAGATGTTCATCAAGAAAAAAAGCCCATGACTTTGATGGACATGGCAACGATTGTAGCTAAATACTATAAAAAAAACGGCGGCTTGAAGGCGGTTGAAATCTCTGATGAAATCAATGCTTGTAGCGTTGAAGTCAATATCAATAATGGCGAAAAAATAATTCCTTGTTTATTACAATTTAAAAATGAAACACATAATCACCCTACAGAAATAGAACCTTTTGGTGGTGCAAGCACTTGCGTTGGCGGTGCAATTAGAGACCCCTTGTCTGGCAGAAGTTATGTTTATCAAGCCTTGCGAATAAGTGGTGCCGCAAATATTAAAGAAGACATTCAACAGACCTTGCCCAATAAATTACCCCAACGAACAATTACAACAAAAGCCGCACAAGGGTTTTCATCTTATGGAAATCAAATTGGATTAGCAACAACTTTTGTAAAAGAAACTTTTCATGACGGCTATAAAGCAAAAAGAATGGAAGTGGGTATGGTTGTTGGTTTTGTTGAAAAAGATTGGGTAAGAAGAGAAACGCCTGCACCTGGAGATATTATTTTTTTAATTGGAGGAAAAACCGGAAGAGACGGAATTGGCGGAGCAACAGGTTCTTCTAAAGAACAACAAGAACATTCTTTATTAAAAAGTGCGGCAGAAGTGCAAAAAGGAAATGCTCCGATGGAAAGAAAATTGCAACGCTTTTTTAAAAACAAAAACGTTTGCCGTTTAATCAAAAAAGCAAACGATTTTGGGGCTGGCGGGGTATGCGTTGCTGTTGGCGAATTAGCCGACGGATTAGACATTTTTTTAGACCGTGTACCGCTGAAATACGCTGGCTTAAATGCAACAGAAATTGCCATTTCAGAATCGCAAGAACGCATGGCGGTGGTTATTGAAAAAAAAGATAGACAACGATTTATTGACCTTGCCAACGCCGAAAATTTAGACGCAACGCATATCGCAAATGTTACGAATACCAATCGTTTAATTTTGTTGTACAACGACAAACAAGTTGTCAATTTATCTCGTCAGTTCATCAACACTTCAGGCGTTCGTCAATACCAAAAAGCAATTGTACCTACGTCCAAACTTCAAGATAACAAAGAGAATCCGAATGAAAAAAAAGTATCCGTACAAAATATTCTCGATCATTTAAAACAAAAAAATGTTGCCGGCACGCAAGGCATGACAGAAATGTTTGATGCAACAATTGGTACAAGCACGGTGTTAATGCCTTATGGAGGACGCTTTCAACTCAGCCCAGCAGAAGGCAGCGTGCAACTCATTCCACTTAAAAACAATACAACAACTTGTTCTATTGTGGGTTATGGTTTTGATGCTGACTTATCTTCTCAACATCCATTTTTGGGCGGTGCGTATGCGGTTATTACTTCTTTGGCTCAACTTGTTGCTGTAGGTGCGAGTTACAAAAATGCGTACTTGACCTTTCAAGAATATTTTAAACGCTTAGAAAAAGCAGCCGAAAATTGGGGGCTTCCAGTCGCCGCTTTACTGGGGGCAATGCAAGCTCAATTGGCTTTTAACATTGCGGCAATCGGCGGAAAAGACAGTATGAGTGGCACATTCAAAGACATTCATGTTCCACCAACTTTAATTTCTTTTGCTGTTCAAACTGCTGATATAGAACACATTATTTCTACAGAATTTAAAGAAGAAAATCACTTTCTTTATTTTGTAAAACACAGTCCAGACGAAAATTTATTGCCTGATTATGAACAACTGAAAGACATTTTTGACCTCATTGAAACTGAAATAAAACATAAAAATATCGTTGCGTGTAGCACAATAAAAAGTGGCGGCATTGCAGAAGCAATTTGTAAAATGAGTTTTGGAAATAAAATTGGGTGTATTGTAGAAACAAGTGAACCTATTTTCAAACCCCACCTTGCTTCTTTTGTTATTGCTTCTAAAAAACAAATTGAACACAAACAATTTATTGCTATTGGCAAAACAGCAAGCACACAAGAAATTACCATCAATCAAATAAGCGTTTCTATTGATGCAGCCATACAGGCTTGGCAAGAACCTTATGAATCTATTTTCCCTCTTCAGGCAAAGTTTGAAAATACAGCACCAATAAAACAAATTGCAATTACGCAGCCCATTCAAATTCATGCGGCAAAAACAAAATTTGCAAAACCAACAGTTGTGATTCCTGTTTTTCCAGGAACAAATTGCGAATATGACACTGCGTTTGCTTTTGAACAAGAAGGTGCAAATATTGAATATATTATTTTTAATAACCTCAATTCAACGCATATTGCAGCATCTATTCAACGCCTTACAAGTGCAATTGAAAACGCACAAATCATTGCTTTTGCAGGAGGTTTTTCTGCTGGCGATGAACCTGATGGGTCGGGCAAATTTATTGCCAACGTAATTCAAAATAAAACGGTCAACGCAGCCATTCAAAAATGTTTACAACGTGATGGTTTGATTTTAGGAATCTGTAATGGCTTTCAAGCTCTCATTAAATCAGGCTTATTACCTTTTGTCCACCAAGAAAATAATCCTCGTATCACGCTGTTTAAAAATGACATCAATCGCCACGTATCAAAAATTGTAACTACAAAAATTACGAACAATCTTTCACCGTGGTTATCAAATTTTCAAATTGGCGAACTTCATCGCATACCCATTTCTCATGGCGAAGGAAAAATTGTATGTGATGAAAACACATTTGAAATTCTTGCCAGCAAGGGGCAAATTGCAACACAATATGTAAATTTAGAAGGACAAGCAACGATGGATGCCAAGTACAATTTAAATGGATCTGCTTTTGCGATAGAAGGTTTATTATCGCCTTGTGGAAAAATATTTGGAAAAATGGCACATTCAGAGCGCTTCAACAAAGGCTTATACAAAAACATTCCCGATATGACATATCAAAACATTTTTGCTAATGCCATTGCCTATTTTAAATAAAAAAGAGGCAACAAAATTGCTGCCTCTTGAACTTGTTTTAACAAGATGAAATCTATTTGATTTCTGCTTCTGCTCCTGCTTCTTTTAATTTAGCTACCATTCCTTCTGCGTCAGCTTTAGAAACTTTTTCTTTGATTGTTTTTGGTGCACCATCAACTAAATCTTTAGCTTCTTTCAAACCTAAACCTGTTAAGTCTTTCACAACTTTAACAACGTTTAATTTGCTTGCACCAGCATTTTTCAAAATCACATCAAATTCTGTTTTTTCTGCCGCTGCTGCTGCTCCACCGCCAGCTGCAACCACAACAGCTGCTGCTGCTGGTTCGATGCCATGTTCGTCTTTCAAAATTTTTGCTAATTCGTTAACGTCTTTTACAGTTAAATTAACCAATTGGTCTGCTAATGCTTTTAAGTCTGCCATAATTTTATATTTTAAATTGTTTAAGTGAATTGTGATTGTTTACATCAATGTGGAAGCAAAGTGTAACGAAAATTAAAATGTGTTTATTGAGTTGTTTCTGGTGTTTCTGGTGCCGATTCTGTTGGCGTCAGAGCTACTTCTACTGGCGCAGGAGTTGCTGTATCTTCTGCTACGGCAGTCTTTCCATTTCTGTCTTCTCTTGTCAATCCAGACAAAATGTTGCGTAATGGTGATTGTAACAATCCGATTACTTCGCCAATCAATTCGTCTTTTGTTTTTAAGTTTTTCAGTTGAATCAATTGTTCATCACCGATAAAAATTTCTCCGCCAACATAAGCTAATTTCAAGGCTGGTTTTTGACCTACTTTAGGGTTAGCGTCTCTGAAAGAACTCATAATTACTGCAGGTTCTTTTGGATTATTACTAAACATTAAAGCGGTTACGCCGTGCAAACTGTTTAATACGCCTTCATATTTTGCACTATCAATTTGTGTTAGGGCTTTTTTTATCAATGTGTTTTTTGCCACTTTTAACACCACTTTTTTATCAAAGCAAGTTTTTCTTAACGTGCTAATTTGTGCTACGGTTAACGACTCTGTATTCGTAACATAAAAATGCGAGTAAGAAGAAAATTGTTCTTGCAATATTTTTATGGCTTCGGTTTTTTGTGTTTTATTCATTTGAAATAGAATTTTAAATTATTTTAAAAATTGAGTTGTTTCCAAGTGTATTCCTGGACTCATACTTGAAGCTACAGAAACACTTTTTAAATAAATGCCTTTTGATGACGATGGTTTTAATTTTACAATCGTGTTCAATACTTCTAAAAGGTTTTCTTGGATTTTTTGTGGCGTGAAAGAAACGCGTCCAATAGAGCAATGAATAATACCCGCTTTATCAACTTTAAACGCAATCTTGCCTCCTTTTACATCATTAACAGCTGTAATAACATCGTTGGTTACAGTTCCTGTTTTAGGGTTAGGCATCAAGTTTCTTGGTCCTAATACTTTACCCAATTTGCCAATTTTTGGCATCACAGATGGCGTAGCAATAATCACGTCGATATCAACCCAACCGCCTTCAATTTTTGTAATAAATTCATCTAAACCAACAAAATCAGCTCCTGCTTTTTTCGCATCAGCTTCTTTATCTGGCGTACAAAGCACCAATACTTTTTTTGTTTTTCCTGTTCCATTTGGAAGGCTTACGGTTCCACGAATGGCTTGATCTGCTTTTGTAGGATCAACGCCCAAACGAACGTGAACATCTACAGAGCTATCAAATTTTGTTGTATTGACAACTTTTAATAGTTCGGTCGCTTCTTTGAGCGTATATAATTTGTTACTGTCCACTTTGGCGTTTACAGCTTTTCTTTTTTTTGTTATTTTCATTGAGAATAAAATTTCTTGTTAAATAAAACATCAACATTATTTGGCAAAGGGTGCAGTTCCTTCTACGGTAATACCCATACTTCTTGCTGTTCCAGCAACCATGCTCATGGCACTGTTCAATTCAAAACAGTTTAAATCTGGCATTTTGTCTTTTGCAATGGCTTCAATTTGAGTCCAATTTACGCTACCAATTTTACTCCTGTTGGGTTCTTTTGAACCAGATGTTTTTTTTAGTGCTTCTAATAATTGTACAGAAGCTGGAGGCGTTTTAATGACAAAATCAAATGATTTGTCGCTGTAAACAGTAATTAAAACGGGCAATGTTTTGCCTGCTTTGTCTTGTGTGCGAGCATTAAACTGCTTACAAAACTCCATAATGTTGATACCTTTAGAACCCAAAGCTGGTCCTATTGGTGGTGCGGGATTGGCAGCACCTCCTTTTACTTGTAGCTTAACGTAGCCAGTAATTTCTTTTGCCATTTGATGTTTGGTTTTAACGAATTAAATAAAAATTAACTCTCCCAAATAAAACTTCAACGCATTGCATTTGCAATACACAAAATCTTAATTTAAAAGAACTCCCGCCCTTGCGGACGAGCAACGAATGTATTTTTTTATGCGAAGCGACAAAATATTTTTTTCATTCGTTTGCAATAAAAATAAAGCGTCATTTTTCAATTACGGCTTTTTGTATGTTTGTGTTTTTTTATACACAAAAAATTATTGCAAAATCATAAAATCTTCACTCAAATCCATGAAAGAACAAGATGTTTTGCAATATTTCAACCTGCTCGTCTTCAAGTTTTGATAGTGATAAAAAATCAAAAAGAAACAAATCAATCCTTGAGCAGGCGAACTGAATAGCGATATTCCTTAATTACACTGCTGGTGAATAATTGACCATCTTGTGTACGGATATGCCAAATTGTTGCATTGCCATTACCAGTACTATACTCGGTGGACGACCAAAAGTTGGTATAACTGTCCTTGGAGGAGACACCGCTTTGATCCTGATAGCCCACAAACAAAGCATTAAACCCAGAAGTACCTCCTACTTTCATTTTTCTTCCCGCTACATTTTCTCCCCCTAAATAATCTCTAAGCGTTGCCCACTCGTCATTATTCGGCAAATGCCAACCCGCTATTTCATCGCTTATCGCCATAGCAGCTCCCCAATTATATAACCTGCCATCGGTGGTGCAGTTAGCAGTATTATTATCATAACACGAACTTACTCCTCCTGTGCCTTCAGCGTTCAAATTTTCTGCAAGCCAAGTTTGTGTTCCAATAACAACAGTTTTATACGTTTTTCCATTGATAACAACGGTAGGTATAAATTTAGCATACAAGGTGATGTTGCTTGTGATTGCTGTTGAAAACGAAAAAGAAGTTGTGAGTGCCACATCGCTATACCATCCTTCAAAGGTGTAATTCGTTTTTGTTGGGTTGATTGGTTGTGTGGCAGTTGCACCGCTGTTAATGAATTGGGCGGATATTGATGTGCCACCATTACTAGAATTCTTTGCAAAACCTATTGTAAAGAAATAAAATAATTTTGTAAGAAAAAATATTGTATGAAAAAAGCGATGACCTTTTCAGATGTTTTATTGTTTAGTAACCCGAATAGAAAGCGGAGTAAAACGTACTACAAAT
>JAVKMO010000004.1:0-89633 GCA_031539345.1 Chitinophagales bacterium | reverse complement strand
AAGTAGAACAGGCTATACATTTGGAGGTTGGTATACAGATATCGCATTAACAATTCAAGCAACGTTTCCATTAGCACTTACAACAAATACAACGTTATATGCGAAGTGGACATTAACTACTTATAGTGTAACTTTTGAAGGGAATAGTGCAACAAGTGGTATTCCTGCCAACTTAACAGGTGTAACACAGGTAACAGATGCCCAAGCAACTAGACCAAATAGAACAGGCTATACATTTGGAGGTTGGTATACAGAGTCTGGGTTGACAAATACTCCAACGTTTCCATTAGCACTTACAGATAATACAATATTGTATGCAAAATGGATAGTCTGTGATGTGGCAAATAATCGGGCTGTGTTAAACAATGTATGTTATAGAACGGTTGTTATTGGCTCACAAACTTGGCTTGCTGAAAATTTGAATGATGCAAGTAACACTACAGGAGTAAGTTCTTGTTATGATAACAACGCAGCCAACTGTACCACCTACGGTAGGTTATATGATTGGGATGCCTCTATGAATATGGATGCCGCCATAGCTGGTTGGCATTTGCCGAGTAATGCAGAGTGGACATCATTAATGAATTCTTTAGGTGGCGAAAGTGAAGCAGCAGGTAGAATGAAAGTAGGGGGCACTTCTGGGTTCAATGCTGTTTTTGCTGGTCGCCATGGCTTTGGATTTTTTATCAACATAGGTGAAAGGACCTTTTTTTGGTCATCCACGCCGACAAATTCTAGCAATGCAAACTACTGGTTCATCATCAATGACGAATACCTCTACAGTAGTAATGTCAATAAAAGCAGTCGCCATTCAGTTCGCCTGATCAAGGATTGATTAGCACTATTTTTCTATTTTTTTGAGTTCAAACTTGGATACAAAGGAAAGGTTGCCATTAAAGCATTGACTTTTGTTTTGATGTCTTTAAGAATGGATTCGTTGGCATGGTTTTGAATAACAATGTCTATAAAATCAATAATTGTTTCCATGTCTTTTTCTTTCAACCCTCGTGTTGTAATCGCTGGCGTACCTATGCGTATTCCTGAAGTAACAAAGGCACTTTTATCATCATAAGGAACCATATTTTTATTGAGAGTAATATCGGCTTCCCCCAAAACATTTTCGGCTTGTTTGCCAGAAATATTTTTGTTTCTCAAATCGATAAGCAATAAGTGATTATCTGTTCCTCCTGAAATAATATTGTAATTCCTTTGTAACAAAGCCTTTTCCATTGCTTTTGCATTTGCAATCACTTGGCTTGTATAGGTTTTAAAATCAGGTGTTAAAATTTCTCCAAAAGAAATTGCTTTTGCTGCTATGGTATGTTCTAATGGGCCGCCTTGTTGTCCAGGAAAAACGGCAAGGTCTATCATTTGACTCATCATACGAATGTCGCCTTTAGGGTTTTTGATTCCAAAAGGGTTTTCAAAATCTTTGTGCATCAGAATAATTCCTCCTCGCGGACCACGAAGAGTTTTATGTGTTGTTGAAGTTACAAAATGACAGTGTTTTAAAGGTGATTGCAAATGTCCTGCTGCAATTAAACCTGCGGGGTGTGCCATATCGCATAATACAAAAGCACCAATTTCATCAGCCACTTTTCTAATCCTTTCATAATCCCATTCTCTGCTATAAGCAGAAGCTCCACAGATAATTAATTGCGGTTTTTTTTCTCGTGCTAATCGCTCTAATTCTTCATAATCTACTCTCCCACTTTCTTTTTTAACGGTATAAGAAATGGCTTGATATAATTTTCCAGAAAAATTCACTGGTGAACCATGCGTTAAATGACCGCCCATACTCAAATCTAAACCCATAATTGTGTCATTGGGTTTTAATATGGCAGACATCAATGCTGCATTGGCTTGAGCACCAGAGTGGGGCTGCACGTTTGCATATTCACAAGAAAAAATTTGTTTTAATCTGTCAATGGCTAATTGTTCAATTTGATCTACAACTTCACAACCGCCATAATATCTTTTGCCTGGATAACCTTCGGCATATTTATTGGTTAAAACACTGCCAGATGCTTGCATTACCTGAAGGCTGGTAAAATTTTCTGAAGCAATCAATTCTACCCCTCTGCGTTGTCGTTGTAATTCTTTGTCGATTAAATCAAAGATTTGTTTGTCTTGCATAAATAAAAATAAGAAATGAATAAAATTTAAATGTCATTCAAAATATTGATAACGCCCCTATTTTATAGAATAAGTGAACAATCAATTTAAGGTTTTCGATAAACAATTCGTAGAAGCATTTTTGTATCGGCATTACTATTTGCACCTCCTCCCAAACGCACAAAACCACCTCCAATTTGATTATAAACAACTGTATTATCGTAAAAAGGCACGTAATTAAAAGCTGAAAGCGTAATCGTTTGGTTATTGATTTTCTTCAATAAAACATTTTGGACGTAGCGTGTAAGGTTAAATCGATAAGTAGAAATTGCCTGGTTATTCACATCAACCGTATCGATTCGATATCCTCCTAAATAAGAAATTTGATTTTCATATTGATACCCTACGGTATAATCTTTTGGAATAGGCAGATAAGAGCCACTAGAATCTATATATGCAAGAACGTATCGTGGAGGAATTTTTGTGCTATTTGCTTGAAGAGTTTGAGGAATTTGTTTTGCTATTAACTCTGCTTTGTAAATGAGCCAATCAGTAGGCAAATTATTTAAGGTTGGTATGCTTACATTTACTTTTGTTCGTGGGTTTGTTTGCAAAAAAATCTCATCGCTATTCGTGCGTGTATTGGTTACATAATTGCTGATGCGTGCGTTGCTTTTATCCCAAGTAAGTGTATTCACTGTACCCGTATAACTATAATCATATAAGCTTAAAACAACCCTTTTTTGTGTTGCACTTGTAGCACCACTTTCTGTTGATGTATAATATAACACAAGTGCAGTACCTGTATCGACGGTATTAATATGCACAAAAGCGTTTGTTGTATTTGCCTGATCGGGGACAATTGCAAAGCCTCGAAAAAAAGATCTGAACGCTTGTGCAGAATCCCAAACAGTTGTTGCGGCTTGAAGAAATTGAGCACCAAAAGAAGATGGCAAAGAAAGTCGTAAGGGCTGAATTTTAACTGCTGCATTCAAGTCTTTGATATTAAATTGATGGCTTGAAATAGGGGTAGTATTATAAGGAATGGTTGTAGAAAATGGATAATACCCATAATAAGAACTACGTATAGAATCTGTCAGTTGATGGACGTTAATTTTCATTGCCGTTAATGTGTCTCCAAAATAAGTTTTAACCGCCAATTGAAGCACGGTAGAATCTAAAACAATACCGGTTCCTGTAAAAGGTGTTCCTGTTGTTTTGGGAACAATAGAAAATGAAAGAGTCGCTTTTTTTGTGCCAAAATTTTCATCACTAAAAGTACCCAAAGTGGCATAGAGAATATTTGTCTTATTTGAATTAAGGTAGTACCCATATTTTGAAGTATCCGTTTCATAGGCTAAACTTGTAGAGGTTACCACTTCAATAAAAGTGTCTTTAATCAATAAACTATCACCAAAATTTGGCACAATATTAGCCCCAATTTCTGTTGTAGAAAATTTTGAACACCCTAAATTAAACCCTACAATAAGTAGAATAAAACGAAGTACAAATGATTTTATACTCATGTCTTATTTAGAGATTAAATTGTAAAAATCCATCACCGCAGCAGATTCTGTGTCTGGCGTATGAATAAAATGCTTTTTTGATTTTGGTTTAGCCAATAGCGTTTCCCATTTTTTTTCTGCACCATGTTCTACCATAACAGCATCTGAAAAATGTAAAGCCCCTTGGTGCAACGCATCATTTGTTAATGGTTGAAAAATCTCAATGTCTTTTTTGTCAATAGTAAATTCTTTTTTTAATATTTCTAACGTTTGAGGCTCTAATTTTTCTTTAAAAAAGTCTTGGCAGATGGTGTAAATGACTTTTGTAGGTATAAAAACGGGTTCTTTTTTATACGTCCTTTTAATTAACAAAGGCAAAAAACCACATAACCAGCCAGAGCAATGAATAATGTCTGGAGGCCAAGCAAATTTTTTCAATGTTTCGATAACGCCTTTACAAAAAAACAAAGACCGCAAGCCGTTATTTGTGTCAAATTTGTCATTATCATCATGAAATAAGTTTTCATGGTGAAATAAATCTTCATTCTCTAAAAAATAAATTTGTACGCGTGCATTACCTAACGAAGCCACTTTAATTTGAAGCGGATATTCTTCGGGGGACAAGCGAATATTGATGCCTGTTAATCGGAGAACTTCGTGTAATTTATGACGACGCTCGTTGATGCTTTTAAACCTTGGCATAATGCAACGAATTTCAAACCCAGAGGTATTTGCTTTGATAATCAATTTATTCACCAGTGCAGCAAATTCCGTCAATTCCAAATAAGGAGAAATTTCATGAGCCACATAGAGTATTCTTTTTTTTGATGCCATTGTAACCGATATGTTGTAAATAAAAACACGAATTAAATCGTCGCTAATTTACTAAAAAATACCGAAGTCTTTGCCTTCCTTTCTCAGGGCGACTCATACTCATTTTTTGGCTACCTATGATTAAAAAATCAAGCAATAGAGTACTTTATTGAAGCATACAAGTCAACACAAAAATTTATCTTTTCAAGAGTTCTCAAATCACTATCTACGAAGTTGTTAAATTGGCGACTTAAATTGACTGTTATGAAGAATTTGTTTTTGTTACTTTGTTTATTATTTAGTTTTTTAGGACTTCACAATGGTGTTTTGGCGAATGAACAAATCGTATGGTCTTACCGTATCATCAATGCGACAACACTTGAAATTAAAAACAATGTTGCTGATGGGTATTTTGTTTACGATTCGATTTCTAAAATTCCAGAAGTTGCACCTATCACTTTTTCATTTTCGGGCAATCCTCCACTACACGAATTCAAAAAAGAATTATCACTCACCAAACAGCATGATGCTATTTTTAATCATGGTTTGATTCAAGTTTTACATCAAACCAATCGTTTTGTTTTTCATTTTAAACACGCCATTTTAGACAGTGCCTTATCTTGTAAAATTTCTTATACCATTTTCAATTCAACCAACTTTTTACCCCAAGACACAACGCTTAAAATCAATAAAAAAACTGATTTAAAGGCTTTTAATTTACGCATAACAAATTTCAATCTCGGCTCTCCTCTTGTTACAAAGTCTGCAAAAGAAGTCGCAATCGATTCTGATAATAGTTGGTGGCAATTATTCCTTTTCAGCTTTTTGGGGGGCTTGATTGCCTTACTTACGCCATGCGTTTTTCCGATGCTACCGTTAACAATTTCATTTTTTAGCCGCTCTTCACAAAGCAATAAAGAAGCCCTCAACAATGCTTTTTTTTACACATTCAGCATTATTTCTATTTATGGATTATTGAGTTTGCCTTTTCATCTTGTCAGTAATATCAGCCCAGATTTTTTAAACAATATTGCAACAAATGCCTACGTAAATCTATTTTTCTTCGTTGTGATGATTGTATTTGGCATTTCTTTTTTAGGCGTTTTTGAAATTCAATTACCAAGCCGGTTCGTCAATTTTTCTGGAACAAAATCTTCGCATACAAAAAAAACGGGTGTTTTTTTTATGGCACTCACATTGTGTATTGTGTCTTTTTCATGCACAGGTCCAATCTTGGGGACACTCCTTGCCAATACGCTCAACAACAGCAACGGTGCCACATCATTAAGCATTGCATTGATTGGTTTTGGTGCTGGCCTGGGCTTGCCTTTTGGGTTATTATCGATGTTTCCACGTGTACTCAAATCATTGCCAAAATCAGGCAGTTGGATGACGGAGTTAAAAATTTTTCTGGCTGTAATTGAGTTTGCTTTAGCCTTAAAGTTTCTGTCTAATGCCGATTTAGTTTTACATTGGGGATTACTAAAAAGAGAGTTTTTTTTAGCTGCGTGGGCAATTTTATTATTGGTTTATTTTTTATACCTCGTTCAATTTGTTCCTTTTTTACGTAAGCAAAAAATTTCTCTTTCTACTTTTAAAATCGCATTTGCAAGCCTTATTTTCTATGGCTGTATTTATTTTTTCATCGGCACAACAAAATTTGGTTATCACAAATTGTCTTGGTATAACAAACTGAGCAATGGCATTTTGCCACCTTATTTTTATAGCATCTACAACCCAAAGGATGAGTGCATTTTAGGATTAACGTGTGTGAAAAATTATTCTGAAGCTGTAACTTTATCAGCACAAACAGGAAAATTAATTTTATTAGATTTTACAGGTTGGGCTTGCGTAAACTGTAGAAAAATGGAAGAAAATGTGTGGAGTCATCCTGTCATACAAAAACTTTTACAAGAGCATTTTATCATTGCCTCTTTATATGTTGATGATAGAACACCATTAAAAACGGCGTTGGCAATAGATATTCAAAATGAGAAAAAAAATATTGAAACGATTGGCGACCAATGGACTTATTTTCAAATTCTGAATTTCAATAATAATTCTCAACCACTTTATGCCATTTTAAATACAAACCAGCAATTAGTGAATACGCCTATTGCTTATACGCCTGATATATCGACGTATGAAACATGGTTAAAAGAAGCTATCAATTGGCATTTTTCTCAACAACCATAGGATTCCAAAATACGGCACAAACATCTTTAAGGTGTTTTTATTAAAAAATTAGATTTGACCATTCTGTGATTTTTTATTTAAATTTTAATGATATGACACTTATTGCTCAACGATTTTATTTACGAGGTTGTTCTTATTTACTTCTGTGTGTTCTTTCCTTACAGGTATTTGCTCAAACGCTCAATCCTTTTTCTTATGAAATTACAAAATATGCTCGTCATAAAAATGGCATGGTTGTTTCGGCACACCCTTTGGCAAGTGCTGCTGGCGTTGCGATGTTACAAAAAGGCGGTAATGCTGTAGATGCCATTATTGCCACACAATTGGCACTGGCTGTCGTTTATCCTGTTGCAGGAAATTTAGGCGGTGGTGCATTTTTTATTTTACGTTTAGCCGATGGAACAACAAAAGTTTTAGATTATAGAGAAGTTGCACCCAGTTTGGCAACTAAAAATATGTACTTAAATAAAGACGGCAATGTCATTGAAGATTTATCCGTAAAAGGCGGTTTGGCATCTGGTGTTCCTGGTACAGTAGCAGGTTTATTTGCTTCTTTACAATATGCTAAATTACCTTTTGACACATTGATTGCACCGGCAATACAGCTTGCTCAAGGCGGTTTTGCTTTGACTAGAAAAGAAGCGAATATGTTGAACATTTATGCAAAAACATTTAGAAAGTTCAATACAACGTGTGCATTGATAAAAAACAAAAAATGGAAAAAGGGCGACACTTTAATTCAAACACATTTAGCGGGAACATTAGAACGCATTCGACAAAATGGTCGTCAAGAATTTTATGAAGGCACAACCGCTCGCCTCATTGTAGAAACCATGAAACGTAAAAAAGGCATTATTAGTTTGAACGATTTAAAGCAATATCAAGTTACTGAACGTGAGCCTTTTATTTTTAATTATCGCAAAGATTATACAGTAATTGCTATGCCACCGCCAAGTTCTGGGGGCTTCGTACTCAACCAAATTTTAAAAATGGCAGAACAACAGCCCGTTTCTAATTTTAATCTCCATAGTGCAAATAGTATGCACCTTGTCATTGAAGCAGAACGCCGTGCCTTTGCTGACCGTGCACAATATATTGGAGACCCCGCTTTTGTCAAAATGCCCCTGCAACAACTTTTAGACAGTCACTATTTGTCGCAAAGAATAAAAAAAGATTTTGTTTCATTACAAGCTGGCAATAGCATCAAAACAACCTATGGAACGCCGCAAGAAAGCACAGAAACAACCCATCTAAGTGCAGTAGATAAAGATAGAAATGTCGTTGTTGTAACGACTACTTTAAATGGAAATTATGGTTCATTTACAATTGTTGATAGTGCTGGTTTTTTATTGAATAATGAAATGGACGACTTTAGTCTTAAAGCAGGTTCTTCTAATATGTATGGTGCCGTTGGAGAAGCTCAAAATTTTATTGCTCCGCATAAAAAAATGTTGAGTTCAATGTCGCCAACAATTGTTTTAAAAAACAATCAATTTTATTTTAGCGTTGGTAGTCCAGGCGGAACACGTATTCCAACTTCTGTTGTACAAACGATGATGAATATTATTGATTTTCAACAAAACACAAAAGCGGCTGTAGATACGCCACGTTTTCATCATCAATGGTTGCCCGATGTAGTAGATATAGAAGAAGATTTTCCTAAAACCGCAAAACGCCATCTGCAAAAAATGGGGTATCGTTTAGTAAAAAAGAAATCAATGGGCAAAGTTGAAGTCATTAAAGTTACTGATGATGGAAATTTAGAAGGTGTTGGAGACAAAAGAGGCGACGACGCAGCAATAGGATATTAAAAAATTTATTTAAAACCAAATCTTAGAATGGGAAAAATTATCGCCATTGCAAATCAAAAAGGAGGGGTTGGCAAAACCACTACAGCCATTAGTTTGGCAGCATCATTGGCAGTTTTAGAATACAAAGTATTACTCGTTGATTGCGACCCTCAAGCCAATTCAACAACTGGTTTAGGTGTGAATTTAAACAACGTGCAATACAGCATTTATGATTGTTTTACTGGACAAAAACAAATTCAAGAAGTAACGTTAGAAACTGAATTGCCTTTATTGAAAATTGTTCCTTCACATATTGATTTGGTTGGTGCTGAAATAGAAATGGTCAATCACACAGACCGAGAATTTGTATTAAAAAGCCAGTTAGACCAAGTACGTAATGATTACGACTTTATTTTTATTGACTGCTCTCCTTCTCTTGGGTTGCTCACCATCAATTCTTTTTGTGCCGCAGACAGCATTATTATTCCTGTACAAGCAGAATTTTTTGCTTTAGAAGGGTTAGGAAAACTCCTCAACACCATTAAATTAGTGCAAGGAAGTTTAAACCAAGCGTTGCAAATAGAAGGTATTTTAATTACTATGTACGACCCTCGCATAAGACTTTCTAAACAAGTTGTATCTGAAGTAAAAGACCATTTTTCTGAAATTGTTTTTCAAACGCTCATTCATAGAAATGCCCGAATTAGCGAAGCTCCAAGTGTGGGGAAACCGGTCATCTTATTTGACTTAGACAGTATGGGTAGCCAGAATTATCTTTCTTTAGCAAGAGAGATTTTGAAAAAAAACAATCTTATTTAAACTCTAATTTTTCATTGTAATGAGCCAAAATTTAAAAAAAGAAGCCGTAGGAAAAGGTCTAAAAAGTTTACTCCAAAATATAGACGCAGACATTAAAAGAAATACATCTGTACATCAATACACGCCAAATGCACAACCCGTTGGGAGCGTTGGCATACAACGTATTTCACTTGAAAAAATCCAAATCAATCCAGACCAACCAAGAAAAGATTTTGATGAAATGGCTTTGCAAGAATTGGCTTCGTCTATCAAATTACATGACATTATTCAACCCATTACAGTCAAAAAACTCAATCACGACACTTATCAAATTATTAGTGGCGAAAGACGTTTTAGAGCTTCACAAATTGCTCAATTAAAAGACATTCCCGTTTATGTTCGTGCAGTTACAGGAACACAAAATAATATTGAATTAGCCCTATTAGAAAATCTGCAACGAACAGATTTAAATGCAATAGAAATTGCATTGTCTTATCAACAGTTGATAGAAGAACACCAAATGACACATGAGAATTTGGCAGAACGAATGAGTACAACAAGAAGCACAATTACCAACCATTTGCGCTTATTAAAACTTCCGCCAAGCATTCAAATTGCTGTTCGTAATGGTTCAATTTCTATGGGACACGCAAGAGCCGTGAGTGGATTAGAAAAAATCGAAGACCAACTTTTTGCTTTTAATCGAATTATTGAAAAACAATTATCTGTGCGTGCTACAGAGGATTTAGTCAAAGACATGGCAAATACTCCATTATCAAAACAACCCGAACAAGAAGCAGACGGAAATAACAATCATATTGTTTCAATGTCTCCTGTGTACAAAAAAATTGAAGACGCTTTTGTACATTTTTTTAATTCTAAAGTTGAACTTAAACACAACGACAAAAAAAAGAAAGGCACCATTACAATTCATTATTTTAACAATGATGAATTAACCGAAATGATGAAAAAAATTGGCATTACTTTAAATTAAAATTGACGTATTCAATACAATGACACAACACAAACGGATTTTATTATCTCTCTTTATTCTATTTATTCTTGCCGACCAAATATTAAAAGTGTATATCAAAACACACTTTGTGTTAGGGCAAGAAATCAACCTTTTAGGCACATGGTGTAAATTTCATTTTATAGAAAACGATGGCATGGCGTATGGATTGAAATTTAGTGATGGGGCTTGGGCAAAAATTATACTCACTCTCTTTCGCCTATTCGCAACAATTTATGGCATATATTATGTGCTGAAATATATTTTTCCTAAAAATAATAAACTCCTCAATTTTACAGTAACGCTTATTCTTGCTGGTGCAATTGGTAATTTAATTGACAGTATTTTTTACGGCATTATTTTTACGCAAAGCCCAACAATTTACGAAGCTGCATTGCCCGCAACATTTTCTTTACAACAATCTTATGGACATCTTTTGCAAGGCAAAGTTGTCGATATGATTTATTGCCCTATTATCAGAACAATCTTACCAACATGGGTTCCCATATGGGGAGGCAAACCTTACGAATTTTTTAGTCCCATCTTCAATATTGCTGATGCTTGTATTTCTACAGGCGTAGGCATTTTGATTATTTTTTACAAACATTTTTTTAAGGAAAAGATTTAAAGCACATTGCATGTTTGACCAAACTCCTTTCGTTTTTTTAAATGAAATCACAACACCAGATGATTTAAAAAAAATCGAAAAAAAAGATTTACCCCAAGTATGTGAAGAGCTCCGTCAATTTATTATTGACAGCGTAAGCATTCATGGAGGACACTTTGGTGCCAGCTTGGGCGTAGTAGAATTGAGTGTTGCTTTACATTATGTTTACAATACGCCAAATGATTTACTCGTGTGGGATGTGGGTCATCAGGCTTATGGACACAAAATTTTAACAGGGCGAAAAAATAATTTTCATTCAAACAGAAAATACAAAGGGATAAGTGGATTTCCTAAAAGAAAAGAAAGTGAATATGATGCCTTTGGCGTAGGACACTCCTCAACGTCAATTTCTGCGGCACTTGGCATGGCAATGGCTGCTCGCATAAATGAACAAAAGAAACACGCAGTAGCCATTATCGGAGATGGTTCGATGACAGCAGGTATGGCATTTGAAGCCATGAATCACGCTGGTGTTTCTAAAGAAAATTTACTCATTATTTTAAATGACAACGGCATGAGCATCGACCCAAACGTTGGTGCAGTAAAAGAATATTTAACCTCAATTACAACCTCTCAACTCTACAATACGGTCAAAGCAGACATCTGGGATACACTGAATAAAATACCCATAGGAAAAAATTTACTCTTAGATATTGCCTCAAAATTAGACAGTGGCATTAAAGGTTTCGTCAACAAAAACAGCAACCTTTTCCAATCGCTCGGCATTCGTTATTTCGGACCAATTGATGGACATAACATCACGAACTTGGTAGAAACTTTAGAGCATATTCAACAAATTCAAGGCGTTAAATTATTGCACATTATTACAACAAAAGGCAAAGGATACGACTTAGCAGAAAAAAATCAAACGAAATGGCACGCACCTGGTTTATTCAACAAATTGACTGGTGAAATTGTTCAAGGTTCACAAGCACCAAAGCCACCAAAATATCAAGACGTATTTGGAAAAACGATTATTGAATTAGCAGAAAAAAATCAAAAAATCATGGGCATTACACCAGCAATGCCTTCAGGGTCATCACTGAAATGGATGATGGAACAAATGCCCGAAAGAGCGATTGATGTAGACATTTGCGAACAACATGCAGTTACACTTTCTGCAGGCATGGCAACACAAGGTTTAAAAGTGTTTTGCAATATTTATTCAACTTTTATGCAACGTGCGTATGACCAAGTTATACACGATGTTGCAATACAAAATTTGCCTGTTATTTTTTGTTTAGACAGAGGGGGACTTGTTGGTGAAGACGGCCCAACACACCACGGAGCATACGACCTTGCTTATATGCGTTGCATTCCTAACATGATTGTAAGTGCACCAATGAACGAAGCTGAATTACGCAATTTGATGTTTACGGCACAATTAGAAAGTACGGTCAATCCTTTTTCTATTCGCTACCCTCGCGGTGAAGGCGTTTTAATTGATTGGAAAACACCATTTCAACAAATCACCATCGGCAAAGGAAGAACAATTCAAGAAGGCAAAGACATTGCCATTTTATCGATTGGACATTGCGGCAATTTTGTTGTGCAAGCATGCGAAAAACTACACAACAAAAATATTGTACCCGCTCATTACGATTTACGTTTTGTAAAACCTTTAGATGCCAATTTATTACACAGTGTTTTTCAACAATTCAAATACATTATCACCATTGAAGACGGCTGTATTGTAGGCGGATTTGGCAGTGCAATATTAGAATTCATGGCACAACATGATTATACTGCACAGATAAAAATGCTTGGTATTCCAGATCAAATTATAGAACACGGCACATTAAAAGAATTATATGCAGAGTGTTATTATGATGAAGCTGCAATCATTTCAGAAGTCATCAAAATGACGCAAAAAATAAGCGTGTTGCGATAATACTTGGGTAGTGAATAGTCTAAAATAAATTACCAACTTCCGCCAGACCCGCCACCGCCAAAACTGCCGCCACCAAAACTGCTATTTCCAAAATCACTACCACCACCCAAACTACCTCCAAAACCGCCACCAAGAAACATTCCTCCGCCAAAGCCTCCTCTTCTGCGAGACGATAAGGCAAGAACAATAATCAACCCAATAATCAACAAAATCACTTTCCCTGTGCTAAGTTCTTTTGTTCCATTGGAAAGGTTTTTATACTGTGTATTTCCATTCAGGAAATCAGTATAAAATTTTGTTCTATCGGCGTTTTTTCCGTCATCATTTTTAGCAAAAATTTCTACAATATGAAAGACGCTACTTTGCAATCCTTCATAAAATTTACCCTCTTTAAAAAACGGTTTGATATTTTCTTTAATAATTCTTTGGCAAGTAATATCAGGTAAAACCCCTTCTAAGCCATAACCCGTTGCAAACCAAATTTTCCTATTCTGCCTTACAATTAAAATGAGTAAACCCGAATTGGTTTCTTTATTTCCAATACCCCATTTTCTCCCCAATTGATTTGCATAATCTGCAATATCATAATCGCCGATATGATCAATGCTTACAATAGTAATTTGGTTTTTTGTAGCTTGATAGATACTTTCTAACTGTTGATTAAGAATTTGGTTTTTATCTGCCTCTAAAAAATTTGCAAAATCATTGACAAGGCGTGGCGGGTTAGGCACAGGCGGAAAATCTTGTGCAATAAGAATATTAAAAGTAAATAACCAATAAATACAATGCAACAAAACTGATCTAACAAAATGGAATCGCATATTGATTTATTGAAAAATGATGTCGTTAGAAAGTTCGTTTTCGTCTTGTTCGTGATAAGGAAAAAACGTTTTTAGTTGTTCGCCAATGTTCAAAATAGCAGAGACAATTCCTTGTTCATAATGCTGATTGGATAAATCGTTAATCAAATTGGCAATAATATTATCCCAATAGGTGTTCGTTACTTTTTCGTGTATGCCCACATCGCCGTAAACAGCAACACTTTTATCTTGATAAGACAAATACAATACAACAGCATTGCGTTGTTGGGTATGCTGCATTTTATATTGAGCAAAAATTTCTTTTGCCCTTTCTACAGGCATACGATTTTTGCATTTGCGTTCTATAAAAACTCTTATTTCACCAGACGTATTTTTTTCAGCGAGAGCGATAGCGTTTGTGAGGGCTTTCGTTTGTTGGGGATTCAAAAATGTTTGCTTACGCCACCACAAAAAATTCATAAAGGGGAAAGAATAAAAGAATTAGAATTTTACTTCAGGGGCTTTTTCGGCTCCTTCTGCTGCTTGGAAATAACCTTTTACATCAAAAGACATCAACTTTGCAATGATGACTGTAGGGAAAGAACGCGCTTTTCTATTATAGTCTTTTACAATATCATTAAAGTCATTACGCGACACTTTAATTCTATTTTCAGTTCCTTCAATTTGAACTTGCAAATCTCTAAAACCTTCTGTGGCTCTTAATTGTGGATAATTTTCTGTAATCATTAACAGTTTGCCTAAGGCACTAGAAAGTTGACCTTGTGCTTTTTGATAGGCTTCAATTTTTGCTGGGGACAAATCATCGGCACTCACTTTTAATTGTGTTGCACTTGCTCTTGCGGCAATCACGTCGGTTAATGTTTTTTGTTCAAAGTTAGCACTTCCTTTTACGGTATTTACTAAGTTTGGAATTAAATCACTGCGTCTTTGATAATCGCTTTCGACATTCGCCCATTTGGCTTTTACACTTTCATCTAATCGAACCAGACTATTGTAACCGCTCCACAAAAAAATAATCAAAATAAAAAGAATGCCTAAAAAAATCCATAGACCAAATTTGTTGTTTTTCATAATTGTTATTTATTTTTTATCAAAAAAGAAATGCAAACATATTAAAAATCAATTGGCGTGAACAGAAAGCAAATCAATGTGTCTCATTTTATTTTTTAAGTTCGTTTCGATTTTGAACCGTTGCATCAAAAATTTATTTATTCAACTTCATTTTGTCTTTTTGTGAATTTAATACGAACTACTTTTTACTGTGTACTTTTTTTTCTGCTATTGCAAACAATACAAGGACAAGAGCATCTGAAAAATTCTTCTGTAACTGGTTATTGGAAAGGATTTATATTGCTATTAAACCCTAAAACATTAGAATACAAAAGATTTAAAGCAGAAATGCGATTACAACAAATTGGCGAAGAGGTAACGGGTTCATTTTTTGATTACAGTTCATTATTAAATGTTTTTTGCATTTACAATATCAAAGGCAAACAAACTGCAAACGAGATTTTTATAGAAACTGAAAATGTAGAAGTACAAAAGCAACATCCTGATTATGTTCATGTGTTATTAAACTATCATTTCAAGTTTACCAAACAAGACGTCTTAGAAGGCACCGCAGAAATATCAAACAAAAACGAATACAGCCTTGAAAGTAAAGAACCTATCAGACTCTTTTTCTCACGAGTGAATACAGACTATTTA
This sequence comes from Chitinophagales bacterium, assembly GCA_031539345.1. Taxonomy (GTDB): domain Bacteria; phylum Bacteroidota; class Bacteroidia; order Chitinophagales; family Chitinophagaceae; genus JAVKMO01. The sequence continues at coordinate 74,318 of JAVKMO010000004.1, read as the reverse complement.
ACAACAGAAAAATATAAATATTCATTATTTCAAACCACACATGAATCAGAATATGAAACAATAGAAAACAAAATCAATACCCTTTTAAAAGAACAAGAAAAAGTAGCGAAAAAGAAAGAAACAAAAGTTTCTAGTAGTGTTACAAAAAACAAAAAACAAAAACAAGACACCGAAGAACAGCAATCTGTTGAAATTATTCAAACATTTAAATCAGAAAAATTAAGTGTTCAACCCAATTTACAAAAAAGACAACCACACACAACGGCACGAACTGATGATCAACAGGATGCAATAGCAATTGATTTAGATGAAGACCGTATTGACTTGTTTAAAGAATTGATAAAAATAAACAAAAGTGTTCGTTTACTGAATGATTTTTGTTTCTATAAAAAAGTCATCAATAATAAATACATTTTAGATTTAGCAGACTCTGTGGTTTTTTTTAGCATACAAGGGATGCCAAATCAAAAAGACACACTCTCTCTATTTGTTGACAACAATTTAGTGGATCCTTTGTTAATTTTAGATGGAAATAAAAAAGTGCATTACCGCATTGATATCAATAAAAATCTTCCTCCATCACTTTTTTTCTCCAATTTAGGAACAATGAATTCTGTAATTAAATTTAATATTCATTTTGGCGAACGAAAAACGCGCTCCGTTTATGATTTAAATATCAATAATGCATACAATGAAAAAACCCGCATATCGTTATACTACAATTCAATGAAATTAGCTGAATAACCTTTTTAACCGCATTTATGAATCATTTGATTGCTCTTGTTTTATTTTTTTTATTAAGTCTTATGAAATTGCAGCTGATGGCAATTCCAATCAAAAAAAGTCAATTGAAAAAGAACACTTTAATCCAAAAGCAACTATCGCAATATTCAAATTCTACTGAATCAATGAATACACAAAAAAATAACCCTAAAAATTTACTCATGGATTCCAAAGAAATTAAAATCAATAAAAATACAATTCTCATTGCAGAATAATTTCTTACAAGAAAACTTGTCGATACAAAAGTATATCGCAACCCATTCAGATTTGCCTTTTTTATATGATGAAGAAGAACGCTTTGCGCATCAACATAAACACATGATATGTGGCAATGAGGTGGGGAATTTTTTAGCTCAACTTGTACGCACGTATCAAGCAAAACACATTTTGGAGATTGGCACAATGATTGGCTTTAGCACTATTTGCATGGCAAAGCATTTGCCAGAAAATGGATACATACAAACAATCGAATTGCGACCTGAAGATGCACAAAGAGCGGCAGAGAATTTCCTTTTTTTTGATGTTCATCAAAAAATCAAGTTACACATAGGAAATGCCTTAACCATTTTGCCTCAATTAAACAGCACGTGGGATATGGTTTTTATTGATGCGGATAAGGTCAATTACAAAAATTACTATGAACTTATTTTTCCTTTTGTGAAAAAAAACGGAAGTATTATTTTTGACAATATGCTATTTCATGGGCAGGTATTAACCGAAAAACCAAATAATAAAAATGCGATCGCTTTGCAAGAAATGAATCTCATCTTGCAAAAAGACGAAAGAGTTCATAATATGTTATTGCCTATTCGAGATGGCATTCAATGGGTAATTAAAAAATAATGTGATGACGACGTCCGCTTTTGAAGAGATTGTTTCAAGCCTTCCTGACGCACCTGGTGTCTATAAATATTTTGACATTAATGACATTATTATTTACATCGGCAAAGCAAAAAACCTAAAAAAAAGAATCAGTTCTTATTTTAAAACAGACCAGTTAAATGCCAAAACAACGTTGCTTGTTAAAAGTATTGCACGCATAGAATTTGTAATTGTTGATACAGAACACGATGCCTTGTTATTAGAAAACAATTTTATCAAACAGCATCAACCCAAATACAATATCAACTTAAAAGATGACAAAACATTCCCTTATATCGTCATTAAAAAAGAGCCCTTTCCGCGCGTTTTTTTTTCACGTCAAAAACGAAATGATGGAGCAACTTATTTAGGTCCATATACAAATGTAATGGCAACGCGTTTGATTTACAATTTAGTTGCCGAGCAGTTTCAACTGCGTAGTTGTCATTTGAATTTAGCCCAAAAAAAAATTGCAGAAAAAAAATACAAAGTCTGTTTAGACTATCATATAAAAAAATGTAAAGGTCCTTGTGAAGGATTACAAACCGAAGAGGATTACAACACCACCATTACGGACATTAAATTTTTATTAAAAAATAATTTCAAAGAAATTATACAATCATTTACACACAAAATGTATGACGCTTCTGCGGCTTTAGAATTTGAGCTTGCACAGAGCTACAAAAAGAAAATTGAACTGATTGAAGCATTTAGTGCTAAGTCTATTATAGAAGCTACGAGCCCTATCAATATTGATGTTTTTGCACTTGAAATTTTAAATACAACAGGGCTTGTGCATTACATGAAAGTGCGAGAGGGGAAAATCGTTGCCACACAAAACATTCAGTTAGAAACAAAATTAGATGAACCTAAAGAAGACTTATTACAATTTGCTATCGTACAAATTTATTTAGACAAACCTTGCGAAGTGAGTGAAGTCATTCTTCCTTTTGAGTTAATTGACACAAGTTTTGGGTTTACAATTCTTGTGCCACAACGGGGCGACAAGAAAAATTTTTTAGACCTGGCGATAAAAAATCTTCAGTATTTAAAATTTGAAGTTCGTCGCTTAAAAATGAACTTTGATGATGCAATAGAAAAAGACAAACAACTTGTTTTAGAGCAATTGCAAAAAGATTTATACCTGCAAAATTTGCCTGTTCATATTGAATGTTTTGACAATTCAAATTTCCAAGGTTCTTATCCTGTTTCTGCTATGGTGTGTTTTAAAAATGGGCATCCTTCAAAAAATGATTATCGAATTTTCAAAGTCAAAACTGTTCAGGGAATTGATGATTTTGCGACAATGAGAGAAGTCATTTATCGGCGTTACAAAAAATTAAAAGAAACCAATTCTCCCCTACCCAACCTCATTATTATAGACGGGGGCAAAGGGCAATTGAACGCTGCGTTAGAAAGTTTGCAAATACTTGGTATGCAAAATCAATTTACGGTTATTGGCTTAGCAAAAAATAAAGAAGAGATTTTTTTTCCTCATGACAAAGAATCTCTATTGCTGAATTATACGTCAGATAGTTTAAAACTCATTACACAAATACGCGATGAGGTGCATCGATTCGGAATTCAGTTTCATAGAAAATTAAGAGAAAAAGGAACAATCAAAACAGTATTAAATAATATTGACGGTATAGGGGAATTTACCGCACAAAAATTATTAAAACATTTTGGGTCAGTACAACAAATTAAACAACAAAGTGAAGTAGATTTGGCCTTCGTTATTGGTACAATAAAAGCGCGTTTAGTAAAAAATTATTTTTCAAGTAATCAATGACAAAATAGAATTATGAGTAAAGAACAAAGCAATATCCAACAACACGCTTATGGCGAAGATTCAATTAGAACACTCGACTGGCAAGAACACATTCGCTTGCGACCGGGCATGTACATTGGAAAATTAGGCGACGGCAACAGCCCTGACGATGGAATTTATGTATTGATCAAAGAAGTGTTAGATAATTGTATCGATGAATTTGTAATGGGCGTAGGAAAAAAAGTTGAAGTGCAAATTCAAGATAAACAAGTTACAGTTCGTGATTATGGCAGAGGTATTCCATTGGGAAAAGTCGTTGATGCCGTAAGCAAAATCAACACAAGTGCAAAATTTGATTCTAAAACATTTCAAAAATCTGTAGGATTAAATGGCGTTGGCGTAAAAGCGGTGAATGCCCTTAGCAGTTATTTTATCATTACAAGCAGAAGAGAGGGCAAAGAAAAAACAGCAGAATTTAAATGTGGCGTTTTGTTCAAAGAACATAAAGAAAAAGACACAACGCAAAGCAACGGCGTTGAAGTTTCGTTTATGGCTGATGAAAATGTTTTTAAAAATTTTCATTACCTCCCAGAATACGTTGAAAAACAAATTTGGAATTATTGCTACCTCAACACGGGGCTTGTTTTCCATTACAATGACAAAGAATTTGTAAGCAAAAACGGCTTATTAGATTTGTTGTCAAGCAAGGTCCACCATGATGACATTCGTTATCCTTTTGTGCATTTAAAAAGTAAAGACATTGAAATTGTATTTACGCACAATGATGATTACGGTGAAGAATTGTACTCGTTTGTAAACGGTCAATACACAACACAAGGCGGCACACATCAACAGGCTTTTAGAGAAAGTGTTGTTAAAGTAATTAAAGATTTTTACAAAAAAGATTGGGAATCAGCAGATATTCGACAAAGTATTGTAGCTGCCATTTCTGTAAGAATTATGGAACCTGTTTTTGAAAGCCAAACAAAAACAAAGTTAGGTAGCCAACAAGTAGAAGGCTTGAATGTGAGTATGAAGAATTTTATTCTAAGTTTTTTAGAAAAAGAATTAGATGATTTTTTACATAAAACACCAATCGTTACTGAAGCAATAAGAAAACGAATAGAACAAAGTGAGCGTGAGCGAAAAGAACTTTCTGGCATCAAAAAATTGGCGAATGAAAGGGCAAAAAAAGCAAACCTCCACAATAAGAAATTACGTGATTGCAGAGTGCATTTGAACGATGAAGCCCCGAATCAAAAAACAAAAAATGAATTTCAATTGAAGCAACAAGCAAGTACAATTTTTATTACCGAAGGTGATTCTGCAAGTGGAAGCATAACAAAAGCAAGAAATGTAGAAACACAAGCTGTGTTTAGTTTAAAAGGAAAACCATTGAACTGTGTTGGCAGCACAAAAAAGATTGTGTATGAAAATGAAGAATTTAATTTGTTGCAACACGCATTAAACATCGAAGAGGGCTTGGAGGGCTTGCGTTACAACAACATTATTGTCGCAACCGATGCCGACAATGACGGCATGCACATTCGCTTGTTATTGGTTGCTTTTTTTCTCCAATTTTTTCCCGATATTATTAAAAACAGACACGTCTATATTTTAGAAACCCCCTTATTTAGAGTTCGCAACAAGCAAAAAACAATTTACTGTTATTCTGAAAAGGAAAAACAAAATGCCGTTACTACATTAACAGGAAAGCCAGAAATTACAAGGTTTAAAGGCTTGGGAGAAATTTCTCCTGATGAGTTTAAAAATTTCATTGGTGATGATATTCGCCTTCAACCTTTGCTTCTTTCTAACGACACAAACATTCATCAACTGTTAGAATATTATCTAGGCTCAAACACAAAAGAGCGTCAAGAATTTATCATGGAAAACTTGGTTGTTGAAAAAGATTTTGCAGAACAAATCGAAAAATAAATTATGTTTTCCTAAAATAAGTTCATACAAAAAAGTGTAATCCATAGACAAAAAAATACCGATGCTTATTCGCATCAACTTTTGTGTTCATTAAAATTAGTTCATTCTTCTTAAAACCCCTACCTTAGAAAAGCATAAAAACCACGCATTATGAATATAAATTCATTTAAAGACGAAATTACATTTGATGAAATGCGTGTCAAAACCAAAATTATCATAGAAACGTCTTTTTCAAAAGAAATACAAATTCTTATGAATGTTGGACAAGTGATGAAAGAACATAAAACACCTTTCCCAATTTTACTTCACCTTTTAGAAGGTAGCATTGAATTGGGCGTACAAGGAGAAAAATCAACATTGAAAAGTGGAGATATCATTGCCTTAGAGGGAGATGTGCCACACGATTTAATGGCACTTCAAAGCTCAATCATCCGTTTAACGCTATCAAAACTTGACAAAGTAGAACGACTTAAAAGTGTTTTAGAAAGTTAATTTTATTTAGAATGAGAGAAATTGAAAGAAGAGCAGATATAGAAGTTTTAGTGAATTGTTTTTACTCAAAAATTCGCAAAGACGAACTGCTTGGTCCTATTTTTAATAGCCATATACCAGAAAATATGTGGCCATTACACCTTGAAAGATTGGCTGATTTTTGGGAAACTAATTTGTTTGGGGTCGCTAAATTTAAGGGTAGCCCAACACAAAAACATATTAATGTTGATAAAAACCTTAATTATAGCATTGAACAAAAACATTTTGGAACATGGCTACAACTTTGGTTTGAAACAATTGACGAATTATTTACAGGAGCATATGCAGACAAGGCTAAAAATTCAGCAAGAAAAATGTCCACAGGACAATTTTTGGCTATTTGGCAACATCGACCACAAAATAATACAGAACTCTAAAATGCCTACCTGCAATGTGAGTTTCTTAACATTGAGGGCATAAGCAATCTATTTGAAAATGGCATTTCTAATCAATGAAACGATTAGCAAACTATTTCAAAGAATATAGAATCAATTGGCAGGAATTTAAATGTCATATCAGTTGTATTTTTTCTAACACAAAATCTTTGATTTTAGCAATAGGCATACGTTCTTGCGTCATGCTGTCTCTGTGGCGAATGGTGATTGTTTTGTCTTCTAAACTTTGGTGGTCAATGGTGATACAAAACGGAGTCCCTATCGCGTCTTGACGGCGGTAACGTTTTCCAATGCTGTCTTTTTCGTCATAAAAGCAAGCAAAATGCGACTTGCATTCCGTACTGATTAGTTTGGCTAATTCGGGCAAACCATCTTTTTTTGTTAAAGGTAAAATCGCCAATTTTGTTGGTGCCAATGCGGGCGGAAATTTAAGCACGATGCGCGTGTCTTCTGCACCGTCTGTTGTGGTTGTTTTTTCTTCGCAGTAAGAAGCTGATAAAACCATTAAAAAAGTACGATCTAAGCCAATCGACGTTTCAATCACATAAGGCACGTAATGCTTATTTTCGTCGGTATCAAAATAAGTGAGTTTTTTTCCACTCAATTTTTGATGGCTCGATAAGTCAAAATCTGTGCGTGAATGAATGCCTTCTAATTCTTTAAATCCAAATGGAAAATCAAACTCTATGTCTAAAGCAGCGTCTGCATAATGCGCTAATTTGACGTGATTGTGAAACCGATATTTTTCTTTCGCAAAGCCGAGTTTTAAGTGCCAATCTAAGCGGGTTTGCTTCCAATGTTCAAACCATTCTTTTTGTGTGCCGGGTTTGATAAAAAACTGCATTTCCATTTGCTCAAACTCTCTCATTCTAAAAATAAATTGACGGGCGATAATTTCGTTCCTAAAGGCTTTCCCTATTTGAGCAATCCCAAAAGGAATTTTCATACGGGCTGTTTTTTGTACGTTTAAAAAATTAACAAAAATGCCTTGTGCTGTTTCTGGTCGCAAATAGACTTCGCTGGCTTCTTCTGCAACACTGCCTACTTTGGTAGAAAACATCAGGTTAAATTGTCTAATTTCTGTCCAATTTTTCGTTCCACTTACGGCACAAGAAATGCCACAAGTTTGTATTAACTGATGCAAACCGTCATAGTCATTCGCAACCAAAAGTTCGTCCATCTTTTTCAATAAACTCTCTCCTTCTGTGTTCGACAATGTGGCAGCATGGGCTTCAATTAAATGATCTACACGATACCGTTTTTTACTTTCTTTATTGTCAATCATGGGGTCGCTAAAATTATCGATATGACCGCTTGCTTTCCACGTTGCGGGGTGCATAAAAATGGCGGCATCAATTCCCACGATATTATCATGCATACGCACCATCGATTTCCACCAATATTCTTTGATATTATTTTTGAGTTCTACGCCATTCGAGCCATAATCATATACCGCACTTAGTCCGTCATAAATATCACTTGATGGAAAAACAAAACCGTATTCTTTACAATGGGCGATAATAGCGGGGAGAATATTTTTTTCTTGTGTCATTCTATTTTTGTTGTTTAAATGTATCGTGTAAGACAATAAAAAAACGCTTCGTTAAATGAACAAAGCGTTTTAAATTTTCAAATCAAATGGTAACGCTTATACTGCAAAACTTTCGCCACACCCACAACTTCTTGACGCATTTGGATTGCTAAAATGAAAGCCTTTTCCGTTGAGTCCGTCAGAAAATTCAAGCGTTGTATTGACAAGGTATAAAAAACTTTTCAGGTCAGTAACAACCTTCACACCATTGTCTTCAAAAACTTGATCTCTTGGTTCGAGGTGGTTATCAAAATCCATTTTGTAACTTAGACCAGAACAGCCTCCTCCCACAACAGAGACTCTTAAAAAATGACTTGTATCATTTTCTAAATTTGCTTGTGCGAGTAATTTTTGAACTTGCACTTTTGCTTTGTCGCCAACATAAATCATAAGAATCGTTTTTATTCTTTAGGTTTTGTGAAAAAATCATTTTTAATCCATCTGGTTATTTGATACAAACCAGCAAAGATAGTTACTAACCCTGCCATAAAAGTAATCCATTCATTTACTTTTTGCAAACTTGAAACGTACGTAAAAATCCCTAATAAAATAGGATTAAAATAATCATTATTTGCTTGTGTCATTATTCAAATCATTTGAACATTTTGGTAAATTAGTTTGTCTACTTTAGTGAATTCCTTTTTCTTCAAAGGCCAATTCTGGCAAATTATTTTTGATGCGATAGTCGTTAATCGCTGAGCGGATAGCATCTTCTGCCAATACAGAACAGTGAATTTTTACTGGTGGCAAGTTGAGTTCTTCTACCAAATCCATGTTGTCAAAAGCCGCCGCTTGGTCAATGGTTTTTCCTTTTAACCATTCTGTTGCTAACGACGAAGACGCAATAGCAGAGCCACAACCAAAAGTTTTAAATTTTGCATCTTTGATAATTCCTGTGGTCTCGTCAATTTCAATTTGTAGTTTCATCACGTCGCCACATTCTGGTGCACCAGAAAGGCCTGTGCCTACAGACGTTTTGTTTTTGTCTAAAGAACCTACATTTTTAGGGTTATTGTAGTGGTCTAATAATTTTTCAGAATATGCCATGGTAATTAAATTTTAAAAGTTGAATCAAAATAAAAATTGAAAAAGACGAATGTAATTTGAATTTAAAAAGAATGAAATATTTTTTTACTCCACAATAGTTTGAGAAATTGTCTTTTATCCTAAATACTATTTTGTTAGTAAAAAAAATATGTGTAGCGTATCCGCAAGTTTAACGTTCCTTTCAAGCAAAAACTGTAAGTTTGTGAAACGTTTTTAAGAACTCATTTTAGTTATGCCCTTACCACAAAATATCTCATCGTCTATTCGCTTGCCAATTATTGTTGCTCCTATGTTTTTAGTTAGCAGTAAAGAGCTTGTTATCGCAAGTTGTACAAATGGAGCAATGGCTGCATATCCTTTTCAAAATTCAAGAACGATTGATGCTTTATCTACTTGTTTAGATGACATCAGTACACAATTGAAAAGTGAAAAAACAAACTGCCCAGAAAAAAAAATTGCTCCTTGGGTAGCAAGTTTAATTGTTCACAAAACGTACGAACGCTTTGATGAAGAATTAGAACTGATTAAAAAATATAAACCACAAATTGTGATTACCGCATTGGGCAGTCCATCAAGAGTAATGCCTACGGTAAAAGAATACGGAGGACTTGTTTTTGCTGATGTGAGTAGCCTTGCGTTTGCACAAAAAGCCATTCAAGCGGGCGTTGATGGATTGATTTTATTGAGTGCTGGTGCTGGTGGACACACGGGACATTTAAATCCATTTGCTTTTATTCACGAGGTAAGAAAAATATTCAACGGCATTATCATTTTGTCGGGAGGAATTAACACAGCACGAGAAATTAAAGCCGCCCAATTATTAGGTGCAGACTTGGTGTATATGGGAACGCACTTTATTGCGACAACAGAAAGTGCCGCAAGCACTGAATACAAAGCACTCCTTGTTAAAAGCACCATTGACGACATTGTTACAACAAAAGCCGTAACTGGCGTGTCTGCCAATTTCATTCAACATAGTTTACAGCAAGCCAATATAGACCCACAAGTCAGCATTCAACCTGTGATGGATTTTTCTGAACGATATGGCAACACACCAAAAGCATGGAAAGACATTTGGTCAGCAGGACACGGCGTAAGTGATTCTGTAGAAATTGTATCATGCCTTTCAAAAATTGATGTTTTAGTAAAAGCCTATCATGCCCTTTAGCTTTCAATTTTTTATTCTTTAATAACAATCCTAATTTTCATAACCACACTACCCTAATATGAAAAAAACAATTCATTTTCTCTCGTTCTTTTTATTGTGTACGCTTTTGAGTCAGAGCATTTTCGCTCAAATTGATGTCAATACACCACTATCTGGTGGGCCGTCTGAAAAAGGTGATTTTTATCGCCGTGCACCTTATACGCTACCGTTTAAACAACATATTTTATCTGCCAATGTGGCAAATACAAAAAGGGCTTTTTTTGGCTTAGACGATAGCATTTGTATGTTAATTTACAATCCTCAATTACCGGCTGAATATGATTTAATTCGATTTCGTACAGATAGTCTGGGAGCAGCTCTTTTTGGGGTTGAGCCTACAGATGGCAAATTTGATGTTTCACAAAACCCTTCTCAAACAGAAATTGTCAGCGTTCAAACTTTTCCTCAATCTATAACCGTGTCAGATGCGAGCATCAATAAAAAATATATAAGAGGAGCTTTTTTAGCGAAAAAAGGAGTTAATAGTTTTATCCATCAATTTATTTACGATACAACAACTACTCATGGCAATTCATTACACATGATTGGAGAAGCCGGTGCTTCTGGTGGCATTTCTGGTTTCACCTTTAACACTTCTGAATATAACACAAAAAACATCCAACAGATTGCCATTACAAACGTATTCAGATGTGACGAATATTTCACACCAGCACCAGCATCAAAATCTTATTCATTAAGATATAAAATCAGGCACAATATTTGGGCAATTGGAGAAGGAATTCTTCAATACTATGATGGTTTTTATTGGACTAACTTTTCAGCAAATGCTGCGTCTGTTAGAACTAAGAGCGATACGAAAATGGATTTTGACGATCTTATGTCAAAAAACAACGAAAATGTTCAGGTAATTTCAATTAACGCAGGCACACTATTCACGAGCATTTATGCCTTAGATTCTACAAATATTTGGGTTGGTGGCTTTGGTGGAAAAATGTTAAAAATCACACATGACGTAACAGGAGGAAAAAGAGTTTCTGGTGTTACAGGTTCTTCACCTATTCCAGACATTACTTTTACTACTATCACCACTGGTGTTACAGATACCATCAAAAGCATTTATTTTTCATCAACAAGCAAAGGCTTTTTTGCTACAGATAAGGGGAAAATTTATGAAACAACAAACGGTGGCACAAATTGGACAGAAAAATACAGCGACCCAACAGCAAGTTTTAACGGTATGTTTATCGCCAATAGTGCAAATGGCACTATTTTTGCGGCTGGAAAAACAAGCGGAAATATAAAAACACCTTTGGCCGTTTATCGCAATAGCGATAACACTTGGCAACCAGAACTCAGCCTCGACAAAGCATATAGTTTAGAAAAAATTAAACCTTCATTTAATGGGGGACATTTTTTCACGGCAAGTGCCACCGATAGCTTAGGCTTTTTAGTGGGCGATAATGGTTATATTTTAAAGATACCTGATACCACAGTGTTAAGATTAATCAATACTGGCACAGCAACTCCTGTGCAACGTATTACAAGTGATTCATTTGAAATGGTTACCCCTTTGCCTTTCTATCCGACTGGTTCAGGCACACTTGTTACAAATATGAAAATGTTTGCCTTTAAAGATACGTCGCCTTATTTAATCGTTACAGCACCAGCCACTCCTGGCTATAGAAAACCAGATTGTATTGATGATATCACTTCGGTTCTTAGTTCTACTTGTGCTGATACGGCTCTTTATACAAACCTGCCGAATGTTCTTATTAGCAATTACCCCAATTACAATAATACAACAGCAGGCTTTCGCTATAATTATTCTGGAGCACTAGATCCATTTATTAGTAAATTTTCTATTGACCCATTGCCTGGACCTGCAAATACATTTCAAGACGTAACCTTAACCTATAAACCATCTAATTACAATTTTAGTTTAGATACAAGCAGATTGAAAATTGAGTTGTATTCATCTGGGTTTGGCAGAAAAGTGGTGAGTATTAAACAAGACCCTTTTAAATTAGATTGGAATAAACCTATAGATTCATTCATTAATGCTGGAAATTATAACCAGTCAGGCAAGTATTCAAGTATTTCCAAAACGACAGACAGCATTCGAGTTCAAGTTTTAGGGGCTTTTCGTGTTCAAACGATCCCTGCTGATACCTATTATGACATTCAAATTGACAACAAAGAACTCAATGAAAGAATCGACACGCCAATATTACGCAAAGCAAGATTACAAAAAGGGGTTACCCTTACTGACAAAGCGGGGTCTGTTCCATTTGATACCATTTCGTTTACTTCTAAAAAGCATTTTATTCGGTCTGCACCCATACATGACGTAGAAAACTATGACTCTGTTATTTTCACGCAAACAGGACCTTGTAAACAAGATGGCACCAATTGCCCTACAACACAACGAGGTGCAAGATTATTTAAAGCCCCTTTATTATTAGGCATTACGCACAATTTTACAAATACCGCTGGAGCAACAGATAATAAAAACTATAAAATTGCTGGAGCAGATGGGCTCATAATTGCAACAGCTCCTACAAAAGCAGATACAACATACAATAATTATATACCACTTGTCAAAGACAGCGTTGTATTTTGCGTTACAGGAAATTTGAAAAACCTAAGCGCTACAGGAACTACTCCTCCGTGTTATGCTAACGTTAATGACGATGCCAATTATTTTGTGGCTACTTATGGCAATCCTTACTTAAACTATAAAGTCTATGTAAAGCCTGATAACAGACTAAGTGCAGCAGAAAAAACAAGTCGTTATCAATTTCAGATGCAACCAAATAACACACTTGTTAATGGCGTAGCGTCCGTAACACTCACTGCTGGAAAAACCGTAAATGATGTTCCTTGGAGATTAGACACTTTCTATTCAAGCTCTTGTACAAATGCAGACAGTATTGTCGTAACAAACCTAACTTGTGCCAACAACAATATAGATTTGAAATTTAATATACAAATGCAGCCTGGTAAAACGAATAAAAAAGTATTTGAAATTGTAGATACTTTAGTAATGGAATTTTCGGGTTATGACAATGTGTTGAAAGCCGGTGTACGCGACACGACAATTAAACAAAGGATTGTTAAACTCATTAAACTTCACCAAGAAAAAAATAAGTTTCATTTAATGTATCAAACACGTCCTGGCGTTACAAGTCCTATTCCTGCTGGGCCGGCAAATGACAGCGTAGATACGAGATTAGCGACAGGTATAGATAATATTATTACAATTGGGGCAGTTCCAAGTCCAGATGCTACGCTAACAAAAAGAGATACCATTGTACTCAGATCTGACCTTGATTGGGAATATCGAACAATGTCTCTTTCCATAAATCCAGATTCAATCGGCTATAAAGCATTACCTGATTGGGCAACACCAATTAACACTGGTTATACGGACTCGTCAAAATTTTTATTCCCTTATTTCGAACACTTTTTTCATGCAAACAAAATCAATTTTACGAATAAAAAGCGGTCTGCTAAAGTAAGAGTATGTTTAAAAGATGAAACCGATGCCAATGCTTGCAAAGTCATTACCATCATACAAGATTCGTTTTTGTTAGAAATGCCCAACCTAGTATTTAAAACAGATCAAATTAATTGCCCTGATTTAACAGTACAATGCTTCAATGACAACATTTTATGGTTAGGAGCAAGGCTTGGCAAAAAAATGAATGTACACGGCAGAGGTGAAAAAGACTCAACTCAAGACATTTATATCAGATCGGACTATAAATGGGAAATTCGTGCAAAAGATAGCATAACTGCTGTCATTTTTGACCCAATTACAGGAAATCCTGACGCAGCATCTATAGCCAAAGGTTTTCCAAGTTGGATAGGCTTACATTCTAAATTTCCTGCACCAATTATAGACTCTGGGGAATACAAACAAGTATCGTCCACAGAAACATTTAGACGAATCAATTTTAAAACAGTAGGAATCAACAATAAAACATCCACTGATTACAGATATGATACTTTTTTAGTTTGTATTAAAGATAGTGTGGGTGAGACGCCTGTGGGGGCACCGAAAATTTGTAAAAAAGTGTTTGCAGAGCAAGAGTATTTCGATTTACAAATACAGTTTTTAAATGCAGAAGACTTAGGTTTAAACGGCACAACGCAATTGGATCAAGACACTTTGCACTTTAGATATTTGACTTCACATATAGATTCACTTAAAATTTTGACCGAAGACACATTTACCATTAAATATTTTCCTACAGTGGCAACAATTGAACCTGCTACGAGCCAAGCAAAAAAGAGTGTAGATCTGTTCTTTAGTACAGTAAGTGCAACGGATAGTGTGGGCAATAGCATCATCTACCTGAAACCGAAGCAAAACAATTTGGGAGAAACACCAATTCTTGATTCTTTCCAAATTTGTTTAAAATCAGTAGTAGGAGTATGTAGAAAAATTCTTACCACACAAGAACCAAATCGTTTACGTGTTGTGTATCAACAAGCCACTGATACTGCATTGAAAATTGGCTATAGGAAAGATGCTTTTGATTCGGTTTATATTGTTCATGATACGGCAATTGAGTTTAAAAAGTACGATAAAGCAACTTCAACTTGGATAGTAGATGCTGCCTTAGCATCTAATACAAATTTTGGATTTAAAGACTCTGTACAACTCAGTGAGGATTTGCCTGCAAGAAACGTTTTTAAAAATCCTTCTACGCACAAGGTTTATTTGAATGCAAAAAACAGAAACCTCGCTATTGATCAACTTTTTGATAGTGTGCAAGTATGCAAAGCAGGAAGCACCAAACAGTGTGCCGTGATTAAAATACTACAAGACATACCAAGCATACAACTGAATAGAAAAAATACAGACACCATTTTCTATAGCCATAAAGCCAACCAAACAGGAACGGTTCAAGTAACAAGCAATGCAGATTGGAGCTGGCAAAACAAAGATGGTAGTACTTGGACTACGACAAATAGTCTTGTTGATACAAGTGCAACTAATGTACCCAACCGTAATGATAAAACAGTAGAATTTTTCACAATCAACAAAAATGTTACGCAAATAATAAATAGAGATAGCGTACGAATTTGCGTTGATGGAATTGGCGCAGCACCCAATAACACGGATGCACAAAAGAAAAAATATTGCAAAACGGTAGCCTTTGTTCAAGATACTGCAAAATTAAACATAGGAAAAACCACTAACGGAACAGACACGCTATTTTTCAGTTATAATAGTTTAAAATTAGACTCTATCAAGATTAGTGCGAATGACGTCATTGAAATTTTTGACCTTGCTCCAAATTTATCTTGGTTAGATACGGCAACGAATCCGAGTATCAATCATTTTGTTAAAAGTACTGTTCCTCCAACAAGCACTAGTCAAAGAGACTTTCTTGAAAATACGAGTCAATTGTATTTCAAATCAATTGAAACAAACAATACGAAGTTTATGCGATATGGAAAAGTTACCGTCCGTATTAAAGGCACAAACATTCAAAAAACCTTTGTTGTACGACAAGACACGCCTTTTTTAAAATTAGTTGGCAGAAAAGTGATTCATTTAAACCGCAGAGCAGGGGAAAATTTTGATGGAGTTATTGTAGCATCAAATACAGGCTGGACTTTATCTTCTCCAACTCGCCTCAATCGCCAATATGATATCAAAGACAGTATCGGAGATGGTACATTTGTATACAATTCTACAGCAGGTATTATTTACGATTCGTCCGAATCTGCTTATTTAAGGATTAAGGCATTGCAAAATAATGATTACCCTTATCGTTTAAAAGATGAAATCTATATTACAACATTAGGAGGCGGTATCAAAGATACAATCACGGTAATTCAAGATTCTGCATATCTCAATTTTGAGCTTCCAAAACCTGAAAACAATAGCATTTATCCAACGAGTAGCAACCCGATCGATGGAGTTCCTTCTATTACAGTTCCTGGGTATGCAAACACGCAGTTTCAGGTAAAAATTAACGGCAATATTGATTGGGAAGCAACGAATTGGAAATGGGCAACTTCAAATTCATGGAATTCTTTAGTCCAACCAAAACCAGGTGTTGCACTTGACCCCAACACAAATACGTTGATTATAAAAGCTAATTTGAATAATTCGATAGAATCGGTATTTCCTCGCATCGACACCATTTCACTTCATGCTATCCTTAACGGAAGAGATACCGTTTTATTGCGTTTTGTAATCAAACAAGACCCACTTCAAGTTGGAATCGAAGACAACTATCTGATTTATCCAAGTCCTGTTCAATCTCAATTGATTATTAAAAGCAAAAACTATATCCCAGACAGAGCTGAAAAAGGATACGTTTATATTTATGACATGAATGGCAACATGATTGCATTGCGTCCTTTCACAAACGGTATGATTGATTTTGATTTTAGTGTGCTGAGTACTGCTTACTATATTTTAAAAGTATATGACGGAAATATTTATTATCAAACTATGATTTTAAAACAATAAAAATTGTGCAAAAGCACACCATAGAAGGGAAAGCCGCAACGCTTTCCCTTTTATTTTTTATTCAACACAAACAAGCCTCATTTTTTTACTATGCAACTGAACAAAAGGTTAGAATTACTATCTGTTTTATCAAAACACTTACAAGGAAATAATGCAGAATTACAAGCAATTCTACATCAAGCTGAAATACAAAATTCATGGTTCAAGCAAGAATTTCTTACCACTGCCTTACGAACAATTTGCGAACGTTTTTTATCAAAAGAACAACTCACCATCCTTGTAGAACAATACCAACTCAATGCCATACACCAACAAAAACAGATTGGAATTGTGATGGCAGGAAATATTCCCTTAGTTGGTTTTCATGATTGGTTATGCTGTTTTTTATGTGGTTATCACACGACGATAAAATTGTCTTCTAAAGACAGCATTTTATTTACACATATTGTTGATTTTTTATGTGCTATAGAACCGGCATTAAAAACAGAAATTATACTCACCACACATACCCTCAAAAATTGTGATGCTTATTTGACAATGGGAACAAATTTTTCAACGCACTATTTTGAACAATATTTTGCGAACAAACCTTGTATCATGAGAAAAAACAAAACATCTGCAGCCATTCTCAAAGGCAATGAAACACCCAACGATCTTAAATTATTGGCAACAGATGCAATGACTTATTTTGGTTTGGGATGCAGAAATGTAACAAAGTTGTTTCTTCCAAAAGATTACGACATCAAAAACTTATTTCCGTTTTTTGAACCGTACCGCCATTTTTTACAAGACCATAAATACAAAAACAATTACGATTATCAACTGACCATTTTACTGCTCAATAAAATCCCTTTCGTTACAAACGACTTTTTACTTTTTGTAGAAAATGAGGCTCTCCATGTGCCGTTGAGCTGCATTTATTTTTCGTATTATGACAATGAGGAAGAACTGTTACAAAGACTTGCAATCAGCGATTCGCTACAATGCATTGTTGGTGCTAATGCCATTCCATTTGGAACAACACAAACACCGCATTTCACTGACTACCCGGACAACAAAGACATCATTTTGTTTTTAAAAAATTTGTAACCACTTATGCAAAACCCTCATTTTTTAGACTTAAAGCTAAAGCAATTGCAAGAGCAAAATCGTTTGCGAAGTTTACCTGTTCACAAGCCGAACGATATTGATTTTGCATCAAATGATTATTTGGGCGTTGTCAAAAACAAATTGTTTCATTTTTCTTCATCTGAATATTTTGCAGAAGGTTCTACAGGCAGCCGTTTAATTAGTGGCACACACCCAATTACGCTTAAAATAGAGCAACTGATTGCACAAACACATGGTGCAGACGCTGCACTATTATTTAATTCTGGCTATGATGCAAACCTTGGTTTATTTTCTTGCATTGCTGAAAAAGGAGATACAATTATTTATGACGAATATATTCACGCATCAATTAGAGATGGCATTCGTTTGAGTTTTGCCTATTCATTTTTTTTTCAACACAACAATTTATATGCTTTAGAAAAACGCTTGCAACAAGCACAAGGAAAAGTTTTTGTTGCCATAGAAAGCGTTTATTCAATGGACGGAGATATGCCCGATTTAATTACAATCCTTGCTTTATGCAAAAAATATAACGCCTATTTAATTGTTGATGAAGCACATGCTTTTGGCGTAATTGGCACACAAGGCGAAGGGCTTGTAGCACATTTGGGTTTAGCAGCTGATTGTTTTGCACGAATTTATACGTATGGGAAAGCCCTCGGTTTGCACGGTGCGACCATTGTTGGTAGCACGCAGTTAATTCAATATTTAATCAATGCGGCACGGTCATTTATTTATACAACGGCTCTTCCCCCAGCACAGGTTTTTCTTATTCAACAAGCCTACCAACAGCTGCCACTTTTAATTAAAGAAAAAGAGCATTTACAAACTTTAATCACTTTTTTTCAACAACAAGAATGTGCGTTTGACCTTTTGAAAAGTCGCACTCCTATTCAAGGAATTAGAATATCAAACAACAGAAAAAAATTATTGCATCTTTGTCAGCAACTTCAAAACAAAGGTTTTTTTGTATTGCCCATTCGCTACCCTACTGTTGCCGAACACGAAGAACGCATACGCATTTGTTTACATAGTTTTAATACACAACAACAAATCAAAGATTTATTCACCACACTGAAAATGATAGAGCATACGGTTTCTTAATTTTCATTGCTATTTGATATTGAACCCATGACAATAAAAAACAATTCGGCATATTTTCACTTTGAAATACTTGAAAAATTTACAGCAGGTATCATTTTGTTAGGCACTGAATTAAAATCTATCCGAAAAAGTAAGGTGAGTTTTAATGACACATTTTGTATTGTTCACAATAGCGAGGTTTTTGTTAGAAATTTACACATCGCTCCGTATGAATTAGGTACAGATGCCAACCATAACCCACTCCGAGAAAGAAAATTATTACTCCATCAAAAAGAAATACGCAGCATAGAAAAAAAAATAAAAGAACGTGGCTTTACTATTATTCCGCTCAGTTTATTTATGAACAATAAAGGATTTGTAAAAATGGATATTGCCATTGCAAGAGGAAAAAAAGAATACGACAAGCGAGAGAGTTTAAAGAAAAAAGATGCACAACGAGAGATAAAAAAATTACTCCCTTAATGCTTGTTTGTGTTGCGAATTGGTTTGAAAAAAGCCAAGAAAAAATGTAGTTTAGCGACGCGTTTTTTTTATTGTGTTCTTTCATTTTACTCATTTTTTTATTTCAAATATTTTCTACTCCATGCAATTGATTGCTGCCTTTCGTTACTCTTGTTTAATTTTATTTTTCTTTTTATTATCCCCTCTTTATAGTCAAGCAGTTGATTCTAAAAATACAAATAGCGTAACGTATAAAGATGTTCAATCAAAAGCACGCGACCATTTTATGGTTCAGTTTGGCTATTTAAACTGGAATAAAAAACCTGACAGCATCTACATTGCTGGATTTAACAGACAAGTCAAATTTTATGGGATGTACGACCTTTTGATTAAAGGATTTCCTTACATGAGTGTAGGTATTGGTGCGGGTTTTGCTTGGGATAATGTCTATTTTAATGATACCAAATTAAACATTACTCAAAATGATTACAACACGGCACAGTTAGTCAACCATAACGACAGAGAGCGTTTTGAAAAATCAAAACTAACGACTTGGTATTTTGAAGTGCCTGCGGAATTACGGTTTACAACAAATATCAGAAACTATAATAAAGGCTTTAAAATGGCTGTTGGTTTATCGTACGGCTTTCTTTTACAGGCACACACAAAAGGCGTCAATTTACTCAACGCCACTGGCACTTCTATCAACAATTCAAAACAAATCGCCATCGACTCACGCTATTTTAATACCTCTCGCCTACTCGCTCATGCACGCATTGGCTGGGGCTTTATTCACTTATATGGCACGTATCAATTGGACGCATTATTTACAAATACTGGTGGTCCAAATGTTTCACCCTATTCTTTTGGCATTGGCTTAACAGGATTGTAAAAGCATTTACTTTGATAGAAAAAATCAACACCAATCATCAAGAAACAAAAGCTATTTTAATTGGGCTTATTCACGGTCGTTTACAAGAAGAACAAGTTGTAGAATATCTCGATGAATTAGAATTTTTAGCGAGTACCGCAGGTGCCATTAGCACAAAAAAATTCATTCAGAGATTAAGTAGCCCTGATTCTAAAACCTTTATTGGAAAAGGAAAATTAGAGGAAATAAAAACGTATGTACAAGCCAATGCAATTCAGCTTGTTATTTTTGACGATGAACTTACGCCATCGCAAATACGCAATGTCCAAGAACACGTGCAAGTAAAAATCATTGATAGACCCGCACTTATTTTAGACATTTTTGCCAACAGAGCAAGAACAGCACAAGCAAAAGTGCAAGTAGAATTAGCCCAATATCAATACTTGCTTCCACGTTTAAAAGGCTTGTGGTCTCACTTAGAAAGGCAAGGTGCAGGCATTGGTTCGAGAGGTCCTGGTGAAACAGAAATTGAAACCGACAGAAGGATTGTTCAAGATAAAATTTCCTTACTCAAAAAACAATTAGAACAAATTCAAAGACAAGCCCATACGCAAAGACAAGAAAGACAGGCACTAATACGCGTGGCTTTAGTGGGTTATACAAATGTTGGCAAATCAACGATTATGAATTTGCTTTCAAAAAGTACGGTGCTGGCAGAAAATAAACTCTTCGCTACCTTAGATACAACAACGAGAAAAGTCGTATTGGAACAAACCCCATTTTTATTGAGCGACACAGTTGGTTTTATCAGAAAGTTGCCTCACCATTTGGTTGAGAGTTTTAAAACAACATTACAAGAAGCTCAAGAAAGCGATATTTTATTGCACATCATAGACATATCACATACGCATTATGAAGAGCAAATTAAAGTTGTAGAACAAACTTTGTCTGAGTTGAAAATTACGAACAAAAAAACCATTTTCATTTTTAACAAAATGGACGACTACAAGAAAAAATATTTTGATGAATGGTTAGACAAAGACGTTGAAAAAAAATTACTCATCGATTTGCACAACCGTTGGCAGGAAGCGACAAATACAAACTGTATTTTTATGTCCGCATTCCAAAAAGAAGACATTGTGCTATTACGCGAAACTTTGCTGAAAGAAGTTCAGCAGATGTATAAAATTCGTTATCCATATCAAAAAAGTTGGTATTAGAAAGTAATGATTAACCGTACTTTTCATTACAATAAAATGATATTCAATGTCGTTTCACAGAGACCAAACACATTAAAACATCTTGTCTATCATCAACACGCAAGGACACTCTAAACAAATGTCTTCTGTTATTTTTCTAAAGCATTTTAACAAAAAACAGACTTGTTTAAAGCAAACAATCTCCAGCAATAAAATTATTTAGTTTGCAGCCTTTCTAAAAAATTAAAGTCCGAATATGAGTTTGAAACATTGTAATTTTTGTGGTAGAAATGAAAATGAAACCATCATGGCGGCACAAGGCATTGACGCTTTTATTTGTGATGATTGTGTAACTGATTTATTAAGTTTTGCAGGCGGAACAGAAGAGCCTGAAGAGTTTAAACCTAAACAGAAAAAAAACAACAAAACTCAAACTGACGAAATTATTCTTCCAAAAAAGATACAAAACCCAAAACAGATTTGCAAGTATTTAGACCAATACGTGATTGGGCAAGAGCAAGCAAAAAAAATATTGTCTGTTGCGGTTTACAATCACTATAAACGCTTGTACGAAAAAGAATTATTTGAACAATTACAACTCACCAATACAAGTCAGATTGAAAAATTACAAGACGTTGTATTAGAAAAAAGCAATGTCATTTTAATTGGTTCTACAGGAACAGGAAAAACATTATTAGCAAAAACAATTGCCACTTTATTAGACGTTCCTTTTGCCATTGCAGACGCAACGGTTTTTACCGAATCTGGTTATGTGGGCGAAGACGTAGAAACAATTTTAACACGCTTATTACAAGCGAGTGATTACAACGTAGAAGCCGCAGAAAGAGGCATTGTTTATATTGACGAAATCGACAAAATTGCACGCAAACAAGGGGCAAATCCTTCTATTACAAAAGACGTTGGCGGCGAGGGCGTACAACAAGCATTGCTAAAATTATTAGAAGGTAGTGTCGTTATGGTTCCCCCTCAAGGCGGCAGAAAACATCCAGAACAAAAACTCATCAACATCAATACAGAAAAAATTTTATTTATCTGCGGTGGTGCATTTGATGGTATTGATAAAATTATTGCAAGGAGAATCAATACAAATGCCATTGGTTTTAGCCATGACAAAGAAAAAAACGAAGCACTATTAGAACAGATTAAACGCTTTGTCAATACACAAGATTTAAAAGCATTTGGATTGATTCCAGAATTGCTTGGTCGTTTGCCGGTGGTTACACATTTAGATGATTTAGACCACGCTACACTAAAAAACATTTTAACTGAACCCAAAAATTCACTCATCAAACAATACGAAAAGTTGTTTTTGTTAGAAGGGGTTACACTCGTTATAGATGATAATGTATTAGATTATATTGTAGAAAAAGCGTTGGCTTATGAAATTGGTGCAAGAGGATTACGCAGTATTTGCGAGTGTATTTTTTTAGATGCTATGTTTGACCATACAAGTATAAAGAATAATCAACTCCACATTACACTTGCCTATACAAAAGACAAATTTGAAAAAAACAAAATGCTTTTTTACAAAACAGATGCAAAACAAAAAACAGCATAACCGTTTTGTTGCTTAGAAAAGGATTAATAGGAAAATGCAAAAAGGAAGAGATTAATCTTAAAAAAATAAGTTGTAAGTTTGGTGAATGAATTGAGTAATTCGATATTTTTTTATGAAAGCAAAATATTTAAATCCCTTTACGGATTTTGGGTTTAAAAAAATATTTGGTGAAGAGGCAAGTAAGCCACAACTCATCAGTTTTTTGAATAGCATTTTGCCACATCTCAATATC
Source organism: Chitinophagales bacterium (assembly GCA_031539345.1). Taxonomy (GTDB): domain Bacteria; phylum Bacteroidota; class Bacteroidia; order Chitinophagales; family Chitinophagaceae; genus JAVKMO01. Next base: position 51,204 of record JAVKMO010000004.1, on the reverse strand, counting down.
ATCGACCTCAGCTTCAAACCAAGCGAACAAGTTGGAAAAAATGTTTTTGACAGAAAAGCCATTTACGACTTGTACTGCCAAACAAAAAGTGGCGAAAGAATTATCGTTGAAATACAAAAAGCAAAGCAAAATTATTTTATAGACAGAAGTGTTTTCTATTCTACGTTTCCTATTCAAGAGCAAGCCCAAAAAGGCGATTGGAATTTCAAATTAGATGCTGTGTATTGCATTGGCATTTTGGATTTTACGTTTAAAGAAACTGAAAATAAAACAGAATACCTACATACTGCTCAACTCAAAGACCAACACGGCAAAGTCTTTTACGACAAGCTAACGTATATTTATATTGAAATGCCAAATTTCACAAAGGCGTTAGACGAATTAGAAACGAACTTAGAAAAGTGGTTATATTTTATTCAACACTTAGAAGATTTTGAAAATATCCCCAAACTCTTTGAAAAAGATATTGTATTTATAGATGCTTTTACAAAAGCCGAACTCTGTAATTTAGACCGCACCGCTCAGATGGAATATGAAAATAGTTTGAAGGTGTATAGAGATTTAAAAAATGTTATTGATACGGCTACCGATACTGGGGTAAATAGAGGTTACCAATTAGGGAAAATGGAAGGAATAATAGAAGGCATAATGGAAGGAAAAATAAAGATAGCTCAATCCTTAAAAAAGATGGGAATGTCTTTTGAAATTATTATTCAAGCTACTGGCTTAACAAAAGAAGAAATAGAAAAATAGAAATACTCAATCCTTAAAAAAAATTGACACAGGAATAAAATGTTGAATTCAACAGTTACATTCATTACTTTCATTTGGCATTTTATGAGAATCAAAGATGCAAAATAACGAACCATTTTCTCGACTTATTTTAGGCATAGACCCTGGCACAAATGTGATGGGTTATGCACTTGTTGGCATTACAACAACACAAAAAATGCAATGCAAAGCCCTTGGCGTAGTCAAATTTCCGACTCAAAAAGAAGAGGATAATGTTTACAAATTGGCAGAAATTTACAAAAGCATACAACAATTATTGCAACAACATCAAGCCACAGAACTTGCCATTGAAGCACCTTTTTATGGAAAAAATATTCAGAGTATGCTGAAATTGGGACGTGCACAAGGCGTTGTAATTGCTGCCTGCATAGGAGCAGGAATGACTGTTACAGAGTATATGCCAAAAAAGATAAAAATGAGCATTACAGGAAATGGGAATGCATCAAAAGAACAAGTTGCCAAAATGTTAGAACAAGTATTGAAAATTAAAATTGACAATAAATATTTAGATGCAAGCGATGCACTCGGCGTTGCTGTCTGTCATTTTTTTCAACATCCGCATCAACCATAAATCAAATTCTTTACTTGTGACAACACGCCATCTTTTTTTTCAACACCTCGCTCCTACTTCGCTATCTCCTTTGGCAATTGAAATTGTAAAGGCAAAAGGAGTTTATTTTTATGACATCGCAGGTAAAAAATATCTCGATGCCATTAGCGGCATCAATGTTTCTTATGTAGGGCATTGCAACCCTTTTGTTGTCAAAAAAACATACGAACAACTCAAAACATATTCTCATCTCATGGTGTATGGCGAGTTGATTCAATCGCCTCAAGTGGCGTATGCAAAGGCACTAACGAATAATTTGCCGCCATCTTTGCAATGTGTTTATTTTACAAATTCTGGCACAGAAGCGGTTGAAGCAGCAATGAAATTGGCAAAACGAATCACAAAAAAAAACAACATCATTGCTTTTAACAATTCTTATCACGGTTCTACACAAGGTGCATTGAGCCTGCTTGGAAGTGAATATTGGAGAAACGCATATCGCCCTTTATTGCCAAATATTTGGCATTATGACTATAACAGTCAAGCCGCCATCGATGGCATCAATGTTAACACTGCTTGCATCATTATGGAATCTGTTCAAGCAGAAGCAGGAATAATTTTGCCGCATCAATCGTGGCTAAAAGCAATTGCAGAAAAATGCAAAGCCACAAATACACTATTGATTTTTGATGAAATACAAACTGGTTTTGGACGCACAGGAACGCTTTGGAATTTTGAACAACATAATATTATTCCCGATGTATTATTACTCGGAAAAGCTTTGGGCGGCGGATTACCTTTAGGTGCTGTGGTAAGTAGCAAAGAGAATTTACAAACCTTTGCCTCAAATCCACTACTTGGACATATCACTACATTTGGTGGCAATGCCATTGCGTGCAAAGCAGGCTTGGCTAGTTTTGAATACGCCATAGAGAAAAAAATATTCGCTACGCTGAATGCCAAAATAAAACTGTTTGAACGTTTACTTCAAGGGCTTCATTCTCCTTTGATACAAGCAAAAAAAAGTAAGGGTTTATGGGCAGCGATTGAAATGCCGTCACCAAAACAATGTATTGACATCACGAATCGATGTATTGAAAAAGGATTATTTATCGATTGGTTTTTGTTTGCAAGCAACAACCTTCGCATTGCACCACCTTTAACCATTACCCCAAAAGAACTCAAAGAATTATTTACCATTTTACAAACCTGCCTGTCAGAGTTTGAATAAGACGTTGAAAATTGCTCAAACGGTTCAACAACAATTTTTCAATCAACACAAAAAGATATTATCAAAATATTAACAAAACATTCAAATCTATCTTTTAATGAGGTTATTTTTTTACTTCGCACCTAATTGTTATCTTTTTCCTTTTTCACTAAAACCTAATTTATGAAAAGAACCTTTTTAGTTACTTGTAAGCAATTTGCCTTAGCGGCTTTCTGTTTTGCAAGCACCATTCATTTGCAGGCACAAACCACGACAGGCGGTCTAAAAGGCTTTGTTAAAGACCCTTCTGCCACAATTGAATTAACAAATACAGCAACAAACGAAAAGTTTACCATTACCCCACAAAGCAATGGATCGTTTTCTCTGTATAACCTTACACCTGCAAATACTTACACATTAAAAATTGTAGAATCAGGTGTTGAAAATGTGCAAGAAAATTTGAGTATTCCCTTAGGCGACAACTTAGATTTAGGATTGATTACTGCAAGCAACAGCAACCTTGCAGAAGTGAAAATTACAGGTAGCAGTTCAAACAAAAACTCTGCATTCAGCAAAGGCAAACAAGGTGCTAGCATAGTCATTGGAAAATCTTTATTACAAGAAATGCCAGCAGGAAGCAGAGGTATTTCTGATTTCATAAGATTAACGCCACAATCGAATGGGAATTCTTTTGCAGGGACAAGTAATCGATTTAATAATTTAAGTATCGATGGAGCACAAAACAATGACGCTTTTGGTTTAGCTTCTGGTTCTGGTTTGCCTGGTGGTAGTGCGGGAACACAGCCCATTTCTTTAGATGCTATTCAAGAATTACAAGTTATTCTATCTCCATATAATGTAACACTTGGAAATTTTGCGGGTGGTGGCATTAACGCAGTAACACGTAGCGGTAGCAATAAAGAAGAAGGATCTGTTTATAGTTTTATGAAAAATAATTCATTACAAGGTAAAGACCCAATTAACAATAAAGCATCTGATAATTTTTCAGAATATACTGTAGGTGCAAGATTGGGAGGTGCTGTCGTTAAGGACAAATTGTTCTATTTTGTAAACTACGAAATGGTAGATCGCTCGGCGCCTAGTATCTTTAATGCAGGAGATGCTGGTGCTAAAATCACTAAACCAACAGCAGACTCAATTAAAACTTTGTTTAGAGATAAATACAATTATAATGTAGGTTCTTATGATGCAGTAAATTTAACTACCGTCAATCAAAAATTGTTAGTTAAATTAGATTATGTATTAAGTAATAAACACAAGCTATCTTTAAGGCACAATTTCATTAACGCTAGTAAAGATGAATTGACAAGAAGCTCCGCGATTTTTCAATTTGAAAATGCAGGGTTTACTTTCAAGAATATCCAAAATTCTACAGTATTAGAATTAAAAAGCAATTTCTCTAGTACGATGTTTAATAATTTAATTATTGGATATTCTAACATCTCTGATGAACGAAAAATAAAAGGCGATTTATTCCCTTCAATTGTTGTTCAGAGTTTAGGCACAGGAGGAAACACACTTGGTTCGGACCCTGTTGCAAATCAAAATAAGACATCGCAACAAATTATAGAATTGACCAATAATTTTAAATGGGTATTAGAAAAGCATACGCTAACATTTGGCACACATGACGAGTTGTTTATGGTAGAAAATTCTTTTGCTAATAGACTACAAGGTCAATATAGGATTTCTAATACGGCAGGATTATGGAATCTAGAAGGCATTGGTAATAGTGTCAATAGATTTAGAGCTCAATATCCTTTAGAAACAGATGGACAATTTTCTAAACCTAAAATGATTCAATTGGGTTTTTATGCTCAAGATGAATTTGACGTAAATAGTAAATTAAACGTTACTTATGGTGTACGTTTAGATATTCCTGTATTTTTAAATTCACCTCTTGCAAATACTGCTTTTGAACAACAATATGGCATTAAAACAAATCAAACACCGAGTGGAAACCTTTTGTGGTCTCCTCGTTTAGGGTTTAAATATCAAGTTACTGATGACAAAATGGTTCAAATAAGAGGTGGAGGTGGTATATTTACTGGTCGTGTTCCTTTAGTATGGATTAGCAATAATTTCGGAAATGACGGCATAAGAATGGCTACTGTCGATGTCTCTGCAGCTGCAACTATTAACGGTGGTAAGGGTTTTGATTCCAATCCCTTAAATGTAGATAAAATATTAACAGCTAACCCACCTAAAAAATCTTACGCAGTTAATGTGGCAGACGCAAATTTCAAATTCCCTCAATTATTAAGAGGTAATTTAGCCTTTGATTTCAAAATTCCTGGTGGTATTGAATTAACAGTAGAAGGAATATATTCCCAAACGCTAAATAATATTTATTATGAACGTTTGGATTTTTCTAAAAACGCTGATGGTAGTTTAAAAGTAACAAACGGTGCAACACCTGTAGCATCTGATTTCGGACCTAATGCTGTGAATAAATTAACAACTACTGATAAATATTATAATCCTGCGAATCCATCGGATAGTCTATCAAAAACATATAGCTCTGTTTTATTATTAAAGAACACGAATAAGGGGTATTCTTATTCCATTACTGTACAGGCTTCTAAAAAAATAGATTTGCAAACCGCAGGTATGTTAAGTATCAATACAGCATACACTTATGGTGAATCTAAAGACATTAGTAGTGGATTAAGTTCTGTTGCCTTTTCTAATTATTACAATAATATGATTGCAGGAAATCAATTCGGTAACAATCCTCCTTTAACTGCTTCTAGTTATGATTTAAGACACAGAATAATCGCAGGTTTGAACTATAGAGTATCATATGCAAAAAATTATACTACAACCTTTGCAGTATTTTATTCTGCTATTTCAGGACTACCTTATTCTTTAACTTATAACGGCGATGTGAACACAGATGGAGATAATAACGATTTAGTATACATTCCAACAGAATCTGAAATTGCAAAAAAAACAGCATGGACAGCTACAGAAAGAAGTGATTTAAATAATTTCATCAATAGCACGTCAGAACTAAGAGATAATAGAGGAAAATATACAGAAAGAAATGGAATGAGAACGCCTTGGGAACATATTGTAGACGCTAGATTTTTACAAGATATTTCCTTTAAAGCAGGAACTCGCAAACATACAGTACAGTTGTCTTGCGAAATATTTAATGTAGGAAACTTACTCAATGATTCTTGGGGTAGAAAATATACAGATCCTTTAAATTCGGGAACATTCGCAAGTCAAGTATTTAATAGCTCAACAGGTAAATTATTGAACAATAGCAGTAATACAGCATTCACTATACCTGATACTAGATCTCTTGATATCGCAGCTCGTTGGAGCATGCAATTAGGATTGCGTTATATTTTCAATTAACTAATACCATACATTCAACAAAAAAAGCTATCAAGGCAACTTGATAGCTTTTTTTTATTCTAAATGGTGATCGAACTTTAACATCATCAAAAATTTCTTTTCAAATAAGCTCAAAAGAGGTAAAGAGTTTTGCTCTGATTTCGGTTTGTAATTCGTTTTTGAGAGAAATAAAAACGCATGAAAAATCATAATTAATAAGAATAAAATATTACTTCGTTTAGGTTGATGTTACTTTTTTGTTTTTTTCTAAAAAATATTTTTATGATTCTTACTGCAAAAAAAAGTCTTACAGAATGGGTTGATAAAATGGCAAAACACCTTGAAGCAGACTCCGTTTATTATTGCGATGGTAGCCCAGAAGAATACCAACAGTTTTGTCAAACCCTTGTAAAAAAAGGCACTTTCATTCCACTTAATCAACAAAAGCGACCGAATAGTTTTGCGTGTTTTAGCGACCCAAGTGATGTGGCAAGAGTAGAAGACAGAACCTTTATTTGTAGTCGGCGAAAAGAAGATGCTGGACCAACCAACAATTGGATGGAGCCAGAAAAAATGAAAGGCGTATTAGACCAACTCACACAAGGGGCGATGAAAGGTCGCACCATGTACGTCATTCCTTTTTGTATGGGGCCTGTCGGAAGCAAATTGTCTCGTTATGGCGTTCAATTGACAGACAGCGAATATGTGGTTGTCAATATGCACATTATGACACGTATTGGTAAGCAAGTGATGCCTTATTTGAAAGACGAATTTGTACGGTGTTTGCATACACTTGGTGCACCTTTGCAAAAAGGGCAAGTCGATGTAAAATGGCCCTGCAATCCAACAACAAAATATATCTCTCACTTTCCAGAAGACAATTTAATTATTTCTTATGGAAGCGGTTATGGAGGAAATGCTTTGTTGGGCAAAAAATGCTTTGCCTTGCGTATTGCCAGTGTAATGGCAAGAGAAGAAGGCTGGTTGGCAGAACACATGCTCATATTAGGCGTTGAAAACCCTGAACAAGAAAAAATTTATGTTGCAGCAGCTTTTCCCAGTGCGTGTGGAAAAACAAATTTTTCTATGATGATACCGCCCAAAGGTTTAGAAAAATGGAAAGTAACCACAGTGGGCGATGATATTGCTTGGATACACAAAGACGAACAAGGAAAACTAAAAGCCATTAACCCTGAAGCAGGTTATTTTGGCGTTGCCCCTGGCACGAATGAAAAAACAAATTTTAATGCCATGCAAAGCATTCGTGCAAATACCATTTTTACGAACGTGGCAATTACGCCAGACGGCGATGTGTGGTGGGAAGGAATGACAAAACAAATTCCTGATGGATTGATTGATTGGCACGGAAACCCTTATGACCCTAATAGCGGCAAACCGGCTGCTCACCCCAACTCTCGTTTTACTGCACCAGCACACCAAAATCCAGGCATTGATGAAAATTGGAATCATCCTGAAGGCGTATCAATTGAAGCATTTATTTTTGGGGGACGCAGGAGCAGTGCCGTGCCACTTGTGTATCAAAGTTTCAATTGGAATTTTGGCGTTTATCTTGCTGCCACAATGGGAAGTGAAATGACCGCCGCTGCGTTTGGAGAATTAGGAAAAGTACGCAGAGACCCTTATGCAATGTTGCCATTTTTGGGTTATCACATGGGCGATTATTTTAATCACTGGCTACAATTTGGTAGAGATTTGCCCAATGCACCGCGCATTTTTGGGGTCAATTGGTTTCAAAAAAATAAAAAAGGAGAATTTGTTTGGCCTGGCTATGGACAAAATTTGCGTGTACTGGCATGGATTTTTGGTCGCGTAAAAGGAAAAACAAGTGCTATCGAATGCCCTGTAGGTTGGCGACCACGATACAGAGACATGAATTGGGAAGGCTTAAGTTTAGAAGAATTTCCACGCGAACAATTTCACGCCCTCCAAAATATCAATACAGAATTATGGAAAAACGAATTACTCGGACATCAAGAATTATTTGAAAAACTCTACGACCGTTTGCCAAAAGAATTTTTCTTTATGCGTGAATTGCTATTAAGTGCCTTATGGCGAAGCCCAGAAAAATGGAACGGACTTGCTCCAGAACGATAAAAACAATTCAAAAAATTTTCAACTCTAACAACAACCAAAATGCAAAAACTACAATTCAAAAAAGAAATTAAAGCAAGTGCTGAAAAGGTCTATGCAATGATGTTAGGGCTAAACAATAAAAGCACTTATCAGCAGTGGACTTCTGCTTTTAATGCCACTTCTACTTATACCGGCAATTGGGAAAATGGCAGTAAAATGTATTTCTGGGGCGTTGATGAAAAGGGCAAAAAAGGAGGCCTGGTTTCAAAAATAGACGCACACGTGCAAGCACAATTTGTGTCGATAATGCATTATGGTTTTTTAGACGGCGAAAATGAAATAACAACCGGTGAACAAGTAGAACAATGGGCAGGCGGACACGAAAATTATTCTTTTAATGAAGTCAATGGCATCACAATCATCACAATAGATATTGATGTTGTTGATGACTATGTCGATTACTTTAATGACACTTATCCCCTTGCTTTAAATCAATTAAAACAAATGGCTGAAAATCCCCTTTAATACAATTTTCGCAAACGCAATATCAACATGCAAACAAACAAAGTGAGTTTACACAGAGTGCTTACCGCAACGCCAGAAAAAGTATATAAAGCATTTACAGACCCTGATGCTATGGCGTCTTGGATACCTCCATACGGTTTTATTTGCAAAATTCATCAGATGGACGTAAGAATTGGCAGGCAATACAAAATGTCATTTACAAATTTTAGTACAGGCGGTAGCCATTCTTTTGGCGGTGAATACATAGACATTATACCCCATAAATTATTAAAATATACTGATGTATTTGACGACCCTAATTTACCCGGACAAATGACCACAACGATTATTTTACGCAAGGTATCGTGTGGCACAGAACTAACCGCAACACAAGAAGGCATACCCAATGCAATCCCTTTAGAAATGTGCTATTTAGGTTGGCAAGAAAGTTTAGACAAATTGAAAAAACTGGTTGAGCCGAATATTCCTGACGCATAGCCAGAGATAGAAAAATAGAATAACCATAACCAACAAAAATATATTTGTGGACTTGTGTTTTAACGAAAAATTTCACATGTATGAAAAATCAATTCACCGAGTTTATTCAATCCCTCCAAAACCAAATTTGTCAAGAGATTGAAACCCTTGATGGCGTTCAAAAATTTAAAACTGATGCTTGGCAAAGAGCAGACGGTGGTGGCGGCGTTACTCGTGTCATTCAACATGGGCGATTATTTGAAAAAGGCGGCGTTAATATTTCTACCGTTCATGGACTTTTAACAAATGCAATTAAAGACCAGTTAAAAGTTGACGGACACGCTTTTTTTGCTTGTGGATTGTCTTTGGTCATTCATCCTTTTAGTCCAAAAATTCCTACTGTTCACGCCAATTATCGCTATTTTGAAATTGTTGATGAAACAGGAAAAGTAACGACGTGCTGGTTTGGTGGTGGGGCAGATTTAACACCGTATTATTTGGTAGAAGAAGATGCCATTTTATTTCACGACATACACAAAAAAGCCTGCGACAGCGTCGATAAAAGTTATTATCCTCTATTTAAAAAAAACTGTGATGACTATTTTGTAAACCACCACAGAAACAATGAACGGAGAGGGCTTGGTGGCATTTTTTATGATTACCAAAAACCTGATGACCAACACAACGGACAACATTTTCTCGACCTTGCCAAAGCCAATGGAAAAGCCTTTATTGATGCCTATTCTGCCATTGTAAAAAAGCATGATGGAGAAGAATTTTCTGAAGCAGAAAAAAAATGGCAACTCATTCGACGAGGACGCTACGTAGAGTTTAATTTAATTCACGACAGAGGAACAATTTTTGGTTTAAAAAGTGGCGGAAGAACAGAAAGCATTTTGATGACCTTGCCACTCAACGTTCAATTTGAATATGATTATCCCATTCAACCCAACTCGCCAGAAGAAAAATTAGTAACCGTTTTACGCCAACCCAAAGATTGGATTTAAAAAAACACTATGATACACAGACCAAGAATTTTAAGACAACAAGACACCATCAGACAAATGGTTGCTGAAACTTGTTTGCAAGCACAACATTTTATTGTTCCGCTGTTTATTACAGAAGGCAACAACGTAAAAGAAGAAATTAGCTCTATGCCAAATTATTTTAGACAGAGCATAGACCATACAATTGAAGAAGTTAAACTCTTGTTTGATTTGGGCATAAAAAGTGTTTTGCTTTTTACGAAAGTAAACGACAATTTAAAAAGCGATGACTGCAAAGAAGCCCTCAACGAAGGTGGTTTGATGGCAAGAGCAATTCAAGCAATTAAAAAAGATTGTCCGCAAATGATTGTAATGACCGACGTTGCACTCGACCCTTTTTCACCTTATGGGCATGATGGCTTAGTGAGAGATAAACAAATTGTCAATGACGAAACAGTTGAGGTATTATGCAAAATGTCTTTGATGCATGCAAAAATGGGAGCCAACTTTGTTGCCCCTTCAGACATGATGGACGGACGGATTGGAGCAATCAGAACTCACCTTGAAAAAAACGCTTATACGCAAACAGGCATTCTTGCCTACAGTGCAAAATACGCATCTTGTTTTTATGGACCATTTCGAGATGCCTTAGATAGTGCACCAGGTTTTGGGGATAAAAAAACCTATCAAATGGATTTCAAAAATCGCCTCGAAGCACAAAAAGAAGTTGCCTTAGATGTGCAAGAAGGTGCTGACATTGTGATGATAAAGCCTGCAGGAGCATACTTAGATATTATAAGAGAAATCAAAAATACAACTCAAATTCCTCTTGCCGCATATCAGGTGAGTGGAGAATATAGCATGATAAAAGCCGCCGCTGCAAAAGGGTGGCTGAATGAACAAGCTGCCATTACTGAAAGTTTATTTGCCATTAAAAGAGCTGGAGCAGATTTAATTGCAACATATTTCGCAAAAGATTTTTTAAAACAATGAAGATTCTTAATTACATTCGGTTTCAAAATCTTTTAATTCACAAAAAAATATAAAAATGAAAAAGCAGAATTTAAAAAACATAATAAGGTCTGGCTTATTATTGAGTGCAATTTTTCCTGCACAAATTATCTTTGCACAAGCCACAGACACATTGCAAAGTATGAATGAAGTTGTCGTTTTGGGTTCGCGTTCGCAGCCTCGGGTGCAAACAGAATCACCTGTGCCTGTTGATGTCATTGACATGAAAAAAATATCTGGCGACGCACCACAAATCAGTATGAATGCCATTTTAAATTATACCGTTCCTTCTTTTACTTCTACGCCACAAACAGTTGCAGACGGAACAGATCATATTGACCCTGCTTCTTTGCGAGGTTTAGGACCAGACCAAACACTTGTATTATTAAACGGAAAACGCCGTCATACAACGTCTTTGGTAAACGTTAACGGCACAATGGGACGAGGTGCTGTAGGTACAGATTTAAGTGCTATTCCTTCTATGGCAATAGAAAAATTAGAAGTATTAAGAGATGGTGCTGCCGCACAATATGGGTCTGATGCCATTGCTGGTGTCATCAACTTAGGCTTAAGAAAAAACACAAAAGGAACACAAGTGAGAATTACGGGAGGTGCCAATGTTTCTACTTTTCAAGCCTATACAGAAGCAGGAAAAGGCGATTATTCTGTTGATAAAAACCCTGAATATGTAAAACGCAATGTTGTTGATGGAGCGGCCTCACAAATTGGAGTCAATCACGGCATGAGTTTGGGAAGCAAAGGCTTTTTAAACCTCACAGGAACAGTTGATGTAAGAGATTATACAACAAGAGCAGGTGAAAGAACTGGTGCGATTAATAATAAAACCGTAACAGGCTTAAATGACGACGCTGCTTATTTTGCCTCAGCTAAAACAACACGTGATGATTACAGAATGCGTGTTGGTCAATCTACTTTATTGGGTGGACAAGCCTTTGCCAACGCTGGTTATACATTAAACGAAATCAACAAAACCGAATTATACGCTTTTGGCGGTTATTCTTATCGACAAGGCTCTTCGGCTGGTTTTTATCGTTTGCCGTTTAATAACAGAAATATCGTTAGCCAATATCCTAATGGATTTTTGCCTTTAATTAACTCTACAATTCAAGACCTTTCTTTTGCTGCGGGCATACGTGGAGAAGCAAACGGTTGGCATTATGACGTGAGCAATACCATTGGGAGAAATAGTTTTGATTTTAATATCACTAATACTTTAAATACATCAAGCGCTAATTCCGATAATTACAAAAATGGTGTAGTAGAAGGTTTAGATTCTGCAAAAAAATCTTTCAATGCTGGAGGATTAAGCTTTTTACAAAACACATCAAACATTGACTTTTCTAAAAACATAGATGTTTTAGCCGGCTTAAACGTGGCTTTTGGTGCAGAAGTAAGAGCAGAAAATTATCAACAAGTGGCTGGAGAAACAAGTTCTTGGGCAAATTACAATACAAGAAATGCAACTGCTCCAAAATCAACAGACCCTGTTGACATCAATGGAACAATACAAGTCAGTTCTTTGTTAGCAACTGGAGCACAAGGTGTGCCTCAAGCTGGTGCGCAGGTGTTTCCTGGTTTTCGACCAAATACGGCTTTTTCTGAATGGAGAAACTCACGTGCTTTATACTTAGATTTAGAACAAAATTTTACAAAAGATTTTTTAATCAACTTGGCAGGAAGAGTTGAGAACTATTCTGATTTTGGCACTAATTTTTCTTGGAAAGCAGCCAGCAGATTAAAAACTACAGAATGGTTGACGCTAAGAGGTTCCGTAAGCACTGGCTTTAGAGCACCTTCGTTGCACCAAAGATATACTTTCAAAACATCGTCGGTAACAGTTGCTGGCGTTCCTACAGAACAAGGCACATTAAGAAATGATTCAAAAGCTGCAGAATTATTGGGTATTCCAAAATTAAAAGCAGAAACATCAATTAGTGCAAGTGTTGGTTTTACAATCAACAAAGGACCTTTAAAATTAACGGTAGATGCGTATCAAACAAATGTATATGACCGAATTATTTATACAGACGCATTTAGCGGAACATCAGGAAATGCAATTACAGGACAAATTGCCAGTCTATTACTTCAAGCACAAGCAGGTTCGGCACTATTTTTCGCCAATGCCATTGATACAAGAAATAGAGGCATAGACGCTGTTCTGAGCTATAATTTAAGATTGCCTTCAAGCCATAATATTCGTTTTGATATATCAGGCACTTTATCACAAGTAGAATTAGTGGGTGAACCAAAAACATCTGATATTTTAAAACCTTTAACGCATGTTTATTTGAGTCCTATCAATAAAAACTTGTTATTAGAAGCATTTCCAAGACAAAAAGCAAATTTGATTGTCAACTATTCGCATAAAAATTTAAGTGTATTTCTTCGTGAATCTTTTTTTGGTCAAACAACTCACTTAGAAGGAACTTATACTGTGGGAACAGGCAACCCATCTGGGGCAACAGGTAGTTATTTTTTTGAACAAACCATATCGCCTTTATTTTTAACTGATTTGTCTGTTTCTTACAATGTATCAAAACAAATCAAAGTAACACTTGGAGCAAATAATGTTTTTGATATCTATCCAGATATCGTAAGTGCTTCAAAAGGCAAATTTTTCAAATTAGAAACAGATGCAAGCAAAACAACCTACAATACAATTATCGACACAAAATCAGCTAAAGAATTAGGCATTAAAAACGATGATGATTTAACTACAAACAACCAATTTGTATATTCTCGCAGAACATCAAACATCGGCTTAAACGGAAGATTTTTATTTGCTCGCTTAGAATTTAATTTTTAGTCGCTTACAACAATATCATTACAGCCTCAGAGTGAAATACTCTGGGGCTTTTTTTATGGATGAAAGCCTAACCATTGCACAATTATTGCAAAGAATAATCAGGGCATTGGCACGAAAGATATTGTGCTTACAATTACGAAATCGTCAAAAATAAGCTTCACTCAAATCAATAAAAGAAGGAAGGCGATTTCAAAAGATATCCATATCCTTATGGGGCGATATTTTTTTGTGTATATCGAAAAAGTTTTTTGAGCGACATGTTTTGGCGTACTGCTGTTTTGTATTTGTTGGATTATTTGATTAAAAAAGAAAATATGAAAACAAAAAACTTGATCATCAACCCGACAAATGAAAGCGCTTTTGACCTGTCTCAAACATCATCAAAAATGGACATTTCAAAAGTGCTTTCCGAACAGAGGGGATACCTCAATGAGTTTGCTTTATTTATCGCTCACTTTAATTCGATACCCAACCTTATTCATGAAATTAATATTGATTGTAAAAAAGGGATTAACTGGCTTGCCGAGAAATACAAATCAACAATTAAAAACTCCTATTATACTAAACGATATTTGAAAGGACATAAAAAAGCCGAGATTGATGATGTTTTTTATTTCCTCTATGATGATTTGATTATTTATTTTAACACACACCGGTCTAGTGTTCGGTTTTTATATCGCAAATCAGAGCTTTCAAAAGTTGAGGAAATTGTCCATGCAATACACAAATTCAAAAAAAAGAAACACAAAGAAAAGCCGGAAATATGCTTGCTTGTAAACACCCCTCATGGCATTGACACCATGCCTGTTGAAATAACCAAGCCTAAATTAAATATCGAAAACAACTACAACGAAGATTTTAAAGAAATTCATCAAACAATCATCAAAAGACTTTCTCGCAAAAACGACAAGGGGTTGGTGTTGCTTCACGGAAAACCCGGCACAGGAAAAACGTCTTATATCCGCCACCTCATTACTTCACTAAAAAAGAACGTCATTTTTCTGCCCCCGAACATGGCAAGTGCAATAACAACCCCAGGCCTGATGTCCACGCTCATAGAAAACCGCAACTCAATTTTTGTCATTGAAGACGCCGAAAACATTGTTGTTGATAGAGAAATAAACGGAGAATCGCCCGTATCGGCACTATTGAATATTTCCGATGGTCTTCTTTCGGATTGTTTAAACATTCAAATTATTTGTTCGTTCAATACCGACATTTCAAAAATTGATAGTGCCTTGATGAGAAAAGGGAGATTGATTGCCAAGTATGAATTTAAAGAATTAGAAGTTGAAAAAGCACAGGAATTATCAAACAAATTAGGCTTTAATACAAGAATAGATGCCCCTATGACGCTCACATCAATTTACAACCAAGATGAAAAAGATTTTCTACAATCAAAAAAGCGGAACGTCATCGGTTTTCAAATACCACAAACGGCTTAGACGAAATAAAAAAGAGCCATCATAATTTTTCATAAAAAACACTAAAATGAGCAATACGTTTACCGCAATTGATTTTGAAACCGCAACAGGCTACCGCAACAGCATTTGCCAAGTTGGCTTGGTGCGTATAGAAAATGGCTTGATAACAAAAGAACTCTCCATTTTGGTTCAACCGCCTGATAATTATTATTGGCATAGATTTATTGATCTACACGGCATAAGCCCAGAACGCACAGCCAATGCACCAACCTTTGATGGAATTTGGGCTCAAATTGAACCCTTCATTACCAATCAATACGTTGTGGCTCATAATGGTTTTGGCTTTGATTTTCATTGTTTAAGCCAAACTTTGGACTACTATAATATGGCAAATCCACCATTTACAGGGCTTTGTACGTATCGAATTTTTCGAGATAATTTAGCCTCACTTTGCCGCCAATACACCATCAATTTAAACCACCACGATGCTTTGAGCGACGCAAAAGCGTGTGCTGAATTATTTTTAATACATTCAAAAAAAAAGTAATTTTACTAAACAGGAAAGCCGAAAACTGTATAGGTTAGGCTTTTTTTAATTCATTATTTAATTTAAAATAAAAACGTAACATGAAAACAGAACACAAATTCGCAGAAAGTATTCAAGAACTTTTTAAAGGTTCTGAAGCGATAAGAATACCAGCATATCAACGTGCTTACAGTTGGGGCAACAAACAATGCTCTCAATTTCTTGACGACCTTTTAGAACAAAAAGGAAAGAAATATTATTTAGGGCAATTCCTTTTTGAAAAGGACGGAAAAACGCTTTTTATCATTGATGGTCAGCAAAGATTAACTACAACAATTATATTTCTTTCTGCAATCGCTAAAATCAAAAGTCTAAAAGGCGAAAATATTGAAAACATAAGAGAAATCTATTTGACAGACGTTTTCAAGACTATTGATGACGACCAAGTAATTTTCAAAAAAGTAACTCAAAAACATTTAGTATCAGCAATTGACGACACCGAAACAATTTCACAAAAGAGAATTATTGAAGCGTTTAACTTCTTTGAAACAGAGTTAAAGAAACTAAACAACGAGAACTTAAACTTAATTCAGCAGACATTAGAAAATGCAGTAATCAGCACATTTTATATTGCCAATAAAGTTGAAGCAACGCAAATTTTTGAATATCAAAATAATCGTGGCAAAGAACTTTCCAGATTTGAAATAATCAAAGCATATTTAACGTACCAGATTTACATTCAAAACACAAACAACGAGCAAGCAAACAATGACATTGCCGAAATTCAAAGCATAATTTCCAAAACTTACAGGCTTATCGAAGCGGTAGAGGGCTACTTCACAGAAAACGAGCTTTTAGAGAATTACTGCAACTTATTTTTCAATATTGGTGGCAACATTGAAGACATCAAGGATAAAATAAGCAAAGAAGAAAATAAAACACAATGGATAAAATTGTTCTTTGAAAACTTTGTTGAACTCACCCATAGTGCAAAAAGTATTGTGAATAATAAAAGCCAATCAGAGATTACAAACCTATTTTTTGTTGGCAACGAAGCAAATTGGAAATTGGTTTTACTGACACTATTTTACAAAGGAGAAGTTGAGAGCGACACATTCAAAAAGATTTTGAAATTGTTAGAAGTGCTTTGCTTCAAACTTAAATTGGGCGACTATCGAAAAGATCGTTTACCTGATTACTCAAAGCAGTATTTCAATCCAAAAGATGCTTACAATATTGAAGATTTGTATAATGACATAAAATATGCAACAGAAGTAGGATTTAAGTGGTATTGGAATAACGGAGACGGGTTTAAGAACATCATCACAAACTATTTTGACAACGAAAAATGGCACTACAATCGAAATACAATCAAGTTTGTTTTATGGCAATATGAAAACAGTTTAAGGCTTAAAAACCGTTCAGGTGCATTATTAGACAAAGACCTTTTCAACAGTTACACAATTGAACATATCAAACCACAAAACCCAACAGACGAAGAATACAGCCAAGAATTTAAAGAAAACTTTTTACACCTTGCAGGCAACTTGGCTTTATTGACACAGAGCCAAAACAGTAAGTTCGGCAATAAATCGTTTGACAAAAAGAGTGAATTGTTTCAGGATACTGCGTTATCAAGTTACACAGAAATCAGAGAAAAAAAACAATGGACAGAAACAGAAATTACAGAACGGCACAAACGAATTTCAGACTTTGCTAAACAGTATTTTGATACAACACAGTTGTAAAAGCTTGTGCAGAATTATTTTTAAAACATTCAAAAAAAAAGTAATTTTACAAAACAGGAAATCCGAAAACTATATAAAGTAGGCGTTTTTTTTTAACTTTTAAATTTTATTTTTATGAGCGAAATGAAAATCCAACTTAATCATCCTGGTAAACAAAAAAAATTTAAAATAGGAAGTGGTTATATCGAAATAGGGAAGGATTATATCCGTGAATGGAATAGTGATAAGAATCATTTTAGAAAATTTATTCAAAATCAGGGGCAGTTTGTAACTAATGTAAAAGATGCCAAACCAACACGAGACGACTTATACTTTTGGGGAGAATGGGAAGGATATTCATTTGTCAACTTTTTTCCAGAAAATAGTTGTGAGAAATTCCCAAATGGACTTCACAAACTGTTTCATTCTATAGTGAATCGAGGCACACAAAATACAGATCCGTACGTTTACGGAAAGGAATTTAAGTATTGTGTTTGTAAACAAACCTCAACACTTACCGACTGCCTTAAATTAGACGACCTTATATTGTTTGGAACAGTTATGCCCTCAATCAATAAGTTTTATATTGATACAGTATTCATCGTTAAAGATAGTACCGAGTCATTAAAAGTTCAAAAAACAAGTGGAGCTGGCTATTCCGAAATATATAAACAGGAAACCTTGGAGCAACTGGATTCATATTTAGGTCCAGATAAATATGAGAACAAAAACAAAATATATCATAGCAAAACGTGGTGGGACGATAAAGATTATTTTAGTTTCGTTCCTTGTAAACTAAGTTTTGATAATGGGGGATTTGAAAGATTATATATCAAATTAGATACTAAAAAATTTCAACTTTCTAAAAATCCAACTGGAAAATCCTTTTTACAGAAATCTAAACTAAGTGCAAAAGAACTTTGGGACGAGATTGTGCAAATATCTTTACATCAAGGTTTTAAATTGGGGGTTAGATTTGATGAACCTATATTTAATAATTGCTTAGAAAATAGTAAAAAAACTGCAACTACTAATATTCGTTCCGCAAAAGGAGGAAAAATCTGCTAAATCAAACCTTTTCTCGCTGTACTTAGTATTCTCCCCGAAACAAACAATAGTGAAATGCTACCACAAAACGCCAAAAACCCTCTATTTTTCATTCAACCAAACAACATTTGTTTCAAATCCACTACAAATCAAAATCTATCATTGCCATTTCTGACACGCATGGCAAACATTTAAATTGAAAATTCATTTACCGAACAATATTTTTTTGTAAGTTTACCTTGTGAAAATAAATCATCACCCACATCTCGACTTTGTTATAGACAAGCTGACTAATTCGATTCAAAATACGATTTCGGGCGACAGTTTTGCCACAGAAGTTTTACGTTTAACCAAAGCGGACTTAAAACAAGTAAGCAAAAAGAATAGATGGAATTTTGATTGGAACGCTGAGTTTACTGACAACACAAAAGAAGTTTTTAAATTGACCATTCATCATAACCCAAACATTATTCAAGGTTTGCTAAGTCTGACTTTGGAGTACGACCATGTTTATATGCACTTACTCGAAAACGCGCCCTTTAACACAGGACAACATAAACTTTACGAAGGGGTTGCAGGAAACTTAGTTGCTCATGCCTGCAAAGTTTCTTTTCAACAAGGCTTTAGGGGTTTTGTCGGGTTTACCGCAAAGACAAAACTTATCGCCCATTATCAAAAAACATTAGGTGCGTATATATTGAGTGGACACAGAATGATTATTCCAACCGGGCCTGCACAAATACTCGTTGAAAAATATTTTAAATCATAACTATTATGGGACACATAAAAGAACCTAAAGGCATTGACTTTGTGATAGCAAGCGACCCATTAACAAAAAAAGCCCGTCAAGAGATTAGCGAGTTTATCAGAAATTATAAACATAACGCAAGTAACAAAAAAGAAAAATCAACAACAACAAAACAACGTAAGGTCATTGATGCTTGACTTTACTGCCGTTCATTTTGTTTGCACCAAACACACAACAGTGAGATGAAAACACAAAACGACAAAGCCGCTCTATTCTTCATTCAAACAAACAACATTTGTTTCAAATCTCCTACAAATCAAAATCTATAATCGCCATTTCTGACACGCATGGTGGGCAAAGAAAATTGAACATTCCGGCTTGTGATATTTTGATTCATTGTGGTGATGCTTGTAATGATGGCGATGAAAGTGAGTCGCAGGATTTTTTTGAATGGTTTGCTCTACAAAAATCAACATTTAAAATTTTTGTTGCTGGCAATCATGATTTAATGTTTGATTTAGAACCAGAAATGGCAATGAAAATGGCACCTTCTAACGTGCTTTATTTAGACAATAAAAAAGTTGTTTTGTTTGGCGTTTCTTTTTATTCTGTTCCTGCAAGGCCTTGGTTGCATTCCTCCCCTACCATACAACACGATGTCGATTTTTTGCTCACGCATGGTCCTGCACATTCGGTATTGGATTTTAATATAGGGTGCAAAACAATGCAATTGTTTGTTGAAAAAAAAAGCCTGTTTATCATTTATTTGGTCATATTCACCAAACACAAGGCTTTACCTTTAACAACAGAAATACGCAATTTGTGAACATAGGAACTTTTTCACCTCAATACTAAACTCTATATGTCAAAACTCGGATACATATCTCGATATAACATCATTATCAAAAAGCTACAAAAAAAAACCTACACTACTTATGAAGAATTGCTAAAAGACATCGACGATGATATGGACGAAAAAGGCGTGAGTACGGGTGCTTCAAAGCGAAATTTCCAGCGAGATTTGGGTGAAATACGGAAACTTTTTGGCATTGAAATTAAATATGCAAGAAAAGAAAAAGGCTATTTTATTGTTGACAAGGATATAACAAACAAGAATTTTGAGCGCATAATAGAAGCCTTTGAGTTGTTCAATTTTTTAAGCGTTCCGCAAGATATAAAGCCATTTATTCATGTAGAAAATCGAAAGCCACAAGGAACAGAGCATTTACACATCCTACTGCGTGCCATCAAAAATCAATTGAAGGTAAATTTTACGTATCAAAAATTTTGGGAAGAAGAAAGTAGCGAGCGTTTTGTGGAACCGTATGCTTTAAAGGAGTTTAAATATCGTTGGTATCTAATTGCAAAAGATGACAACGATGATAAAATAAAAAGTTTTGCCTTAGACCGTTTGCGTGATTTGGCGACGATAAGACAAACGTACAATCAAGTACAGCAAGAACAAATTGTAGAAAGTTATCGCTATTGTTTTGGTATTATCAGCCCAAATGACGAAGCACCGCAAGACATTATTTTATCGTTTAATGAATTTCAAGGCAAGTATATCAAAACATTGCCTTTGCACGACACACAAGAAATTTTGGTTGATAATGAAAACGAATTACAGATTAAATTACGGCTATATATCACGCATGATTTGATAATGGAATTGCTTTCATTTGGAAAAAACATGAAAGTTTTGCAACCGCCTTCTTTGGCACTCAAAATACAAAACGCTCTTCAAGAGGCAGCTACACAATATGGTTCGCACAAGCCTTAAAAGAAGTGGAGTTGAACCAGATACAAGATTTTATTTAACACAATTCTTCGTTCTTCATTTCTACAAAATCAAAGGATACAATTAAACAAAAACAATCCACTCGTTTTCTTTAATTTGCAATGAAAATTGGCTACCATTAAAACAAACTGAGCATAAAATAGACGATATTTAAACTACCAAAGAAGTTTAGACAGCCAATAAAATGATATTATTTTTTTCATTCACGCAACATTTATAACTATGGCAAACAATACATTTTCAGACACTCTTTTGGTTGGTTTTTTTCCTTTATTTCTACAAATCGCAAATGTGCAAAGTTGGTTTGTTATCATCGCAAGTGGTATTACAACAATTTGGGTTGTTTATCAACTCATTTCTAAAATCAGAGAAGATTTAAACCAAAGAAAAGAAAAGAAAAGAAGAAATTGTAATTCGCTTTCAATTTTTAATCAACCCAAAACACGAAGATTAGTATGGAATTGACACAGATATACCAATGCCATTCTTACAATTCTACATTCTTTATTTCTATAAAATCAAAGAAGATAATACAACAAAAAACATCTATTCGTTTTGTTTAATTTGCAATAAAAACTGACTACAACACACATTTTCAAATCGTTATTTACAACACGTGGAAACAGTTCTGCGTTGAAGGATTAAATTGAATTATTTTTGTTCCGTCTTATCCTTTAAATTTTTATCAATTATGGCTACAATTCCTTACAAACGTGTTTTACTCAAACTTTCTGGCGAATCTTTATTAGGCAATAAAACATACGGCTTATCTGCGGATATTCTTGCGTATTATGCGAATGAAATTAAAGTAGTTGCCGCCTTGGGCATAGAAATTGCTGTGGTGATTGGAGGAGGAAATATTTATCGTGGTATGAATGAAAGCGAGACAGGTATAGAACGACAACAAGGCGATTATATGGGTATGTTAGCAACCATTATCAATGGTATGGCACTACAAGCAGCACTTGAAAAAGCAGGTATGAAAACTCGTCTTATGAGCAATATCAAAGTAGAGCAAGTCGCAGAAACGTATATCCGTCGGCGTGCATTAAGACATTTAGAAAAAATGCGAATTGTTATTTTTGGCGGCGGCACAGGCAATCCGAATTTTACGACTGATAGTGCTGGTGTTTTAAAGGCGATAGAAATTAACGCTGATATTATTATTAAAGGAACTCGAGTTGATGGAGTATTTGACAAAGACCCAGAAAAATTTCCAGATGCGGTTATTTTTAAACAACTGAAATTTCAAGAAGCATTGAACAAAAATTTTAAAATTATGGACAAAACAGCTTTTGCCATGTGTCAAGAAAGAGATTTAAAATTGGTTGTCTTCAACTTCAATAAGCCAAATAATTTATACCGACTTTTGACTGGCGAAGCCATTGGAACAATTGTAACGAATTAAAAATATCATGCCAACACCAAAGTTTTTGCGTAATGAAGCTGCACGAAAAACAGTTTTAACAAAAATTTATTTAGGGTTAGAAAATAAATCAAAGGTCAGTTCTATGCATGAACCGTTAGAGGCAACACCTGACTACAATGTTTTTTTCAATTTTAGCACCAACGACATTGACATTGAATTTGCAAAACAATTTCATGCACTCGGGGGCAATTTTGTTTACTGCAAAAATGAAGTGGAATGTTTTTCAAAATTGAATGCGTTAATCAAAGAATCGAACAGCTCTGTTTTTTGTAAAGAAAAAAAGCTGTTGACCAAATTATCCGAA
The DNA here is from genome assembly GCA_031539345.1 of Chitinophagales bacterium. Classification (GTDB taxonomy): domain Bacteria; phylum Bacteroidota; class Bacteroidia; order Chitinophagales; family Chitinophagaceae; genus JAVKMO01. The sequence goes on along the minus strand of JAVKMO010000004.1, from coordinate 28,384 downwards.
AGTGGCTTCAATAATGATTTTTATAATGATATTGAACACGCTGACATCGCACTCACCACGTGTGATTTATTAGTTGCACGAACAGGTTCTATTGTCGTTTCTTCTTTTGGTGAAGGCGACCGAAAAAGCAATGTTTTTACTCCCATTCATATTTGTATTGCCTATCAACATCAAGTTGTTGCCAATCTCGATATGGCGATTAAGCTATTTAAACAAAGAAGAAATGGTTCTCCAGAAGAACAACCTTCAATGATGTCAATTATTACCGGTCCAAGTAAAACTGCCGACATTGAGAAAACACTCGTTAAAGGCGTTCATGGTCCAGAACATCTGTTTGTTTTTTTTATTGATGAATAAAAGGTCATCACAACTGAAAATCATTTTATTATTTCAGCACTACCTCGCATTGAGAGGTAAATAAAAAAGATGAATTTTGTTGTATTGGTTACATCTTCAAAATGGTATCATACGTGTTTCGTTATCGACCAATCGAAGAAAAATTTTATACTTGTCTTATTTCACAAATTGCTCAAACGAATATTTATATTTTATTAAACACAAAATAATATGTCTCAAAAAATCGAAATTTTTGATACCACCTTACGAGATGGAGAACAAGTGCCCGGAAGCAAACTCAATGTTGCCGAAAAAATAATCATTGCAAAAGAATTAGAATTATTAGGCGTTGATGTGATAGAAGCTGGCTTTCCGATTTCAAGTCCGGGCGATTTTGATGCTGTTGTAGCAGTTGCCAAAGTGGTTAAAAACGCCACTGTTTGTGGTTTGTCAAGAGCCATCAAAGGAGATATTGAAGCTGCTGCCAATGCACTTCAATATGCAAAAAGACCAAGAATACATACAGGGCTTGGCGTTTCTGATTTACACATTTATGGCAAATTACAATCTACACCAGAAAAAGTTTTAGAACAAGCCATTGGTGCAGTGAAATATGCAAAGTCTTTTGTTGAAGATGTTGAATTTTATGCAGAAGATTCTGGCAGAGCGAATAAAGAATTTTTAGCAAAAATGATTCATGCCGTCATTGCCGCAGGGGCAACAGTCATCAACATTCCTGACACAACAGGTTATTGCCTTCCTGAAGATTATGGACAGATTATGAAATTTTTATTAGAGAACGTGAGCAATATTCATCAGGCACGCCTTTCTACACACTGCCACAATGATTTAGGTTTGGCTACTGCAAATTCTTTAAGCGGCATTATGAACGGTGCAAGGCAAGTAGAATGCACCATCAACGGCATTGGTGAAAGAGCGGGCAACACCTCGTTAGAAGAAATTGTGATGATATTGAGTACGCGAAAAACAATTGGATTGCATACAAATATCAATACAAAAAAATTAACCAGTTTGAGCAAATTAGTTTCTGAAACAATGGGAATGCCTGTGCAACCCAACAAGGCTATTGTTGGCTCTAACGCATTTGCTCACTCGTCTGGCATTCATCAAGACGGCGTGTTAAAACATAGAGAAATATATGAAATTATTGACCCTGTAGATGTTGGTGTAGACTCAAGCAAAATTGTTTTAACAGCAAGAAGTGGCAGAGCAGCACTACGTTTCAGACTACAACAATTAGGATTTAGTTTTGAAAAAGACAAAATGGACGAAGTGTATCGACGCTTTCTTGTACTCGCAGACACCTTAAAAGAAGTTGAAGACAAAGATTTAAAAACTATCGTGTAATCGCTCTACGCAAGACTTGTATGGATACAAAGGCTTTTTCTTACCTCACTTTAACGCAACAAAGTCGTGCAGAATTTAAAGACAGAGGAAGTCAATTTTTAGCGTATGCTTTTCCTGTAGAACAAAAAGAAGAATTCAAAAAACAACTCAAAAAAATTGTGCAAGAACACCCCAAAGCAAGCCACCATTGCTACGCTTATTGCATTGGTTTTGCACCGCATATAGAAAGCAAATCTACAGATGATAAAGAACCTTCGGGAACAGCAGGCAAACCAATTTTAAATCAATTGTTGAGCAAACAATTAACCAATGCCGCCATTGTTGTTGTGCGTTATTTTGGTGGCACTTTACTCGGAACGGCAGGTTTGGCTAATGCCTATAAAAACGCCGCATCATTAGCATTGCAAGTTGCCTATATCACAGAAAAACAAAAAAAAGAACTCTTATTGATTGAATGTGAATATGCCGATGTAAATGCAATTTTACATTGTTTAAAAAAACATGACTGTACAATTATCGAACAAGACTTAGGCTTATTTTGTACCATAAAAACGTGTGTTCCACTGATTGATTTGACCGCTGTGCAACAACGTATCAATGAAATTAAATTAGAAAAATCAGATCACTCGTTTTAAAACAGATACTACAATTGGGCGAAAAATGATTCGCATCATACCGTAGTGTATATCGTGTTTTTAATTTCAATTAACAACAATTACCGCCTACTCTTTTCTATTGTTATTCAAAGGATATCAAATCAAAAAAATAAACCGCCTTGTAAACATGAAAACACTTTTTGTACCTTATATCCATCAGCATACAGACAATATTGAAAATGTATTTGTGGCGTTAAAAACCACTCCTGCGATTCTTATCAATACAAATAATTGGAAAAGTAATTTTCATTATGAGCCATTTTGTCAAGTACAAATTGCGTGGCATGAAAGCGGTTTTTATTTGCATTATGAAGTCAAAGAAAGCCACGTTTTAACAACACAAAAAGGCATTACCGGCAATGTGTGGAAAGATTCTTGTGTTGAATTTTTTCTGTCTATTGATAATGGTTTTTCGTATTACAATTTTGAGTGTAATGCTGTTGGTAGTAGATTGTTGAATTACAAAAATGGACAAGAAAAAAAAGAAAGCACACAAGAAATGCTCGAAAAAATTATCGTCCAAACTTCCCTTCCCTTGTTCACAAACCTTGACATCAAAGAAGAAACCCATTGGGCTTTGTCTGCATTTTTACCCGTTCATTTATTTGATGGACTAACATTGTCTATAGGCAAAAAAATGCGTGGTAATTTTTACAAATGCGGAGATCAAACCAATCAACCACATTATTTATCATGGACAACTATCCGCCACCCTAAACCCAATTTTCATTTGCCTGATTTTTTTGGATATTTGGAATTAGCGTAATACGACAAATTTTAACTGTCTTATTCTACAATCCTTTTATTTTAAAAATTCTTTTTATTTTTTGAAAATTGTAGAACATCAACAATAGATTTAAAACAGAACATCACATCAGAAATAAATCAAGAGCGGTTTTAAACAACCACGTAAAAAAACATTGATTTCTATTTGTTTGTAGGTATCAAAATAGAATACTATCACGGAGTAGAGAAAATTTTTCAGTTCTTCACATCAACCTCATTTTGATTTTTGATACGCACAAAACATGGTTTGTTGGAACACAAAAAAGTGAATATCATTTTCTATCATACGGTTTGTTTTTTTCTTTTAGTTTTAAGTTCTATTTTATTTTTTTTCACTATAAAATTTTCACTTTATGAAATACATGAATGAATATAGAACGCCAGAATTAGTAGATGTACTACTAAAAAAAATTAAACAATCCATTACAAAAGAGTGGAAGATTATGGAAGTGTGTGGCGGTCAAACACACTCTTTAGTAAAAAATGGCATCATCAATATGTTACCTAAAGAAATTGAAATGATACATGGACCAGGTTGTCCTGTTTGTGTTACGCCAATTGCACTCATTGACAAAGCCATTTTTTTAGCAATGGATAAAGGCAATATTTTATGTTCTTATGGCGATATGATTCGTGTGCCAGGCAGTCAGATGAGTTTGTTAGAAGCAAAAGCAAAAGGCGCTGATGTACGTATTTTATACTCACCATTAGAAGCTGTAAAAATTGCCAAAGACAATCCCAATAAAGAAGTTATTTTTTTTGCTGTAGGGTTTGAAACCACAGCTCCGGCAAACGCTCTTTCTGTTATTCATGCTGTGCGAGACAACGTAAAAAACTTTTCTATTTTAACATCTCATGTATTAGTTCCGCCAGCCATCGAAGCGGTTAAAGAAGACCCAGAATGTAACATTCAAGGCTTCCTTGCACCAGGGCATGTTTGTGCCATTATGGGCATTGGAGATTATGCCCCTTTAGTACAAAAATATGGCACGCCAATTGTGGTTGCAGGTTTTGAACCTGGCGATGTGTTAGAAGGTATTTTAATGGTCGTACAACAATTAGAAAAAGGCGAGAAAAAATTAGAAAATCAATACAAAAGAATTGTTACAGAAAAAGGTAATGAAGATGCGATTGCTATTGTAACCAAAATTTTTGAAGTTACAGATCGAGAATGGCGTGGCATTGGGGTTATTCCGAATAGTGGTTGGGAAGTAAAACCAGAATTTTCAGCTTATGATGCAAACAAAAAATTCAACATCAATACGCCCTTTGTTGAAGAGGACAAAACGTGTTTGTCTGGCGACATTATGAAAGGCAAATTAAAACCTATTCAATGTCCTAATTTTGGCACAAAATGTACACCGCTCAAACCTCTTGGTGCACCAATGGTAAGCGGCGAAGGAGCTTGTGCTGCCTACTATCACTTTACAAACGTAGCAGCTTCTTAATAACAGAAATGTTGTGGTTCACAATTACAGCATAATGTGTTTCGATTGATGAAAAACATTTGTAAAAAAAATTTGTTCAATAAAAACACTTTTATATTTTTATCTCTATTCTCATCTTCTATTTTTCACACAACCCTTAAAACAAATTTTATGACTGCACAAACAAATCAAGAAGAACTTAACGTAACTAAATCAAAAAACAATGTCATTTCGCTCATCGCACCAGTGCTATGTTTACTATTAGGATTTGCATTGTGGCGCTTTTATATGGGTAGCCCTTCAGGCTTTACCAACCCGGACCCTGCTGGTGGTTTTTGGCCTCATCATAAAGGTCCTAAAGGTGCTTTTAACAAAATGTATGAAGGTGGTATTATTGTGCCTATATTAATTGCTTTATTTTTTATTGTATTCACTTTCGTTTTAGAAAGATTTTTCACCATTAACAAAGCAGCAGGTTCTGGGAATGCTGAAATTTTCATCAAAAAAGTACAATACTTTTTAGCACAAAAAAATATTGACGGAGCATTTGAAGAATGCGACAAACACAAAGGTTCTGTTGCCAACATTATGCGCGCAGGCTTAACCAAATATCAAGAAATGTCTAAAAATAAAGAATTAGACCACGAACATAAAATTTTAGCCATTAAAGCTGAAATCGAAGAAGCAACCGCTTTAGAATTGCCGATGTTAGAAAAGAATTTAGTGTTTCTTTCTACGATTGCCTCTGTTGCTACTTTAGTTGGATTATTAGGTACTGTAGTTGGAATGATTAGAGCCTTTTCGGCTTTGGGCGAAGAAGGTGGTGCAGGTGCAGCAGCAAGTTTAGCTGCAGGTATCTCTGAAGCCTTATACAATACAGCATTGGGTATTGGCACTTCAGCTGTAGCGATTATTTTTTACAATATTTTTACTACAAAAATTGAAGGCATTACTTATGCAATCGACGAAACGTCTTTTACATTAGCACAAACCTTTGACAATATGTATCACCATGCGTAGTAATGGTTTGTTGTGAACAAATACATTTCTTTTTATCTCATGGTTAAAATATTCTTCAAATGCCTAAAATAAAAATCCCCAAAAAGAGCACAAATATTGACATGACGGCAATGTGTGATGTGGCATTTTTATTACTCACGTTTTTTATGTTGGCAACAAAATTTAAACCAACAGAAGCAGTAGAAATAAAAACGCCCAATTCGGTATCGTCAAAAATGATTCCTGAAAAAGACGTTTGCATTGTGTCTTTAGACAAAGACGGCAAAGTGTACTTGCAATTAGATAATCCAAATGCAAAAGCAGACGTTTTAGAAGGCATCAATACAGAAAAAAGTCTTGGCTTGACCAAAACAGACATCAAAGCCTTTGTGAATTTTCCGAGCGTTGGCGTTCCTTTTTCTCAATTAGCCTCACTATTAAAAGTAGATATGGCAGATTTAGGTACAGTAAAACAAAACGGCATTCCTGTTGATTCTACGAATAATGAATTGAAAACTTGGATACGTTACATTTTAACCGCCTATGCAGGACGAAAACTCAATATTCTTGTTAAGGGTGATGCTGCAACGAAATATCCTTCATTTAAAAACGTTATTGACGCATTTAAAGCCAACGACCAATTGAAATTTCAGCTCATTACAACCCCAGAAGATGCCCCAACAGGAACGGCACTTTATGAATCAAGGAAAAAACAATCATAAAACAAATTCACGTCATTTAAAAACACATAAACCAATTGTACTATGGCAGAAATGGAAGTCAAAGGTAGTGGCAGTAAGCGTTCTACAAGGGTCGATTTAACCCCGATGGTAGATTTAGGCTTCTTACTCATTACCTTTTTTATGTTCACAACCACAATGGCCTCTCCAACGGCAATGGATTTGTTTATGCCAAAAGATACTGAAAAGCCCCAAGAACAAAATAAAATTAAAGAATCGGGTGCATTGAGCCTTATCTTAGGCAAACAAGATAATGTCTATTATTATGAAGGTCAATTAAAAGACCCCAATAACTTTAAAGTAACTTCTTTTAAAGGCATTAGAGACATTATTATTCAAAAAAAATCAACCACAGACAGCACAGATTTTGTTATTGTTATTAAGCCTTCAAACGATGCTACGTACAAAAATACAGTAGACATTTTAGACGAAATGACCATCAATGAAGTCAAACGCTTTGCTATTGTGGATGTAGATAAGGAAGAATTGAAACTGATGGGTTTGGTTGAAAAAGCCAACGGTATCAAATAAATTACTCCTTCTTTTTTTTCATTCCATTTAATTTAACCCCTTATGATAGCCGTAGATAAAATTCTTCAAACAGATTTTTTAGACTTACTGTTTGATAAAAAAAACAAAATATATGGTGCTTATGAGCTAAGAAAACAATATAACAGAAGGCTTTTAATTGCTTTGTTAATTGTAGTTAGTTCTATTCTTCTTACGGCACTGAGCGTTTATTTAGGAGGTGTCATCAGTTCCTCTTTAAAAAAGAAAAAAGAAATTGAAATTAGAGAGGTCGTTTTAGAAGACATTAAAAAAGAAGAACCTAAAGCCCCGCCGCCTCCACCGCCGCCAAAGCCACCAGAGCCTAAAGTAGAGATGAAAAAATTTACGCCTCCAAAAATTGTTCCTGATGAACAAGTAAAAGAAGACGAAAAACCACCAGAAGTAAAAGAATTAGCCGATACAAAAATAAGCACCGTCAATCAAGAAGGCTTAAAAACTGAAGTTGTTGAAGCCCCTGTGAGTACGCCAGAAGCCGCACCAGGCCCTGTAGTTGAAGAGGTTTTGACAAAGGTTGAAAAAGAAGCTGAATTTCCTGGAGGAGGAAAAGGTTGGCAACGTTTTGTGGAAAGAGAAATCAACAAATACATTGATGATTTAACAGATGCTGGGTTTTCTGGTACTGTTGTGATTCAATTTATCGTTGATAGAGAAGGTAATGTAAGCGATGTTGTAGCCTTGTCAAATGGGCATACAAAACTGGCAGAAATTGCGATAAAAGCCATTAAGCAAGGACCAAAATGGACTCCTGGCGTACAAAATGGAAAATACGTAAAAGCCTATCGCAAACAACCTGTAACATTTAGAATAGAAGAATAGAACATTTTTCTGTCAAAAATAAAAAGCCACTTACAGCAATGTAAGTGGCTTTTTTTATGGGTACAATTGTGTCTTGATTACTTTATTTTACTCACCTTTTCTCGAAGTATTTTGACTGCTTTGGTCATTTGGCTTTCAACTGTTTTGATAGAAATTTTAAGTGATTGAGCAATCTCTTGATTCGTCAAACCATTGAATTTGCTTAGGGTGAAAATTTCATTACACTTTTGGGGTAAAGCAGAAGTAGCTTGTTGTATTGCAACCAATTCATAACGATAAGTCCTATCTTCTAAGGCGTCCTCCCAGTCCATATGATTGAGTTCAACAGTCTGAATTTTTTGTTTCCTAAAATGCGAATACATCGTCGTTTTTGCAATTTGAAACAATTGAGTCGAAAATTTCAATTCTTCATTTAAAGTGCTTTTATAGTTGTATAATTTAATGAACGTTTCTTGCGTAAGATCTTGTGCTGTGTAGGTATCACAGCCATTTTTGACAAAATAGAAATAGACTTTTGGGTGAAAAAAATCAAATACTTTTTTGAAAATTTTTTCATCATTCAAATTAAAAAGCTGTTTTTCTTCCATATTGTAGTTATGCTGTCTTATATTGAAGATAAAAAAAATAAAACGAAAAACAATATCCTATTTCTATTAAAAGCAAAAAAGCGAAAATTATTTTATTGAGATGCTCAAGAACGAAAACCTGAACAAGAAAAATATTTTTCTGAAACGTGAGGGTATATCAAAAGTCTTGCGTATTATATAAAAAGACAATTACTTTATTTCAATGACACCAGTATGGATCATCAACATCAAATAGACGAGAAAACATCTCATCAAATGTGGCAACATATTTACGCTCAAACATTTTCAAAAAGAAAAAGAAGAATAAAAATATATAAAAGGTTAGCGAGTGTTGCGTGCATTGTTTTTGTTTTCATTGGCATTCACTACGTGCTTAGTTTAGAAAATCAAGAACCTATTTTTCATTGTAAAAATACGATGAATCACGAAGTCTATTTTCTACTTCCTGATAGTTCAGAAGTAAAACTGATGCCTAATAGCAGTTTGGAATTTACGGTCAATAGAACAAGCAATGAAAGGATCGCCTCTATAACAGGAAAGGCAATTTTTAATGTGCATAAAAATCCGCTCCAAGCCTTTATTGTAAAAATAAAATCAATTGAAATTAAAGCATTAGGAACAATTTTTTCTGTTGATGACACAAAGAATGAACAAGTTGAGATTAAATTGATTGAAGGAAAAATTGCCGTGTCAAACTCAAATCAGAAAAATATTTTCAGCCCTCAACACATACAAACAAAAACACTCATTGCAGGACAAATTTGTCAATTGAATCCAGACAAGCCTTTACAAGAGTTTAAAGTAGAACAGCACTCTTACAGCAATTTAGTCTCAAAAAAACAGTTTACTCAACCTGATTTTAATGCTAAATATGTTGAACATCAATATGTCGAATTTAAAAATGAAAAATTGACAAACGCCCTTCGTGTGTTAGGAATGATTTATCATAAAGAATTTGTCTTTAACGTAAAAGATTCTTCGCAATATTATTTTACTGGCACAATTGAACGAGATGATTCATTGAAATTATTCGTAACAAACATTGCCAAAATTAATCACTTAAAAATTTCACAAACCGCTCTTCAAATTATCTTTTATTAATTAACCTTAAAAATTACAACTATGAAATTAAAAACGCTCAAACAAAAAATCATTCTTGCTTTTTTCGCTGTTGGGTTTATTCCATCGGCATTTGCACAAGAGCAGAATGCCTTGTCAGAATTTAAAGGCATCGTCCAATCAAAAGAAAAAAATATTGCTGACGCAAAAATTATTTTAACAAATGTCGATAATAACGTCAAGCACGAAATTCTGTCTAATGCCGATGGCAGTTTTGAAATTAAGAATATTGCCGAAGGCAGTAATTACAATTTAACGATACTCAAAGACGGCTTTGAAGTAAAAAAAGTAGATAACGTAGAGGTTAAAAATAATTCTAAAAACACGTTACTCGTTAATTTGACTGCTGAAGTAAAAAATACAGTGAATGAAGGAAGTGTTCAAACAGTACCTTTAGAATCACAAGAATTAGAAAGCGTCAGTTTAATTGGCTCACGTGGTAAACCAAGAACAGATGTGTCAAGACCTGTGCCAGTAGATGTGATTAGTGCGAAAGACTTGGCAGCGACTGGTCAATTAGACATTGGTCAGCAAGCACAATACAGCGTTCCTTCTTTTAATTCGGTAAAACAAAGCATCAACGGCACAGCAAGTTATGCTGATCCTGCAACATTGCGTGGTATGTCGCCAGACCAAGTTTTGCTTTTAGTGAATGGAAAAAGACGACATACGTTTGCTGCATTAAACCTCAACGTTGTGCCTGGCAGAGGAAGCGTTGTATCTGACATGAATGCTATTCCATCTATTGCAATTGAACAATTAGAAATTTTGCGCGATGGGGCAGCCGCACAATATGGCTCTGACGCAATTGCTGGCATTGTCAATTTGAATCTCAAAAAACAAACCAACGCAGGCTCTGCAATGGTTCAAACAGGCATCACAAAAGAAGGAGATGGCAAAAATATAATGGGAGCTGTCAACTATGGTTTTTCACTTGGAAAACCAAAAAGCTTTTTAAATATTTCATTGCAAGGACAATTGGTAGAAGGAACAAACAGACAAGATACTTTTGTAGGCAGAATTTATAGCACGACTGTAGCCACTGATGATGCGTTGCGACAACAAAAAGGCTTTTGGCCTTGGGCAGCAAAAGTTGGCGTTTATGGTTCTAATGCAAACGAAATGGGGCAAGGTTTTTTTAACGCAGGTTACCCCATTAACAATGAATGGTCTGTTTATGCATTTGGTGGATATGCCTATAAATATACAAGAGCAGGAGGTTTTTTTAGAAATGCTGTACCAACAGATGGCAACTCTGACACTTTTCTTTACAAGCATGGATATACCCCGAAATTACCCGGACAAACAACCAATTATTCAATTGCAGGCGGCATTAAAAGAGAAACAAAATCTGGCTGGAATTATGACCTCAGTTCAGTTTATGGTTATAGCTCTTTAGATATATGGGCAAACAACACAGCAAATGCGTCGCTGGGTGCTGCGTCGCCAACAGATTTTTATGCCGGACAATTTTCTTTTGCTCAAAGCACAACAGATTTCGATTTATCTAAACATTTTGAAAATATTGGTGTAAAAACACTCAACATTGCTGTAGGGACACAATACAGAGTTGATTTTTATCAACAAGTTGCAGGCGACCCAGATTCTTACAAAATTGGACCGCTTGGGATTGCTGGCGTAGTTCCTATAAAAGCACCTGGTTCAAATGGCAGACCCGGCACTGCAAGTGATGAACAACCAAATGAAAAAAGAACAAATATTGGTGCATACGTTGATATTGAAAGCGACATCACAAATGCTTTATTAATAACTACGGCTCTTCGTTTTGAAAATTATTCTGACTTTGGAACAAATGTTTCTGGCAAGTTTGCAACACGACTAAAACTGGGTGAAAACTTTGCATTAAGGGGTTCTATCAACAAAGGCTTTAGAGCACCGTCTCTGCAACAAATTTATAATCAAGGCACAACTTCTACTGTACAAAGTGGTAAAATTGTACAAACCAAACAACTTAGTACATCAGATCCAAATTTAAAAGTATTAGGCATTGACGCTTTAAAAGCAGAAAACTCTTGGAACTATAGCCTTGGTATGACAGCAAAATCAAATTCTGGTTTTACTTTTACAGCAGATGGATATATTATTGATGTATTTGACAAAATATCACTTTCTGAAAATTTAGAATTGTCCCTTTATCCAAGCCTCAATCGACTCTATTCAGCAAGTGGAAAAACACAAATCGCTTTTTTCACGAATTTATTAGACACAAGAACAATTGGCTTAGATTTAGTTGCAACACAAAAATGGAAACTCGGTGCCAACAGCACAATGACAGTTTCTGCCGCTTACGCTTTTAATCAAACAACAATTGAAAAAGTAAGAAATACACCAGATTCATTCTACAAATTGAACGGAGCATCAAAAGTATATAATCAATACGCCATTATCGATACGCCTTCAAGAGCAGTAATTGAAACGAGCCAACCACAAAATAAATTTGTTTTTTCTATTGGTTTTCAATACAAAAATTTCAATGTTTTATTTCGCGAAACTTATTTTGGAGAAGTTACCACATGGGGTAGATTGTTTACTGTTAATGGAAAAACACAGTCGCAATCGGGCAGTTTATGGGTAAATCAAACCATGGGTGCAAAAACGATTTCTGATTTAACGCTTTCTTACAATATCAACTTGTTAAAAGGCTTAACCATCAGTATGGGTGCTCTTAATCTATTCAATACTTATCCTGATAAAAATGATCCAACAAGGGGCAATTATTTTAACGGACAAACGCCATATAGCAGAAACGTTTTGCAAATTGGTTTTAACGGAGCGACTTATTTCACATCGCTTAACCTCAGATTTTAATGCTACAAAATAAATAAGTCTATCAACTACTTCTATATGCAATATGATAGAAGTAGTTTTTTTTTATTTTTCATTTGAACAAGGAAACATCAAAAAAAACAGACGACTATTGATGTACTAAAAAATCAAAACATGATACAAAAAACTCAAATTAAAGCCATTGTAAGTGGGTCTATTGGCAACTTAGTAGAATGGTATGATTGGTATGTTTATTCGGCATTTTCAATTTATTTTTCGTCTTCATTTTTTCCTCATTCAAGCCCAACCGCGCAACTGTTAAATACAGCAGGAATCTTTGCCGTCGGTTTTTTTATGCGTCCAATAGGTGGTTGGTTATTTGGAAATTTAGCCGACAACAAAGGCAGAAAAATAGCGATGACGATATCCGTTTTACTCATGTCGTTCGGTTCATTGCTCATTGCACTTTGTCCAAGTTTTAATTCTATTGGCATACTTGCACCCATTTTATTACTCCTTGCACGCCTTTTACAAGGCTTGAGCGTAGGCGGTGAATATGGCACCGCTGCAACCTATTTAAGCGAAATGGCAACGCCAAATACAAGAGGTTTTTTTTCATCTTTTCAATATGTAACGCTCATCGGCGGACAGCTTATTGCATTAAGCATTCAACTTCTATTACAAGGTTTATTAAGCGATGCTGATATGCACGCATGGGGATGGAGAATTCCATTTTTTATTGGAGCAGCATTATCTTTTGTCGCCCTTTATTTAAGAACTCACATGCAAGAAACAGATTCTTTTAAAGCCAACGCAATCAACAAAAAAAAGGACAGTAACCTTCGCCTTTTATTACAACACCCTAAAGCTATTTTAATTGTCATGGGTTTAACCTTAGGTGGCACAGTTGCTTTTTATACGTATAGCACGTATATGCAAAAATTTTTAGTCAATACCGTACACCTCTCAAAAATTGAAGCAACTAAAATCACGTTTGGGACACTGTTATTTTTCACTTTTCTTCAACCTCTATTAGGGTGGTTATCCGACAAAATTGGTCGCAAACCTTTATTGCTCAGCTTTGGTATTTTAGGAACACTGTTTACCGTGCCTTTAATGTCAAGCATTTCGCAAATACATACCAGTCATGAAGCATTCATTTTGATTTTATTAGCACTCATCATTGTTAGCGGATATACGTCTGTCAATGCGATTGTGAAAGCAGAATTATTTCCTACAGAAATTAGAGCTTTAGGTGTGGGACTATCCTATTCTATTGCTGTTGCAATCTTTGGAGGTTCTGCTGAATACATTGCTTTATATTGTAAAAATAGTGGTGTTGAAAGTGCTTATTATTGGTATGTTACGATTTGTATATTTATATCTTTAATCATTTATGCTTTTATGAAAGACACAAAACGTACTTCTTTAATTCAACCTTAATCATGTTTGGACCTTTTTTTGTTATCGTCTGTTTATGTATTGGCATTGCCCTACAAAACAAGAAAGGCATTCCGCAAGAACTCCCCAAATACTTGGGCGTTTTATTAACGTACATTTTTATTCCAAGTGTTATTCTATTTCATTTTGACGAGATTAAAATTACACCTACAATAGGCAAAATCATTTTAGCACCATGGTTGCTTTACATCTGTTCGATTTTATTTTTCAATCTCGTTGATTATTTCTATCCACTCAATAAACAACACAAAGGTGTGCTGATTCTTACATCTGGAATTAGTAGCGTCTCCTTCGTCGGCTTTCCTTTATTTGAAGCCTTATATGGTAGAGAAGGATTGACTGTTGGCATCATCATGAGTCAAGCTGGAACGGTACTTTGTTCTTCAACACTTGGCGTTGCTACTGCAACTTATTACACTTCTCAAAACCCCAAAATCAGTACCATTCTAAAACAAGTTTTCACCTTTCCCCCAACCATTGCTTTTATTATTGCTTTGGTGGCAAATGTTAGTCATTATCCGCTTCCAAGAATTTGTATTTATTCTTTTGAACAATTAAGTCAAGCGTTTCAACCTATCGCACTCCTCACTGTTGGTTTACAAATTCGTTTCTATTTAACAAAAACAGATTGTACCCAATTAGCATGGGGATTTTTGTTTAAACTTTTCATCTCTCCACTCCTTATTTTTATTCTGTTTAGGTGCATCTTACACCAAAATGACATGATTGCAAATATCAGCATTTTGAGTGCAGCAATCGGCTCGATGAACACAACAGCAATTATTGCTAATCGCTATAATTTAATGCCCGAACTAGCGAACAAAATGGTTGGCTTTACGATACCCATTTCTTTATTTATTATTTACACTTTGTATTTCCTCGTTTTTTAAACTGATTTTTTATGCAAGAAAAAACATCTACCAAGAATAAAAAAATGTACCAAAATTTAACTTTTTGGGTGTTGACCAGCATTGCAATCGGCATACTATTGGGTCATTTCAACCCCGCCCTTGCAATACAAATGAAGCCTTTAGGAACGTATTTTATTAACGTGATTAAAGTGTTTATTAACCCCATTATTTTCTTAACCATAACCTTAGGCATTAGCCAAATGAGCGACCTTAAACGCGTAGGGAAAGTGGGTGGAAAAGCCCTTTTATATTTTGAAATTGTAACCACTTTTGCGTTAATCATTGGCATTGTAATTGCTTATATCATTCAACCCGGAAAAGGGGTTGCTGTTGCTGTTGGCGACACTTCTAAAATTGTAGAATATACAACTCAAGCACACACATTTAGCTGGCTCAAATTTTTCAAAGACAATATCACCATACAAGTTTTAATCGTCGCCATTTTTCTTGGCATGATCATCAGCAAATGGTCGCAAAAAGAACGCGTCATTGCACCTTTAAATATGCTATCAAAATATATTTTCAAAGGATTAAAAATAGTCATGTATGCGGCTCCAATTGGTGCTTTTGGCGGCATGTGTTTTACAATTGGCAAATATGGTTTACAAAGCCTTGTGCCCTTAGCCAAACTGATGATAACGGTTTATATCACAATGGGAATTTTTGTTTTTTTGATTTTGGGTTCAATCCTTAAATATTACAAAATCAGCATTTGGAAATTTCTAAAATATATCAAAGAAGAACTCCTTATTGTATTGGGAACGTCTTCTTCAGAGTCCGCATTGCCTTCTTTAATGACAAAATTAGAAACCGTTGGTTGTTCAAAACCTATTGTTGGTTTGGTTGTCCCTGCGGGGTATTCTTTTAATTTAGATGGCACAACAATTTATCTTTCAATGGCAGTAATTTTTTTGAGTCAAGTATATAACATACACCTTACAGGCACAGAAATGCTGACCATTATTGGCATTTTAATGGTAACCTCAAAAGGTGCGGCTGGCGTTACGGGAAGCGGTTTTATTGTATTGGCTTCAACGCTTACAGCATTAGGAAAAATTCCTGTTGAAGGGCTTACACTTTTACTTGGTGTCGATCGATTTATGTCTGAAGCTCGCTCCATCACAAATTTTATTGGCAACGGCGTAGCAACTATTGTCATTGCCTGTAACGAAAAAGATTTTGACAGACAAAAAATGGACCTTGCTTTTAAGTCAGTTGATTAACAACTATGCATCGTTTTGCAATCATGTGGCAATAAGTTCAGATCATTACTTCTGAACCATTTAGTTTTTAATGGTCTAAAAAAAGTTAGAGGTAAAAGGTCTCTACACTATTAATTATTTTTAGGGATGCCTAAACGAAGTGTTAGGGTGAAATGCGTTGAATTACAAATATTTTCCTATCTGCTGCGTGATAATGTCGCTTGCACCTGTATGTGTGGCAACAAAATTTTTGTTGAGTAATCCTCTATCTTTTTTCTCTTGTTCGTGTATTTGTAAATGGCAAATTTGAACAAGTAACTCATCTGCATTTTTAATGCTGATGACACCGCCGAGTTGTTGCAAAGAAATGGCTTCTTGAAATTTTGAAAATCGAGGTCCGATTAAAATTGCTTTTCCAAAAACAGCAGGTTCTAAAATATTATGAATACCACTCCGATTAAAGCCTCCTCCCACGTAAACTAAATCAGCATAAAAATATAAATGCGATAAAAACCCAATTGCATCAAGGATAATCGTTTGGCACGATACAAAATTGGCATGATTATTTAGTTGCGAATACAAAACACTATGCGGAAATTTTCGTTGTAATTGTTGAATCGTATCAACATCAATTTGATGAGGAACAATGAGCAATTTAGTCTCTAAAAGTTGATGTTGAATTTGTGCAAATAAATTACTGTCTTGTTGCCAACTACTGCCCACAACAATCAATTGATGATTTGCTTTCCATTGATCGAGCCAATCAAAATTTTTGTGTTGTCGATTTTGAAAATGTTGCATCACTCTTTCAAAACGCGTATCTCCAGCCACCACAATAGGGTTTTGTAGCGACAATGTTTGTTTCAAAAGCTGTTCTGATGCTTTATTCTGAACAAAAATGACAGAAAAAAAAGTAAGCATTTGCCTATGCAATACACCATACCATTTAAAAAATATTTGTTGTTCCAAAAATATTGCCGACACAAGCACAACAGGAATTTGTTGTTGAAAAGCCGTTTCAAGCAAGTAATACCAATATTCATATTTTACAATCACCAACAATTTTGGTTGCACGATAGAAAAAAATCGCCGCATATTTTTTTTTGTATCCAAGGGCAAATACAGAACCTTATCAACAACATTTGCGTGTTTAATTTTTTCATACCCAGAAGGAGAAAAAAAAGTGATTAAGAAAAAATGGTCTGCATATTGTTTTTGCAACCGTTGTAATAACGGAGTGGCTTGTTCAAATTCACCGAGTGAGGCAATGTGAAACCAAATTGTTTTTTGTTCTTTAAAATCAATGTTTGCCAAATCTTTCCAACACAGTTTTCTGCCTTGTATCCATTGTTTTGCTTTGGGAGAAAAAAAAGAAGCGACCCAAATTGCTCCATAAAGGAGTTGAATAAACAATTTGTAAACGAAGCGTAAAAGGAACATATCAAAAAGACAAGTTTGTGCTGGCTCTTTTTTCTGCTCCAATTTTTCCATCGTTACGGAGTTTTTGTTGCAAGGTATCTAAAACGCCGTTGATAAATTTTTTGCTTTCTATCGTACTATATTCTTTAGATATTTCAATGTATTCATTCAAACTCACAGTAATCGGTATGGCATCAAAATATAAAAATTCACATACGGCTAATTTCAAAATTGCTTTATCTAAAACGATGATTCTATCATTGTCCCAATGCTGTATTTTTTCTGTAATTACCTTTTCGATAAATTCTGTTTTTGCAAGACAACTTTCTATCAACACTCTTCCAAAGGCGATATTTTCTTCTACATCAGCAAGAGTTTCAATTTTAATCTTAGGATAATTTCTGATTTGTTCAACTAAGCTAAATAATGCTGAAGACGCATCTTCCATTGCATTCATAAAATGGTCTTCAATAAAACTTTCTACGACCTCATTATGTTGTACGACTTCTTTTAATATGGCAACAACAACAGCAATTTTCATTTCGTCATTCTCTTGTTCTACTGTAGTATATTCTTGATAAATAGGCGTGTTGATAAGGCTCGCAAAAAGTTGGCGTATCAGGTCATGGTCGTCTATTTTTATTTTTTTTTGTTTCGTCTGCAAGCTGTAAGAATCATAAATAGTTCTCAAGACTAACACTACTGGGTTCTGTTCTAATTTGTTTTTTGATTTGATGGGATGCACATTTTGTGCCAATATTTTTTTTGCTTCTGCTTCTGCGGCACGCTTTACTTCATCAACAATTTGTAAGATAATATCGACTAAAAAAAAACGCAATCCTTCGGCTTCATTCAATATAATTTGGTATAATTTCAAAGCCTGTGGTACGCCTTTTTCATTAGGCTTTGTGTTACAAATATCATTGCTATAAATTACCTGTACTGCTTTAATTCTAATGTCGTGGCGTTTGAACATAATAAAAATGCTTATTGATTTTCGTAAAAAGTATGTTTAATATCAACTAAATAAATCAGACCTGTGTAGCACACTTTTATTTGTGTAGGTTTTTTTTTATAGGAATTATAGTAATGAAACAAAACGGTAGAGTCGTTCAGCGTAGAATCTTTTAGGACGATAACATTTGCTTGAGCATATTTTCGCTGTTCATCTTGCGGCAGTTCAATATATTTTTTATGCCAATCATTCAATAAAGTAATGTTTAAACTGTCTTGTATCATATATGCAGAGGCTTCTTCCCTATTGCCTTTGAGCGAGGCTTCTACAAATTTTTTCAAGCAATCAATATTACTTTCAGCAGGCAAATGTTTTGTAGTTGAAGTGCAAGAACAAGCGTACAACAACAAAATGAATAGACTATTTATGAGGAACTTTTTTTTCTTGGTCATGGTTAATTTCATAAGCGTGAATAATTTTTTTTACAAGATGGTGGCGAACAACATCTTGTTCATCTAATGGCACATAAGCAATGCCGTTAATATTTTGCAATATTTGAATGGCTTTTTTTAATCCACTTTTTTGATTGTATGGCAAATCAATTTGAGACGTATCACCCGTAATAATTGCCTTTGCTTGTGTGCCAAGTCGGGTCAAAAACATTTTTAATTGAAGGTCAGTAGTATTTTGTGCTTCGTCTAAAATAATATACGCATGGTCTAAAGTTCTTCCTCGCATATACGCCAGTGGTGCAATTTCAATAATGTGCGTATTCAAGTAGTAATTGAGTTTTTCTCTGTCTAACATATCCTCTAAAGCATCATACAAAGGACGCAGATAAGGGTCAATTTTTTCTTTTAAATCACCTGGCAAAAAACCAAGACTTTCGCCTGCTTCAACAGCTGGGCGTGTAAGAATAATTTTTTTGATGCTCTTGTTTTTTAAAGCCCGAACTGCAAGCGCAACAGCGGTATATGTTTTTCCTGTTCCCGCAGGACCAACGGCAAAAATGACATCATTGTCAACAATCGCTTCAACAATTTTTTGTTGATTAGGCGTTCTCGCTTTAATGGCTTTTCCACTTGCTGCATGAAGAATAATAGCATCTGTTGAATGATTTTTTTCTTCACGAGATGCATGAACAATATTTTGAAAAACTTCGTTTTCTATACTGCCATTTTTTTCAATGTACAAAATAATGGCGTTCAATTTTGATTTAAAATGTTCTACGCCTTCCTTTAATCCACTCACCTTTAATTGAGTTCCCCTTGCAATAATTCTTAATGCAGGAAATTCTTTTTTCAAGAATTGTAAGCGAATATTATTCACTCCCAAAAAGTCGATTGGATTGACGCTTTCTATATTGATAATGAGTTCTACCATTATGTAAGGCGGGGTGATTACTTGATTGTAATGAACAAGAAATATGAAAATAAGGCGTGAATATATTTTTTTTGACTACGTCGAAAGGGCATACTTTTCTATTGATCAAATTGCATATCAAAGACACTTTGATCTTGTGTTAATGAAAAATTAAAACTGAATATTTTTTAAACCTAAATTTGACTTTATTTAAAAGTCAATCGTATGAAATGCTTGTTTGCAACAATCTACTTATTCTGTTCAATCACATTAGCAGCACAAATAGGAAAAATTGGAATTACAGAATTTACTTTGTCAAATGGGTTGCGTGTTGTGTTGCATGAAAAACATACGATGCCTTTAGTTTCTGTTAGTATGGCATATCACGTGGGGACTAAAAATGACAATTTTGGGGAACAAGGTTTGGCTTATTTTGTTCAAATGATGCAAACACTTGGTAACAAAAAAGAAATTACAGAGAAATATAAAAACATGATTGCTTATGCAGGTGGAAAAACAAGTACTAATATTTTGTTAGACTATACTCTATTTCACACAACAATACCCAAAAATCAACTTGAACTTGCATTATGGATAGAAGCGGAAAGAATGAAACACGACAGCCTAAACGAGCCATTATTTGAATTACAAAAAAGGAATTTCAGACATATGCATGAAGAAAAAAATACGTATGCCTATCAACAAAATCATTTTTACAACTATGCCTACAAAAGACATCCGTACAAAAAAGGGACTCTTCATATCAACAATGATTTTATTTCTTCTTTAAATATTTCGACTATCGATTCGTTTTTAAGAACATATTATCAACCGCACTTAGCGACACTTTGTATTGTTGGTGATTTTAACAGTTTTGAGGTCAGAAAAAACTTGTATCAATATTTTGGACATCTTAAAAATGACAACCTTTCTTTTTTTCAAGCTACGCAAATTAAAGACCCTGAATGGTTGCAAGAAGTAAGAGATAGTATTTCTATCGAGTCGCCAGAACAGCTATTAGGGCTTGCATTTCATATTCCTCAATCAAACACAACTGATAGACCTGCAATTGAATTATTGGCACAACATTTCAGTTGCGGAAAAGATGCCATGTTAGAAACCATTATGCATCAAAAAGAACCTTTGGCAATTTCTATTGCACATCAAATCGACGAGACCGAAGATCCAAGTTTATTTTTCTTATTTACGGTTATTCCTAAAGGCGTATCATTTAAAGAAACTGACAAAAAAATAAGCGAAGAGTTAGAAAAAATTCAACTCAATGGCTTAAATGAAATAAACTTGAATCGTGCGAAAACAAAATTGACTACACAGTTGATGACACACACAAATAGTACAGCAGAATTATGCAAACAAATATTGTCTTACAAATTATTTTTTAATAATGCGGATAAAATCAACTCGTATAAAGATGAATATACAAAAGTAACATCTGAAGATATCAAACGTATTGCCAATATTTATTTCAATACAACCAATCGAGTTGTGTTATATTTTATACCTCAAAAAAGAAAACAAATTTTCTAATTAGAACTACTTTTCTATGCCTTACTTTTTTTTGCTCTTCATGTTCATTTCATCTTTTTTATTCTCACAAATTATCGACATACAACCAGTTGATACAATTTGGAAAAAACAGAATAATAAAAAAGTTCAAATTTTAGAAGACCCTGTATTCATTGATACTATTGCCAATTTTTCTAAACCAATACTCCAACAACTAGAAC
Source organism: Chitinophagales bacterium (assembly GCA_031539345.1). Lineage (GTDB taxonomy): Bacteria > Bacteroidota > Bacteroidia > Chitinophagales > Chitinophagaceae > JAVKMO01. Next base: position 7,135 of record JAVKMO010000004.1, on the reverse strand, counting down.
CTATCAAGCTTGAAAAAGTTCAATTTTTTAGATTAAAAAATGGGTTAAGAGTGTATGTTTTAGCACGCCCTTCAGATGCATTCGTACAATATGCTTTACATTTTTATGGGACACCTCAAATCGATGATGACTTCATTGGCATCCAAGAATTAACAAGCGATTTAATGCAAACGGGAACAACAAAAAGGAGTAAAGAAAAATTGCAAGTCGATTTGGCTTCCTTAAATGCAGAAATTAAAAATAACAATTCACTCTTGCACCTAAAAGGATTAAAAAAAAATGATGAACAATTATTAGAACTTTTTAGTGAGATGGTTTTATTTCCCTCTTTTTCCGTTGAGGAAATGAGCATTTTAAAAGCACAAAAGAAAGCACAAATAGCCCTATCTAACGATCGTGCAGATGAGGTTTTAAATCGCATCAGTGCAAAAATCAATTATGCCAATTCACCTTCAACAAATTCTATTTTGACGGAAGAGATTGTTCAAAGTAGCACGGCAGGAGATTGTAAAATTTTTTACGAATCCTACTTAAAGCCAAATTTATGCTATCTCGGTATTACTGGAGATGTAGATGTTGAAGAATTAAAAATTCGCCTCGAGCAATTATTGGGTACATGGGAAGCCAATACAAAAAACACCTTCTCTACCCCTTCAGTTACGCCTCCTGCAAAAACAATATTCAGTATTCTCAACAACGACTATCACCCTCTAGCACACCTTGCTTTAACACATACTATACCCATTAGTCCCAATCACCCAGATGCTTTTAAATTGAAAGTGCTAAATGCGGTTTTGGGAGAGACGATTTTTTCTCGATTACAACAACAATTAGTTGATCAAAAAAAATACGTATCAACGGTGCATTCTCAACTGACACAAGATGTGTCACATACGATTTTAACTATTCAATTAAAACTGGATCACAAGTACATAGACAGTACTATACAATATTTATTAAAAGCATTGCATAGCCTACAAAATGAAAAAAATGATTGGCGAGAAATTGTCTCAGCAAAAAATTACCTCATTGGAGATTTTATTTCTTCATTAGAAGACCCTCAAACATTGATTCAAATTGCCATCAATACAGACCGTTGGAATTTGCCTCCCAATTATTATCAAGACTATTTATATCAACTTAATCGTGTAAGTATTAAAGACGTTTTTGATGCTGCAAATAAATATCTCCGTCCTGGAAAAGCTCATATAGTGATTGTCGGTAATAAAAACGAAATTTTAAATAGCATTACAAAAATCAAGCAAATTCCGTATCAAATTTTAGATGTTTATGGTAATAAAGAAGATGATATACAACACAATAAATGGATGGCGTTAAATGCAAAATCAGTCATTCAAAATTATATCAAAGCCATTGGAGGAAAAACATCATTACGCAAAATCAATAGTATTTATACTACACAAGAAGCAACCTCTAATAATCAAATAATGGTCATAGAAAAAATCAAAAAAATGCCAGACAAATATTTATTAAGAGTGAAAGTAGGTGAAATTATCGTGCAAGAAATTCTATTTAATGGGATCAATGCAGTAGAAAAAAATTCACAAATGCTACGCAACATCAAAGGACGAGAATTTGATTTATTAGAAAATGACGTTTACATCAATCCTGAAAAATCTTATGACACGCTGTTGAATCACCTCGTGTTAAAAGGTATAGAAAAAATAAATGATGAAATGACGTATGTAGTAGAAATTATGAATAAAAAAAAGCGTATTATTTATGAATATTTCAGCGTCAATACAAACCTTAAAGTGCGGACACTCATTCCGCCTAACGCCAATATTTCTGGTCGTTCTCAAACCATTACTTACGCTGAATACAAACCTTTTGATAATGTTTTATTCCCTACAAGCATTGTTATTAAAAATCCAGAAAGTGAAACAATGGTTAGCGTAAAAAGTATTCGATTAAACGAAAAAATTGCTGACGATTTATTTACCATACAATAAAAAAAAGCCCTCAAAGGAGAGCTTTTCAATTAATTTACTTATTTACTTTTTAATTTAATTTAATCCAATCTGTTCCATCACTAACAAAGCTCAAAGAATTCGTATCTGATAACCCTTCTAATTCTCTGACTTCAACGTTGTCTCCAGCTTTAATATTTGATGAAAAAGTAATTACTCCACTTCCTTTATTAACAACTTTAAATTCTTTATTAGGCAAAGTAGAAGCTGAAGGTAAAGAAAAAGTAGCGTTTACACCTGTAAAAATAACAATGCTATTTGCACCCGTCAAAGCAATATCAGAAGCTGTTGTAACAAGACTATTAGATTGACGTACAATTTCAGAAACTGTTTTTTTAGCAAGAACGCCAGCCGAATTTATAGTTACTAATTCATCAACAGAACCTCCTGTTTGTAAACCAGGAATAGAAAGCGTATTGACACTACTTGTTGTAATAGTTGTTGGGCTAGTTAATCTGCCACCCAAAACAATAGAATCTGAAGGTAGCTTAGTTAAACCGCTCGTTATTTTTGCTGTAGCAGGAGTTAAAAGACGACTTATAGACATCTTACTCAATGTGCCTATATTGTCAATTGTTAACACACTGTCAGTTGTAGGACCGCTTTTAATTGATGGAAAAGTAACAGAAGAGTCTATTACAATATTGCCTTTAAATTGTATGGTGCCAGCTTTAGTACCCATCTGAATCGTTTGTGCAAAAATGACACTTGACGAAAGAGTGAAAACAAGACCGAAGGTAAGCAGTTTGAAAATTTGTTTTTTCATATTGTTTAATTTTAAAAATCAGTATTAAAATAAGGTAATAAAAGTGATGAAATATTTTTTTGATGTATAATTTGATAAACGGTACAATAGTCAATAATCGTTGTACTAAAACCTTCTCAACAAACTCATGTTGCAAACCTAAATGAAAAAATAAAAGTAGGACTCTTTATGCTTTATCTTTAACGTTTTATTTATCTTTAACATTTATGTTTTATCAGATTAAAATAGGACTATAGTTTGATTGATTTTAAACATTTCATTACCCAATATCAATAAGACTTAGAGAAGAATTTCTAACATTAAATTTTGTTTCATTTTTTTTATCAGCGGGTACGTTTGTTCTAATTGTTCAAACAATTCTTGCGATGTATAATAAGCTGGCTTTTTAATTGCGGTTACATCTTCATTAATTTCGACAATAAATTTCAACTGCATTCTCTTTGTTTTTTGTTTCAAAAAATCCATAAATGCGATTTCATTTTGCACAAGAATATCTTTATTAAAAGTGCGTGAAACTATTGCACGTATTGTATCATCAGTAACGGCAAATATCGTATCAGCAAATATTGTACTAATATATCGTTGGTCTTTTTTTTCTAAAGCAAGTATATATTCTGCGACAAGTTGCTCTAACTCATATTGTTCTAAAGGTCGAATATTTCCAAGAGCTTGTGTTTGCTGAATTGCATTTTTAAGCACATCGGCAAGACTTGTTATTTTACTTCCTATTGGAATAACCTTTTCTGTTTGTGTAGGTTGTATTTTGATTTCAGATTGTTGTGGCGTCATAACATAATTCGAATCCATTGAATCCTGCGTTAAAACAACGCTTTTTTCAGCATGAATGACAACCTTCGGAAAAGCACTCTTGTATGGAATGGGGCGTAAATACACGCTCTGTTTATTCGTTATTTTTTTTTTTGTAGAAACTTGAGGATCTGTTTCTACAAAGGCAATGGCTTGTGGCAAAAAAGTAATTTTAATCAATGCCATTTCAACGAGCAGTTTTTTATTACGCGTAAATTTAAATTGAATTTCCGCCTCGTTAATAATATGTAGTGCAGATAAAATAAACGACATTTCTAATTGTTCTGCTAATTGGAAATATTGTTGTTTAAAAGTTGGAAGAACATCTAATAAATTGATAGCCTCTTTATTTTTCGACACCAATAAGTCTCTAAAAAAAGCTGCACTTGCTTCTAAAAATGTATCTCCATCAAATCCTTTTTTGTAAATGTCTGTAAAGAGGTTTAAAACTTGAGCAATATTTTGGCTTTGCATTGCTGTGAGCAATTGAAAAAAATAATCAATATCTAAAATATCTAAATGCTCTATGGTATTTTTATATGTTAAATTATTGTTTGTGAAACTGGCAATTTTATCAAACAATGAAAGTGCGTCTCGCATACCGCCATCGCTTTTTTGTGCAATGATTGTCAGGGCTTCTTTTTCTGCAAGAATGTTTTCTTTTATGGTAATGCCGTGTAAATATTCTTCAATATCATCATTACTAATGCGTTTAAAATCATAAATCTGACAACGCGATAAAATTGTCGGTAAAATTTTTTGTTTTTCTGTTGTTGCTAAAATAAAAACAGCATAAGCGGGAGGCTCTTCTAAGGTTTTTAAAAAAGCATTGAATGCATTTGCACTTAACATATGAACCTCATCAACAATAAACACCTTGTATTTTCCGCCTTGCGGTGCATAGCGGACTTGCTCTATTAAATGGCGAATATCTTCAACCGAATTATTCGATGCTGCATCTAATTCAAAAATATTAAAAGTTGCTCCCGATTGAAACGACCGACAGGGCTGACAAGCATTACATGGTTCGGCATTAGAGTTGATATTTTCGCAGTTAATAGCTTTTGCTAAAATTCTGGCACAAGTTGTTTTTCCAACACCCCGTGGTCCACAAAACAAATATGCATGTGCCAAATGTTGATTTGTAATCGCATTTTTGAGTGTTGTTGTAATATGAGCCTGACCAACAACGATATCAAAATTTTGAGGACGATATTTGCGGGCAGAAACAATAAACGGAGATGATTCCATAGCCATAATGAGGATAAACAAAGATGATATTTCCTTAAAAGAATTTTTGTTTTCTAAACCAAAGGTCAGAAAGAGCAAATCCTATTTTTATGTTGTAAAAATTTTCATAAAACGCATCGGTTTGTGTTCCTCTTTGTTGATATTCAAAAGCAAGATTGATAACCGTAGATTGAAGAGAATAAGAATATTTTTTGATGAATAATCCTACACCAGCACTAATAGTAAATGGATATAAAGTTTGTCCATTATTTTTTGCATAAAAATTGCCGATTTGAAAACCAAAACGATAAGGAATTTGAGAAAAATAATTTGATGATTTTGCATTCGGAATAATTTCATAACCCATTTTAATTGTGCTTTGGTCTATAAAATTTTGTTGCTTTCCTAAAGAAGTTAAAGCTGACCATTGTTGATAGGCATAATCAATGCCAAGTTTCCAATTGTCTTGTTTTTTGATAATGATGCCTGCTTCTAATAATGCAGGGTAATTCAATTGTCCACTTTGATTCGTTTGACTTAACGTATCTAAAGCAGTGGTTGTTCCGTCTGATAAAAAGGTAAAATTGCGATTGATTTTTTCTTCTTTTTGAGAAATATTCGTCGGCACTTTTGCAGTAAGTCCAACTTGAAAAAGAAGTGCTTCTTGGTTAGTGGCATTTTTGTAAAGTTCTTTTTCATACAATAAACCGCCTTCTAACAAAAGACCGCCGTATGTGTTTTTTGTATTCGTTCCAACCTTTTGGAGTGAAGCGTCAGATGCTCCTATCGTGTTATATTCTTCCAATTTATTTCCAGATAAATAGCCAATATTCAGCCCATAAGCAAAGCCTTTGTAATGATGACCCACTCCGACAAAAAACTGATACAAAGTCCCGTTACCACTGCTTTTTACATAGATACCAGCAGTATCCAAAATGGTTGATTGTATTTTTTTTTCTAACAAATAAGAAGTTAAATGAAGGGGCTGATAACCAAAGACGAGTCCTAAATTTTTATATAAAGGAACACTAAAATTTAAAGAAGATAGATAGATGTAATCGTTCGTAACGGCAATAGTTTTTTTTGTTAATTGTTGCTGTTGAATTTGTAATCCCATATCAAAGATGACTTTTCGATAATTTGTATTTTGAGCAAACCCATAACTCGCAGGGTTGGTATGATTGATATAATAATAAGAGTAATCAGCCGCACGAATGCCACCCATTGCGGTGTTTGCGGCGTTTGTATTTGACGCGCTCTCGCCTACTCCCAAAGCAGAAAAAGGCATATTCAATTGTGCATTCAAAAACGAAGCGTAAAAAACAAAAAAAACAATTGTAAAAACAAAGCTATTTGCCTTGTGATTTGATAATTTCATAAAGACCTTTGAATATAAAAAGAGGGTCAGCGAATATGTTTTTTTTTAAGCGTTGAGCAAAAAAATCAGCATCACCTCCGGTTAGCACACAATGCAAATTGTGATATCGTTTTTGATAGGCTGTTATCATGCCTTCTATTTCATACATAACGCCTAAAACAACGCCAGAAGTCAAATTTGTTGATGTGTCATAACCAATCAAAGGTGTTTCGTGAGTCAATTTTTCTAAAGGTAAAAACGCTGTATTATCATTCATGGCTTTAAATCTCATGTGAACGCCAGGAGAAATACTTCCGCCGAGGAATATTTTTTTTGTATTCATAAAGTTATATGTAATACAAGTTCCCAACGAAATGATTAAAAAATTGGCATTGCGTTTGTTCAAATGTCGAGTTGCCGCCATCAAGGCTAATCTGTCTGCACCAATGGTTTCTTTTTTAATAAAAGGAAGTACAAACGGAAGTTTGACAAGGTGATTGAGAAGAATAAACTGCGTATGCTTTTGCAACAATACTTCTATTTCTTTGTCGTGTTGAACAACAGAAGATAGAATACTTTTTTGGGGTTGATATTGTTGTAATAAATTTTGTAGCGTTTGTATTTCTGGCTCTTGTAATTCTACAACATGGACAATTTGATCATCATAAAAAATCGCAATTTTCTTTTTCGTATTGCCAAAATCTAAACAAAAAGTAACTGATGAATGTTTCATATACTAAAGTCTGTATTCAAAAAACAGTAAACATATTAAATAAAGATTTGTTCTAAGGCGTATCTTTCAACTTATAGTTTGATGAATAAAAATATTTTTCAAATTCTCTTGTAGAACCCTTTGCAAAAGCCATTTCTTGGTTAGGTGCTTTTTAAATTAGGTTGTTTTGAGGATTTTCGTTTTAAAAAGCATGATCATAAGCATGAATTACTGTTTATTTTTTGTTGTTTGAATGGGTTTGCTTGTTTTTT
>JAVKMO010000003.1:0-67873 GCA_031539345.1 Chitinophagales bacterium | reverse complement strand
ACTGTAACGTGGTGCGCGGATATTTTTACTCAGAACATGAGCGTCAATATCTATGATTTGAATTGTAGGCTTGTTTATACAGAAATGTTTTTAGGAAATTTGGGAACAAAAAATATTCCTAAATCAAGTTTGACGTGTTCACAATGCGTGGTTCAATTGTTAGACGCAGAAGGGCAAATTGTAGAAGTGAGTAACCCCATACCCAATCCATAAACAATGTCCTCTATTAGATATTTGATTATCTTCGGTTAATGAAATGCGTGGTCTTTTATTTATTTTGTTTGAATACCTTGATGGTACAAGCCAAAGACACAATAACGGTGAATGCAACGGGTACTTATTTATTGTATCGCCCTTCTTTGGACGCAGGTAGAGGAATACTATTCACTTTTTCAATACCTAAAAAAAAGTTAAAAAACGCAAACATTGAATCGGTTTACATCAACAAAAAAGCCTATCCATATACAATAAGAAAACAAGCTGATAGCCTGTTCATTCAAGTCAATTATTTTATAGCCAATCAACAAGACCTCATACAACAACAGCCAAAATCTCAAGATCCACTTTTAGATTCAAATCAATTTTATCCTTCATGGATTCTATTGAAACAAAAAAAACGATTTCACAAAATCAATATTACCCATTTTCACCCTTTGCCCCTACAAATTCATTCTTAATTATTTCAAAACGTATCACCAATGAAAATGAACATTCTCTTGAAGTCATTTGCTCTTATTATACTTGTTGTAATCAGTATTTTTTGTTTTAAAATATTCAACACAAAAACATCTTCAACAACGGCTATAAGCACAAAACCAATTCGTGTAACAGAACAACAAACAACAAATCGCCAACCTACACAAACGCTTGTGCGGGAAAACAAAAATAGAACAGCAACACCAAAAAGTAAAATAAAAATTAGTGCCAAGCAAGAAACAGAACAGTCTAAGGCTGTTGTTGATGTATTTGCACCGCCAACATGGACAGAATTAAAAGCAGAACGCAAAAGCAGAAAATTAGAAGTGTTAAAAGGGGATAGACCAGACCTTGCACGCCTTCAAGATGCACAACTCACCCAAAATTTACAATTGCAAAGACCAACGCCAGAAGTATTAACTCCAGAAATAGAAAAAAACCAACGCATCATTGCCAGTTCAAAAATTTTAAGACCCCTTGTGCCGGGTAGCAGACCAGATGAAACCGTAAAATGGATAGAAAGAGGTCCTAATAATATTGGCGGAAGAACAAGAGCAATCGCTTTTGACCCCAATGATGCTACGGGAAAAAAAGTTTGGGCAGGTGGTGTAACAGGCGGATTGTATTACAATTTAGATATTACAACTTCAACTTCTGCATGGGTAAAAGTAGATGACTTTTGGAGCTCGCTTTCCATCACAAAAATTGCATTTGATGACCAAGATACAAAAATCATGTATGTAGGCACTGGCGAAGGTTTTTCTACTGCTTCTAACTATGGCGGTGCCGGCGTTTTTAAAAGTACTGATGCGGGAGCAACTTTCACCCAACTATCAGCGACAAAAGGCTTTAAAGCCATCAATGATATGCTTGTCTATCAAGGCGTACTCTATGTCGGTGTTGAAGAACCTTTGAGTATTAACGCTTTTCCACGGGTTTTTGCTCCTGAAACAGGAATACAAGGGCTTTATGTTTCAACAAATGCGGGTACAAATTTTACCCAAACATTGCCGAATGTAACTGCTGCCCCTTATCCTGTGGCATCTATTGCTGTTACAACTACAGGAAAAATATTCGTAGGCACAAAAAGAGATAAATATGGAGAAGGCGGAGGAGCGATTTTGTCTGCCACCGCAACTTGTGCAAAAGCAACAGGCTGTACTTGGGATATACTTGATGAAAGCACAATAGGTCGCGGTATTGTTCCTCCTGCAAATTCTGGGCGTGTAGAAATTGCGGCATCACCAAGTAATTCTACTGTGCTTTATGCTCTTGTTGAAAGAGGCAATCAATTGGAACAAATTTTAAAAACAACTGATGGAGGATCTACGTGGACATCTTTAACAGAAGAACCTGCTGATGCTGATTTGCAGATACCAAATACAGATTTTACACGCGGTCAAGCCTTTTATGATTTAGCCATTGCAGTGAATCCAACAGAGGCAAATGATGTGGTTATTGGGGGGGTCGATTTATTTCGGAGTACAAATGGGGGTACTGCTTGGTCGCAGATTTCTCGCTGGAATAGTAGCATTTCAGGTTCTTCTTCTGTTGTGCATGCTGACCAACACGCTATAGAATTTAATAACGCAGGAACAAACCTTTTATTTGGACATGATGGGGGAGTTTCTTATGCTTCAAGTCTAACCAGCTTAACCAGCTTATCAAGTGCGATTAGCACCAACAATAAAAACTACAACGTAACGCAGTTTTATACAGGGGCTATTCACCCAACCGCAAATACGAATTATTATTTGGGAGGAACCCAAGACAATGGAACACTTCAATTGTCAAACTCTGGACTTGCCGGTGCGGTAGAGATATTGGGTGGTGATGGAGCAGCTTGTTTTATTGATCAGACAAGCCCAAATTGCCAGATTGCTGCGTATGTCAACAACATGTATAATCTTTCGGTAAATGGTTCATCTTTTGACATTCCTTTACTTGCGGACCAATCTACAGGTCAATTTCTCAATACAGCTGCCTATGATAATAATAAGCATGTTTTATATACCTATAAAAGCACGGATGGAACAAATGGCGTTTTATATCGTATAAAAGATATAACAAGCATTTCAAGTGCTGGTGATGTAGCAAGTCGAAAAAGTGATCTTACTATTACTGGTATGAAAACAGCAACATCTACAATGGCAGTATCGCCTTATACAACAGCCAGTACAACTTTGTTTATTGCTACTGTTCCCGTAACTTTCCCAACGGAAATTGTTGCAGCCCTATTTAAAGTAACCAATGCAGACGGAGGCAGTGGCACACCAACTATAAGCACAATCAATTTGCCTGAAAATGGTGCAATTTCTCAAATAGAATTTGGGGCCAATGAAAATGAAATCTTGATTACTTATTTTAATTATGGCTTAACTTCTCGTGTTTATTATACAACTAACGGAGGTACAAACTGGGTGGATAAAAAAGGAAATTTGCCCGATATGCCTATACGTGCGGCTTTATTTAACCCCAACAACAGAAAAGAAGTTATACTTGGTACAGAACTTGGCATTTATGGAACAAGCGACTTTTCTGTAGCTTCGCCTGTATGGACTGTTGCAAATAATGGCTTTGCGAATGTAAGAGTAACGCAATTAAAAATGAGAACGTCTGACCACCAAGTGCTTGCCGCAACACATGGCAGAGGATTATTTACCTCAAATGGATTTTCTCGCCTTGGTGTAAGATTTGATTTGAATGGAGGCACAACAGCAGACTCCGCAAACTATGTGCAAACAACAAGTATTGGAGGCACGCCAACAAGACTAACTATCAACCCAACAAAATCAGGATTTTCTTTTTTAGGCTGGTTTGCAGCGGCAACAGGCGGAACAGCGATAATAACATTTGATCCAATCACAACAGACGCCGTTTTTTATGCACAATACGGAGTACCTTCTGGGCCAGTTTACAATGTAACCTTTGATATTAGTGGAACAACAAGTGCTGCACCAACTAATTTAACGGGGGTTTCAGAAGTAACTGCCGCACAGGCAGGAACGCCAACAAAAGCAGATTCAACTTTTGTGGCTTGGTTTACAACTGCCGACAGAATAGGAACTGCAGTTTCTTTTCCGTTCAGTTTGACAGCTAATACAATTTTTTATCCAAAATTTACACCGAAAAATTATGCTGTAACCTTTGATGGAGTTGTGCTTGCTCCTTTAAGTGTGCGACGAGTTGAAACTTCACCAAGTGCACCCACAAAAGCAGATTCTACTTTTGTGGCTTGGTTTACAACTGTTGACAGAACTATAGCGGTAACATTTCCATTAGATATTCGTGCAAATATCACTTGGTCGGCAAAATATAATTTTCAAATTACGTATTCTGTATCTTTTAGTAGTGAAGGTACAATAACAAATGCACCAAGCAATTTGACGAATGCAATACAAGTAACCGCAGAACAGGCCAAAATACCCGTGAGAACAGGTTATATTTTTGTGGCTTGGTTTACAGATGCTGCATTTACAAACAAAGCTATTTTCCCTATTACGCTTACGGCAAACTTGACCCTTTATGCCAAATGGACTCTTCCAAGCACTTGTGCAATTCCACTAGCAGTACCAGAAATTATTAAAACGTCTGAAGGGCTCAGTTCTTCAAATACGAATTTCATTGAATACAAATGGTATTTGAACAATGTTGTTCACGCAACAACAAGAACGCCATTCAGCAATTTTACACAACCAGGCGTTTACAATGTGAGCGGTACAGATGCGAATGGTTGTATTAGTCCGCTGTCAAAAAAATATTATTACTCACCCACTTGTGCTGTCCCTTTTGCTCGTTACGGTAACGCAACTTCTGTACAAGGCAACATCATCGACCAAGCAAAAATTATTGTAAGATGGTGTACTGATGTTATCGTCAAGGACATTACCGTTCGTGTGTATGACTTGAATGGAACAAATGTTTATACCGAAAATTTTAATGCCAATACAGGAACAGTGGCAATAGAAAAAGCAAACCTTTCTTGTACGCAATGCCTTCTTCATGTATTAGACAGCGAGGGGCAATTGTTAGAAGTGAGCGATGTGATTGTAAACGAAAAATAACCTTTCTATAAAACTAATTATTTACCTCTTTTTAAAATCAGTATATGTTTAAACACTTTTCTTTACTCGTTTTGTTTGTTTTTTTATGGAATACATTTTTCTTGCATTGTGGAAAAGATGATATGCCTTTGTCTTCGCCAAACTCAGAAAAGAGCGTTACAAAAAATGTCAAAATTGATGCAGGTATTAGCAACCTCATTATAAAAAATAATGCCGAAACGGTTGTTTGTAGCGATGCAAAGGCAACCCTACGCATCACCTTGAATAATGCATTGCCAACAACAGGCATAACAGTAACTTATACTTTGAAACCTTCTTTAGAAACTGCAGACCCAGTGATTACTGGTACGCAAGATTTTTTAACAGGCACGTCGATTACGATTGATTTTACCAATAAAATTCGACGAGGAGAAGTTTATGCGGTTAATATTGTACTGCAAGATAAAGGCAACGCTTCAAACCAACAAACGATACCCAATTTTAAAATTGTCTGGCAATAAATTGAATAAGCGTTTTTGACGGATTGATTTTTTTCAACACTTAAAGTCTTATTTTTAGTTTTAATCAACATAAACAATAGCATGGAAAACCTCATTGAACAAGCATTTGAAAACAGAACTTTATTATCAGACAAAAAATATACAGAGGCTATCCGAGCTGTCATAGAACAAGTGGATAAAGGCAAACTGCGTGTAGCAAGTCCATTACAACAAGGTCATTGGCAAGTGAATGAATGGGTAAAAAAAGCCATTCTGTTATACTTTGCCATTCAAGAAATGAAAGTGATGGAAGTGCCGCCCTTTGAATTTTATGACAAAATGGATTTGAAAAAAAACTTTCAATCATTGGGCGTTCGTGTTGTTCCACATGCTGTGGCACGCTACGGTGCTTACCTTGCAAAAAATGTTATCCTCATGCCATCGTATGTAAATATTGGTGCTTACGTTGATGAAGGAACAATGGTTGACACTTGGGCAACTGTAGGCTCTTGTGCACAAATTGGCAAAGGCGTTCACTTGAGTGGTGGCGTGGGCATTGGCGGTGTATTAGAACCTTTGCAAGCCAGCCCTGTGATTATAGAAGACGGTGCTTTTATTGGGTCTCGTTGCATTGTTGTAGAAGGCGTTATTGTTGAACAACAAGCCGTTTTAGGTGCGAATGTGGTATTGACAAAATCAACAAAAATTATTGATGTTAGTGGTGCAAGCCCTGTAGAATATAAAGGCAAAGTTCCTGCACGCAGCGTGGTCATTCCTGGGTCATACAACAAACAATTTCCTGCTGGCGAGTATGGCGTTGGTTGTGCTTTAATTATCGGTCAAAGAAAAGAATCCACCGATTTAAAAACCAGCCTCAACGATGCATTACGAGATTTTAACGTGTCGATTTAGAGGATATGATTTTAATCACAGCACCCTGTCATCAAGTGTTAGTTGATACTTTTTTAAAGCATCACCAAGTCATTTATGAACCCACAATCACGCTACAACAATTGCATGAAAAAATAAAAGATGTCCAAGGACTTGTTGTTACCACAAGATTAAAAATTGACGCTGCTGTTTTAGACAAAGCACACAAGTTGAAATGGATAGGACGACTGGGTAGCGGAATGGAATTGATTGACGTGTCGTATGCAGAAAAGAAAAATATAGTTTGCATTTCTACACCACAAGGCAACGCCCAAGCCGTCGCAGAACACACCATAGGAATGCTGCTGACGATGATGAATAACATTCCAAAAAGTTTTGCAGAAATCAAAAAACACCAATGGATACGAGATGCGAATAGGGGAGAGGAAATTCAAAATAAAATTGTTGGCGTTATTGGTTATGGCAATACTGGACAAGCGTTTGCCCGTTCTATTAGTGGCTTTCAACCTCAAAAAATTTTGGTTTATGATAAATATAAAACAGGATTTGGTGCTGGGTTGATTGTTGAAAGTGAGTTGAATGAAGTGCTACAACAAGCACATATTGTGAGTGTCAATTTGCCACTAACCAGTGAAACAAAACACTTTGTGAACGAACAATTTTTTGAAAAAATAAAACAACCAATTTATTTTATCAATGCTTCAAGAGGCGAAATTGTAAACACAAAAGACTTACTCAAAGCCCTTTCTCATCATCTTTTTAAGGGTGTTTTATTAGATGTTTTAGAAAACGAAAAAATAGACCAGCTTGATGTTGATGAAAAAAAAATACTCGATGAATTATTAACGCATCATCAAGTACTCCTCACACCACATATTGCTGGTTATACGCACGAAGCCTATTTTAAAATGTCGGCTTATTTGTTAGAAGCTTTAGAACAAAAAGGTTTTTTACAAAGCTAATTTTTTACGCTATCAATTATTGATGATGCCTCTTACGCCTCTATCTATTGCAATTAGCCCTTGTCCGAATGACACATTTATTGTTGATCATTTTTTGCATGATCCTTTACAAAACAAGTTTGATTGTAACGTAGATTATTTTGATATTCAGCAATTAAACACTCTTGCACTTACACATCAATACGACGTGATTAAAGTGAGCGTAGCCATGTTGCCACAATTATTATCTCACTACAAAGTGTTAAGAACGGGTGCTGCACTGGGACAAAAAAACGGACCACTTGTTATTGCAAAAAAAAACTTTTCTATAGAACAAATTCCTTCTTTGCGAATTGTAACGCCAGGGCAAACAACAAGTGCTAACTTGCTTTTTCATTATTTTTTTTCAAAGTATAAAAGCATTCAGCATAGCATTTTTTCAAATATTGAAAACATCCTTTTAGCAGATGGTGCAGACCTTGGAATTATTATTCATGAAAACAGATTTACCTATCAAGAAAAAGGATTGATACAAATTGCTGATTTAGGAGAAATGTGGCACAGTGCAACGCAATTGCCATTGCCATTGGGTTGCTTTTTAATCAAAAAAAACATTCCTCTTGAACACCAAATTGCTTTTCAACAAGGTTTACAAAACAGCATTTTGAGAGCACAACAACAATTGCCTCATATCAGTAATTATGTTCAACATTACGCACAAGAAATGGACAAAAATGTGATGCGACAACATATTGATTTATACGTCAATGAAGACACGTTTGCACTTAGTGAAAAAGGCATTCAAGCCATTCAGAAAATGGTGATTATCGGCGATGTTAATTATGTCTTTCAACAAAATTGGCTTGCACCATAAAATTAAAATGGTGCTTGTCCATCATCGTTATTGCTACTTTTATCAACTTGCATTTTGCTTTTTCGCGTAATGGTTTTTTGTTCTCCCGCAGCTTCAATGGTTGAAAAAGGGGTTAAGTTTCCACCTTGATGGCTGCCTGAACCTTCCCAATCTGTAAATTTTTGAATATCTAACATCACTTTTAATTGTATCGTTCCCAATTCACCATTTCGGTGTTTAGCAATATTGGCTTCTACTAAGCCCTTAATATTCTCTCCGTTTTCATTTGCGGTTGTTCCATAATAGTCATCACGATACAGTAAAATTACCATATCAGCATCTTGTTCAATCGCACCACTTTCTCGCAAATCACTCAACATCGGTCTTTTGCTTGTGCCTTCTTTTCCGCCACGGCTTTCAGAATTTCTGTTCAATTGAGAAAGAGCAATAATGGGAACTTCTAATTCTTTTGCAAGTGATTTGAGTTCACGAGAAATTTTACTAATTTCTTGTTCTCGATTAAATGATTTGTTTTCGCTTGTGCCACTCATAATTTGTAAATAATCAATAATGATCAGTTGCACATTGTTGTTAGCGACTAATTTTTTTGCTTTAGAACGTAGTTCAAAAATATTCAACGCACTTGTATCATCAATATAAATTGGTGCCTCAGAAAGTGGAACAACCCCACGCTCATTGAGGCGTTGCCATTCATTTTCATTGAGTCTGCCTTTTTTAATACTTTCTAATTTAATGCTTGATTCGGCACTCAATAAACGTTCAATCAATTGAGACGTACTCATTTCTAAACTGAAAAATGCTACTCCTGCAGGTTTGATTTTGTGCATTGATGTAAGGCGTGCAAGGTTGAGTGCAAAAGCGGTTTTCCCTAAACCAGGTCGTGCTGCAACAATAATCAAATCCGTTTTTTGCCAACCATTGGTCATATTGTCTAATTCTTTAAACCCAGTATATAAGCCACTAATTTCAGATTTTTGGTTTTTTAATTCTGTAATATGGGTAATGACGCTGACTAAAGCTTCGGATACTTTTTGATAATTTTTTTTGATAAAATTATTCGTAATCGCAAACAGTTTTGATTCAGCACTATTCATTAAATCAAACACATTTGCGGCAGGATTGTATGCGTCATGGATAATTTCACTTGAAATACGAATCAGTTCTCGTTGAATAAATTTTTCGAGAATAATTTTTACCCACGATTCAATATGTGCTGTCGAAGCAATTTGTTCCGTTAATTGTGCCAACGCATAAACCCCTCCAATTTGATCTAACTCCTGCGTTGCTTTTAATTCTTCGCTGACGGTATAAAGATCAACGGGCATTTTTTTATTACTCAGACTCGCAATGGCCTTAAAAGTGATACGATTTTTTTCTGCATAAAAGCAGTCCTCTTTTAAATATTCTAACCCAACGTCTGTTGCACTTCGTTCAGACATCATCGCACCCAACACAACCTCTTCTAACTCTGTTGCCTGTGGCGGAATTTTGCCGTATAACAAGGAGGCATTATCTAACAAATTCGGCTTGTTTTTGGGCTTTGTTTTATAGCTGTTAAAGGCAATATTATTATCCATAAATAATCAAAAAGGTAAAAGGTGGAACACAATCGATGAGCGTCTAAATAAATTTTTTGCTTCACTTACACTTCACTTTCAGTTATTTTTATTTATACCCACGTTATATCAAGCATCTTATCAACAAAAAATCCCTTTCTGTACAAGGGCTTTCTTTTTTCTCCACAAATTATTCAGAAAGTAATAACCATAAAACGAATATGCGTACAATTTTTTTCGAGGTGTAATTGTTTTCTGCACCCAATTAATTGGCATTATCATTTTTGGCATAAGTGATAAAAATCCCTTTTTAGATTAAAATAAAAACAAAATGCCTATTATTTTTGTTTTTACCGTTTAAATTCGTTTTTTTCGCTTTTTTATTTCAATATTCATCAATGATATACCTTACTCGAATAGAGCATTTTAATGCCGCTCATCGTTTATTTAATGCACAGTGGTCAGAAGAGAAAAATGTAGAAGTTTTTGGCAAATGTGCGAATAAAAACTATCACGGTCACAACTACAAACTTTATGTTACAGTAAAAGGAAACCCTAATATAGAAACGGGTTTTATTGTTAATGCGAAAATTTTGGGGCAGTTGATAGAAGAAAAAATTACAGAACAGATCGACCATAAAAACCTCAATATTGATGTGCCTTTTATGCAAAATAAATTTACCAGTGTCGAAAACGTTATCGTTGCAATATGGAATGAATTAGAGCAGCCGATTGCCGATTTAGGTTCCCAACTTCATAAGCTAAAATTAGAAGAAACGCCTAACATTTTTGCTGAATATTATGGATAACTTGCTTTTTTCTTGCATGTTACACCTGTTTTATTCAATCTGTTTTTTAGACAACATTTCAATAATATAAAATTTCCTTTTGACCTTAAAAACCCTAACCCCCAACCTCAATGGCTTACAATAAAAAAGAACAATATGATGTGGTAGTAACGAAAAAATTACAAAAAAAATACAGTGACATTTTGTCTTTGATAGGCGAAAATCCTGAACGAGAAGGCTTGTTAAAAACGCCAGAGCGAGTAGCAAAAGCAATGCAGTTTTTTACACAAGGGTATGGTCAAAATGCAACAGAAATTATTGAAAAAGCCTTGTTTTTAGCAGAATCGAAAGATATGGTAGTGGTTAAAAACATTCAGTTTTACTCTTTGTGTGAGCATCACATGGTGCCTTTTTTTGGCAAGGTTCATATTGCTTATTTTCCAGACAAACATATTGTAGGCCTTAGTAAATTGCCTCGTATTGTCGATATGTTTGCACGTAGATTACAAGTGCAAGAAAGAATGAACAAAGAAATTGTTGATGCTATTCAACAGAGCTTGAAACCAAAAGGTATTGCCGTTGTTATCGAAGCTCAACATTTATGTATGATGATGCGAGGAGTTCAAAAATGCGAAGCGAGTACGACGACAAGTTCGTTTACGGGCATGTTTGAAAATGAAAAAACAAAACAAGATTTTCTCCAACTCATCTAACCGTCGTTATTGCCTTTTGTTTAATTGTTTATTATTTAATTTGTTATTGTCTATGAAAACTAATCAGTATAAAAAAATTCAAAACTATGGTCTATTCATAGCCTTTGTTGTTTTTATGCTACCGGCTTGTGCCCCAAGTTTTGTGTTGCAAGTTCAACGCCCCGCTGAAGTAAATTTGATGAAGTATAAAAAAATAGCCGTTAGTGAATTTACAAATCCAAGTCCTGCACAACCTGTTCAACAAAACTTTTTGAATTCTTTAGTAAAACCGACTTCTACACATTTTGAACGAGCAGGGACAGAATTAGCAGATTTAATATCAACGAAAATTTTTGAAGGAAAAAAATATGAACTTGTAGATAGACAAAATATTGACAAGATTTTAAAAGAACAAAAACTTGTAGCACAAGGATTAGCAGATGAAAAAAATGGCGTTGAATTAGGCATGATTTCAACCGCATCGGCAATTATTTTTGGTACAATTACGTCGGCTGTTTATACGGAAGACCCTATCATTACAAAAATTTTCACCACATCAGACAAAAAAAAAGTCAATTTATTTACACGGGCAGGAACCTTTTCTTACCGTGCAAATTTAAAGTTTGTTGATGCAACAACAGGAAGCATTATTGCTTTAAAACAAATTGATTTAACCCAAAGAATAAGCACCGAAGCACAAGATGCTACGCCACAAGCCATAGACCCTGAAGTGCTTTATCGAATAAAAACAAATCGTGCAGCAGACCAATTTATGAATATGATAGCACCTTTTAAAGTGTCAAAAGTAGTGTCATTTGAAACCGACAAATTGATGCCTGAATTGAAAAGTTATGTTGTGATGTTTGAAACTAATAATATTGAAATGGGTTTGAAAGGTTTAGAAGAATTGGCAAGTAGAAATTATGAGACAAGTAAATTAAAAGCAAAGGCAATGTACAATTATGCCCTTGTGCTTACTTATACAAGCGATCCCGAAAAAGCCCTTTCCGTATTGCAAGAAGTGAATCGAATGATGCCAGGAAATTACAAATATTTGCAAGCACTTCACCAGGCACAAGAAGAAATTCAAGTTAAAACAAAGCTCAAAGAACAAGGTCTTTAATCATTTGTCCCCCTTTTTATGTATCACAAAATCATCTTTTTTTTTCTATCTGTTCTTGTTTTTTTTTCTTGTTCTGCAACGCAACAAGTGGCTCAAACAAATATGCCACAGTGGATAGAAAATGAGAGTAGAAACAAATTGTATTCAAGTGATGTTTACTTGAGAGGGTATTCTATGAGTACCAAATTAGAATGGGAAAAATTAGATGATTTTTTAGAACGCATTAGTAACCTTGCTAGAAAAGAATTATTAGAAAGTATTCAAGCAGAGATTAAAAATGAAAGCATTTTACAGGCTGAAGAAACAATTTCTTACGGCAATAGTAACATCAGCAGCAAGTATAAAACACAGTCTCAAAGCACGTCTCGGTTTGAAATTGCAAATGTTGTTATTGATAAATTTTTGAATGAAAAAACAAAAACTGGCTATGCGTTTGCTTTTGTCAAAAGAGCAGATGTAATCCGTTTTTACTCGAATGATATTGCGGATCGTTTAAAAAAAATCGATGTCGCAAATCAAGAAAGCGAACGCTATTTTTCTACACAGCAATATCAAAAAGCACTTCAAATAGCAGCACAAGCCTTGCCTTTATTCAATGAGATGAATACAGCAAAAAACATTCTCAATGCTTTAAAGGTGATTGATGAAGAGATGACCCATACAAAAAAAATCAATGAAGCGTTGATTCTTGTCAATCAAAATATCAGTAAATCAATCAATGCAGAACAGGTTGTATTATCTTCACAACAACTGAATTATACAACAGCATATCGTCAACCAATAGAAAAGCCATTTCTTATTCAAGCCCACTTGCAAAGCAATGGAACAAAAACACAGGCAAGGAATTTACCGCTTGTTGTTGTACAAGATACCATTATTTATTGCCGCAATAATACCAATCAAGAAGGAGAAACAGCCTGTGCTATCAACGCCATAAAGAGTAAAAAATCACTTCAATATTTTAATGCCATTTTAGATGTAGCTACGTATTTATCTATACCACAAAGCATTGCTGACTTGCCAATTTTCAAACCTTTGTGCAGTCCTTTACAATTTACGGTTCAATTACAAAAAGGTAAAATTTATATTGACGTACAAGACAATAAAACAACATCTCAAACGACGACCACTTTTTTACAAACAAAATTAAAAGCCTTATTCGGCGAATATGATTTTGTATTTGTGCCTGTTGCGGAACAAGCAGATTATGTCGTTTCTTGCAACTCAAACGAAACCGTAAGCAACAATGGTACAGAGCTTGTATTTGTTTATGTGAGTGCAACCCTGCGTATTTTTGGAAACAAACAGCAAGCAGAAATTTATTCAAATACCTATGCAAATATTAAAGGAGTAGGCATAGATGCCAATAGAGCATCGGCACTTGCAAAGAAAAAAACGTATGAAAGTGTTGAAGAAGATTTGAAGAAAAACTTCCTGACAATAAAATAGAACAAATGCTTTCTCCAGCGATAGATGCTTTTTTACAATTTATTCAAAACGAAAAAAGATATTCGGTTCATACGTCGCTTTCATATAAAAACGATTTGCAACAATTTTCTGTTTTTATTGCTCACCAATTTGGTGCCGAAATTACATTACAAAATATTCAACCTACTTTTATCAGAACGTGGTTGGCAAGTTTGAAAAAAGATGAGATGTCGTCTAAAACAGTGAATAGGAAAATTTCCACACTTCGTTCATTTTTTAAATACGCATTAAAAACAAAACAAATCATAAGTAATCCTTTAACAACTATTGTTGCCCTTAAAACGCCCAAACGTTTAGTGCAATATGTAGAAGAAAAAGACATGAATGCTTTGTTTGCAGTACAGAAAAATGCACCAACAGATTTTACACATTGCTTTGAACATTTAATTATAGAGTTATTTTATGCAACAGGAATGCGTGTTGCAGAGCTGACGAATTTAAAAAATAGTCATGTCGATTTGTCTAATCAAATGATTAAATTTTGGGGAAAAGGAAACAAGCAACGCATCATTCCTTTGCACAAAAATCTGATTGAACAACTCAAACACTACATCAATTTGAAAAACGAAATTCAAGTAGTTGACATGAATGATGTTTTTTTTATTCAGGCATCAGGCAAACCGATTTACGTAAAATATGTTTATCTGTTGGTCAAAAAACAATTGCATAATGTAACGAGTATTGAGAAAAAAAGCCCTCATATTTTGCGCCATAGCATTGCAACACACTTATTACAAAATGGTGCAGACTTAAATGCTGTAAAAGAATTGTTAGGGCATGCGAGTCTCGCTGCGACACAAGTTTATACGCATCATAGTATAGATAGGTTAAAAGAAATTCATAAAAAATTTCACCCCAAAGCATAGTCTTTGTATATTTACAGCATTTAGAAATATCATTTAGAAATATTGTATTCATGTTGCAGTTGTCTCGCCAAAATTTAAGATGGATTTTACTTTTAGATTTTGCTTTTTCTTTTTTGGCGTGGCAAATCACTTATTTGTTAAGAGTGTATTTTTTGCATAATACAGTTAGTCTGTCTGACTGTTTTGGTATGCGAGACATTTATATTATCGAGTCAATTTGTTTGCCTATGGCATGGGTGGGGTTGTATTATTTTTCAGGTCATTACAATCAACTCTTCATCAAAACAAAATTCACAGAATTTAATCGCTTAGTAAACACAACAATGCTTGGTTGTGTTGTTATTTTCTTTGTCATTTTTATCAACGACATTGAAAATCCATACGTCGATTTTTCTTATTATTATTTGGCAATTGCAAGTTTTTACATCATTCAATTATTGTCGGTTTTTATTGCACGGGTTTTATTTATAAAAAAAATAAAAGAGGTTTTACAACATAGCCAAACGCCTTTTAAATTGCTTGTTATTAGCGACAAAAAAAAACCATTTGATTTTTTACAAGCATATAATAGAGTGGGGTTAATTGATATGAAGGGGTATGAATTAGTTGGTGCGGTGAGTAACCAACAAGTGTTTAATGAAAGTTCTTATATCGGAAATATGGAACACTTGACGGAAATCATTACGCAAAAAAACATCAACATCGTTATTGTTAATTTAACCAATAAGGACTCTTTATTTTTATCGACTTGTTTTAACATACTTGCACCCCTTCATGTTCAATTAAAAATTGTGCCAGATATTTTAGATATTCTTGTTGGTAATGTAAAACCCAATAACATACTTGGCTTAGACCTTATAGACGTACATTTAGAACTGATGCCAGAATGGGAGTATAAAACAAAACGTCTCATTGATATTGTGGTTTCGGCAATGACACTCCTCTGTTTGTCGCCAGCATTCATCTATATTATGATACGCGTACGCTTGTCTTCGCCTGGCCCAATTTTCTATAAACAAGAACGTATTGGCTACAAACAAATGCCATTTTCTATTTACAAATTTAGGTCGATGCGTGTCAATGCAGAGAAAAAAAATACACCTCAATTAGCCCAAAATAATGACAATAGAACTACCCAATTTGGAAGACGTATGCGAAAATGGAGAATCGATGAGTGGCCACAATTTTGGAATGTGTTGAAAGGCGATATGAGTTTGATTGGACCACGACCAGAAAGAAAATTTTTTATTGAACAATTAGAAGAAAGTGACATTCCTTTTACAAATTTGATATTACGCGTCAAGCCCGGACTTTCCTCCTTGGGCATGGTGCGTTATGGCTATGCTTCTAATGTAGAAGAAATGAAAGAACGCATTCGATACGATTTAATTTATATTGAAAATATTTCTTTGTTATTAGATTTTCGTGTCCTACTTGGAACTCTTCGTGTTGTGTTACAAGGAAAAGGAAAATGAGATACTGTTTAGTTTTGTGGTTAAAATAAAATGGCATGAATATTGCAATACAATTTTTTGATCAGTTGGCACTGTTTTGGGAAAGTAAAAAAGCCAATCGCTTCTTTAGCTTGGCATTGATTGTCATCTTTGTTTTTTTTCTGGGCATTGCAGTAATCAATTATACAATAGGATATTATTTTTTTCCTTATCAAGAACATATCGGATTTTATTCTTGCATCAATATGTCTTTTTCGTTTCTTCTTTTATTAGAAATGATCAGCCTTGTTTTTGTGATTCCTCAATCTATTGCCAATTCAATTGGAAAGCAATTTGAAATTTTATGCCTCATTTTATTACGTTCTGCGTTTAAAGAATTTTCAAAAATTGACCTTATCCATCAATTAGATTTTTCAAATGATGCGGTTTTAAAAATGATTGCTGACGGCGTAAGTGCTTTACTCCTCTTTTTATGTTTAGCGTTTTATTACAAAATTCAAAAGCATAGACCAATTTCAGTCCTTGCTGAAGACACGCAAAAATTTATCGTAATTAAAAAACTCATCGCCCTTTCTGTTCTTTTTATTCTTGCGGCGGCAACAGGTATTGTAACGATACAAAGCATACAAAGCGGAGAACTGAAATATTCGTTTAATAATTTTTACGTTGTATTGATTTTAGCAGATTTATTTTTTATGCTCATTGCCTTTCGTTATGTTATTCATTTTCCTGACGTGTTTCGTTATTCGGCATTTGTATTAATCACCATTTTTATCCGCCTTTCTCTTACAGCACCTGTTTATTGGAATGGCATTTTAGCAATTTTTACTTGTCTTTATGCTATTGGCGTTGTGTCTTTTCATAATTTCTTTGTAGGAGGAAGAATAAAATCATTACAAGAAAAAAAATAAATATTGCACACTTTATTCAACTCATAATACACCACTTTATTTTTATACTAAACCATTTTTTATTTTATGCAAAAAGGCAACATTAGGGTTCATTCTGAAAACATTTTTCCTATCATTAAAAAGTTCTTATACAACGAACACGAAATTTTTTTACGTGAATTGATTAGCAATGCTATTGATGCTACACAAAAATTAAAAACACTAACCAACCTCGGCGAAGCAAAAGGAGAATTAGGCGAACTTGCCATTCATATTAAAATTGATAAAGAAAAAAAAACGCTTACCATTTCTGATGTTGGTATCGGCATGACAGAAGAAGAGGTTGATAAATATATCAATCAAGTTGCTTTTTCTGGTGCAGAAGAATTTGTGAAAAAATATCAAGGACAATCAGAAACCAACATGATCGGACATTTTGGTCTTGGTTTTTATAGTGGATTTATGGTTAGTGATAAAGTTGCCATTCACACAAAAAGTTTTCAAACCGACAAGCCAGCAGTGGCCTGGGAATGTGATGGTAGCACTGAATTTACAATCCAAACAATAGAAAAAGAGAAAAGAGGCACAGACATTATTTTACACCTGAATGGAGATAGTGAAGAGTTTTTAGAACCTCAAAAGATACAAGGTATTTTGGAAAAATTCTGTAAGTTTTTACCCATACCCATTTTTTTTGAAGACAAACAAGTTAATGATACAAACCCTATTTGGATAAAAAAACCAAGTGACTTAACCACGCAAGACTATCAAGATTTTTACAAAAAATTATATCCGTATAACGAACCACCTTTGTTTTGGATTCATTTGAATGTCGATTATCCGTTTCACCTTACGGGCATTCTTTATTTTCCTTTAATTAAACAGAGTTATGAAATACAAAAAGACAAAATCAATTTGTATTGCAATCAAGTGTATGTAACAGATGAAGTAAAAGATATTGTGCCAGAATTTTTAATGCTTTTACACGGCGTAATTGATTCGCCAGACATTCCTTTGAACGTGAGTAGAAGCTATTTGCAAGGCGACCCTAATCTGAAAAAAATTAACGCTCATATTACAAAAAAAGTAGCCGACAAATTAGAGGAGTTATTTAAAACCGACAGAACAGAATTTCAAAACAAGTGGGATTACTTGAATTTGTTTATGAAATATGGTATGATGACAGATGATAAATTTTTAGAGCGAGCGCAAAAATTCACCTTGTTTCAAGACGTGAAAGAAAATAAATTCTACACCTTAGATGAATGGAAGGCAGAAACACAAGCACTGCAAACAAATAAAGAAAATAAACTCGTTGTGCTTTATACCAATAACCCTGTCCAACAAGACACGTATATTCAAGCAGCACATACTCAAGGCTATAAAATTATGAAAATGGAAAGCCTTGTTGATACTGCGTTTATCAATAACATAGAAATCAAATGGAATGATTTGCAGTTCAAAAGAATTGATGCTGATATTGTTGAAAATTTAATTCAAACAAGCGAAGACAAAGAATGTGTATTGGGCAATGAGGAACAAGAATCATTGAAAAAAATATTTGATTTTAAAGTTGATCAATTGGTGTTGAAATTTGAAATTAAAGGACTAAGCACAACGCAAGCTCCTATTATTGCAACGCAAGCAGAGTGGATGAGACGCATGAAAGAAATGGGGGCGATGGGTGGCGGAATGTCAAAATTTTATGCAGAAATGCCAAGTGAAATAACACTTACATTGAATGGCAATCACCCATTAATGAGAAAAATTTTAGACGATAAAGACGCTCCTGCACAACAAGCAACAGCACGAAATTTATTAGACCTCGCTTTGCTTTCGCAAGGACTTTTAAAAGGAACAGACTTGACCAACTTTATTCAACACAATTTGAGTTTATTGAATGCAAGTATTTCTTTGCAATAGGTTTTGCAAAGAATCCTAGCAGATAAAAAATAACTTTATTTTTTTTAATTTAATCACCTCTTTTATGCATCTCTCTTGGATAGATATTGTTATCATACTTATTTACATTATTGGTATTATTATTTATGGTATTAAAAAAGGAAAGAGCGGCACCTCTGAAGAATATTTTTTAGGTGGAAAAAGTATGACTTGGCCCGTTATTGGACTGTCCATGTTTGCTGCTAACATTTCGAGTAATTCACTTGTAGCAATACCTGGTGCAGCTTACAACAATGGCATATCGGTTTTTAATTATGAATGGATGGCAAGCGTAGTCTTGTTTATTTTTTGTGTTTTCATTCTTCCCTTTTATATTAAAAGTGGCATTTATACCATACCGCAATATTTTGAAAAACGTTTTGATGTACGCAGTCGCTATTATTTTTCGTTCATTACGCTTGTTGGAAATATATTTATAGACACAGCAGGAACATTATATGCAGGATATAAAACGATTTCTTTTGTCATTGGCGGAAATGTAAACCCCTATCTTATTGTTGGAGCTTTGGGAATTTTTGCAGCCTCTTATACCACCTTTGGAGGACTTAGCAGTGTGATGCAAACAGAAGTAATCAATACAATCATCTTACTTTTTTCTGCTATTGTACTTGCCGTTATTGTATTTATTAAAGGCGGAGACTGGACACATATTGTACAAACTGCCGAACAAAAAGGCGACCATTTTATGCACCTCATTTTACCCAATTCTAACACAAGTATGCCATGGTTAGGTTTAGTATTGGGCGTACCAATGTTGGGATTTTATTTTTGGTGTAATAATCAATTTATTGTGCAACGCGCATTGAGTGCAAAAAATATTGATGAAGGAAGAAAGGGAGCCATGTTTGCCGCCTTCTTAAAATTGCCCGTATTATTCCTCCTCGTTTTTCCTGGCATTATTGCCTTGAAATTACTCCCAGATTTAAAAAATAGCAGTGAAGTATTTCCAAGATTTATATTTGAATATTTACCCGTTGGCTTAATTGGGCTTACAGTTGCTGGCTTTCTTGCAGCTATGTCTTCTGCCGTAAGCGCTACGCTCAACTCTGCAAGCACATTGGTTACAATGGATTTTATTCAAAAAGCATACCCCAACATGAGTTCAAAAAATGCAGTGAAATCAGGGCAAATTGCTACGATTATTTTCATGTTTATTGCCGTACTCTGGGCACCACAAATTGATAAAGCAAGCTCGTTGATGGATTATATGCAAACCGTATTATCGCTCATTTCGCCGCCTATCGTTGCTGTTTTTGTTGCAGGCATTTTTTCTAAACGTGCTACTCCACAAGCCGCATTCGTTTCTTTAATGACAGGCTTTGTATTGGGAATTATCGTCCTTGTTTTATATACATACAAAGTTCCATTCATCGTTTCTCTTCCATTTTTATTTCAAGCACCCATACTTTTTGTCATTTGCTTTGCTATTGTATTTTTCGTTTCTCGCTTTACAACACCAAGAGACGAAGCAGAGTTGAAAGACATTGTATGGTCAAAAGAAATTTTAAATGCAGACACAAAAGAATTACAAGGAAAACCATGGTATCAGAATTACAGAACCATTGGTTGGATTATTTTATTTCTTACAGGAGTCATTGTTTGGATTTATCGATAACCTTGAAAATCAATTGTTAGTTGTTGAGTTTTGCAAGGTTTTCTTTTTTATTAAATTCGGACTTTCCTTATAGATCTATTTTTTTCATTCTTTCATGTCGCAGGCAGTTTATTTTTTGTCCGATTTTCATTTGCCTGTATATCAAACAGAAGAAGGCATAGCAAGAGAAAAGAAAATCATTTCTTTCTTGCATAACATTGCTCCAACGGCAACAGACATTTTTTTGCTTGGTGATATTTTTGATTTCTGGTTTGAATTTCAACACGCTGTTCCTAAAGGCTATACAAGACTGTTAGGCACTTTAGCCCAACTTGCAGACAGTGGCATTCATATTCATTATTTTGTCGGCAACCATGATATGTGGCTACGAGATTATTTTCAAAAAGAACTCGGCGTTACAGTTTATTTTAAACCGCAAAAAATGATTATTGAGGGCAAGAACTTTTTGATAGGACATGGTGATGGAATAGGCCCTAAACAATGGAAATACAAATTTCTGAAAAGATTTTTTTTTAAAAATAAATTCTTGTATCCATTTTTTATTCGTCTTTTTCATCCTGATTGGTTAATGCCGATAGGCAACTTATGGAGCACAAAAAGTAGGCAATACAATTCGATTAAAGAGAAAACATATTTGGGTGATGATAAAGAATTTTTGGTTCAATTTTGTAAACAATATTTACAAAAAGAATCGATTGATTATTTCATCTTCGGACATCGTCATTTGCCACTTGAAATTCGGCTCAATGAAAAATCTTTTTATTACAACACTGGTGATATGATACGTTTCAACTCTTACCTCGTTTATCAAAATCATATTTTGCAACTTCAATATGCTCAACCTTAAAATTATTCCTCTTTACCCTTATTATTCTTAAGACCGTTTACCTATCAATATGTCCGAAAAATCAACCAAGCCAGCAGAGAAAGCAATAAAAAATACACCGCCTATCGATACACGAAAAGGCAGATTATATGGATTGCTATTTTTTGCCTTATCATTATTTTTGTTTGTGTCTTTTGTGTCGTATTTTTTTACATGGAAAGATGACCAAGACATTGTGTTGTCAGAAAAATGGAATTTATTTTTTAAGGCTGTTCGTGTTAAAAATATTACAGGGCGTTATGGTGCTTTATTTTCTCATGGTTTGTTTTACAAAAGTTTTGGAGCAAGTTGTATTGTGTTATGTGCCCCATTATTTGCTTTAGGAGTCAATAAATTATTTCAAAAAAGATTTTTTCAAGTAGGCAAAATCTTTTTTCATAGCCTTGTAGGTGCGTTTTATTTTAGCATCTTCTTTGGCTTATTTTTTTCAACGTCTAATTTTCCTCTTGCTGGTGCGGTGGGATTAAACCTTGCTGCTTCGATACAAAACTCTTTAGGCATTGTTGGTGCAATTTTAATGTTGCTTGGCGTTCCTTTGATTTATGCCGTTTGGATTTACAATATCAATTTCACTTTGCCGTCAAAAGATGCTCTACCCAATTTTACATTATTCAGTCGCATTAAAAACCTTTCTCTTTTTACAAAAAAGACAAAGATAGAAGATACTGAAATAGGCTTTGATGATATTGTCATTCCTGACATACCGACAAAACCAACACAAGAACAACCTGTTATAGTAGAAGAAGAGAAAGAAACAGACGAGTTTGAAAGCACACCACCTTCTGCACAAGAATATGTGATGAGTGCCGCAACTTTTCAACCTTTGCCTCAACCTCAAAAAAAGCAAACAACAATGCACTTTGAGATTGTAGAACCAGCAACAGACCCAATCATTCACGCACCATTAAACCCTGCTTTGCAATTAGAACAAGACGTTGTGCCAACACTTGCAAATCCTTATGCAAACAGCATCAACGGACTGTATAAACCATTATATACAAAAACTATCAATGAGCAATATGGAGAAGATACGATTACCGTTTTTCCTCACAGCGATTTGCCTGCAACAGAGCAAAAAGATTTACTCACTCCTGTAAAAGAAGAAATGATTGAACTCAATTCTGAAGTACATGAGTTAATGATTACATCTGTAGAAAAACCAAAACCTAATCAATACGTTACGTTTGAAATTGACATTTCTGCGGAGCAAGAAATATTACTTGAACAACAAGAAAATCAAGAAAAAAACTTTCATCAACAACAAGATGCAGACACAAATTCTCTTGCTGAAAAAAGTGTTTTGCATATTCAACCTCCATTACAACAAATTAGTTTTGTTCCGATTTTGTCTGCCCCGCAAACAGAACATAACGAAAACACAACAAGTCATAAATCCTTTGCTGACCCTACCTTGAGCTTGCCTAATTTTATTATGCCTTCAGCAAAAACAAGCGAATTATTAGAAACTTATGACAATGAATCTATTGTTGCTGATAAGGTTGAATTAGAAAAAAACAAAGACCAAATTGTTACCACGTTAAGTAATTATGACATTGCGATTAGCTCAATTAAAGCGACGATAGGGCCTACGGTAACTTTGTATGAAATTATACCTGCGGCAGGCATTCGGATTTCTAAAATTAAAAATTTAGAAGATGATATTGCGTTGAGCTTGGCAGCACTTGGCATTCGGATTATTGCCCCCATTCCTGGAAAAGGCACAATTGGAATTGAAGTTCCCAACACTAAAAAATCAATTGTTACGATGAAGAATTTGGTGAGTTCTGAAGAGTTTAAAAACACAAAATTCTCGCTACCCATTGCCTTAGGAAAAACGATTGATAATAAAAATTACATTGTTGATTTAGCGACAATGCCTCATCTTTTGATGGCGGGTGCAACAGGGCAAGGAAAATCTGTTGGTATCAATACCATCCTTGTTTCATTGTTATGGAAAAAACATCCATCGCAATTGAAGTTTGTTATGATAGACCCTAAAAAAGTAGAATTGAGTATTTACAAAACAATTGAAAAACATTATCTCGCTAAGTTGCCGAATGAAGAAGATGCGATTATTACAGACACAAAAAAAGTTGTTTATACCATCAATGCACTGTGTATTGAAATGGACAATCGTTATGATTTATTAAAAAATGCAGGAGCAAGAAATATTAAAGAGTACAACGAAAAAATATTAAACAATAAATTGAACCCAGAACAAGGACACCAATATTTGCCATTTATTGTTTTGGTGATTGATGAATTTGCAGATTTAATTATGACGGCAGGCAAAGAAGTAGAAATGCCAATTGCACGTTTGGCACAACTTGCAAGAGCCATAGGCATTCATTTAATTATCGCTACACAACGCCCTTCGGTTAATATTATTACAGGAATTATTAAAGCCAATTTTCCTGTTCGCATTGCGTTCAAAGTGTCTTCAAAAATTGATTCGCGTACTATCTTAGACGCAGGCGGTGCAGACCAATTGATAGGCAAGGGAGATATGCTCATTTCGCATAACGGCGACATTACACGTTTGCAATGTGCTTTTGTTGATACGCCAGAAGTAGAACGTATCGTCCATTTTATTGGCACACAAGAAGGTTATGATAATGCATTTTTATTGCCAGAATATATTGACCCAAAAGAAGCTGAAAATGGAAGTGTAGAATTTGAGCCAGCAGACCAAGATGCCAATTTTGAAGAAGCGGCACGCCTGATTATTCAAAAACAACTCGCTTCCACTTCGCTCATTCAAAGACATTTAAAATTAGGCTATAACCGTGCAGGTAGAATTATGGATCAATTAGAATATTTAGGTATTGTTGGACCGGCACAAGGAAGCAAACCAAGAGAATTGAAAATAAAAACAGAAGCCGAACTGAACCAATTATTATCTAATCGTATGTAATTTTTTATTGTCTTGTTTACTCATTATTATTTTTTTATGTCTAAAATGTATCTTTTTATTGTCAGCCTTACCTTTGTTCTAATGACACTTGTGCTTGGTTTTGTACAGACAACTTTTGTTCATACAATCGAAAGTGTGCTACAACCAGTGCTTTTATATACCGTGAACACAATTCTTTTTGTACTCAGTATTTTTGCTTTCATCATGCATAAAAAAGCAATAGAAGCAAATACGAATTTTCAATTTATGTCAAAAATAATGTCGGTAATAGGAATAAGAATGATAGCAATTGTATTTGTTATTTGTGCGTATGTTATTTTTTCAACACATACCATACAACTAGTTTCCTTATTGGTTACGATGCTGTTATATTTTGTTTATACATTTATAGAAATGTATTTTTTGCTTAAAGGAATGAGGAAAAACAAGCTAAATGGTACTCAATAAAATGCAACAAATTCAGCAAAAAAAATATGTGTTTGGTCATTTTAATGCAGATATCAAAGAACAATTACTTGCAGAAAAAGCCATCTTGTGTATTGACGAAAATGTGTTTCAACAACATGAACAGTTGTTTAAAGATTTTTACAAAATCATTTTGCCTTCTGGCGAAGCACATAAAAACCAACACACAGTTCATCAGATATACAATGAACTCATTGCTTTTGAAGCCGACAGAAGCACATTGCTCGTTGGCATTGGAGGTGGCGTTGCAACAGACATAACAGGCTTTGTGGCAGCAACGTATATGCGTGGTCTGCGTTGCGGTTTTATACCAACAACACTATTAGCACAAGTTGATGCTTCAATTGGCGGAAAAAACGGAATCGATATTGGCGTTTACAAAAACCTTGTGGGTACATTTTTACAACCAGAATTTGTTTTTTTTGATACCCACTTTTTAAGAACTTTGCCACAGCAAGAATGGATTAACGGTTGTGCAGAAATGATAAAACACGCTTGTATTCAAGATGAACAACTCTTTGCCTTATTGCAACAACATGTACTTACAGATTTGCAAGCCAATGAAAAATTATTATTAGACATCATTCAAAGAAATGTATTCATCAAAAAAAGAATTATAGAAAATGATCCCTTTGAAAAAGGAGAGCGAAAATTGCTCAACTTTGGACATACACTTGGGCACGCAATAGAAAACACGTATCAATTATTTCATGGACAAGCAGTTGCGATTGGCATGTATTTTGCTTGTCAATTGAGCCAACATCTATCTACTTTTTCAACAAAAGAAACGCAACAAGTGCAAAATTTAATTCATCAATATCATCTTCCACATATTTACTCTTATGATATAGAAAAAATATTTTCGATTTTAAAAATGGATAAAAAGCGCGAACGAAACGATATTCATTTTGTGTTATTAGAACGAATTGGGAAAGCCCATACACATAAAATAAGTATCAATGATTTGCATGACTTTTTGGCTCAATCATAAATCACATTTATAACTTTTACATTTCAGCATTTTGATTGATTCCATTTTTACATTTTAATTTGATACAGTTTTTTATGCGTTTATATTTTTTTATTCAACATCAAATTATGAAGGTTTTTTTTGTTTGCCTTATCGCTTTTGCTTTTTGTTTTCAGTTGTCGTGCATGAAAATTAATCTTACAGAAAGGCATGCTTTTATCCCAGAACAAGCATGGAAATATTCCTTTGTGCCAGAATTTCAATTTGATATTACTGATACTATTCACGCACATAAAATTTTTATTGTTGTGAAACATTTGAATGATTATGACTATCAAAATTTGTGGTTGAATGTTGGCGTTCTTGCTCCGCAAGACACGATACACTCGAATAGAGTCAATGTAATTTTAAGTACAAATGAAAGAGGTTGGCTCGGCAGTGGATTTGCTAATATTTATGAAAGGCGTTTTGAATGGCACAGATTACGCTTTACAAAAATGGGTAAACATACTTTTCGTGTGCAACAAATTATGCGAGATAATCCTTTGCCACATATCATTTCGGTTGGAATAAGAATTGAAAAATAAAGGTATGCTTAGAAAGTATCTTTTTCATTTTTATTGGATATTGTTGTTATACATCATTGTCGCTTTAACGTGGTGGTTTGTTTTTTTGTTACAACAAAATGACACGATTTACAATTTACAACAAGGCCAATCTCTTTCGTTTGTTGATTCAAAAAAAATAGACGAAAAAAAAACGTCTTCTATCCATCAGCGTTACAGAATAGTACGCAGTCAAGTCTATGGCGAGTATGCCGTTTTTTTATTTGTCTTTTTAATTGGTGCTTGGGCTTTATATCGTTTGTTGAAAAAGGAGTTTTATATCCATCAACAAGAGCAACATTTTTTAATGGGTATGACGCATGAGTTGAAAACTCCCATTGCAATTGCTTTGTTGAATATTGAAACGTTACAAAACCAAAATTGTGATAAGGCGTTGACACAAAATTTATTGAATACAACAAAAGAAGAATTAAAACGATTGAATGGATTGTATGAAAATATGATGACGACGATTTTGTTAGAAGAAAAAACAAAACACGTTTACGCAGAACGGTTTAATGTGAGTGAAGCGTTGCAAAGTTTGTTAGAAAAATATCGTCAGCGTTATCCGACGGCAATCATTCAAAGCGATATGCAGACTCTTTTATTTGTGAATGCCGATGCGACGATGTTGTCGTTATGTTTTAGAAATTTATTGGATAATGCTTTTCAATATTCTGGGGATAAGAAAAATATTCTTGTGGTTACTAAAAGAGAGCAGCAGGCAATAGAAATTCGTTTTGTTGATGAGGGTTTTGGAATAGAAAAAGAAGAGCGTGAATTTATTTTTGAAAAATTTTATCGGTCTAAAAACGAATTGAGTAGAAATACAAAAGGGTCTGGGTTGGGTTTGTTTTTAGTGAAACAGATTGTCTCTTTGCATGGTGGAAAAATCAGCTATGCGGCGAATCAACCTCAAGGGTCTGTTTTTACTTTGACTTTGCCGATTGCAAAGCATAAAAAGTTTGATGTATAGGTGAACGATAAACGGAGCGTCGCAACCATGCTACATTAGGACGTTCTCATTGACGCCATTATTATTCTACAAAATCTAAGTCTTGTTGGAAACTTTCTCGTAAGAAAAAAGTGCTTACAGCAGCGACGCTTAAACAGAGTATGCTTGTGGTGATTGCGCTGTTGAGAAATGTTTGTGTGCTTTGGAGGCTTGAAAAAATAAGTGAGAGTAGGGGAAGGCTGCCGCGTACAAAGTTGGGAATTGTTGTGCTTGCAGTGGCGCGAATATTTGTGCCAAATTGTTCGGCACCAATGGTGATAAATATTGCCCAATAGCCGCTTGCAAAGCCGAGTAAAAATGAAATAAAATAAAAATGTGTCGAGCTTGTTTGATATGAGGAAAAGAAAAGATAGAGACTAACAATAAGGAAGATGAAAAATGTGTAGAGTGTTTTTTTGCGACTTTGGAGTAGTTGGCTAATGAAGCCGCTACAAAAATCGCCGAGGGCTAAACCGATATAACAGAGCATGACGGCTTTGGCAGAAAGGACTTCTCCTTGTATGTTGAGTTCTTTTGAAAATTTATCAGCAAAGGTCATCAAGATGCCAACGACAAACCAAATGGGTATGCCGATTGCGATGCATTGGAGGTATTTTTTTAGGGTGTTTTTATTCGTGAAGAGAGATGAAAATTGTCCGCGTTTATTGGCTTGATGTTTTGTTTTTTCAAAGAGTGTAGATTCTGTTAACCCCATTCGGAGAAATAAAAGACTAATGCCCAAAACACCACCAATTTGAAAGCATGAACGCCAATCAAATGCTTGTGCCAGTGCATAAGCTAATACCGCACCGAGTATGCCAAAACCAGCAACGATAGATGTGCCGTAGCCGCGTTTGTCTTTCGGCATGCTTTCTGCAACAAGCGTAATGCCTGCACCCAATTCTCCTGCCAAGCCGATGCCCGCAATAAAACGCCAAAATACATAAGCGTTTACAGAATGAATGTAAGCGTTGGCAATATTGGCAATTGAATACAATACAATAGAGCCAAACAAAACTTGTATGCGTCCTTTTTTATCGCCCATAATTCCCCAAATGATTCCGCCAATGAGCATGCCTACCATTTGTACGTTGATGATGAGCATTCCTTTTTTGAGTATGTCGTCTGCGGAAAGACCGAGTGAGGCGAGACTTTTTACGCGAATGATGCTAAAAATAATGAGGTCATAAATGTCCACAAAATAACCGAGTGCAGCGATGATAATAGTGTTACGAATGTTTTTTGAAGTGGGCATATTGGGTTGTTTTTATACGATTGTGAAGTGATTTTTTATCTTAAAAGTAGGACAACCGTTTACTTACAGGTCGTTTTTCCTCTCCTTATACTTGTATGTGATGGTCGAATATAGTGAACCTATCAATATTATTAATGAACTTGCAAGCCACAAATAATAACCTGCTTGATAAGTTTTTATTTCGCAGTAGTGTCCGGCTTCGTCTACAATGACAGATTTGACCAATAAAAAAGAAAGCATAAAAAGAGTGGAGACACTTGAAAGAAGTATTGTTACCTTCGGATAAAAGTTGAAGGTTACAAATGCAATAATGAGAAATGGGTTGGCAAGCCAACTTAAATGTGTACCAAATTGATAATTCTCAGTCGTTATTGTTCCTTGTAGCATTTCTACTATGAAGCCAATTTCATAGAGGACGCCTATCCAACCCCATAACAATGCACCTATTGATTCCATACATTCGGTATAGCCATCTAAACAATAACAGTCTTGTGTTAATGAAGCGATGAATAGAAAAATGCTAATGACAAAAAAATATGTTTTTAGTGGCTTATGGTTCATTGTTTTTTATTCGTTCCAACTTCTTTTTTTCTATAAAAAAAATCGATACTCAATATTTTGCGGTAAAATAAAAAACTTCAATTCAACCAACATTCATTCTGCAAGTATAAAATTCTTCGCGTTTTTTTAGTCATAAAAAAGTCGAGACGTTTGCTATTGAAACAAACACCTCGACAAATAGGCTACCATTTTTATGTTATGTGATAACACCGCAGACGGCAGTATGAACACCTTTATTTTACCACGAATAATAAATCGGAATATTGATTTTGAAAACGAAATTTCTACCCATTTCAAAAATACCTATTCGTTGAGTTGCTGTGTTTTCAGGTTTATATTTTAGGGTATTCAAATGATTTTGATAAGCGATGTCTAATACGTTGTTGATGCCAATAAAAAAATTGCAAACTGTTTGATTTTTATAGTTGATGCTTGTGCCAAAACCTGCATTGATTAACCAATATGCTGGCGTTACTGTTTCTGTATTATATCCTTTGAAAAAATTGTCTTGTGAAAAATTATAGATACTTTCTACATTAAAAAATACACTTTTGAAAATTGAGTTTTTTAATTCCTTACTGGCTTTTAATTCTGATGTCCATATTGGTGACATGATGCGTGGTAAGTTTTTCGATGCATCTACGGCTTGTGTAAAGTTTCCTACGATATAAGAAAATTTATTACCCCAATGTAGCCAGTCTATTTGGTGTATATGAATATCACTTTCTAATTCTATGCCTGTAATAAAAGCTTTGTTTTGTTGGTATTGAAACACTTGCAAATCTTGTCCTCCATTGTTCATCATTCTATCTGTGCCGTCGTCGTTTTGTTGTTTGCGTAAATAGATATAATTGAAAATATAATTTATAAATGCTTCGCCCTTGAATAAAAAATGTTCGTTTTCATAGCTGACAGAAAAGTCTGTTTGATAATTTTCTTCAGGCTTTAATTTGGCATCACCGATTTCAATACGATTCGCTCCTTCGTGTGCACCATTTGACAACAGCTCGACAACATGAGGAAAGCGAAATCCTTTACTGATATTGCTTTTTAAATTGACGTGAGAATTGATTTTATACGACAGACTAAGATTGCCACTAACGTTAAAATAATTTTCATTTAAGGCTTTAAAATGTTCGTCTTTTTCACCATCTAATTCAAGCGTTAAAGCAGTGGTTTGCAGATTTCTAAAATCACCACGTACACCTAATCCTACAAATAATTTGTCGTTCACATTCAAATCGCCTACATATACGCCAGCCATTTCATTACTCACATAATTTGGTATTAAATGCTCCTCACCGCCAATTTTATTTTGTTGATGCATTCCGATTATACCAAAATGATTTTTGAATTTATTTTTTTGAAAAGTATAAATCAAATTATAGTTCACTGTTTGCAAGTTTAGATGCAATGCAGTATCTGCTTCACCAACCATTTCATTTCTTTCATTGCGTTGCCAACCAGCAGCAAAGGCAATCGCGTGTTGCGTATTAAACGCATATTTAAATTTGATGCCCGCATTGGTTTGTTTCACATACGCCAAAGGATAAATACTCATCGTGTATGTTTTGCTTGTTGCGTGCGTGGCTATTTTTTCTTCATCATGGTCTTTATAGATGAATTTTCCTTCTTCATTTCTTTCGCCTTCAATCAAGCCAATCGCTTTGTCATAATGATTGAATGTAAGGTCGATATGTCCCCATTTTTTTTCTGTACCAGCTAAAAAGCCAAAATTATTTTCTTGAAATCGAGAGTTCAATACATAGCCATCATATTTATTTTGATAGTCTTGAGCACGTTTTAAATTTCCCCAACCGCCTAAATAATAGCCTTCTACATTGGTGTTTAAATTGACATGAGACGAAACGTATTGATTGTTGGTGTTGTAATTTGTGGACATATTTCCTTGTAAAGAATTTGTTTGACGATTTTGTTTAGAAATAAAATTGACGACACCGCCCATTGCATCACTGCCGTATAATAAAGAGGTCGGCCACTTAATAATTTCTATTTTATCTAAATTCAAATCGTTGATGTCAATGCCGTGGTCGTCTCCCCATTGTTGATTTTCTAATTTTATGCCATCTTGAATAATGCCAACACGGTTATGACTCAAGCCACGAATACTTACTTTGTTGATTCCAGGACCTTGTGTAATTAAAGCAACACCATTTTGTTTGCTTAATACGTCTAACGCATTTGCTGCACCATTATTAAATAAAGCACTCTGTTTTAAACCAATAATAGAACCCGTATTTTTTCTTGTATTCAAATTTCCTTGTAAGCCGGTTACAATCACTTCATCTTGTTCAATCGCCTTGTGGATTAAATAAATGGTATCTTTTTTGTCATTACTATTGAATACAAATGCGTTAAAACCATCTATTTGAATATGCAAAACAGGTTCGATAGAGCAGACTTTAAAAACGCCATCTTTATGATTGCTGACGTTTTTATTTAACTCGTTGATAAAAATATTTTGTGTATAGATGATTTCTTGTGTTTCAAAGTTTTTTAAAATGCTTTTAAAACAAATATTTTCTTGGGAGTGTAATTGAGAATAAGAAATAAGAAAAACAAATATGGCGTAACGGAGTTCCATCGTTTAAAATAAATTAATTGAACAATAAATAAGATAGAATTGCAAACATAAAAGAAAAATCAAAAACGCAACAATGTTGCAAAATTACTTTTTAGTTTATGGCTACCGTAAAAAAAACAGCAGCAAAGACTGCCATATTTGAGTTTGTCAATCAGTCTGCACAAGCGGTTTCGCATGCAGATATACAGCAAGGGTTGGGTGATGTGTGCGATCGTGTTACAATTTATCGCGTATTAGAAAGACTGGTCAATGAAAATCTCATTCATAAAATCGTCAATGTTGATGGCGTATTAAAATATGCGAGTTGTGAAATTTGTGCAACAGAGCATACACACGTTCATGTTCATCGTCACGACCATATTCATTTTAGCTGTCAAAAATGTAAGTCTGTAACCTGTCTTGAAGACGTTCATCCAACGTATCAATTACCGAAAAAATATAAGGTAATGGAAGTTAATTTTACCGTTTCGGGGCTTTG
This sequence comes from Chitinophagales bacterium, assembly GCA_031539345.1. Classification (GTDB taxonomy): domain Bacteria; phylum Bacteroidota; class Bacteroidia; order Chitinophagales; family Chitinophagaceae; genus JAVKMO01. The sequence continues at coordinate 35,761 of JAVKMO010000003.1, read as the reverse complement.
TCCAAAATGCGTGTAATAGCTGAATGATATGAAAAATCAGCGTTGTTATCCGTGACAATTTTTGAATTTTTTTCCACTTCCGCAAGGACAAGCATCGTTGCGACCAATTTTGGGATCTGCAATAATAGGTGCTGCTTTTTCTTGAATTGGCTCTTCGCTTTGTGGTTCGTTCAAATCTTGTTTAATGGTTTTTATTTTTGACGCATCAGTACGGCGTGTTTGTTGTTGAAAGTCAATTTGTGCTTGTTCTTGTTCATTGTTAAACAACTGATATTGACTTAAAAAGTGAACAACATCATGATGAATGTGATTGTCTAATTGTTGAAATAATTCAAAGGCCTCTACTTTGTAAATTACAAGTGGGTCTTTTTGTTCATACACGGCACTTTGTACACTGTGGCGTAAGTCGTCCATTTGGCGGAGGTGATCTTTCCACATATCATCAATCAGTAAAAGGCTGATATTTTTTTCTATCGCAAGAGGAATGCTTCCACCTTGGCTTGCAATGGCATCGTCAATATGAATATGTGAAGGAAGAATTTTCTTTCCGTCTGTAAAAGGCAAATTCACATTTTTGAATTTATCGCCGTTCATCAATTTTACATTTTTTACCAATGGCAAACAGATTGTTTTGATGTTTGCTTTTTTGTTTGTATAATGTTCAATGGCTAAAGCATAAATCGTATTGACAAGTCCGTTATTATTTTTTGCTTGCAGTTCTTCTTTTGTAAAATCATAGTCCACGCCAAGCTGACTTAGACATTCTAATTTTGTTTGCAATACATTGTCGTGTACATCAAAATAATCAAGAACCTGTTTTGTAACTAAATAAAATGAGTTGTCAATGTCGTTGCTCAAGCGTTCGCCAAACAAAGCGTGTGAACGTTTTTTGTAAATCACATTCCGTTGTTTGTTCATCACATCGTCATATTCGAGTAATCTTTTTCTGATGCCAAAATTATTTTCTTCTACTTTTTTTTGTGCACGCTCAATGCTTTTTGTAACCAAACTATGTTGCAAAACTTCGCCTTCTTTATAGCCCATTTTATCCATTAAAGATGCAATTCTATCACTCCCAAACATGCGCATTAAATCATCTTCTAACGACACAAAAAATTGTGTAGAACCAGGGTCGCCTTGTCTGCCAGCACGTCCTCGTAATTGTCTATCAACCCGTCTGCTTTCGTGCCTTTCTGTACCAATAATGGCAAGTCCTCCATTTTCTTTTACGGTGGCGTGGAGTTTAATATCCGTTCCTCTACCTGCCATATTTGTTGCAATCGTAACCTTGCCAGGTAAGCCTGCTTCTAAAATAATTTGTGCTTCTCTTGCATGTTGCTTTGCATTGAGAACGTTATGAGAAATATTTTTTTGTTTTAACATTCGTGCCAATAATTCTGACACCTCGACAGACGTTGTGCCAACTAAAACCGCACGTTGTTGGGCAACAATTTTTTCTATCTCATCAATAACAGCTTTATATTTTTCTCGTTTTGTTTTATAAACAAGGTCTTGTTCGTCTTTTCTAATTGCGGTGATATTCGTAGGAATACTCACCACGTCTAATTTGTAAATTTGCCAAAATTCTTGTGCTTCTGTTTCTGCTGTTCCTGTCATACCAGCAAGTTTGTGGTACATTCTAAAATAATTTTGCAGCGTAACAGTGGCATAAGTTTGTGATGCACCTTCAATTTTTACGCCCTCTTTTGCTTCTATTGCTTGGTGCAAACCGTCGCTATATCGTCTGCCTTCCATAATACGTCCCGTTTGTTCATCAACAATTTTCACTTGCCCTTCTAACACAACATACTCGTCATCTTTTTCAAATAGGGTATAAGCTTTGAGCAATTGTTGAACGCTGTGAATACGGTCAGATTTGAGTGCATAATCATTCGTCAATTTTTCTTTACGGGTGATTTTTTCTTCGTTAGAAAGTGCTTTGTCTTGGTGAATGCGGTCTAATTCAACAGCTAAATCTGGCAAAACAAAAAAATCTTTTTCAGCAAAATCTTGTGTAATAAAATGCAATCCTTTTTCTGTCAAATCAACTTGATTGTTTTTTTCATCAATCTGAAAGAGTAATTCTTTATCCACTTCTGGCATTAATTTTTGATTGTCTGCCAAGTAAAAATTTTCTGTTTTTTGTAGTTTTACTTTAATGTTTGGTTCACTTAAAAATTTAATCAACGCACTGTTTTTGGGCATACTTCTAAACGCACGATACAGGTCTAATCCGCCGTCTTTAGGGTCGTCATTGCCGGCAGTGATTTTTTCTTTTGCTTGAGCTATAAAATTTGTTGTAATTTTTTTTTGTGCTTCAATCAGTTTTTCTACACGAGGTTTCAATTGAAAAAAGCGTTGTTGAGAATCGTCTGTGCCTATTGGTCCAGAAATAATCAAGGGCGTTCTTGCATCATCAATCAACACAGAATCTACCTCATCAATCATGGCAAAAAAATGATTTGTGCGTTGCACAATTTCATCTGTTTGGTGAACCATGTTATCTCTTAAATAATCAAATCCAAACTCGTTGTTGGTGCCGTAAGTAATGTCGGCAAGGTAAGCGTGTTGGCGATAAATTGTATGTGGTTCGTAGTAGTCAATACAATCTACCCGCAAGCCTAAAAATTCAAAAATGGGAGCATTCCATTCGCTGTCTCTTTTTGCCAAATAATCGTTGACCGTAACAATATGAACGCCTTCGCCAGCAAGGGCATTGAGGTAGGCGGGTAGGGTTGAAACCAAAGTTTTCCCTTCACCTGTTGCCATTTCAGAAATTTTCCCTTGATGCAAAACAATACCGCCAATCAATTGAACGTCATAATGCACCATATTCCACACCAATTCATTGCCGCCAACGCTCCATCGATTGTCATAAATCGCATTGCCATTTTCAATTTTGATGTATTTTTTTTTGTTTGCTAAAGTAATGTCTAATTCGCTTGCGATGCTTGTCAGTTTTGCATTTTCTTTAAAGCGTCGTGCCGTTTCTTTTACTACAGCAAAGGCTTCGGGCAAAATTGTCCACAAGGCTTCTTCTATTTTTTGCTGCTTCGTAACAGCTAATTCATCAATCAATTTGAATACAGTTTCTTTTTCAACAACTTTGTCTTCGCCCAACGCATTCGCTTGTTCTTCTAATTGTTTGGTTTCGGTCAAAACGCCTTCGATGTGTTTTTGAATTTGTTCTTGAAACTGTTTTGTTTTATTTCTTAACTCGTCATTAGAAATGTTTGCAAAAGAAGAAAAGTGCGTGTTGATTTTTTCAATAATAGGAAGCAAAATTTGAACGTCTTTTTTAGATTTATTACCACCAAATAATTTGCTGAGAAAAGAAAGCATAGCTAAAAACAATTAAACAAAAAGAAAAAAAATAAGGCGGTGAATATAATTTTTGTCGCCACGTTGATTCCAAAGAAACACAGCTTCGTATCAATGATTTATATTCGTTAAAAACTAATACTCAATAACAAGTTTCGCGTTTTGAGTTTCTCTATTACGTTAGAAAAATCGTTGTTTGCTTCTTGGATAAAAATATCTGTAAATCCATATTGATATTTCAACTCTACCGCCGTGTTTGTAAATTCTCCACCAAAGGTAAAACCGATGCCAATTGTCGCACCTTGTTCCCATTTGTTGATTCTTAAAAAAGAAATGTTCTTGAGTGCTACGTTGCTTGTAAAATTATAGCCAGCATAATATCCTGAAGAAATATGAAACCGAAAATTATTGATGATATCAGACTTAAATAATACTTCTATCGGTGCGTTCAGTTTAAAATGGTCAAAAATAAAACTTTCATTTTTTGTGTTGGCACCGTCTCTTTGCGTATAAGCAATAGTGTAGTTTGAATAATGAAACAAAGGAAAATTGAAACGTAAAGCCCAATGAGGTTTAAAATTGTAGTTGCTGACAAAATGAACAAAAAAGCCAGCCGTGCTATTGGGATTGATGCTTACCCATTTTTCTTGTGCCAAATAAGCATTGCTTTTTTCTATGCCCAATGCATGAAAGCCAACGCCGAGTCCAATGCCAAAATTGAATTTTTTACTTTCCTTACTATGTAAGTTAGAAAGCGATTGACTTTGCCCTTGTAGAAAAATAACACCAAAAAAAAGAAGAAGAATAAAACGCATAAACCTTGAAATTTTTTATTCTAATTCCAACAAACCATGAGGAACTTTCATTGTGATTATTTTTTTTTCATGGTTAATTTGGGTGATTAAGTTTTGATGTAAGGGAATAAAAACTTCTTTTTGATTGACTTGAATGGTTGCTAAAAATTGCGATGCAAGGTGTTCTGTATTTGTAATTGTACCCAGAACAGCGTTTGTGTTTTCGTCATATAAAGCATAGCCCAAAAAATCCTTTTCAACTTTTTCTGCAATTTGCTTGGCAATATGTTGTTCTATAAAAACTTCTTTTTTAAGTATTTTTTTTACAGCTTCATAAGTGGGTATGCAGTCTAAAACAACAATACTTTCGCCTTCATAACGTGTGCGAATAGACAACACTTTATAGGGAATATGTTGTTGATACAAGAGGATAAAAACAAATCGCAACGCACTTATTTTTTTTTCATTGACGTTACGGTGTTGCACAATAATTTCATTGCCAAATTTGTAATGATTTACAATTTTTCCAAACGGAATTAAGTCATTCATGTTGTTTTGTTTTTGTTGGCTAATTGCCCACATGCCGCATCAATATCTTCTCCTCGACTTCTTCTTACGCGTGCATTTACGCGCTTGTTTTGTAAGTATTGTATAAATGCGTCTAATTTTTCTTGGCTTGCTTTTTTGAATGAAATGCCAGCAACTTGGTTGTATTCAATGATGTTGATTAAGTGCGTAGGAATTTTTTTATAGAACTGATGCAACTCTTTTGCATCGTCTAAACTGTCGTTAAAATTGTTCAGTAAAATGTATTCTAACGTAATGTCATTATTTGTTTTAGCATAAAAATGATTGAGAGCTTCGCACAAAGAATCTAAATCATTTTTGTCGTTGATGCCCATGACTTGGCTACGTTTTTTGTCATTTGCTGCGTGTAAAGAAAGGGCTAAATTAAAACGAACTTTGTCTTCGCCCAATTGATAAATCATTTTTGCAACGCCTGCTGTTGATACGGTAATTCGTTTTGGCGACATCGCCATGCCTTCATTTGCGGTAATCAAATCAATGGATTGTAAAACATTTTTATAATTCAACAAAGGCTCGCCCATACCCATATAAACAATGTTTGAAATTTTTTTTCCTAACTCGGCTTCGCTGATTCTGTTGAGGATAAAAACTTGGTCATAAATTTCATCAAAGGTTAAATTTCGTTTCCGTTCTAAACGACCTGTTGCACAAAACTTACAACTCAAACTACAACCAATTTGAGAAGATATACAAACAGTAATGCGGTTTTCAGTTGGAATAATAACGCCTTCAATTGCGTGTCCATCAAACGTTTTAAAACCAACTTTTATAGTTCCGTCTGAACTTTGTTGCGTTTCGTAAACGGTTAATTTTGGAATGGCATAATCTGCATCTAAAGCATCTCGCAATGGTTTTGACAAATTGCTCATTTCTTCAAAAGACCCAACATTTTTTTTCCATAACCATTCCCAAATTTGTTTGTGTCGAAATTTGCTTTCGTTTTGTTCTGCACAAATTGTTTGTAGTGCTTCTAATGGCAATAAGCGAAGATTTTTTTTTGAAGAGTGGAGCATAAATAATATAGAAAATAAGGGCTTGCAAGACGTAAAACTTGCTTTATAATAAAGTGGAAATAGTTGTTGTTCGCAATGAAGAATTAAAAATGAATAATAATTTTTTCAGAAAATGCAGTGTCGCTAATATGGTTTTGTGCATCTTTTAAAAAGGCAGCATAAATTACGGTGTCATTTTTGTAAGCAGCTTGAGGGTCGCCAATGTCTGTGAAATAATCTAATAGCACGTTTACTTTTGCAGAAAGGTCGCTCGTTGAAGGAATTGTAGGCATTTTAAATTTTAATATCAAGGGTTTCGTTTTACTATTTTTGTACATTTTGATAATCGTAATTGTATCATCAATATCGCCTTCTTTATCTTCTACACGATAGCTTAAGATCAAGTTGTTTTTATAGACTTCATTCGACGGACTTACAGACGTATAGGTCAATGTAGGAACAGATGGATATGCCGATTTACTACAAGCCGACCAAACCAATAAAACAACTCCCACAAACGCATATAGCACCCTGTACATAAAATAATATTTACGGTTTTAAATGTAATTCTTTGAACGTTGTTTGTCGCAAAATGTAATAATGGAAAATTAAAAAGATTGATAAGTAGCCCGTGAGTTTTGTAGATTTTCTTTTGGGGTACTCTTTTTGCATTTTGCCAATACGTTTAAATAACCATTTAATATAGTCCCAATGGGCTTTCCAAAGGTGTTGATAAAAACGAAAATGACCTTTTAATAAAGCGTTTAATCCTTCAGCAGATTGTTCTAAAAAAATTCTTGTAATGACAATAGGTAGGCTTTTGTGCAGGGGTAGATTTTTTGTTATCATCATTAAATTATTACGATGATTTAAATACATTTTTTGTAAATTTTGGTACGATAAAGTTCCTCCTCCCAAATGATAAACGACAGCACTGGGAACACAATAACACGTGTAACCGATGTGTTGCATACGCCAGCATAAATCAATCTCTTCTTGATGTGCAAAAAAAGATTCATCAAAGCCGTTTAGGGCGTGAAACAACTCTGCACGAATGCACATTGCTGCACCAGAAGCCCAAAAAATTGGCGTTATCGTATCGTATTGACCGTGGTCTTCTTCGCTCGTTTTAATCATTCGACCTCGACATAAAGGATAAAATAAACGATCGACAAAACCGCCATTTGCTCCTGCATATTCAAAATGTGTAGGCTGTTTGTATGATTTAATTTTGGGTTGAACTGCACCAGCTTGTGGCGTACATTCCATAAAATCGATAAGGCGTTCCATCGATTTTTCTGTTATTGCAACATCAGAATTGAGTAAAATATAATAGTCTGCGTCAATTTTTTTTAGCCCTTCATTATAGCCACTTGCAAAGCCAACATTCGCAGCATTTTTAACGATAGCAATATTGGCATAATGTGTTTGTAAAAACAAAATAGAATCGTCTGTAGAAGCATTGTCAATAACGTACACGCTGTAATTTTTTGGTGTATGTTCAACTACCGAAGGCAAAAATTCTTCTAATAATTTCTTTCCGTTATAGTTTAAAATGACAATTGCAACTTTCTTTTGCATAAGTTTAGGCGACGTAAAAATGAAGTATCAAAGCAAGTGTTTTTTGTTGTAATTATTCTTGCTCTAAAATTTTAAGTTGATGTTGTACTTTTTAAGGCATCAATAAGTTGTGAGGTATGAATTGTTGTGCCGCAATGAAAATGATTAAGCGGACATTTTTTTTTGCCATGATTGGTGCAAGGTTTACAGGCGAGGTGTTGCTGTGTTTCAATAACACAAGACAAATCAGACAAAGGACCATAACCATAACGTGGACTTGTAGAGCAAAAAATACTTGCCATTGGTGCATTTATCGCACTCGCGAGGTGTGTTGGGGCAGAATCATTAGCATAATTCATGTCTGCTTTTTCCATCAATGCAGCAGAAGCTACGAGATTCAATTGACCGCATAAATTGAATACGTTAGGCATTTTAAGGTCTTGTAACATCAATTTAATTTCTTCGTGTTCGGCTTTGCTACCTAAAAAATAGACGGTATAACTTGTGTCCAAATGCCGTAAAAAATCAATCCATTTTTCTAAAGGATATTTTTTGGTTGCCCATACAGACCCCGCAGAAATAGTAATCATTTTTTCTTTTTGATAAGGAGAAACTTGGCTTTGTATCGATGGTGAAATATATAATTTGGGTTGTGCAGGCACTGTATCGGTGCAGTCTGCAATGAGTTGTTGGTTGCGTTCAATTTCATGTATGCCATCAAAAGTATGTTCAACTGCTCGATGAAATAAAAAGGACAATGGATTTTTTTTAAACCCAATTGTTTCTTTCGCTCCAGAAAATGCAGTAATAATTCCCGTTGTAAAATGGCGTTGCACGTTGATCACTTTGTCATATTTATTCTTCCGAATGGTTGATAAAAGCTGCAACGCTGAAGTCCATTTTTTTTGTTTATCTAAAACAAAAAGATGATTGATGAGAGGGTGTTGTACTAATACACTTTCATTGCCTTTACGCACTAAAAAGTCAATTTTTGCAAGTGAAAAATGTGTATGTAATTTTTCTATTAATGCCGTTGCCAAAATCACATCACCTAAAAAAGCAGTTTGAATAAGGAGTATTTTTTTTGGTGCATTCATATTATTTGTTCGACGATTTGTTGAACAAACGTATCATCTTTTCATACGCTTTTTGGTATGCCTCTTTGTTTAAAAGTTGAGAATCGTTGAGTGCTTTATACGATAAAAACACTCCAATTGGCAACAAAATAGCATTGGATAACCACATTCCTATCACAGGCAAAATTTCGCCAACTTTTGAAGCCTTTTCTAATGCAGAACTCAGAAAAAAATAAAACACAAACATGCCCACCGCAATAATCAAAGGCAGACCCATTCCGCCTTTGCGAATGATAGCCCCAAGTGCACTACCAATCAAAAAGAAAATAAAACAACTCAAAGACAAGGTGAATTTTTTATGCCATTCGACTCTAAATTTATTCTCTTGTACATGCCAATTTTTCATTTCAGTTTCATAATTTGAATAAGCATTCAGAATCATGTTAATTTTTTCTTGAATGGCTTTTTGAGTTGATGCACTGATTGTATCTGTAGGTAAAATTTGTTTTAAGGCTTTGTTCGTATTAGTCGCCTTCAGAAAAGGAACGCCTTTGAGTAGAGGAAAATGATTTTCCATCATAAATTGATTGTACTTTGTATTGTATGGTGCTGATTGTATGGTTTCTTTAAGTGCAGAATCTAACTCTTGAATATTCATCGTTTGATGATTTTTGAATTGACTTTTGTCTTCCATAAATTTAAACGAACTCATGTCTAACACTTTTCTAAATGTTGTAAAATTCGTTATTGTAAAATCATTTTTTCTATGATTAAAAGTTCCTCTTTCTTGATAAAAAGCACCATCATAAAGTGAAAAAATGAGTACTTGTTTATGGCTAGAATCTTCACCAATTTTCAAATGTCCTTTGTTGGCAAAAATGATATTTCTAAATGGGGTATTGATGTTTTTGGGTGCTTCAAAAATGATGATTTTGTTAAGCGTTTTCTCGTCGTCAGTTTTGTGATTGATATAAATTGTGTAGCCGTCTATTTTGTCATAAAAAACACCAGGCTTTAAATCAAAGGCTGGTTTTTGATAAACAATTTCATATAAAATGTTTTGAAAACGCATTGTTGAATATGGAATAACGTTATTTGAAAACCAAAATGCGATGGCAGAAATGATAATTGCCAAGAATAACACGGGGCGTAAAAAACGAATAAATGAAATGCCCGCGGCTTTAATTGCCACCAATTCAGAGCGTTCACCCATACCCCCAAAGGTGAATAAAGACGCAAACAAAACAGCAATAGGTAAACTCATCGGCAATACCGTTGCACCCAAATACATCGTCAATTTAAAAATCACCCATACGCCCAAACCTTTGCCCGCCATATCATCTAAATATTTCCAAAAAAATTGTAGGATTAAAATAATAGAAATGATAAACGTTGCACCAAAAAATGGTCCAACAAAAGTGCGTAACAATAAAAGGTCTAATTTTTTTAGCATCTTGATAGATGTTCAAAGAATAAACAAAATACTTTGCTATAAACTTTTTTCATCGTTGCGAGTTTTGATAATTTGAGCAACGAGAACAGCTTCAGTGCATAATTTTTTGCCTACAAAAATTGTTCCTTTCATAATACAGAGTCCACGTCGAATGGGTTCTAAAAACTCCATTTTTAAAATTAAAGTATCGCCCGGACCAATTTTTTGTTTGAATTTACATTGGTCAATTTTTACAAAATAGGTATCGTAATTATATGGGTCGGGTACTGTGTTTAATGCTAAAATTCCGCCTGTTTGTGCGAGTGCTTCAATTTGTAATACACCAGGAAAAATAGGATTGTCAGGAAAGTGACCTACATAAAATGGTTCGTCAAACGTTGAGTTTTTTATCCCTACAATCGATTTTTCTTTGAGGTCAATAATTTTATCTACCAATAAAAAAGGGAAGCGGTGAGGCAAGCGTTTTAAAATGTCTGTCGTGCTGTAAATTGGTTTTTCGTCTGGGTTGTAGTGTGGAACTTCTTGAAGTAAATTTTGTTTGATATACGCTTTAATTTTTTTCGCAAAAGCAATGTTCGTTTTGTGTCCTGGTCTGGTGGCAATAATTTTTCCTTGAATAGGATAGCCAATCAATGCAAGGTCGCCAAGCACGTCTAATAATTTGTGTCGTGCTGGTTCGTTGCTATAACGCAGTTCTAAATTATTGAGATAACCTTGTTCTACTTTGATGCTCGGCTTGTTAAATAATTTTGCTAGTTTTTCAATGCTGTCTTGACTTGGTGTTTTTTCAACAACCACAATGGCGTTATCAAAATCACCACCTTTAATTAAGTTATGTTGAAGTAAAATTTCTAATTCATGCAAAAAGCAAAATGTTCTTGCAGAAGCGACGTCTTTTTTAAAATGCTGTAACGAAGAAAGGCTTGCCGACTGTGTGCCTAACACAACAGAATTAAAATCAATATGCGTTTGAATTTGATAAACATCATTTGGAATAAGCAACATTTCTGCATTTTTTTCGGCATCATTCAATTCTAAATACTCAGGAATATGATACCATTTTTTTTGTTCTGCTTGTTCTTGAATTCCCGCTTGTTCTATGGCTTCTATAAAAGGCATTGCACTGCCATCTAAAATGGGAATTTCTATGTTATCAACTTGAATGAGGCAATTGTCTACGCCGCTTGCAACAAGTGCGGCAAGTAAATGTTCTACGGTAGAAATTTTCGCTGTTTTATTTTCTAATACTGTGCTGCGGCTCGTGTCGCTTACAAAATCACAGTCTGCTTTTACAGTAGGCTGGTCGGCTAAGTCGATGCGTTGAAACTGAATACCAAAATTTGCATTTGCAGGCAATGCCGTCAAGGTTGTTGTTACGCCTGTATGTAACCCTTTGCCTTGCAGAGAAAAAGAATTTTGTAGCGTATGTTGCTGTTGAGGATTAAAGTTGGCTATCATAAAATATTGTTTTTTTATACAAGAGAAAACAAACAAGGGACTATAAATACAATACCAATTCGTCTTTATCTACTTTGTCGATGAGTTGTGTATTTTCAATTTTTATTGTTCTGTTTGGGTAACGTCTGATGAGCGAATATTCGTGTGTACCCATCAAAACAGAAGATTTGTAATCTTTACAAATTTGCAAAAGCAAGTTCATAATTTCGTCTGCAGTTTTGGGGTCTAAATTATTCGTTGGTTCGTCGGCAATAATGAGTTTGGGATTATTTAAAATTGCTCGTGCAATGTTTACCCGTTGTTGCTCACCCCCAGACAGTTCATAAATCATCTTGTAACCTTTATTGGTTAAACCAACTTTGTCTAATACTTCTTCAATTTTATTGTTGATCAGAATGCTGTCTTTCCAATTTGTTACTTGAAGAACAAATTTTAAATTTTCAAAAATTGTTCTATCCATCAACAATTGAAAGTCTTGAAAGATGATGCCAACATTTCGTCGTAAGTGTTGAAGTTGGGACGAATGAATTTTGTGTAATTGAAAGCCAACAATTTCTATTGAACCTTCTTGGAGTGGAATTTCACCATACAAAGTTTTGAGTAAGCTCGATTTTCCTGCTCCATTTTTTCCAATCAAATAAATAAACTCTCCTTGTTGTATATCTAAATTAATGTCCTTTAAGACAAGTGCATTACCTTGATAAATGCTAACATTTTCAATGCGAACAATAGTTTCTGTCATAAAAATAATCTCAAAAATGAAAAGAAAAAATAGGTGTTATTGATAAATCATGTCGTATAATTCAGACAAATCTGGCGTAAGAATAATTTCAATTCGTCTGTTTTTTGCTTTGCCTTCTGCTGTTTCATTACTTGCTTTAGGCATAAATTCTCCACGACCTGCGGCAGTTAATTTTTCTGGAGAAACATGGTAAGATTCACTGAGTAAACGAACCACACTTAATGACCTTGCCGCACTCAAATCCCAATTGTCTTTTAAACGGGGTGATTTGAGAGGAACGTTATCTGTATGACCTTCGATTAATACGCCAATTTTATCGTCTGCGTTAATCACTTCAGCCACTTTTCTCAAAGCGTCTAAACCCTTATTTTCAACATCTGCACTGCCTGATTTAAACAAAAATTCATCACTAAATGAAATATAAACTTTACCATTTTTTAATTCGATGGTCAGTTCCTTGTTATTGAAATTCAATAAGGCTTTATGAATTAAATTTTTTAATGCTTTGCTAATAGAATCTTGCTTACGGGATACAAGTTCTAACTCTTTGAGTCTTGCTTCACGCTCTTCTAAATCTTTGTTTTTTTGCTCTAACTCTCTATTTTTTTGTTCTAAAGCAAGGTTCATTTTATCGGTATTGCTTGTAGAAGATTCGATAAATTCAGAAAACTTTTTATTTAATAATTTATTGTCTTCTGCCAAACGTGCCGCAGATTTCGTGAGTGTTTGGTGTTGTTTAGTGAGTTCGTTGAAGGCGGTAGTTAAAGAATCTTTTATCGCATTGCGTTGCGTAGAATCTTTTCCAAACAAAACTTTTGTTTTGACCAAGTCTTTGTGCACAGAATCTCTTTGTTGTGTTGCTGTTTTAAATCGTTTCGATAAAAAGAAATTATATGTTTTATCCTTCATGTCGGCTGGGTTTTGAATCATGCCCTTGGGTTCAAAAGGGCTTATAGACTGTGCCTTAAGAAAAGGAGAAAAAACAGATAACGAAATAAAAAGAATCAAAAAAGAAAAAGAGAAACGCATAGCAATGAGTTTTTATAGAAAATAAAAAATTGCCCCTAAACTAAAAAAATCAGAAGCATTGACTTGATGTATTATACACACAACAAAAACAAAGGTGCATGAGGAAACTTTTTTTTAAAACAATTGCATCTTGCAATGGTATTGAATGACAGCGTTTTTGTATGGTATCACCAAATTGAGAATGTCTATTTTTTACACTTCAATTTTTCAAAATCAATCACCTCTATTTTCTTAAAAAGATTTTCTTGCAACAAACATTGAATGAAACATTTTTTATTGAGATCTCTATTCAAGTATGAACAATTTTGTATTTGCAACAAATAATAAAAATAAAATCAAAGAAATTATGGGCAGTATGCCAGATCATATTCTGTGTTATACGCTTGAAGATATTGGCATTACAAACATTATTCCAGAACCTTTTGATACCATAGAAAAAAATGCACAGGCAAAAGTTGATTTTATTATTCCATTGACACAATACGCCATTTTTGCAGAAGATACCGGCTTAGAAGTAAACGTATTAAACGGTGAACCTGGTGTAAGGTCCGCCAGATATGCAGGAGATGATTGCAACATGACGAACAATATCGATAAATTATTAACCAATTTAAAAGGCACTCAACAAAGACAAGCCCAATTTAAAACGGTGATTTGTTGTTATTACAAAAAACAAAAACATTTTTTTACGGGTATTTGCAAAGGCATTATTTTAGAAGAACAAAAAGGCACAAATGGGTTTGGTTATGATGCTGTTTTTTGCCCTGATGGAAGCACAAAAAGTTTTGGTGAAATGACATTGGCAGAGAAAAAAACATTTAGCCATCGTGAAAAAGCCCTTCAACAATTCATTCAATTTTTACAACAACAATGAGAATTTTAGCCGTAGAAACTTCTTGCGATGAAACAAGTGCAGCCATTTGCGAAGATGGTGTGATTACAAGTAACATTATTGTTACACAGCACGCACATCAAATTTATGGCGGCGTAATTCCCGAACTTGCCTCACGCATTCATACACAACATATCGTGTCTGTCGTTGATGCAGCGTTAAAAAAAAGTAATTGCATTTTGTCTAACATTGACGTATTTGCATTCACGCAAATGCCTGGTCTTGTTGGGTCTTTATTGGTGGGTGCGTGTTTTACAAAATCACTCGCTTTGGTTCATCAAAAACCCTTAATCGGTGTTAATCATATTCATGCTCACGTGAGTGCCAACTTTATTCCACAACAAAAACCTGCATTTCCTTTTTTGTGCTTAACCGTGAGTGGGGGACATACACAAATTTTTATTTGTACCAATTTTAATACGTTTAAAAGCATTGGTACAACCATCGATGATGCAGCAGGAGAGGCTTTTGATAAAAGTGCAAAAATATTAGGACTGTCTTATCCTGGTGGCGTTTTGATTGACCAACTTGCTCAAAAAGGGAAGCCTATTTTTACGTTTGCAAAACCAAATATGCCTCAATATAATTACAGTTTTAGTGGATTAAAAACGTCCATTTTATATTTTATACAAAAGCAAATGCAAATCAACGAGCATTTTATCCAAGATAATTTACATGACTTATGTGCTTCGATTCAAACAAGCATTGTTACTATTTTATTAGACAAATTATTTCTTGCTGCAAAAGAAAACAACATCACCAATTTATGTCTTGCTGGTGGCGTTGCGGCAAACTCCTTATTGCGTAAAAATTTTGAAATCATGTGTATTCAAAAAAACTATTCTTATTTTATTCCTCCTTTTGAATATTGCACCGACAATGCAGGCATGATTGCGATGAACGCCTATTACCAAGCCTTAGACAATAATTTTGTTTCTTTAGACACAACGCCTTCTGCACATTGCGTGTAGTTTTATAGCATTGCATTTGAACCAAACTTTTTTTAACACAAGGCGAGAATTTTTTTAATTATTTTTACTAACAATTAGACAAAAAAGCAATGGAATATAATGCCACAAATAATGCAATCATGGACTCTATTTTTGGTCATAGTTCTGAAAACAGCGGTGCGAAAAATATAAAGACAGTCTTTCAACAACATGATTTTGTTTTATATCATAACGATAGTTTAGAGTTGATGTCAAATCTTCCCGATAATTGTGTTGATATGATTTTTGCTGATCCTCCTTATCTGCTTTCTAATGATGGTTTCTCTTGTCAAAATGGAAAAATGGTCGGTGTTAATAAAGGAAATTGGGACAAATCAAATGGGTTCGATGAGGATTTGAAATTTCATGAGGCTTGGATTTTAGCATGCAGACGTATTTTAAAACCAGAAGGATCTATTTGGATTAGCGGAACATACCATTCAATTTATCAATGTGGCTTTCTTCTACAAAAACTTGATTTTCATATTCTAAATGACATTAGTTGGTTTAAGCCCAATGCAGCACCGAATCTAAGTTGTAGATTTTTTACTGCTTCTCATGAAACATTACTATGGGCAAGAAAAGACAAAAAAGCAAAGCACACATTCAATTATGAATTAATGAAAGATGGACCATTTTCAGAAGATTCGATTAAAAAGCCTCAAACACAAATGCGAAGTGTCTGGAGTATTCCAACAACAGCGCAAAGAGAAAAAGAACAAGGTAAACACCCAACACAAAAACCACTTGCACTTTTGAAGAGAATTATACTTGCTTCAACAAATCCAGGAAATATTATTCTCGACCCTTTTAATGGAAGTGGTACTACAGGTATTGCTGCAAAACAAATTGGACAAAGGAAATATATTGGAATTGAGATGAGCCAAGAATATATTGACTTGACTGTTAAACGATATACAGCTCTTGACCAACAATTTAACTTATTTGATATTGCATGAAACATAAAGGAATTGGTGGAGCTAATACAAAAACAGGTTTAGTCTTTGAGGGGTAAAACTGATTTGACAACTTTTTTAAACTTGCAAAAAGGATATTTTGTAAAGGATGGTATCGTTTATTATGACAAAAAAGAAGTAGCAAGAATTTTTAAAAAACATCGATTCTACAAATTTCTTGAACAACAAAATGTTGATTGGAAATTGATTATTTCAAAAAAGCTATTGCCAGATGATAGTATTTTTGTAAAAATTAAAAACACCCTATTTATCATTGAATGCAAATTTCAACAAGTTCCGGGTTCGGTCGATGAAAAACTGCAAACTTGTGATTTCAAAAAGAAGCAATATCAGAAACTATTGTCAAGATTAAATATTGATGTTGAGTATTTATATTTATTGAATCGGTGGTTTCAAAAACCTGAATATAAAGATGTATTAGACTATATTATTAGTGTGAGATGTGCCTATTATTTTGAGTTTATTCCTCTTGATCGACTTGGTTTACCGATGCCCAAGAAGAAATAAAATGAACGTATTGGGTACTGCTAGTAAAATACGACCGTAGTTGAAATCTTCAAAAAACTATTTTAGATTCCATTTTG
Organism: Chitinophagales bacterium; assembly: GCA_031539345.1. Lineage (GTDB taxonomy): Bacteria > Bacteroidota > Bacteroidia > Chitinophagales > Chitinophagaceae > JAVKMO01. The sequence continues at coordinate 19,306 of JAVKMO010000003.1, read as the reverse complement.
TCGCCTTCTCGTAAAAATTAGTTTAGCACAAAAAAAATATGCAACTCAATCTGAATGAATTTTTAACCGTTTTTTTCACCCTCTTTGCTGTCGTTGATATTGTCGGCAGCATTCCCATTTTAATTACCATCAAAGCCAAACAAGGTGGCACACTTAAAGAATTTAAAGCTACAACCGTTTCGGGTAGTTTGATGATTTTATTCCTCTTTGTTGGGCAGCAATTTTTAGACATTTTAGGTGTTGATGTTCAATCTTTTGCTGTTGCAGGTTCTTTTGTTATTTTTATTTTGGGCTTAGAAATGGTGCTTGGCATAGAATTTTTTAAGTCAGACGGACAACACGCAGGCAATTCGATTGTGCCATTAGCCTTTCCTCTTATTGCTGGTTCAGGAACTTTAACAACTATTATTTCCCTCAAAGCCAACTATCATAACATCACTATTTTGCTCGCCATTTTGGGTAATTTGGTTTTAATTTATGCTGTCTTAAAATCCCTTAAATGGATAGAAAAATTATTGGGAAAATCTGGCTTATTAGCAACAAGAAAATTTTTTGGCGTTATTCTTTTAGCCATTGCAGTTAAAATTTTCTCTACCAACTTGGCTTTTATTATTAAGAAATAAAAGAGCGAGACTAATTTTATACCTTTAAAATCAAAACCAGTTTCTTTGATTTTGTACCTTGTGTCAGTTGTTTTCACTTGATATGCAAATGACCGAAAAGAACCTGAAGATTTTTATACTTGCAGAATGAAATGACAACGAACAAGTCAAGAAACAAATAATTTTTTTTATGACAACCATTACGATTCAACAAGACATTAAATTGTCTGCAACAGAATTTTCTACCATTGAAGAACTGTATCAAACACTAACAAAGGCAATCAATCCGGTTGCGTTATACGCAACAGAACTTGAAAAATTGTCAAATGAATCGAAAAAAAAAATCAAACAATCGATTAAAAAAGGACTTAATGAATTAGAAAATTTTCAAGGATATTACGCTAACTACTAGGATTGTTAAAGAGCGTAAAGAGGTGGTTGAATACGTTCAATCGCGAGGAATCGAAAAACTATATTTAAAGGCAAAAAAACACATAGAACAAGATTTGTTTTACGTTGTTGATTTCAAGAAAAGATTACCTAAAAATTCCAACATTTATTATTCCAGATTGAACAAAAAATATAGGGCAATAGGGCATATTTTTCAAGGTGTTTTCATCGTTACAGAAATCTCTGACCACCAATAAATCCCCCCGCCCCCCCCGCGTACTTTTTCTTGAAAAATATTTTTTGACTTTTTGTAAATTCTAATACATTCGGATTATTCCTTTTTATTGATATTTTATTTTTTAATACCTCTTAATCATTTTTTGCTTATGCCAGCACAGCAAAATCAGCAACCGTTCTTACAATGGTCGAACATATCTTGCTTGCGTCGCTTTCTTCCTTCTTATTTTTTAACTTTTAAAACAACAACCGTATGAAAAAAGTATTTTTAATGCTTACTTTAACACTTATTTTAGAAAACGCTTATACTCAAGCAAAATATGAGTTTAAGCAAATCACTACCGTAGAATCTGTTGTGCCTGGTGGTTTAGGTCGTTCTCGCTTAATTGCCACTGATGCTAAAAATCAAGAAGTTGAACTTAGCTTAGAGAATTTCTTTAGTTTCGTTGGTATTAATTTCGGAAACATTAGAAATAATGATAAGGTTATTACTGATAAAATATCAGATATGGCTAATGAAGGCTGGGAATTAACGAGTGTCAATACTGGCGTTTATGGTGTTGAAAAAAGCACTGGGATTTTTATTACACGTTATTTATTTAAAAGAGAAAAAAAGTAATTCTCCTGCCGTCTGTGGTGTTATCACCTAACATAAAAATGGTAGCCTATTTGTCGAGGTGTTTGTTTCAATAGCAAACCCCTCGATTTTTTTATGACCGAAAAGAATCTGAAGATTTTGATACTTGCAGAATGAAATGACAACGAACAAGTCAAGAAATAAATAATTTTTTTTATGACAACCATTACGATTAAAGACAGCGTTCAGCTTGAGCAAACAACTTTTAACAATATCGAACAATTGCTAGATTATTTGATATTGAATTTTTTAAATTTGACCGAGTTGAGCAATGAAGAAGTAAGCCCAGAACTGTTAAAAAAAGCGCAGCAAGCCGAACAAGATTATTTGCAAAATCCAAGTTCTTTTAAACGCATTTGATGCTGATTTTAGTTTCAGAAGAAGTAGAACGCTATCTTCAAAAACACGCTTTATTGCCTGCATTTAAAAAAGCACAATATGCTTTAGAAAAAGGACATTACTCGCAAGTTCAATTAAGAAAAAGAGAACCTAAAAGTACTGGCATTTGGTATTTTCGTATCACCCAAAAATATCGTGCTTACCCAAAAAAGTCAATGAAACACTATTGATTTTTGAATTCTCTGACCACCAACAGCTTTTAATCTATTCCAGCTGTGATTTGACATACCTAAACTCTTGCGTTTTGCCCCCAAAGCCATACGCATCAGCGTTCACCTCTTCAACATACACATAACTTTCGGCATGCAAATGTGGTAATACACTTGCCATATAATCAAAAACAGCTTGCACAAAATCTTTCTTTTCGTCTTTTAGATTTGTGCCATCGGTAATTTTAATATCTAAGTAAAAACTGTTTTGACCTAAATCGGCTAAAGATTTTTTTGCAATAAACCAATCGCAAGGTTCAACACAAACAATAGTAATTGCTGTTACAGATTCTTTTTTCTTTAAATGCAAAACCGTCAAACGTGTAATTTCATCAGCAATAGATTGCTTGTTTTTTTCTTCGTTAGCAGTGCTTATTTTTAAATTGATAATCGGCATAAATGAAATTTCAAAAAAATAAAAAGCCGCCAAAATGATTGACGGCGATATTTAAAAATACAATGTTGCTTACAAAGCAGCTGCATAATTTTTAGCCACTTGACTCCAATTTATAACACTCCAAAAAGCGGTTAAATAATCAGCACGTTTATTCTGATATTTTAAATAATACGCATGCTCCCAAACGTCCACACCCAGAATTGGCGTACCTTTTACGTCGGAAACATCCATCAAAGGATTATCTTGATTGGGCGTAGAACAAACAGCAAGTTTGCCATTTGTAACAATTAACCAAGACCAACCACTTCCAAAACGCGTCATGCCCGCTTGATTGATTTTTTCTTTTAAACCGTCCAAATTTTCAAACGTTGCATCAATTGCTGCAGCTAAATCTCCACTCGGAACAGCACCACTTGCAGGCGATAAAATTTCCCAAAAAAGTGAATGATTAAAATGCCCACCGCCATTATTTCTAACCGCAGGGCTAATGCTACCCGCCTGTTGAACAAGCTGCAACAAACTTTTTTTTTCGTGTTCCGTATTTGCAATCGCTGCATTCAAATTTGTAACATAGGCTTGATGATGCTTGCCATGATGAATTTCCATTGTGGCAGTATCAAAATGAGGCTCTAAAGCATCGTGTTTATAGGGCAATTGTGGCAATGTAAATTGAGACATAAAATAATAATTTTAAATGAAAAAGTAAAAACGAAAATATAAAAAATGAACACTTCAACCCTACAATTGACACGCTATGCAATAATCAATTTTTGGTTTCCAGCACCACCTTTCTATAGGGCATTGTTGCGACGCTCCGTTCAGGGCTTGCCTTACTATTGAGCTTTGTATTTTCTTCCGCTTTTTATAACCAAACACTAAAAAATAAATTCCTCACGTAATCCTTTCAGAACAAATAAATTCGCTCAACTCAATTTTTACATCTTGTATTTTATTTTACACCATTCATTATGTCCGACACCCACGCACTCAATTTTTTAGAAGAAACAATCGAACAACAAATTAAAAACGAAACACAAACAACACCCATTGTAACCCGCTTTCCACCTGAGCCAAATGGCTACCTCCATTTAGGACACGCCAAATCTATTTGTCTCAACTTTGGCTTAGCACAAAAATACAAAGGCACAACCAATCTGCGTTTTGATGATACAAACCCAGAAACAGAAGAGACAGAATATGTTAATGCAATTAAAGAAGACATTCAATGGCTCGGTTTTCAATGGCATAATGAACATTATACGTCTAATTATTTTTCGCAATTGTATCAAATGGCAATTCAACTCATCGACAAAGGGCTTGCTTACGTTGATGACTTGACCTCAGAAGACATTGCCAAACAAAAAGGCGAACCATCAAAACCAGGTACTGAAAGCCCATATAGAAACCGAACGCCAGAAGAAAATAAACGCTTGTTTGAAGAAATGAAACAAGGCAAATACACCAATGGGCAAAAAGTATTGAGAGCAAAAATAGACATGACATCACCCAATATGCACATGCGCGACCCGATTATTTATCGCATCAAACACGTGCCACACCACCGCACAAAAAATGAATGGTGCATTTACCCCATGTATGATTTTGCACACGGACAAAGCGACGCAATCGAATATATCTCACATTCAATTTGCACCTTAGAATTTGAAGTCCATCGCCCTTTATACAATTGGTTTATTCAACAACTCAATTTATATCCATCTCAACAATATGAATTTGCACGCTTAAATTTGACTTATACTTTAATGAGTAAAAGAAAATTGTTGCAACTCGTTCAAGAACAATCTGTTTCTGGTTGGGATGACCCAAGAATGCCGACAATTTCTGGCATTCGCAGACGTGGATATACGCCAAATTCTATCCGCAAGTTTTGTGAAAAAATTGGCGTTGCACGAAGAGAAAATATCATTGACGTTAATCTTTTAGAATCTTGCATTCGAGAAGAACTCAACGCCAGTGCAAAAAGAGTAATGGCAGTTTTAGACCCCATTGAAATTGAAATTACAAACTATGAAAATGCTAAAAGTGAAATTTTGCTGGCTGAAAATAATCCTGAAGACCCCAATTCAGGAAGCCGAGAATTGACGTTTTCAAAACATATTTTTATCGAACGTGAAGACTTTATGGAAGAACCAATCAAAAAATTCTTCCGCCTGTCTCCAACCACTTTAGTGCGTTTAAAAAGTGCTTATATTCTGCAATATGAACGCTGTGAAAAAGATGAACAAGGCAATATCAAAAAATTATACTGCACTTATTTTCCCAATAGCAAAAGCGGACAAGACACATCAGGCATTGCTGTAAAAGGCGTTATTCATTGGGTGGACAAAGCAACCGCATTGTGTGCAGAAGTGCGTTTGTATGACAGATTATTTTTAGTAGAAAATCCAAGTGATAGTGAAAAAACACTTGCTGAAATATTGAACCCTAATTCTCTACAAATCATTCGCAATGCTTTAATAGAATCTTCTTTAGCAACAACAAAACCAGAAGACAGATTGCAGTTTATGCGCAAAGGATATTTTTGTTTAGACAAAAGCAGCACAGAAAAACAAATCGTTTTTAATCGTATTGTAACGCTTAAAGACACATGGCAGAAAGAAATTTTTTCTCATTAATTTGACTTACTTTTTTCTGTGCAACATGATAACAAAAGAAAAAATCAATCGTTTAAAAAGCATCAAAAACAATGAAGTCGCTGATTTGTTTTTACTCGAACAATCAAAAGTTATTGTTGAAGTTCTTGAAACACAAAGCACTTGCATTGTCGAAGTTTTGACAATAAAAAATTCGCCCCTGATTCCTCTTCTCATACAAAAAAAAGTGCCGTATGAAGTGGTAGAACATTTCATTATCGAAAAATTGAGTACACTAAAAACACCACGTGATGCCGTTGCTGTAGTGCAAAAAAAAACAGAACAATTATTGCCCTTCAAGCATCAAGTTATTCTTGTTTTAGATGCCATTCAAGACCCCGGCAATTTGGGAACAATCATCAGAACGGCGGCTTGGTTTGGTATTACACAAATTGTTTGTAGCCAAGACTGTGTTGATGTTTACAATCCCAAAACCATTCAAGCCTGTATGGGTGCTTGGTTAAATGTCAATGTTATTTATACTGATTTGCTTGCTTTTTTTAAACAGCATCAGCACATACCCATTTATGCGTCAAGTTTGTCGGGTCATCCGCTACAACATATTTCAACAACAAAACACAAAAATATTTTTTTCGTTTTGGGTAATGAATCAAAAGGCGTCAATCAAAATATTTTAGCATTGAGTAACGATCAAGTGTGCATAGAAAAAAAAGGAAGTGGAGATTCGCTGAATGTGGCTGTTGCTTGTGGCGTTTTATTGTATTCTCTTACCGTTACAAAATCATTTTAATTTTTCACACAATATCTAAAAGTACAATATCATGGCACAAAAAATTTTGTTTATCGACAGAGATGGAACGCTCATTCTTGAACCCGCAGATTACCAAATTGATAGTTTTTCTAAACTTGTTTTTTTTCCTGATATGCTCTATTGGTTGAGAAAAATAGCCAATGAATTAGACTATCAACTTGTGATGGTGAGCAATCAAGACGGCTTGGGAACGCCTTCTTTTCCTGAAGAAATTTTTTATCCTGTCCATAATTTCCTTTTAGACACCTTAGAAAATGAACAGATTCATTTTGCTCATGTGCATATTGATAAAAGTTTTCCGCATGAAAATAAACCAACGAGAAAACCACAAATTGGTATGCTGTCAAACTATTTGTCGAGTGATTATGATATTCAAAATTCTTTTGTCATTGGAGACAGACCAACCGATATTGAATTGGCTAAGAACCTTGATTGTAAAGGTATTTTTATCCACAATAATCATTTTTCTCTACCAGAACATTTACATTCACATTGTGCTCTGCAAACTCATTCTTGGGAACAAATTTTTTTATTCCTCAAACAAAAAAATGCAAGAACAGCACATATACAAAGGCGTACCAATGAAACACAAATTGACATTCATTTAAATTTGAACGGTAGGGGAGAACACAAAATTGATACAGGGTTACATTTTTTTAATCACATGTTAGAACAGCTTGCCAAACATTCTTTGTGCGATTTGTCTGTACACGTAAAAGGCGACTTACATATTGACGAACACCATACCGTAGAAGATACGGCACTTGCATTAGGCGAAGCGTTTAAAACGGCATTGGGCAACAAATTGGGTATTGAGCGTTATGGCTTTGCTTTGCCAATGGACGATGCAATTGCTTTTGTAGCTTTAGATTTTGGCGGACGACCTTGGATAAAATGGGAGGTCAATTTTCAACGTGAAAAAATTGGTGATGTGCCAACAGAATTATTTTTTCATTTTTTCAAATCCTTTACAGACACTTCTTTGAGCAATCTTTTTATTCAATGCAAAGCGGATAACGAACATCATAAAATAGAAGCCATTTTTAAATGCTTTGCAAAAGCCATTAAATCTGCGGTTAAAAAAGATGACAACAATTTAATCTTGCCTACAACAAAAGGCGTTTTGTAATGGTTTATTTTTTAATTAGAAAATCCTTGAACCAGAGCATTCATGTGTTTTAAGAAAATATGTACAAGCATATTTTGAAACTTGTATTTATGTTGAAAAAAAACAAATCAATTTTTTTGTCAATACCTACACATTTTTACATTCGTCGGGTTTTGCATCCAGTGGGTTTTATCTACTCACCAATGCAAGCGCTCTTTTGCTTTTCGTTTTAGTGTTTTTTAAACAACTCAGTACTATTTAAAATTAACTCGTATTTGATATGATGAAACAATTTTTTCTTCCTTGTAGCCGACTTGTAATCAGCATCTTCTGTGCTTTATTTCTTTTTACTGCAAATGTTCAAGCACAAGACGGAAAGGCCTTGTTTATGCAAAAATGTGCGTCTTGCCATGCCATTGACAAAAACCTTACAGGACCTGCACTAAAGGGAATAGAAGAAAGAGTTACCGACAAAAAATTATTGTATGATTGGGTTAGAAACAATCAAAAAGTATTAGCATCAGGTAATAAATACTTCAATGATTTGTACATCGCATGGAACAAAACATCAATGAATGTTTTTGCAGAATTGACAGATGCTGAAATTGAAAGTGTCCTTACTTATGTTAGAGAATGGAAACCTGCAGAAAAAGCCGCTACACAAAAAAGTGATAACAATGACGGTGAATCAAGCGTGTCGTTATGGATTATAGGCATTTTAATTGCTTTATTCATTTTGCTGTTTGTTTTTATCAATGTATTATCTACACTCAAACGATATGCAGACGAAAAACAAGGCATTGAACACGGTCCAATTGTTCCTTTTTATAGAAAAAAAAGAAACATCATTTTAGTTACGCTCATTTTAGTCTCTATTTTTGCTTATTGGCTCGTTCAAGCAACAATAGGTTTGGGAAGAAATCAAAACTATCAACCAGAACAACCTATTTATTATTCACATAAAGTACACGCAGGTATTAACCAAATTAACTGTTTGTACTGCCATACAAGTGCAAAACAAGGCAAATTTTCTGGCGTTCCTCCTGTAAATGTGTGTATGAACTGCCACATGGCAATTAATGAATATAAAGGAGCCCCTATTTTTAATGAAGAAGGCAAACAAGTAAACGGTACAGCAGAGATTCGAAAATTGTATGAATATGCAGGTTGGGATCAAGAAGCAAGAAAATATACAGGCAATGGAAAACCAATTCCTTGGATACGCGTACACAATTTGCCTGACCACGTTTTGTTTAATCACTCGCATCACGTTGTGAATGCAAAAGTGCAATGTCAAACTTGTCATGGGCAAATTCAAGAAATGCACGAAGTGAAACAATTTGCAAGTCTTAGCATGGGTTGGTGTGTCAATTGCCATCGCAACACGAAAGTGCAGTTCAAAGAAAATGGATTTTATAGTATGTATGAAAAATATCACAACGACATGAAAGCGGGTAAAATTGATAGCGTTACCGCAGAGATGATTGGTGCGAACGAATGTCAAAAATGTCATTACTAATTTTGTATCCTCTATAAAATAATCCTCACCTTACAATAAGCAAAAAAATCATTCCATACAAATCATTACTTATGAGCAAGAAAAAATATTGGCAAAGTTTTGGCGAACGTAACAATACCCAACAGTATCAAGAAAGAACACTCGTAAAAGAATTTAAAGACGATATGCTTGTTGCTGAATTAAAACAAGAAACTTTAGAAAATAAATCGACAAGTCGCAGAGACTTTTTAAAATATTTAGGCTTTGCATCTATTACAGCAACCATTGCTTCAAGTTGCGAAACAGCCATCAAAAGAACAATTCCATTTTTAAATAAACCGCAAAATATTGTACCCGGTGAGGCTAATTTTTATGCTACAACTTTTTCTTTAGACGGAGAAGTGGTTCCCGTTCTTGCAAAAGTAAGAGACGGAAGACCAATAAAAATCGAAGGCAATGATTTGTCAAGCATTTATCAAGGGGGTACATCGGCAAAAGTGCAAGCGTCTGTATTGAGTTTATATGACACAGCAAGATTGCAAAACGCACTCATTAAAAATAATAGTGGGTATGAAAAAGCAACCGATATGAATGCTTTGGATACGCGTATCAAAGCAGCCATCAGCAATAAAAAAATTGCTTTGATAACAAATTCTGTGAGTTCTGTAAGTGGTCGTGCTACGATAGATACATTCAAGAAAAAATATACAGTAGAACATATTCAATACGACGAAATTTCGTATGCAGGAATGTTAAATGCCAATGAAAAAACGTATGGCAAAAGAGCCATTCCAGGGTATCGTTTTGATAACGCAGAGGTGATTGTTAGTATAGGTGCAGATTTTTTAGGAACATGGTTGTCGCCGATAGAGTTTTCTAAACAATGGTCAAAAAATAGAAAAGTAAATGCCAAAACTTTTCGCATGAGTAAGCACTATCAAATTGAAAGTTTACTCAGTTTGACAGGTGCAAATGCTGATGAAAGAATAGTGATTAGACCGTCTGAAGAGGTTGCCTTTGTATCTTATTTGTATGAACAAATTAGTGGGAAAAACAGCGGTGTTACCTTATCTACAAAACTCCAAAAACAGGCAACAGAAATTGCAAAAAACTTACTCGCTCATAAACAAAAATCTTTGGTTGTTTGCGACTCGAATGATACCAATGTGCAGATTGTCGTTAATGCGATTAACGAAGCATTAGAATCTACAAAAGCAACTATAGATTGGACTGCCGCCTCTCATACGAGACAAACATCAGACCAAATTATGGCAGATTTTATAGGAGATGTTAAAAATAAAAAATACGATGTTGTAATTTTTGCTGCTGGTGCCAACCCTGTTTATAGTCATTTTCAAGGGCAAGAATTAGCAACTGCATTGGCAAGTATCCCTGTAACCATTTCATTAAATTCTTTATTAGATGAAACTGCACAAGTTTGTCAATATATTTTACCCGATAATCACTATTTAGAATCTTGGGGAGATGCAGAAATTAAAACAGGTCAGTATGCTTTTTCCCAACCAACAATCAACCCTTTATTTGCTACACGTCAGTGGCAAGAAACCTTGTTACGCTGGAGCGATGACACAACATCGTACGAACATTTTGTGAAAAATAATTGGACAAAAAAAGTCGGTGGAGAAACTAATTTTGAAAAATTGTTACAAGACGGCGTTTATACTGATGCAAAAGAAAAATCAAGTGCTGTATTTACCGCAGGTGGTGCTGTTGCAAATGCACTAACGGCATTAGTATCAGAAAAAACAAGCACAAGTACAGAAGTTGTCTTCTATCAAAAAGTAGCTATTGGTAGTGGAGCGATGGCAAATAACCCTTGGTTACAAGAAATGCCAGACCCTATTACAAAAGCAACTTGGGATAATTATGCTGTCATTTCTCCATCAATGGCAAAAAAATTAAACATTGTTGTTGATGATAATTATGAAGTTGAAACAGATAAACCTGTTATTAAAATAACCATCGGAAATAAAGACATAGAACTTCCTGTTCTTGTTATACCTGGAACACACGCAGACGTAATTGGTATTGCTCTTGGTTATGGTAGAACTGAAAAAATTGGTAAAGCTGTTCAAGGTGTTGGTAAAAAAGTAAGCTCTTTTATCACCTATAACGGAACAACAATTCAATATAAAAATACGGCAAGTGCTGTAAGTAATACGGGAACAACATTTCCACTTGCTTATACGCAAACACACAACTCGTATGAAGGCAGAGATGCTGTGATGAAAGAAATGTCATTACAACAATTTGTTGCACACCCGAATGCTATTGTGCATGAAAGAGAAGAAGAATTTAAAAAATTTAAAAATAACGTTCTTACAGAAAAACAATATGTTTCAGATGCTACTCTATATGCTGAACACGAAAAACCAGGTATTAAATGGGGAATGTCAATTGATTTGAATTCTTGTTCTGGTTGTGGTTCTTGTGTAGTTGCTTGTAATGCAGAAAATAATATTAGTGTAGTAGGAAAGAAGCAAGTTTTAAAAGCACATGAAATGCACTGGATTCGCATTGATAGATATTTTAGTGGAGATGAAGAAAATCCAGAAGTAGTTTTTCAACCTATGATTTGTCAGCATTGTGATAATGCACCTTGTGAAAATGTTTGTCCTGTAGCGGCAACCAATCACAGCAGCGAAGGATTAAATCAAATGAGTTATAACAGATGTATTGGAACAAGATATTGTGCGAATAACTGTCCGTTTAAAGTTCGTCGATTTAATTGGCTTGATTTTAATGGTGCAGATAGCTTTAAAAATAACCAACAACCTCTTGTTGATGAAGGTGCATTAGATGAAGTGGTGATGGATATGAACGCAGATTTAACTAGATTGGTGCTTAACCCAGATGTTACTGTTCGTGCAAGGGGCGTAATTGAAAAATGTAGCTTCTGTGTACAACGTTTACAAGGAGGAAAAATAAAAGCGAAAAAAGAAAACAGACCACTCCAAGACGCTGATATTCAAACTGCTTGTATGCAGGCTTGTCCTACAAATGCTATTGTATTTGGTAATGTCAATAATCAAAATAGTCAAATTTCTAAACTCAGAAATGAAGACCAAAAAGAAAGAGTATTTTATGCCTTAGAACTAATTCACGTTTTGCCAAACGTCAATTATTTAGCCAAAGTGAGAAATAAAAATAGCGACGAAAAAGTTACCCTTTCTACCCATTAAAAAATTATTATTCTGTCTATTCTGTAAAATATCATACTCATGTCATTAAAATACGAATCGCAACTTCGAGAAGCCCTCATTGATGGAAATAAAGACTACAAGCAGGTTACGCAAGATATTTGTACAACCATAGAAGCCAAACCTACCCGCTATTGGTATATTGGATTTTATACTGCTATTGCCTTACTACTATTCGGCGTGTATTCAGTTTATCGTGAAGTAACATACGGTATAGGTCAATGGAATTTGGGAAAAACAATAGGCTGGGGTTGGGACATCACAAACTTTGTATGGTGGGTTGGTATTGGACACGCAGGAACATTGATTTCAGCCATTTTATTATTGTTTAGACAAGCATGGAGAACGGGCGTAAACAGAGCTGCTGAAGCCATGACGATTTTTGCTGTAATGTGTGCAGGTATGTTTCCTGTTTTTCACATGGGTAGAGTATGGAATTTTGCTTTTGTGTTTCCTTATCCAAATACAAGAGGTCCTTTATGGGTGAATTTTAACTCGCCGTTATTATGGGATGTATTCGCCATTTCAACTTATTTTACAGTATCGCTTCTTTTTTGGTATTCAGGCTTAATTCCAGATTTTGCAACTATTAGAGACAGAGCAAAAACTGCACTAAGAAAAAAACTATACGGTATCGCTTCTTTTGGTTGGAGTGGTAGTGCAAAACATTGGCAACGCTTTGAATTTTTGTCTTTAGTATTAGCAGGCCTTTCTACGCCGCTTGTATTATCAGTTCACACAATTGTATCTTTTGACTTTGCCACATCAGTAATTCCAGGTTGGCACACAACCATATTTCCACCATATTTTGTTGCTGGGGCTGTTTTTTCAGGATTTGCCATGGTGCAAACTTTGATGATTATGACAAGAAAAATCATGAACTTGCAAGAGTATATTACACTTGGTCATATCGAAGCCATGAATAAAGTCATTGTATTGACAGGATCGATCGTAGGTTGTGCTTATTTGACAGAATTATTTATTGCTTGGTATGGAGCAAATGAGTATGAATACAGCGTCTTCTTTAAATATCGTATTGCAGGACCTTATGGTTGGAGTTATTGGATCATGATGACTTGTAACGTAATTTCTCCACAAATATTTTGGTCTAAAAAATTACGCCGCAATATTACAGTAACGTTTATTATGAGCATTATCGTAAATATTGGAATGTGGTTTGAACGCTTTGTAATTATTGTTAGCTCTTTGTATAGAGACTATATTCCATCAAGTTGGTCTTTATATTACAGACCTTCAATTTGGGAAGTAGGATTTTACCTCGGCACATTTGGGTTGTTCTTTACATGCTTCTTTTTATTTGCAAAATACTTCCCTGTTGTCGCTATTGCCGAAGTAAAAAGCATTTTAAAAGTATCTGGACAAAAATATAAAGACCAAATGACAACCATAGAAAACCAAGATCCACAAGCATTTGGAGAAGAACAATTACATCACGCAGCACACCACTAAAGCAATATTTTACTAATCAACATTTGAAAAAAAAATAGATATGGCAGAAAAAAAATTTGTAGTCGCCACTTTTGATGATGAAAACGAACTATTCCCCGCAATAGAAAAAGTGAAACATAGCGGCAAAAAAATCTACGACGTTTATACGCCATTTCCTGTACATGGTTTAGACGCCGCATTGGGTTTAAGAGAAACTAAACTTCATACTGCAGGGTTTATTTATGGTGCAATAGGAACCGCAACGGCAGTTGGTGGCATGGGTTATGTATTTACAAAAGATTGGCCAACAAATTTTGGTGGAAAACCTTTTTGGTCTTTTCCTGCCTTTATTCCTGTTACGTTTGAATTGACTGTTTTGTTTGCTGCTGTTGGCATGGTGCTGACGTTTTGCTTTTTGAATCAAATTGCACCAGGAGTAAAAAAACACCGTTTTAGTTTAAGAGCAACCGATGACTTGTTTGTTGTCGTTGTAGAAGTGAATGACCACAATGGTACAGAAGACCAAATTAAAACAACGCTTAAAAACGCTTTAACTGTAGAAACACAAATTGCAGAAGCAGGTTGGTGGTTCGGCACTTATGACAAATAAAAATGGTTCGCTTTATTTTAGAAAAAACATTACAAAAAAGAAAACATTCGATATGCAATTCACAAAAACTCTCAACGCTACGCTTGCTATTTTTGCAGCCATCTGCTTATTTGCGTGTGGCGAGAAAATAAAAAGAACACCAAGCAGCACCTATATGCCAGATATGTATTATAGTAGAGCGTATGAAACCTACTCTTCAACAGAATATTTAAACGAAGCTGGTATTAAATTTAATGCTAGTCCTGTTCCCGGAACAGTAAGAAGAGGTGATCTTACCCCAAAATATAATTTAACAAATGACGAAGCAGGTTATGCTGCATCTGCAAAAGTTAAAAATCCTATTGATAGCCTCAATGAAAAGGATATGAAAAAAGCAGAAAATTTATACATGATTAATTGTGCCATCTGTCATGGTCCAAAATTAGATGGAAACGGACCTTTATATAAAGACGGTGATGGACCTTATCCTGCAAAACCAGCAACCCTTGTTGGTGATGCAAAATACGAATCTATGCCCGAAGGAACTATGTTTCACGCTATTCAATATGGAAGAAATTTAATGGGTAGCTATGCCAGCCAATTGACGGACAAAGAAAGCTGGATGGTTGTCAAATACATTAAAACCAAACAAACTAAAAAATAAAATCATTCTACTCTACCTCTGAATTTAAAAAATGACAAATATGTTGCAAGGACAATTTCAACTCACAACGAACTATAAAAAAACGACAAGCCTATTTTTAGGTTTAGGATCAATTGCTTTATTGGTAGGCATTTTTACACTCGCTTTCAGTGGTAACGAACATAGCCAAACAAGATTTTGGGCAGTTTTATTACAAAACAGTACTTACTTTTTGCTCATTACTAATGCAAGTATGTTCTTTATTTGTATTACCACGTTGGCAATGGGAGGGTGGCAAGTTTCATTTCGACGTGTGCCAGAAATTATTTCTACACTTGTTCCTGTTTACAGCCTTTTATTATTAATTGTATTTATTGGAATATTCACAGGGCATCAACACCATATTTATCATTGGTTAGACAAAGCACACGTAGAACACGATGAAATTTTAAAATGGAAAAGTCCTTTTTTAAACCCAACTTTCTTTTTTGTTTGGTCAGTTATTGTTCTTATTGCATGGATTGCCTTAGGAAAAAAAATGAGAAGCCTATCTTCACAATGCGATAATCAACCGATGACAGCAACGGAAGGAAAAAAATGGATTTTTACCAATACCGTATGGGCTTCACTTTTTATCGTAACAATGGGGCTTACAACAGCTTCAACAATTCCATGGTTATGGTTGATGAGCATCGACGCACATTGGTATTCCACTATGTACAGCTGGTACACGTTCATTAGCACTTTTGTTGCTGGTGTTTCTCTTATTTTATTGATCACAGCGTATCTCAAAAAAAATGATGCTTTACCTTATTACAATATCGAACATCAACACGATTTAGGAAAATTCATGTTTGCCTTTTCAATATTTTGGACTTACTTATGGTTCTCACAATACATGTTGATTTGGTATGCTAACATTCCCGAAGAAACCACTTATTTCAAGGTGAGACAACAAGGGCCGTACGCATTTATTTTTTATTTCAATCTCGTTATCAACTTTCTTGTTCCTTTTTTAATACTGATGACAAAAGACGCAAAAAGAAAATTAGACACTTTGATTTTCATTGCATTTCTAATTATTTTTGGACACTGGATGGATTTTTATCAAATGGTAATGCCCGGTGCATTGGGCGCTGATTACACATTAAGTTGGTTTGAATTTGGTGTATTCTTCTTCTACTGTGGACTTACTATGCTTTTAATTGGTAAAAAATTAACGACGACAAAATTATTACCAACTTATCATCCTTTCTTAAAAGAATCTATCATTCACAAAACATTCTAACTTTTAGCCTAATTTAATTTTAAAAATCGTTTTATCTTATGTCTAACGCAACAATTATTGGCGGACTTGTAATCGTATTGGCGCTTATTGTCATTTTTCAAATCTCAAAAGTCATCGAATACCTTTCCATTTTAAAAGGTGAAAAAGAAGCTAAACAAAGGTCAAATAATGTGAATGCTTTTTTGCTTATCTTTTTCTTAGTCGGCGGTTTATACGTACTCTACGCATTTCATCAACAAGCAAAAGGTAGAATACTTTCAATTTCAGGTTCTGTAGAAGGCGAAACCTATGACACCATTTTTTGGGCAACCACTTTGCTTACGGCAATTGTTTTTGTCATTACCCATGTATTACTGTTTTGGTTTGCCTTCAAGTATCGATATAATGAAAACAGAAAAGCAACTTATTTTTCTCATAGCAATAAATTAGAAATTATTTGGACTACGATTCCTGCTGTAACTATGTGCATTTTAGTTGCCGTTGGTATTCGTTATTGGGTAAAGGTAACAGGTGATGCACCAGAAGGAGCAGCCGTTGTAGAAGTAACAGGAAAACAATACGAATGGATTTTTAGATACCCAGGAAAAGACAACAAATTAGGTAAAAAATATTTCAGAAACATCAACGATGCAACCAATCGTTTAGGACAAATTTGGGACGATAAAGCCAATTTAGATGATATTATTACAGATGAATTACACATCGTTGTTAATAAACCGATTCAATTGGTGATTGGTTCAAGAGACGTTATCCATGATGTTGGTTTGCCACATTTTAGACAAAAAATGGATGCTGTTCCAGGTATGCCAACGATGATGTGGTTTACACCACAATATACGACAGCTCAAATGCGAGAAATGACAAAAAATCCAGAATTTGAGTATGAAATTGCTTGTTCGCAAATGTGTGGAAAGGGACATTATTCTATGAAAGGGATTTTAATTGTTGAAACACAACAAGAATATGATACTTGGTTAGCAAAAAAACAATCGTATTACAGTACCGTCAATCCCGCAATCGAAGAAGCACCAGCACAACCTAAAACGGCGAATCCTGTTATTGCAAAAAAATAATTTTAGAACTTAAAAATAGTAAGACATGGTAAAAAAACAAATAGAAACGGTACATCAAGAAGTGGTTGCAACGCATCAACACACTCACGATTCTCACGTTTCTCACGCACATAATACGCATGAGCATCATCACGAAGAAACCTTTATTACAAAATATATTTTTAGTGAAGACCATAAAACCATTTCAAAACAATTTTTGATTAGTGGAATGATATGGGCAGTCATTGGAGCATTTTTATCCGTTGTATTTCGCCTTCAATTGGGATTTCCAAATGCAACCTTCCCTTGGTTAGAAGACATTTTAGGTAGATGGGCTGCAGGTGGGAAAATTTCTCCCGATACCTATTACGCCTTCATCACTATGCACGGAACAATCTTGGTTTTCTTTGTATTGACAGCAGGTTTAAGTGGCACCTTTTCAAATTTCTTAATTCCCTTACAAATTGGGGCAAGAGACATGGCGTCAGGCTTTTTAAATATGCTTTCTTATTGGTTTTTCTTTTTGTCAAGCATTATTATGCTTGCATCTTTCTTTACGCAAACAGGGCCAGCCGCAGGCGGATGGGTATTATATCCACCATTGAGTGCATTAGGTGAAGCATCGCAAGGTTCAAAAATTGGGGTTGATTTATGGATTATCAGTATGGCAATTTTTGTTGTGTCTTCATTGTTAGGAAGTTTAAATTATATCAGCACAATTTTAAATTTAAGAACACAAGGCATGAGCATGACAAGAATGCCTTTAACAATATGGGCGTTTTTGTTTACCGCAATTTTAGGCGTACTTGCTTTTCCTCCATTAGTATCAGCATTGATTTTATTATTATTTGATAGACACGGCGGTACATCGTTTTATCTGTCAGACATTTTTATCAATGGAACAGCCTTAGCAAACGAAGGCGGAAGTGCCATTTTATACCAACATTTATTTTGGTTTTTAGGACACCCTGAAGTTTATATCATTATTTTTCCTGCTATGGGCATTGTGTCTGAAATTTTGTCTGTCAATTCACGCAAACCAATTTTTGGTTATTCTGCAATGGTTTTTTCTATTGCAGCCATCTGTTTTATTGGCTTTTTTGTATGGGCACATCACATGTTTGTGTCTGGCATGAATCCTTTTTTGGGTAGCCTTTTTACCCTTGCAACATTGTTAATTGCCATTCCATCATCGGTTAAAGTATTCAATTGGCTGACAACACTTTGGAAAGGAAATATTAAACTTACACCGCAAATGCTCTTTGCCATTGGGTTTGTAAGTGTATTTATTTCTGGAGGTTTGACGGGCATTCACTTGGGAAGTGCCGCTTTAGATATTCATTTGCATGATTCTTATTTTGTGATTGCTCACTTTCACTTAGTGATGGGTGTTGCTGCTTTATTTGGCATGATCGCTGGCGTATATCATTGGTTTCCTAAAATGTATGGCAGATACATGAATACAACTTTGGGTTATATCCATTTTTGGGGAACAATTATAGCTGCTTATGTTATCTTCTGGCCTATGCACTATCAAGGTTTAGCAGGTATGCCGAGAAGATATTATGAATACGCATCTTGGAAATCATTCAACCAATTTGAAACCATCAATATTGTGATTAGCATTGCTGCTATTATTGCCTTCTTATTACAAATTTTGTTCTTGATTAACTTCTTCCATTCTATTTTTAGAGGTAGAAAAGTATTAGACAGAAATCCTTGGAAAGCCACAACTTTAGAATGGACAACAACCAACATTCAACCTGGACACGGAAACTGGGACGGCGAAATTCCAACCGTATATAGAGGTGCTTATGATTATGCAAAAGACGGCAGAGACTTTATCCCTCAAACAGAACCCGTTTCAGAATCTGAAAGTAAACACTAAATCATAACCAAATTATTGTAAGCTGGATAGAGAGAATGCCCTTCTTTTTATCCAGTTTTTTTATTACAAATTTCAATGCGATTTTTGGGGTTAAAGAACAACAAATAGGCTGTTCTTATACCGTATTTTTGAATAAAAGAACCCTTTGCAAAAGCCATTTCTTGGTTAGGTGCTTTTTAAATTAGGTTGTTTTGAGGATTTTCGTTTTAAAAAGCATGATCATAAGCATGAATTACTGTTTATTTTTTGTTGTTTGAATGGGTTTGCTTGTTT
>JAVKMO010000002.1:0-3273 GCA_031539345.1 Chitinophagales bacterium | reverse complement strand
TAAAGTAAGGTCTCGCGTAGAACATTGTTTTGCGTATATTAAAACACGCTTGCATTATCAACAAGCAAGAGCAAAAAACTTACTCAGAAATAAGTTAAGTTTTATGATGAATGTAGTGATGTATAATATTTTCAGAACGGAGTTTTTATTGAAACAATTGTCAAAACAGGTGGCTTAATGGGATACGTATGTCAAAAAACAATCAACCCCATTCAAACAACAAAAAATAAACAGTAATTCATGCTTATGTTCACGCTTTTTAAAACGAAAATCCTCAAAACAACCTAATTTTAAACTCTCCTAACTAAGAAATGGCTTTTGCAAAGGGTTCTAAAAGAATAAGGTGGTTTTGCTATGGTCTCAAATCATAATTTTTATTGGCAAATTATTTTGCATTGCCAAAAGTTAAAATAAAAATTAGCTTGGTCGCAGTTCTTTATTTCTATATTTTACTTATCCAGAAAGGTGGAGGGATTGGCCCTACGATACCTTAGCAACCTGAACATACTCAGGTGCTAATTCCATCTCTTTATCAAGAGACAGATGAGTTGTATTTTACCGTGCATAAAAACAAGGTTTTGTAATTGCATAAACGCTTCTGCTTACTGTATATTTAGAATAAAAATAAGGGTCTTTTTTTGATGCTTTATTCTTTGTTATGATTTTACTACCGATTGGAATGCCTTTGATTCAACGCTTAAAAGACGAGCGTTTTGACGCTGCTGATTATTCTTTTGCATTGCCTCAGGGGCAACAGAAAATAAAAATTGGCTTATTGAATTTAATGCCATTAAAAATAGAAACAGAATATCAGTTTGCAAAACTTTTAACGCAGTATCGCTTACCGATCGAACTGCATTTTTTAAAATTACAAACACATACCCCTAAACATACCTCAGCAGAACATTTAGCACAATATTATTCATCTTTTTTAGACAAAATTAATGAGATGGATATCCTTATTTCTACTGGTGCACCAATAGAAGAAATGCCTTTTGAACAAGTTCGTTATTGGCAAGAATTAAAACAATATTTCACTCATATTCAAAGTCATCATATTCCATTGATTGGCGTATGTTGGTCTGGTCAAGCGGCTTTGAAACATTATCGTGGCATTGAAAAAGAAAATTTACCACAGAAACAATTTGGTGTTTTTGAAACTACTCAAACGGCAAGCGACGAAGTATTCAGTCAGTTGTCTCATCCTTTAATCCTTCCTGTGTCTCGCCATTCGCACAGTGTAGAAGTTGCAATTCAACAACAACCACAGCTTAAAATCATCTTTTCTTCTCGGCAGACAGGAGCTTTTTTAATTAAAGACGAAGAGTTGCAACATTATTATATTACAGGACACCCTGAATATGCCGCAGACAGTTTGAAAAATGAATATGAAAGAGATAAAAAGAAAAATAGAGCAGACGTTTTTGAACCCGTGAATTACAATTTAGAGCAACCAACGTGTTTTTGGCACCAAGATGCGTGCCTAGTATATCATCATTTAATTGATGCCTTAGTGGCAAAAAAAACAACTAAGCCTGTGCAATAGGCGTACCAAAATTGAAAGGCATTTCTATCTGTTCGCTATCTTGAATATGACCCATTGCGTTTTCATATTTTTCAATATTGTCTTTGATGGCTTTGAGTATTCTTTTCATGTTTTGTGGCGTAAGAATAATCCTTGCTTTGACTTTGCTTTTGGGTGTATTGGGCATAATATTGACAAAGTCCATAACAAACTCTGAATGAGAATGCGTTATGATGGCGAGGTTGGCATAAATGCCTTCAGCCACTTCTTCTGTCAATTCAATATTTAATTCGTTGTTAATGGGGTTGTTTTCTGGTTGATTGGTCATAAAAAGTTAGTTGATAGAATATAATTGTGGTTTTTGAGGAGCCTGATTATTCAGGTATATTTTTTCATTTTCTTTTGGCTCCATACCATAAGGAATGATATTGTATTTTCTAATCGTTGTTAGTGCTACGCCTTCTTGTTGAGCAATGTCATACAGTGTTTCATTTTCTTTTACAGTATGAAACTCTTTTGTACTTGAATTGAATTTGGGTTGTAAATAAATCAACTGTTCTTTTTGGGTGAGGTTAGCATGATACGGAAAGTCATTATACATCAACAATTTGCTAAAATCTACGTTATATTTTAAAGCAATTAAAAGGAGTGATGTTCCTTTATCCACTTTTAGGGCTTTCAATTTATTGTTTGTGGTTACGATGATTGTTGCTTCAGGATTATTCATTTTATTGTCATAATTGACTTTAATTTCATCTTCACTAAAATCAATGTTATTGATAAATTTTTGTTCATTATCACCAACGGTAATCACATTAAATTCTTTGGTCAAAGTTTTGTTTAGGGTTAAAGAAGAATCCATTGATGGCACGAATGTGTTACTTGGTGCAGATTCTAACAAGTCTGAAAAGTAGTAATTTGAAGTATTTTTAGCCAATGCGATACTCGATGTATCCATATCTTTATTGATTAAATATTGTTTTCTAAAAGTTACAGCACTTGAATATTCTTCAAATTCTTTGTCTGTTAGTTTATTATTTCTTTTTAAGCCTATTAAAGTATAGGCTTGCAATCCAAAGTCTTCGATAATTTTTGTAATCATGGCAACATATTTTGGATTTGTTGCATAACCTGCGTTTTTAATTTCTTTAATCCAATTCTTATAATCTAAAGGGTCTGTAGCAAAGGCACGTGCATAACGCGAACTTTTTATTAAAAAATTCGACTGGTCAATGTAAGACATAGTATCGCTTTGATATTTCCTAAAGCACTCGCCTTCTGCATCGTCATTGTGATAAACCTTTTCTCCTTGCCATTCTTTTTTACATTTTACGCCAAAATGGTTATTCGATTTGAGTACTAAATCACTTGTTCCTGCATCTGTTTCAACAATGCCTTGTGCCAATTTAATACTGGCTGGCATTCCTGTTCTGAGCATTTCGCTAATGGCAAGATTTTTATGTTTTGCAATATAAATTAAGGTATTGCTGTCTTTGTAATTGCCTGTTTGAGCAAGTACAGATAAGCATGAAACAAGCAGACATCCCATAAAAAAAACAATACTTCTTATTCTTATCAACATCATAGTAAAAACAATAGATAAACAAAATAGTAGAATTCTTTGCAAAACCTATTGTAAAGAAATAAAATAATTTTGTAAGAAAAAATATTGTATGAAAAAAGCGATGACCTTTTCAGATGTTTTATTGTTTAGTAACCCGAATAGAAAGCGGAGTAAAACGTACTAC
>JAVKMO010000001.1:0-2799 GCA_031539345.1 Chitinophagales bacterium | reverse complement strand
TTTGTAGTACGTTTTACTCCGCTTTCTATTCGGGTTACTAAACAATAAAACATCTGAAAAGGTCATCGCTTTTTTCATACAATATTTTTTCTTACAAAATTATTTTATTTCTTTACAATAGGTTTTGCAAAGAATTCTACAATTGATTTTGTGTTGTTTTTCTCGTTTCTATCTTTTTTAACAATACAATAAAAATTTAATTGTTAATTCGCAACCTTTTTCAACCTCTTTAATTTTATTTTTCAATCAAATTTAAAAAATGGCCGACTTACGTTTACAAAGAAACTTTGGTATTGCCGCACATATTGATGCGGGCAAAACAACAACGACAGAAAGAATTTTATACTATACTGGTGTGTCGCACAAAATTGGTGAAGTACATGACGGAGCGGCAACAATGGATTGGATGGAACAAGAAAAAGAAAGAGGTATTACCATTACATCTGCAGCAACAACTTGTTTTTGGAATTTTCCAACTCAACAAGGCAATAGTATCGCCGATACAAAACAATATAAATTTAATATTATCGACACGCCAGGTCACGTTGATTTTACCGTTGAGGTAGAACGTTCTTTGCGTGTATTAGACGGATTATTAGCTTTGTTTTGTGCCGTTTCTGGCGTTGAACCACAATCAGAAACCGTTTGGCGACAAGCCAATCGCTACCGTGTTCCTCGTATTGGATTTGTCAATAAAATGGACCGCTCTGGGGCAGACTTTTTAAACGTTGTAAAGCAAATTAAAGAAATGCTTGGTGCAAAAGCTGTTCCTTTGCAATTGCCGATTGGTGCTGAAGATAATTTTAAAGGCGTGGTTGATTTAATTACTATGAAAGGAATGATTTGGGAAGACGCAACGCAAGGCATGACGTATAAAGAAGTTCCTATTCCTGAAGAAATGAAAGAAGAGGTTGCAGAATGGAGACAAAATTTAATTGAAGCCGTTGCTGAATATGACGACAAATTATTAGAAAAGTTTTTTGCAGACCCTAACAGCATTTCTGAAGCAGAAATTCACGAAGCAATTAGAAAAGCAACAATCGACATTTCTATTATTCCTATGATGTGTGGATCTTCGTTTAAAAACAAAGGCGTTCAAACAGCGTTAGATGCAATTATTCGTTATCTACCATCTCCTTTAGACGGAGAAGGCGTTGAAGGAACAGACCCCAATACAGGAGAAACGCTTAAAAGATTGCCTAACCCAAAAGAACCTTTTGCGGCATTGGCATTTAAAATTATGACAGATCCTTTTGTTGGACGCTTGGCGTTTTTCAGAGCTTATTCTGGACGCTTAGATTCTGGTTCTTATGTGTTAAACACAAGAACGATGAAAAACGAAAGGATTTCACGTATTATGCAAATGCACGCCAACAAACAAAACCCTGTTGATTTTATTGAAGCGGGAGATATTGGTGCGGCGGTTGGTTTTAAAGACATTAAAACAGGGGATACTTTATGCGTAGAAAGTGCTCCAATTATTTTGGAATCAATGAATTTTCCAGAACCCGTTATTGCCGTTGCCGTAGAACCAAAAACACAAGCAGACGTTGACAAAATGGGCATCGCAATTTCTAAATTAGTAGAAGAAGATCCAACACTAAGAGTAAAAACCGACGAAGAAACAGGTCAAACCATTTTAAGTGGAATGGGCGAACTACACTTGGAAATTATTATTGACAGGATGCGCCGCGAGTTTAAAGTAGAAGTGAATCAAGGTGCCCCACAAGTGGCGTACAAAGAAGCCTTTCACAATACGATTGAACATCGACAAGTATTAAAAAAACAATCTGGCGGACGCGGAAAATTTGCCGACATCTGTTTCAATATCGGACCTGCTGATGAAGAGTTTTTAAAAGAAGGCAAAGGAAACTATCAATTTGTAAATGATTTATTTGGCGGATCAATTCCAAGAGAATTTGTGCCTGCAATACAAAAAGGGTTTGAAGCCGCAATGACAACTGGCGTTTTGGCAAGCTATCCAATGGACAACTTGAAAATTCGCGTTTTTGACGGCTCTTTCCACGCTGTCGATTCAGATTCAATGTCTTTTGAAATTTGTGCGAGAGAAGGTTTTAGAGAAGCTGGATTAAAAGCAAAACCCGTTTTATTAGAACCCATCATGAAAGTAGAAGTTACCACGCCAGACCAATATATGGGAGACGTTACCGGCGACTTAAACAGAAGAAGAGGAATGTTAGAAGGAATGGACTCTAAAGCTGGTGCACAAATTGTAAAAGCAAAAGTGCCATTGAGCGAAATGTTTGGTTATGTTACGCAATTGCGTTCAATGAGTTCTGGTAGAGCAAGTTCTATTATGGAATTTTCGCACTATTCTCCAGCACCAAAAAACATCGAAGAAGCCGTTGTTACAAAAGTAAAAGGCAAAAAATAGTCTTCATTAAATTTTTATCAGCCCTGCAAATTGCGGGGCTTTTTTTATGGTTTTTTTATTGATATGCAATCAGATGACCGATGAATAGACGAACCCTCTATTTCCTTTTCATTCGACTAAATGTCGCTTTATCTACGCCGATATAAGAAGCAACTAATTTGTCGGGTATGTCTGCCAAAAGGTGTCCAAACTGCGACAAAAACAAATGATACCGATCTTCGGCGGTACGCTTTCTCAAATGAAACAAACGAACTTCGGCATCGACATAATACTTTTCTACCAATATCCGAATTGTATAATTCCACTCAGGGAATTTATTATACGCCTCTTGCAATACTTTATAGTCGATAAAAACAACTTCTGTATCGTTTAAGCAAACCAAATTTTCATAAGAAGGCACCTGT
>JAVKMO010000030.1:0-76125 GCA_031539345.1 Chitinophagales bacterium | reverse complement strand
TTGTAGTACGTTTTACTCCGCTTTCTATTCGGGTTACTAAACAATAAAACATCTGAAAAGGTCATCGCTTTTTTCATACAATATTTTTTCTTACAAAATTATTTTATTTCTTTACAATAGGTTTTGCAAAGAATTCTTATAGTACAAGCCATGATTTATACCCTCTTTCGTAAAAAGAAGGTTAGCCTTTAGTAAAGGCACATAAACCTCTGTGTTTGTTAAATTTTTGATTGCCCATTTCTTTGCCTTTACAAACTCTTTGTTGTTTTTTGGTTTCATATAAATTTTTTTGCAGTTTTTAATTTTGTTTGAATGTTGGGTTTTTCAGCCATTTCTAAAAGGTCATTCAATTGCTCTAACTCCCATTTTAAGAAGTGGTGGTGAAGACTTTATTATTTTTTTGAAGACATAAACACAGCATTATTAAAATAAACCAAC
This sequence comes from Chitinophagales bacterium, assembly GCA_031539345.1. Lineage (GTDB taxonomy): Bacteria > Bacteroidota > Bacteroidia > Chitinophagales > Chitinophagaceae > JAVKMO01. Next base: position 75,687 of record JAVKMO010000030.1, on the reverse strand, counting down.
ATGATTAAAAAACTGCTACGCTTACAAATTTTTTTATCTTCTATTTCAACAATATTAGCGATTTTGTCAAACAATGTTTCCGCAACAGTAGCTTGGATATTGGTGTGTTTTTTTTACGTACAAGAACTTATCGACTTAAAATAAAAAACATGAAAAAAGAGCTGCAAACAAAAAAACAACTTTGCGAAGATTTGGGCATATCTGCACAAACGCTACGGCGATATTTATCGATGCTCAAAATAAAAACTTCACGCCATTTGTTAAACCCCAAAGAGGTTTTTGAAATTAAAAAAAAACTTGGTTTTGACAATTAAATTATTTTTGTAAAAAAAAACACACAATGAAACCACACATAAAAGAAGCTTATCGCTATTTAGAAAACGCCGACAAACTACTTAAAGACAATTGTACCATAGATGCCACTTACAAAATATACAGTGACAAAAAATATGTACGTATGGCGGGACATACGGCTTATTCAGGTGTGCTGGTTGCACTTGAGCCGTTTATTGACAAGTCAAAAAAACAACGCATTAGTGTTGATACATATAAAGACATTATTGCAAAAAGGAATAAGCGTTTGGTGAATGTGTTTTTAAATGTTTACAGTTGCTTACATTTGGCATTAGGTTATGACGGCAACACAAACATAGAATACAAAAAGGCAGGTTGGAAAGACGCAAAAACAATTATTGATTGGGCAGACGAACACACAACAACATTAGGAGGAATAAAAAAAGGGGTGAATAAAGTATCAAAAACTAAAAAAAAATAACCATATAAGATTATAGTGCATTAAACAGGTGAGCAAATTCGGTCATTTTTTTGTTTTTCAGCTTGTAATAAATGAGTGTTGTTTTCGTGTCTGAATGACCGAGCCATTTCTGTGTAACTTCAATAGGAACGCCAACTTCTGCACACATACACGCAAACGTGTGCCTTGCCGTGTGAAAAGAAATTTTTTTGCTAACCGCCGACTTTTGCGCAATCGTTTTTAAATAGACGTTTGTTTTTTGTGAAGAGCAAATTTGACTAATTTTTTTTACACGTTCCAAACACTCGGTTATTTTTTCGTTGATACCAATAGAAACAATCGACCCCGTTTTTTCAGTTTTAACAATCAGTTCATTTTTTTTTACCGAACTGTTGAAATTGAAATTAAATATATCCGAAAACCTAAGACCAGTATAGCAAGAAAGCAAAAACCAACAAGCCACATGATGTTCTTGTTTTATCAAAAAGGTTAAAGAATTTTCTATTTTTTTTATTTCTTCTGCTTCTAAAAAGTCTTTTAAAATTTCCTCTTTTTTTAAATACGTTTTGTGATTTTTCGCAGGATTATTTTTGATGTAGCCATAAGCGTGAGCAATGTTGAGAACAGTTTTAAATCTGCCCACTAATTTTATGGTGTAATTTTTGGCATGACCCAGCCCAGACAAATAATTTTCAAACTCATCAATTTTTTGAATCGTAATGTCTTTGAGCAAAATCTGTTTAAAAAATTGTTCTGCATTTCTTGCAATCAACAAATAGCCCCTTTTCGTTTTTTCGCTTAACTTATTGCTATTGTTTTTGATGTATTGATGCACAAATTGCGAAAACGTTTTTTGCTCTGCATCAATATTTTTTCTTAGTTCGTTGTCTTTTAAAATTGGTGCTTGATTTGTAACACGCGCGAGTAAATTTTTTTTCTCCACCTCATTGATTTTTGTTTCAATCAGTGCGTTGATTTCTTTGTGGGCAGAAATGTTTTTTTTTACCCTTTGAGCGATTTCATCAAAACAATCAACGTGAACAGAATAGCCAACAGCTATTCTATACCTTTTCCCTAAATTGAAAATGTCAAGGAATAAAGCTGCCTTATTATTTTTAGACAACTTGTTTTTTTCTATTCTAACTGTTATTTTCATGCTAAAATTACTGACGGTTTTACCGACGAAAATAGCAATAAAAAACGCAAATAAACGCAAATAAAGACAAAAATAAATTCGCCGTTCGTGTCTCACAAAACGACAAAAGCCCCTTTTGATAGGGGCTTTTGTCGTGTAATCGAAGTTTTACAAGCGTTTTTCAAAAATGCCTGTAAAACAAAAAGCGGAGAGGGAGGGATTCGAACCCTCGGTACAGTTTGACCCGTACGACGATTTAGCAAACCGTTCCTTTCGGCCTCTCAGGCACCTCTCCGTTTAATATAGTATGCAAATAAAGTAATTTTAAGCAATTGACGTTCCTGCAGTAATTTGTATTTTATTTTGGAGGTCTAAAACAACTTTTTTAAATTCTGTATCTACCTCAATTTGATTTTCAACTGTTTTGCATGAGTGCATAACGGTTGTATGGTCTTTTCCGCCAAAATATTCACCAATAACTTTAAGTGTATTTTGGGTTAATTTTTTTGAAAAATACATTGTGATTTGGCGTGCGTGTACGATTTCACTTTTTCGAGTTTTTTCTAATAATTGTTTTACCGGCACATTAAAATAATCACAAACAATTTTTTGAATATTGTCAATAGATACTTCTTTTTTAGGTGCTTTAATAAAAGTTTGTAAACATTGTTTGACTAAGTTGATGTCAATTTCTTTTTTGTTGAAAGAAGATTCGGCTAAAATAGAAAGGAGTACGCTTTCTAAATCTCTCACATTAGAAACAATATGTTGTGCAATAAATCGAAGCAATGATTCTGCAATGACGCAACCTTCAGCTTTGCATTTTGATTGTAAAATTTCTACTCTCATTTCTTCTGTGGGTGGGGTTAATTGAATATTTAATCCCCAACTAAAACGGTCTAATAAACGTTCTTGTACACCTTCAATATTTTTAGAAAAACAATCGCTTGTCAAAATAATTTGTTTGTGCGATTGGTGGAGGTGATTGAAAATGGTAAATAAAACTTCTTGAGTTTTTTCTGCTTTTGCAAAATTTTGAATATCGTCAAGAATCAACACATCAACCAACTGATAAAAATTGATAAAATCGTTAATTATGCCTGTTCTTGCATGATGCTGAAATTGGGTTACAAATTTCTCTGTACTGACATACAATACAATTTTCTCTGGATGTAATTTTTTACACTCGTTTCCAATTGCGTTAGCAAGGTGTGTTTTTCCTAACCCTACATTGCCATAAATACAAAGTGGATTAAATGATGTTTTGTGTAGCTTTTGAGCCACTTCAATGCCCGCCATTTTAGCCACACGATTACTCTCGCCTTCAATATAATTATCAAATGTATAAGTCGGGTTTAATTGGGGATCAATTTGAACTTTTCTTATTCCAGGAATAACAAAAGGGTTTTTGATTTGAGAATTGATAACAAGTGGTGCATTGGCTTCATTTCTGTTGTTATATAACTTGTAGTCATAATTTTTTCCTGGCAAATTGATGGATGACGCACTATGCTGTTCACTGCCTTGGCTAATCGTAATTTCATATTCTAAAGATGCCTGCTTACCAATTATTTTCTTTAAAGTTTTTGCAATGAGGTCTAAATAATTTTCCTCTAAATATTCATAAAAAAATTGTGACGGAACTTTAATTGTTAAAACAGCATCTTTGAGTTGTACGGCTTGGATGGGTTCAAACCAAGCTTTGAAGTGTTGAATTTCTAAAACGTCTTTAAAAATTTCTAAGCATTTTTCCCAAGCAGATTCAGCGGTGTGCGTTTTGTTTTCTTTCATGTTTTACTAGAATCGTTTAAGAAGGTCAAATGTCAATGTGGAGTAAAAAGAATCCTTCAAAAAAGCACCTATAGACCGCGATAAAAAGAGTGTATCAATGGTCATTTTCTTTGTGTATTTGACAATTATTTATTCTACCAATTAAGGTTGCAATTAAGACGGATTTTACATACAGAAAAATTTATTTTATCTTATTTTTTTTCGCTATTTAAAAATAAAGTGTAAGAAAAATAGACGTAAAAAATTGATTTTGAAGATCTTTTTTCTGTTTTAATATTATGGCTTTAAGACTGTTCAGCTTGCGTAAGATTAGATTGTATGCCAGCGTATTTTGTTCTTTTTAAAGGAGATTTTGAAAATATTTTTTTGAATTGCTCTTCATTCAAATTCAACCAATCTTTAATTGCAAAGTTGATAATTTCTGCATAAGGTTCAAGTGCAGCATCTTTTGTTGGAGTAGAAAATTTATTCCATGGACATACATCTTGACATACATCACACCCAAACATCCAATCATCTAATGGCAACGGATTGTGCTTGTCTTTTAAAACTGCTTTTAATTCTATTGTATAATAAGAAATGCACTGTGTGGCATTGATAACTTTGTTGGGCAAAATGGCTTGAGTTGGGCAAGCCTCGATACATTTTGTGCAAGTACCGCAATGGTCTGTTATAGGTTTGGGGTTTGTAAAGTGTAGGGGAATATCAATGAGTAAATTAGCGATAAAAAAAAATGAACCTTTTTTTTTGAGAATTAAATTTCCGTTTTTGCCAATCCATCCAAGACCACTTTTTACTGCCAAGGCTCTTTCAAATAAAGGTGCTGAATCGACAAAGCCTCTTCCTGCAATTGCTCCATGTTGGGTTTCTATAAATTGCAACAATTCCACTAATTTTTCTTTGATGATATGGTGATAATCTTCGCCATACGCATACTTTGAAATTTTTGGTGCATTGCTATTTTGTTTTTGTGCAGGATAATAATTGAGTAGGAGAGTAATGACTGATTTTGCATTGGGGACTAACAGAGTAGGAAAAGTTCTTTGCTCAATATACCTTTCCATATAACTCATAGTTCCGTGATAACCTTTGCTTAACCAATGTTCTAATTTTTTTCTTTCTTCTATCAAGGGCTTGGCTTCACTAATACCCACGTCGCTAAACCCTAATCCAAAGGCTTTGTCAATAATTTGTTGTGTTTGTTCAATGATTTTCGTGTTCATACAAAATAAAAAAGCTACTGTGTTATCAGTAGCTTTTGCTTTTAAAAAATTAAAAATTACGTTTTGATCCGTATAATTATTTTACAATGTCCAATAATTCTACTTCAAAAATCAATGCTGAATTAGGTCCGATATTTGCACCTGCACCTCTTTCGCCATAACCCCACTCAGAGTCTAAATACAATCTCCATTTTGAACCTACAGGCATATTTTTTAATCCTTCTGTCCATCCTCTGATTACACCGTTAAGAGGGAAAACCGCAGGTTCGCCTCTTTTAATTGAGTTGTCAAATTCAGTTCCGTCTAATAATATTCCTACATAATGCACTTTTACTTTTGTTGTATCAGCACCAGGAACAGCTCCTTGTCCCTCTTTCAGTACTTCATAGTATAAACCAGGTTGAATTTCTTTAATACCAGCTTTGTTTTTTAATATTTTAAAATATTCGATGTTTTGTTGTTTTGCAGACATTGCTTTTTCTTGTGCTTTTCTGGCGAATGCTTGTTGAACGATTCGTGTTGCAGTTTCAGCATTCATAGCAGGCAGATGGTTGTCGTATGCCTGTTGGATAGCAAGTATAAAGTCATAGAACTTGATGTTTAGTTGTGTTTTTTGTAAATTAGCGTATTCTAAAAAACCAATCGCATAACTCAAAGAGTCAAGTGAAGGTGCTTTGTAAATGGTTATTATATTATTTGGAGTTGGTTTTTTTGCCACTTTTTTTTGCGCCAAAATGTTTGTGTGAAAAAGTGTAATGAACATTAAAAAAGATAAGGCGTACATAGAGAATTTCATTGTAAGAAAATTTAGATGAAAAATAAAAATATGGAGTGCCAACTTAGAAAAACTTTTTGCATTGCCAAACTCTCTATCCTTTAAGTTTTCTTAAAAATTAAAGACTTCAATAAAATCTGTTACGACAATTTGTTGTTGATAGAATATAGTAACTAAACTCACAGCAATTCACTTCAAATAGAAATGTAATCTTGTAAGCAAAATCAGGCTGTAGCATGATTAGAACAATCCATTCAACACAATCAACTTATTCGACTTGTTTTTTATGATGATGAAAAAAATTTTATTGATAGAAGATGAAGATAATTTGAGAAAAATTATTCAACTGAATTTAGAACTCAATGGATTTGAGGTTGTCGCATTGCCAACGGCAAAAACTGTTTTTAGTCTTCTAGTTCAACAACACTTTGATTTAATTCTTTTAGACATTATGTTGCCAGAGTTAGATGGAATAAGTGTTTGTGAAAAAATACGTTTGCAAAATCAAACAATAAAAATCATTTTCATGAGTGCCAAATCGTCAAGTAAAGACAGGGTACTTGGCTTACAAAAAGGTGCCGATGATTACGTTGTTAAGCCGTTTGAATTTGCTGAATTATTATTCAGAATGCAGAAATTATTAGCAATACAAAAAACACAAGTAATTACATCTGTGTATAAATTTTCAAACAATACAATCAATTTTTTGACACAAGAAGCCATTAATTTTGAAAGTAAAAAAATTGTCTTAACACAAAAAGAAGCTGCGTTATTAAAGTTGCTGATCGATAATCAAAATCATATTGTTTCTCGTGAACAGATATTACGTTTTGTTTGGAATTATGATGTTTTTCCAACCACAAGAACGATTGATAATTTTATTTTGAAGTTTAGAAAATATTTTGAGCACAACCCTGCACAACCTCAACATTTTATTTCTAAACGTGGCATTGGTTATGTGTTTCATATCTCCATCAAAAATGATTAAGGCACAGGGTCATAGCCATGTCTGCCTTTCGGTCTGCACGATGCCAATCTTTTTATTGTGAGTGCAAATGCTTTTAAAAAGCAGTGTTTTTTGAAACAATCAATTGCATAAACCGAACAAGTGGGTGTAAACCTGCACGCATTGCCCAACCAAGGAGAAAGTGTGTATTGATAAATTCTAATTAACGCAATAAAAAGTAAGTTTGAAAATTTCATATTTTACTTTGAACTAAAAATTGTTGTAATAAAAAAGTCATTTCATTTTTAATTGTTTCAAAAGACGCAATTTGTGTTTGCTTGTAAATAAAAGCAAGGCAATAATTAGATTTTATGCCGAATAATGTTTTGTCATGTAAACGATAATGCTCTCGTAATAAGCGCTTCATTGCATTTCTTTTGACGGCACTTTTTATTTTTCTTTTGGGTACAACAAATAAAACTTGAAGTGGTGATTGTGTTTCTGTTGTTTGAGTTGAAGCTACGTAGTGTAAAGTAATATGAGGCGCATGAATTTTTTTCTTGCTTAATAAAACTTGTTCTATCTGTGTTTTATTTCTGATGATTTCTTTTTTTGTTAAACGCAAACGACTTGTTTTTTCTGCGTTTTTGTATTCAATAACATTCGTTTCGTCTCGACAAACTGCATATAATTCTCTGATTGTTTTTTCTAAAACTGGATGCATCATATTTTCTAAACCCATTTTTATCATCGGCAGTAAAATGAATCTTCGTTCAGAAATAAAAGGGTGTGGCAGACTAAGTTGTGAGGTAGTTGAAACAACATTGTCAAAAAATAAAATGTCGATATCAATTGTTCGTGCTTGCCATTTTTGATTTCTTATTCTGCCTAAATCGGTTTCTATTTGCAACAATTTTTCAAGCAAATTGTTTGGAGAATATGCAGTTTGAATTTGAAGAATTTGATTTAAATAAAAATCTTGTGTAGTATCTTTTTGCCAAGGTGGAGATTCATAAATGCCAGAACATGATTGAATTGTAGCGTAGTCTAAAATCTTTTTTCTTGCTTGTTGCAAAAAAGATAATCGATTGTTAAGGTTAGACCCTAAAGAAATAATAACGCTGTGCATGCAAAAAATAAACGTGATATGAAACGCAAAAGACGGTCAAGGATAGTAGAAATTTGTAGGTTGGCAATTGACAAAAATAAGTTTGTCGATTCTGTGTATTAAAAATAACCACTGTCATTTCGCTAAACAAAATAGTTTCGTGTGCCTTGGTGGTTTTTTATTCTAAGTAAATAAAAATGAAAAGGGAAAACGGTTTAAATCCGTTGCTATTCCCGTAGCTGTGAGTTCTGAAATATACTTGTGAAAAGATGTTGCCACTATGTTTAAACATGGGAAGGCTTTTTACAAGAGAACAAGCCAGAAGACCTGCCACTAAGGGCGTGTTTGTAAAACTTCGGGAAGAAAGTTTCATCAAATAGAAAAGTATAAGAGCGTCATTGAATTGATGATTCAAAATGATGCCTTGGCTTGTCTATTTTTTACTTTCCGTTGAGTAGATGTTGAAATAATGACAAGTTTAAATGCCTTATGCTTCAAAGAATGCAAGTGTTATTGATGATATTTTTTTTTGTTGCCCAAACGTTGTTTGCACAACAAGACTCCAGCCTATTGCGACCTGTAACAATAGCAACGAAATTCAGAATGGATATTTCCCATATTGGTACAATTCCTCAAGTCATCAATAGAAAACAACTTTTTTTATATCAAGCACAAACATTATCGAACGTCCTTTCTGCTGAAACGGGGGCTTACATTAAAAACTATGGCTTGATGGGTACGTCAAGTATTTCGCTTAGGGGAATGGCAACACAACATACATTGGTTTTATGGAATGGATTTCCTTTAGAAAGTATGACCAGCGGGGGGAGTGATTTAAATTTATTGAATGCTGGATTAACAGAACGAATTGTTATTGAAAAAAATGGCGGAAGTTCTTTGTGGGGGAGTGCAGCAATTGGAGGCATTGTTCACTTCGACACAGAACAAGAAAAAGAGCGTGGCTTTCACCTTCAAAGCACCACTCATGCAGGCAGTTTTCAAATGTTTCAACAATCTTTAAAAGTATCATACGTTAAGCCAAATTATGCTCTGCAATGGAAGACTTTTTATAGAACAGGAGCCAATAATTTTTTGTTTTACAATACAACAAAACGCAATCAACCTTTGGATACTTTGCCGCGTATTCCTTCTTTGCAATTTGGAATTTTGGGAGAAAATTATTTTACACTTGATAGCAATAAAAAAATCATTTTTCGTTTGTGGGCACAATCGAACGAGAGGCAATTGCAACCAACAATGTTGACGAATATTTCAGATGCAAGTTTCTCTGACCAAACAATCAAAACAACAATAGAATATCAACACGCTTATCGAAGTGCATATCAATATCAAATTAAAACAGCTTGGTTTAAAGACGATTTAACATATCAATCACCAAGTATTTTGTCTGTTTTTAAAACGCAAAAATTGATTATCGAAACAGACCATCATTATCAACTTGCTACTTCTCATCAGCTTGATTTGGGTTTATATTATACCAACAATAGAGCCTTTACCAAAAATTATCCAAATGATATTCTATTGGAAAAATGGGCAGCTTTTATTGCTTATACAAAAATAAAACGTGTCCATAGCGACCCCTCTTTTCATGTCAGTTTGCGGCAAGAATTTCAGAATGGGCTAAATGCGTTTACTGGAAAAATAGGCGGTGAAATTGTAGCTTTCAATAACTATGTTGTTTTATTCAATGTGTCAAAAAACTTCCGCTTTCCAACACTCAATGATTTGTATTTTGTGCCTGGTGGTAATCTTAATTTACAACCAGAAAACGCTTATCAACAAGAGGTTTCTTTTAAAAGTCCAACGCATTCTTTTTTAATTGGCCGCCTTGATTGGCAAGCCGCTTTGCACAATACTTTTGTACGTGATTGGATTCTTTGGGCACCACAAAATAGTGGCACTTGGTCTCCGCAAAATATTTCAAAAGTTTGGGCAAGAGGTTTTGATTTAAACGTCAAATGGCAGTATGATTATTCTGTTTATAATATACGTTATGAATCTGCTTTTTTTTATACTCAATCAACAAATCAGAATCAAGAAGATGTAGAGAGTTATGAAAAACAGCTCATTTATACGCCTCTTTTAAAATGGAATAATCGGTTCACTATAGTAAGAAAAAAAACCGAATTGTCGATGTCGGGGCAGTTGATTGGAGAACGATTTATTACAAGCGACAGTAAAAGAAACTTGCCTTCTTATTTTCTTTGTGATATTTTTTTGATGCACGAATTTTTACTTAAAAATAGCGTGTGTAAATTTTCTTTTCAAATCGCGAATGCGTTCAATGAGGCTTATCAAAGCATATCGCTTTATGCCCAACCTTTACGTTCATTTCAAACAAGCTTTCAATTTTCTCTTTAATTTTTTAATCCTTAAAATTTATCTACATGAAAAACAACAATCGTCTTTATGCTTTTTTAAAAAGTAACTTATTTGTTTTTACAAGCTATTGCTTTGTTGTCTTATTAGTTTCAAGTTCTTGTCAAAAAGACCCTGTACCTTCTGCATTTAGTCAGGGTGTATTTATTGTCAATGAAGGGAGTTTTGGAAATTTGCCTGGTGGTATTAGTTGGGTAGGAAAAAATGATGCGAAAATTTCTCATGAAGATTTATTTCAATCTGTTAATCAGTCGTCTTTAGGCGATGTTGTTCAATCCATGTATGTCTATAATGACAAGGGCTACATTGTTGATAACAATGCAAAAAAAGTAGAAGTAGTTGCCATGGGCGATTTTAAAAGTAGTGCAAGCATTAACGGTTTTGCAATGCCTCGTTATGTACTTGCAGTAAATAACACAACGGCTTATGTAACACAGTGGGGTGCAGATGGTGTAACAGGAAGTATTCAAATTGTCAATTTAAATACAAACAAAATTACTGCCAATATTCCTACGCCTGCAGGTGCAGAACAAATGACCAAAATCAACGACTTTGTTTATGTAACTTGTAATGGTGGATATGGAAGTGAAAATAAAATTGTTGTAATCAATACAACGACAAATACAGTAACGGCAACAATTACTGTCGGTGATAATCCGTCTTTTATACAACAAGATAAAAATGGTCAAATTTGGGTTTTGTGTCAAGGAAAAATGAAAGATGATTATTCTGGTTTAGCAACAGCAGGACAGCTTGTTCGCATTAATCCAGCCACAAATTTTGTAGTACAAACATTGACTTTTCCACAAGACCAGCAACCTCAATTTTTAGAATGCAATATGGCGAAAGACGAACTGTATTATCAATATAAAACAAATATTTACGCTTTGCCAATTAGTGCCACAACATTAAACACCAATACAGCTTTTATCCAACGTACAAAGGCGTTTTATGGAATTAATGTAGATCCAAAGACGGGCGATTTGTATGCAGGATATGCCCCAAATTTTACTGCTTATGGTTTTGTATTTCGCTATCAAAAAGATGGCACTTTAGTCGGAAGTTTTCAAAGTGGCGGTATTGCTCCACGTCAATTTTTATTCTATTAAAAAAATAAGTTTTGCTTTTTGCTATCAAAAAATAAATTCGTGGCTCTTAAAATAAATATACTATGTCAAAAGTTTGCGAAATTACAGGAAAACGCCCTTTAGTTGGCCACACAGTGAGCCACTCTAACATTAAAACAAAAAGAAGATTTTTGCCTAATCTTCAAACCAAAAGATTCTTTTTTACAGAAGAGAATAGATGGATTAGTTTGAAAGTTTCTACAGATGCTTTACGAACAATCAATAAAAATGGTTTGTTGTCTGTCGTGCAAAAATTAAGAGCTGCTGGAGAAAAAATTTAAGTAGCGATTTATTATTCATTATTAAAAAACAAAAATACTATTTGTTATGGCTAAGAAAGGCAATCGAGTGCAAGTGATTTTAGAATGTACGGAACACAAAGCATCTGGGCAACCAGGAACAAGCAGATACATCAGTTCTAAAAACAAAAAAAACACTCCAGAAAGAATTGAATTAAAAAAATTCAATCCAATTTTAAAAAAAGTAACTTTACATAAAGAAATAAAATAAATCCCCCGTTATGGCTAAACAAGCAAAAACTGCGATTAAAACGAAAGACCAAAAAGCTGCTGCTGAAGCAAAAAATTATACACGTGTAATTCGTGCAATAAAAAACCCTGCGTCAGATTCTTACAGTTTTAAGGATAGCATTATTCATAAAGACAAAATCAAAGAACTGTTAGAAAAAAAATAATTCTTCTATTAGTTTCTCAATTGATGATAAAATTAAACTCCCCTAATTGTATTTAAGGGAGTTTTTTTATTTTAGTTTGAAACCTTGTTTTATTCACCTTTAAAATAGCATTCAAAGACTATGGCAAACAATTTATTATCAGGTAAAAAAGGAATTATTTTTGGTGCATTAGATGAAAAATCTATTGCATGGAAAACCGCTCTACAATGTTATGCAGAAGGTGCTCAATTGGTGCTTACAAATGCACCCATTGCGTTAAGAATGGGAGAAATTAACAAACTTGCAGCCGCTTGTGGAAACGCCCCTGTGATAGGAGCTGACGTTACAAGTACAGAAGATATCGATAAATTATTGACCGAATCAATGAAGCATTTTGGAGGAAAAATAGACTTCATTTTACATTCTATCGGCATGAGTTTAAATATTAGAAAAGGTAATCACTACACTGATCTGAATTACGAACATCAACATAAAACGTTTGATATTTCTGCCATGTCTTTGCATCGCGTATTGCAAGCAGCAATGAAACTAGACGCAATAAAAGAATGGGGAAGTGTTGTCGCACTCACCTATATTGCGGCACAACGAGTTTTTCCTGACTATAATGAAATGGCAGATGCCAAAGCCTTGTTAGAATCTATCGCACGCAGTTTTGGGTATCATTACGGGGTAAAAAACAAAGTGCGTATCAATACAATTTCTCAATCCCCAACAAGAACAACAGCAGGAAGTGGCGTAAAGGGTTTTGACGGTTTTGTTACTTATGCAGAAAGAATGAGTCCGCTTGGCAATGCTGATGCACAACAATGTGCTAATTATTGCGTAACACTTTTTTCTGATTATACAAAAATGGTAACGATGCAAAACTTATTTCACGATGGCGGATTTAGTTTTGTTGGCGTTTCACAAGCTGTTATAGATAGTATCAAAGAGTAAAAAGTATTTTTATGGTGGCATCAAGGTCAATTATAAAATTGGTTTAATTGACCAAGTCCCAATAAATACCAACTTTGTAATTTAACTCGTTTGTAGGATAAAATGGCGTAGCAAAATTGTTGCGAACGTAATTTAATGCGTTATTTTTAAAGGTTACCGTATTGATATTTTCCATCTCCCAATACAAATGAAACCCTCTAATTTTGAGCGTAATAAAGGCGTTTACAATAGGATAATTTGTAACGATAGTGTCTTTTTGAATGACTGTTTTTCCAATCGCAGGCGAAAAGTTAGGGGCATAATAAGGGCTGTTATATTTGAGAATAATGCCGATGCTGAATGTAGATTTTCCGTATAATTTTTTTGTGAATGCAAAACGTTGATAAGTCCAAAATTCTGGATAAGGCAAAAAATCCCCTATTTTTTGTGTTGCATTAATAAAGTAATTCGGTTGATAGTAAAATTCGCTTGTCCAGTGAAAATATTTGCCCAAGTGAAATTCTTTTTGTAGCGACAATTGCGTAATGCTCAACCAATTTTTGTAAATACTTGGCGTTTCATAATTAGTGTAATAAACAACATTGTTAATGAAGGTTGTTTGTGCATTCACGTGCCATTTTTTAAATAATGATATCGATGCAGACGCATGAATTTTTTGTTCTGGTGCAAAGGTGCGTAATGTCGTGTCGATATAAAAAATGCTATTTGTTGAAGTAAAAAAACCTTGATTATTTTTTGTATAGAATAGTTTTAGGCTATAGTTATGTTTTGTGAAAATCCCCTTCAAAAAGGCAATAACAGATGTGTTCGTTTCAGAAGATGGGTGAATAGGCTGACCTGAAATGCCGAATTGATACCAATCAAATTGTGTTGAAACATTCCAATGATTGTCTAATTGATATTGCCATTTTGCATCAACGTGCAGGTTGTATTCACTGGTAATTTTTTCTATACTATCGCCTAAATTACCCGATCCACTTTTGCTGTTTTTGATCAAGGCTATTGAAGAGGAAATAAAATTCTCGGTATTCTTCTTTTTTAAATCAGGGTAAAATGTCAATGTAAGCTGATTCGTAAAATTATTCCATCCTTCTTGTAACGACAGTTTCGTCAGTCGGTAGGTATTCAGTTGATATTTTAAAATCGGCATAAAATCTTGATAATATGCAGAGTCTTGACTCAACGTGTTGTGAATATAAAGCGTGTTGATGACATCATTTTTAAACGTGTAAGCAATCGTTACTTTTGGTATTTTATAGGAGTGCAAAAAGGTGTCTTTTTTTTCTATAATCTTTAATGGCTTCAATTTTCCAAAACGCAATAATTGTGTTACATAAATTGTTCTTTGCCTGAATTGATTACCAACATCAAGTTGATTATTGTAAATATTTGTTGTGAATGTTTTGCTATTATTAAAATAAACAGGAACATTTTCACGGTCAAAAAAAACTGCTTCGTTTGAATTTCTAATGATGTCAGGAATACGCACTCCCCCATTGATAGAGGCTTGAGCTTGGTTGTTGATTAAGGCAGCAGTTATTTGATACGTTTTGTTGATGCTCTCAAATTGCGTATATAAATAATACGAATAGTTGAATGTGTTTTGAGATTTGAAAAAACCAGGAGAGGAAAAACTTTTGAATTCTCCACCAAAGTTCAATTGGCTATTGATATTTTGTGCGTATAAGAAATTTAATCCTTGCATTTCGTTTGATCCAAATACATAACCTAATTTAGAATAGGGAAAAGTGCTACGATAAATTTTGATATTTTTTTCTGTAAATAATAAGCTATCAAATAAATCACTGCCTTTATTCCATCCGAATGATGCTGAAGGCTTGTACAAATAATTTAATACCGCACCGCCATCATTGCAAATCGGCACACTATGTTTCGGCAAGTTAAGTCTGTTGGAAATGTTGCCAATGTTTGTGTCAAGAGCAAATCGTTCTTGCCCTCCTAATAGAAAATAGCTGACTTTCACACTGTCTGTGATATAACTGCGTGCTTGCATGCTATCTTTTTTTTGTGCATTAGAACTACTCATACCGCTTGCAAAATTGCTCGCCATACCACCCATCGCTCCAAAGTTAGAAGACGAATTATCGAACTGAGCTTGTGTAGAATTGTGAAGGAAAAAGCACAAACAGAAGGAAACAAATAAAAACTTCATACGAGAAACATTCAAAAAGAAAGCACCTAAAATATTTTTTTTGAAGTGTTTTAGGCATACAATTTTTCATTTGGTGCGTAAAAAAATGCTTCAACCAATAAGTGTTTTTTATTCTGTTATGAAAGTGCACAACATGTTTGAAAAAAATTACTTTGACGCAAACTCATTATTTTAAAATTGATACATGCTCACAAAAAGAATTATTCCTTGTTTGGATATTAAAAATGGACGTACGGTAAAAGGAACAAACTTTGTTCAATTACGAGACGCAGGCAACCCGATTGAATTGGCAACAATGTATGCTGAACAAGGAGCAGACGAACTCGTTTTTTTAGACATTTCTGCAACAGAAGAAAAGCGAAAAACCCTTTTAGAATTGGTAACGGGCATAGCAAGAAAAATCAATATTCCTTTTACTGTTGGCGGTGGCGTGAGTAGTTTGGAAGATGCCAAAATCGTTATTGGTGCTGGCTGTGATAAAGTGGCTGTTAATTCTGCTGCTGTTTACAATCCACAATTGATTACTCAAATTGCAAGAGAATTTGGTAGCCAAGTACTTGTTCTTGCAATAGACGCTGCAATTGAAAATGACAATTGGATTGTGTTTACAAGTGGTGGAAAAAAAAGAACTGAACTCAATTTGTTTGAGTGGGCAAAGCGAGGTGCTGAATTGGGGGCAGGAGAAATTTTGTTTACATCAATGAATCATGATGGTACAAAAAAAGGATTTGCTTTAGATGCTTTAAAAACACTCTGCGATAGCACTTCTATTCCTGTAATTGCTTCTGGAGGTGCAGGTTGTGTAGGAGATTTTGTTGATTTATTTCAACAGACAAGTGTAGATGCAGGATTGGCGGCGAGCGTCTTTCATTTTCAAGAAATTCAAATTTCATCATTAAAAAATGAATTGCACGAACAAGGAATTTTAGTAAGAAAATAAACCGATATACGAATTGACTTAGTGTTTTACTGCGGAAGATAGATTGGTGTTGCAGTATCGTGATAAAATAAAAAAATCCATTTTTCTTGTGTTCCTTGCTCCCACCATTTTGCACGTAAATCTTTAGCGATAGCGGGTTGTGCATCATATTTTGTTGTTATTTTTTGTTGCATTTGAAAAAGCTGAGGGGCATCGTCTGCTCCATAAAAAATGGTTTCATTATTGTCTTCTATCCAAAATACGCAGTGATGTTTGCAGTGTGCATTGGTTTTTAAAAAACGAATGTGAGGATAAATCATTCCTTCATCGCCAGAATAAAAAATTAAAGCAGACGTCTCGTTTTGTAAAAACAATAATTTTTTTTTGATGTCTTCATCTGTGCTGGCGGACTTTATTTTTTCTTCAAAATCAGATTGATGGATATAATATTTTGCTTGAGGAAAACTTAATGCTTGTTGATTTGTATTGCGTGTCGTATGTGTAATTCCTTTTACGTGGTCGTGGTGTAAGTGGGATATAATGACTGTCGTAATATCTTCTGGCATCAGTTGATATTCAGCCAAACAATCATACAAAGTAGGGAGGCCGTTCTCATTAAGCCAGCCTAATCCTGTATCAAATAAAATGTTCTCCTGTTCGGTTTGAATAACAAAGGGTTGAATCCCTACCACTAACCCCCCTTGTACATGATTGGTATTATCATATTTCGCAACTTGATGTTGTGCATTGATAGTAAATATTCCTTCACGGAGTGCGAATATATTCATGTGGAATTATTTAATAACGACTTGTCTATCAATATCTAAACGAATGAGGATAAAATACATTGCACTAAAAGTGAGCATTGCACCGCCGCCATAACTGACAAAGGGTAGAGGAATGCCAATGACAGGTAGCAACCCAACCGTCATGCCTAAATTGATGATGAGGTGAAAGAGTATAATGCTAATGAACCCGTAAGCATAGCAACGAGAAAATACGCTACGTTGTTTTTCTGCGATAGACAAAATGCGTAGGAGTAAAAATAAATAGGTGAGTAAAATGACGAGGATGCCTAAAAATCCAAATGATTCTGCAAATGAACAAATAATAAAATCAGTTGATTGCTCTGGAACAAAATTTAATCTTGTTTGTGTATTTTTTAAGAATCCTTTACCTAAAAACCCGCCAGACCCAATTGCAATCATAGATTGCTCAACGTTGTAATTATCGGCTCTCTTTTTCTTTTCAAACTCAAATACTTGTTCTTCTTGTTTTTGTTCTGGTTTAAATGCGTTTTGTATTCTCTTTATTTGATAGGGGGCTAAGGCTTTATTGAGGACAAATCCAATTGCTATATTGTGCAAAAAAATCGTTAACCCCATAAATAATACTATAGCAATTACAAAAAACTTTTCTCGATAGAGTGTTTTTTTAAAATAATATAATAAGGTAGCTAACCCAAAAACAATGATAGTATCAAAGACTAAAGGTTTGATGAGAAAGTGAGAAATGAGAAGGATGGCAAAATAAACTGGTGTTAATACATATAAAACAGACACTCCTTCTCGATATAACACAAGAATCAAGCTGATATATACAAGTGCAAGACCTGTTTCTGATTGATAAAGTGTCAGAAAAAAAGGCAATAAAATAATGCTTAAAGAAATGAGTTTAATTTTGATGTTTTTGCTAGAAATGTCATAATGTGATAAATATTTTGATAAGGCAAAAAGGGTACATAAGAACATGAGTTGTGCGACTTGAAAATTCACAACTCCCCCAATTGACAGCCATGATTTTGAACCGCGCATATTTGTTCCAACAAAAATTGTTGCAATCATGAGCGTGATACCTATGGCATAGACTAAATAGCTGATTAAAGCATAAAATTTACTGTTGATGGAAATAATAATTCCTCCTATGCCCAGAGAGATAATAATCCATATCAATTGTTTAGAATAATTTGTATGCCCATTGAAAAGCGTACGGAAAAAAGTGTCTGTTTCTTTTTGTTCAATCGAAAAAATACTTGCCCACCCGATTAAGCATAAGATAAGGTAAAGAGCAATATCAATTTTGATATTCTTCTGATAGACAGTACTATTTTCGTTATGTGAAGAAGAAAAAATGTTATTTAACATACCTTTTTATTTGCGTAGGTTAATTGATTCTATCAATGCTTTTTTCTGAATCAGATCTCTCGAACTTTCTTCGGAAGTACATACGTTCCATAAAAAATGGGCAATGTATTCAATACGCTTCATGAGTAAGTCATAATTTAAATTAGCCGTAACGTCTTTGGAGTTGATGAATTTTTCCGGGGTAGGAGAGTCCGTAAATTCAATAAAAGGAATGTTGATTTGTCCAAATTGCCACGCGTCAGAAGTATATACATAACCTAAATCTTTATTAACCACAAAGTCTAATTTATACGCACCGCTTTTCAAATTCATTTTATTGATAAATTCATTGAAGCGTACTAAATAATGTTTTGAGCAACTTGCATATAACACTTTGGGGTCTTTGTTTCTTTGTACTCCGATTCCATTTAAACCAATATTTAAAAATGTATTGACGTGCGGATAAGAGGGGAATGTGGTATAAAATCTTGATCCTAAATTTCCTTGTCTATTACCAACAAAAAAGAGAAAAATGATGTTTTTTTTAAGGTTTACTTTTTTATTGACTTGACCATAAATTTTTGCTAACGATAACATTGCGGCAATTCCTGTTGCATTGTAATTTGCACTTGACGTATTTGCTTGTCCATCATAGCTTGCAGAGATAATGACGTTTTCTTTGTTAGGATCAAATCCATGCCCTAAGGCAACTAAATTCCCAACCAAAGCTTTGTCTTTTAAAATTGTCGCTTTAAAGGATAAATTTTGTGGTTGTACTTTTGTAACGCTGAGGGGAAACTGTTTTTCATAGTATAAATAATTTGATAGTGTTTGATAAGATAATTCTGCACCATAAATTTGATTCCAAACTGTTTTTTTGAGAAAAAGTGTAGGTATGAATTTTTTATTGTAAATGATGTTATCAATACTCAATTTCCTTGAAAAATTTTTACCAATACGGTTTTCATGTTCAATGTTCATGCGTTCAGTTTCATAGGGTTGATTGTTTAATACAACCAATAATTTAATGTCATACTGAGGTGTTAATGAGCCTAAGTGTTTGTATAAGGATTTGATATCAAACAAATTACTTGGCGTTACAATGACTGCGTTTTTGGCGTTTGCTTTATAGTTTTTTTCTAAAGCTTGTTTAACTTCTGTGGCTTTACCTTTTCCAATAAAAATAACGTTGTAAGTCGTGAGGTCTTTGATACTGGTAGGTATGTCAAAATGGTAATCATTTAGATAGGTCAAATCTTTTTTTCCGATTCTTAAAGACGTATTTTGCACACGTACGTCTGCTAATTTTAAAACCTGAATAAAGGATCCGTTGTAAGGTCCTTTGTAACCAGCTTTTTCTAATTCATAATTTAAGAATGCCATGCTGATACGTTGTCCCCTTGTACGTGTAGCCCGCCCTTGAAAGTAAGAACTCGACAAGCTGTTGATCATTTCTTTGACATAATTTTTTTGAATGTTTTTGGCATAAAAGTCTTTAAAGAAATCGACACTTTTATAATTCGTTGTTCCTGTGTTTGGTACAGGTGCATATTGCTTTCTTTTCCATATTGGCATACCCGCAACAACTGTAATGTCATTATCTTTTTTGATTTCTTTACCAGATAGCAGACTTTCTTCCTCAGGACTATCATTATTGTCGCTTGTTTTACTTGACGATTTATTACTCGAAGTACCAGCTGTCGCTTTTATTTTTTTTGGATTTACAGTTGTTCTGACTTGGCTAATTTGAACTGATTTTTTTCCTCGATCAAAAATGCTAATTTCCTCTTTAGGCTTTGGAATATTCGCATTCAACTTAGGCACATATGGTTCATCTTCTCCTTCGCTGTCATCTTCGCTTTTAGCTTTTCCATTTTTTGATTTCTCGTTTTCTGTTGTTTTATGGCTTGCTTGTTTGTTTGCCAATTCGGTTGCCTGAATCTCGTCTTGGCGTAATAAAGCATCGACTTCTTTGCTAATCAAACTTTCTTCTATTTTACCTAATTGGTCTAAAGAAATGGGTTGATCGCTTGCGATATTTACGTCATCAGAAGAGTCTAATGGAATCAATGGTGTTTCTTTGAGTACTTTTTTTAACCCTTTGTAAATTTGATCTCGATCAAAATCTGTCATTGATGAAGATAGATTACCTAATACAGAATCTAAGACTACTTTCTCTTCTAAATTAAAAGAGGTTGAATCTTGATCAAAAGGATTGCCTTCTTGCGATTGTTGTTTTTGAGACTCTTGTTCTTGAGGTATAGGCTTTGTAACATGCCGAACATTTTTGTTTGATTCTAATACAGGTCCTTTTGAAAATGTCGTCGCTTGAATAAACGTAATCATTGTAAACAGTAACAGACTAATTTTTTTTTTGCTACTTAAGGAGAAAGAATTCAGCATGAAAATTGTATGATTTTAATTTTAGCTAAAAATGTAAGATAACACGAATAAGATTGAATGATGCAACTAAGCCACGCAACTTAATTTTAATTTTTATATGTTTTAGGCTGGTTGAACCTTTAAGGGTTGATTAACAAAAATCGAAGTACAGCATATTTTCATCTTAAATCTCTCTATCTGAAAGGTCTTTTTAAATTTGGCATATTTCCTTTACTTTTTTAACCCAAAAATTTTCATGCAATACAATTTTTTAGATCCGCAAAAACAAATCAAAGTCAGTAAAATATGTCTTGGAACAATGACATGGGGTTATCAAAATTCAGAAGCTGAAGCCCACGAACAAATAGAATATTCAATTGCTCAAGGCATTAACTTTTTAGACACCGCCGAAGTATATGCCGTTCCGCCTTCTGCAGAAACCTACGGAAAAACAGAAACTTACATTGGAACATGGTTAGCAAAAAAGAAAGTGCAAAGAAATTCTCTTGTCATAGCTTCTAAAATGGTAGGACCAAATCAAGCCTATATTCGAGGAGGTGCAGGCATACAAGCCAAAGACGTAAGCACTGCAATAGACGGCAGTTTGAAAAGGTTACAAACAGACTACCTCGACCTGTATCAAATTCATTGGCCACAAAGAAAAGTCAATTATTTTGGACAATACAATTACAACCCCGCCAGTTACAATCCCACCACAACACAAGAAGAAATAGAAAACATTCACAGCGTTTTACAAGAACTTCAAAAAGCCATACAACAAGGAAAAATAAGGCATATCGGCGTTTCTAATGAAACCCCTTGGGGCATTTTTCAATACAAACAATTAGCCGAAAAACATAACCTGCCCAACATCATCACCATTCAAAACGTGTACAGTTTAATTAGTCGTGCATTCGACTTGAATTTAAGTGAAACGTGTATGAAAAACAATGTCGGCTTACTTGCTTATTCCCCTTTAGCAGGCGGACTTTTATCTGGTAAATACCGCAATAATCAAAAACCACAAGGTGCAAGATTTAGCACTTGGGGATACGCCAGAATGCACAGATACGACAGTCCAACAATCGTTGCTGCAATTGGTGAATACGCCGAACTCGCAGAAGCACACAACATGACGCCAACACAACTTGCTTTGGCATTTGTCAATGAACGACCCTTTTTAACGTCGAATATTATCGGTGCAACAAGCATGCAACAACTCAAAGAAAATATTGCCTCACTTGACATTACACTCAACGATGAAATAAGAGCAGGCATAGACAAAATTTTTAGTCGCTATAGAAATCCTGCCGCATAAAATATTTTGGTGTCCAGCACAACGCCCTGATAGAGCATCGTTGCGGCGCTCTGTTCTGGGTTCACCTTTCTATTGCACTTTTCGTAATGCTGAAAAAGAGTGAAAAAAAAATTTGTAAACTTTCAGTTAGACGTTTAATCAGTAGCCTGTTATCGATATGATATTGTTGCTGAAATAATTTTACAAAGTTCTCAATAGATTCTTGTCTATCACTCTATCGACACACTGTTTAAACCAAAATGTAAATTGTTCTGGAAACGCATTTATGTCTTTTTTTAATTGCATAATGCTTATCCATTTAAAATTTTCTACCTCCTCAACATTGACAATTGGATTTTCATTTGAATAACCAATATACACATGGTCATATTCATGTTCGATTAAACCATTTTCTACAGGCGTATGATAAATGAAAGAAAACGCGTGCTGAAGTTCACACAACAAACCCATTTCAAATTGTAAGCGACGGACAGCACTTTCTTTAATGTCTTCATTCCATTGTGGGTGAGAGCAACAAGAATTTGTCCACAATCCACCACCATGATATTTTTTTTTTGCACGTTGTTGAAGCAACAGTTCGCCTTTTGCATTAAAAATAAAAATCGAAAAGGCACGATGTAAAATGCCTTTTTCATGTGCCTCCATTTTTTCCATTTCTCCTAAAGCATGGTCATATTTATCAACTAAAATAACTTTTTGAGTCAGCATACAATTGAATTTAAAGTGTTCCTTTTAATGCTTTTTGATAGGCTGTTAAAACGCGTTTACGCGCAAATTCATGTTCAACAATTTGTGTTATATATTTTGTTGAATTATCTCCATTCCATTGCTTGATATACACTAAATCGTGGTCAAATTTTTGTGTTTGTAATCTAGGATTAAAAATGCGAAAATAAGGTGCAGCATCACAGCCACAGCCAGCAGCCCATTGCCAGTTTCCATTGTTTGCAGACAGGTCATAATCATTTAATAGTTCTGCAAAATAGGATTCTCCCCAACGCCAATCAATCAATAAATGTTTGCATAAAAAACTTGCCACAATCATACGCACGCGATTGTGCATATAGCCTGTTGCATTCAGTTGTTTTATTCCTGCATCAACAATAGGATAACCCGTTTCTCCGTTTTTCCAACGCTCAAATTCGCTTTCATTATTTCGCCATTCAATCAAATCATATTGACGTTTAAATGACTGATGGACAACAAAAGGAAAATGAAATAAAATCTGCATAAAAAATTCTCTCCAAATTAATTCTGACAACCAAACCGCATTATATTCTAAAGCAAACGCCACACATTGACGAATGCTAATTGTGCCAAAACGCAAAGCAATACCCAATTGAGTTGTTTTTTGTAAAGCAGGGTAGTCACGGTATTTGTCGTATTCACGAATGATTTTTTCGTCTAATAGAGGAGGCTTAAAAATCAAGTCTGTTGATTGAAATCCTATACTGTTTAGCGTATGAAATTTTTTGTGTTGAGCTTTGACAAAATGAAAATTAGGGCTATTTTTTTGTTGATAATCATTTGGTGTTAAAGTGGCGCGCCATTTTTTTGCATACGGCGTATAAATTGTGTAGGGTGTTTTGTCGTCTTTACAAATTTCGTCTTTTTCAAAAATGACTTGGTCTTTGTATGATAAAAAAGGAATTGATTTTTGTGCTAATAAGTCTTTGATTTTTTTGTCTCGTTCAATTGCTTGGGGTTCATAATCAACATTGCAATAAACGCCAGCAATGTCATATTGTTCAACTAATTGCTGAAATGCGTGTTCAGAATTTGAATAAAAAGTTGAAATGCTTGATTCGTATTTTGCAAATTCAATATTGAGATGTGTCAAGGCTTGATGAATATAATCTACTCTGCGGTCTGCTTTATTGTTGATATAATCTAAAATATCTGTATCAAAAATAAAAATTGGCAAAATGGGGAATGGCGAATTTGACGCTGCATACAAACCTGTATTGTCAGTTAAACGTAAGTCTCGCCGAAACCAAAAAATATTAACTTTAGAATTCATGAAATATTTGTTTTGATTTTTTTCTGTTCAAATTGTTTAAAAAAATATACAACGAATAAAAATTGTGTGTATCCATAGATAGCATCTTCGACAGGAATGGTAAGCATACGAATACCTAAAAATTCATTCGGATTGTAATTGACAATGGGCGAGGCTAAACCCGTTCCCGTTAAAATTCCATTCACAATAAAAAAGCCAGGACTGAGAATAATGTATGTAAAACTTGCCTGTCCAATCCATTCTTGTTTGGCTATAAAATGCAAATAAACTATGCCGACTAATGTTGCCACAGTTGTAACAAAGGTGTATGTTTTGGCATGATGCAACAGGGCAAGTACAGAACACAGAATAACGACGATAAAAACAACGATTTGACTGAATGAATTTGCCCAACGCAAGTCGAAAAATCGATCTAAGCAGAAATAAGTAAACAAGCAAGAAAACGGAATGCAGAAAAAAAACAACCATTCTTCTATCGGCAACCCTGCAATGATCAATCCAATTGTATAGTTTGTATTGAACCACCAAACGCCATTTTCCGTAAACCAAATGTCCCAAATGATAAAGGGTAGAGCGACAATACAGCTTGCTTTTAAAAACGATTTGAATTGTTTATTGAATTGTAAATGGCGATGAAATGAAGCAATAAAACAAATAATTGTTGCACCAAAAATGACGAATAAATAAGTATAAGGCTGTAGCATTAGGCTTGAAAATACATTTTGAAATATTTGATAGGAGCCCATAAAAATCCAAAGCATTCACCGTTTCCTTTCGTCGTATGTTTATGATGTTGTTTGTGTGCCCTGCGAATAGAAAGTAAGTAAGAATTTGTTGTGTCTTTAAACAATCGAATGCGTTGATGAATAAAAATATCATGCACAAAAAAATAGGAAATGCCATACAACGTAATGCCTATTCCAATGTAGAACATAAAATCAAAATTGGCTTTTGCACCTGCATACATCAAGGTGATTGCGGGTAGAGAAAAAATGACGAAAAACCAATCGTTCCTTTCAAAAGGTCCATCGTTGCTATGGTCGTGGTGGTCTCGGTGCAACACCCACAAAAATCCATGCATCACATATTTGTGTATGCACCATGTTGCACATTCCATAAGCAAAAAAACGAGTACGATGATGAAGCTGTTCATTGTTATTCTATTTGAGTAGGAAAAAGTTGTTCTAAAACTTGGTAGCGATAGTCGAAAATAGAGTCTAATTTTTTACGAATAAAAAGTGCATGTCCTAATTGTCCAAGCCAACCAAATGGAAGTTCGTATTCAACATGGTCTTTCATCAAAACACCGTTATCATTTGGAATAAATTCGTGTGTATGTTTCCAATAACGATAAGGACCTTTTTCTTGCTTATCAACAAAACTTTTCTCTTTATTGACTTCAAGAATAATTGTTCTCCAATGCAGTGATATGCCCAATAGGGGAGAGACTTTGTAATCAATTTTCAAACCTTCGTAAACGTCGTTATCGCCAAGGTTTGTGAGCACACGAAAGTGAAGAGAAGGCGGTGTAATCTTAGAGAGATTATTCGGAGAAGAAAAAAAACGCCACGCAGTTTTGATATCGCAATTGAGTTGTTGTGTTTTGTTTAGGTGGTAGTGCATAAGGAGAGTTTACAAAATGGGTTCAATAAGGTTCAGTAATTCTTTGTTGTTGAGATGCTTTTTATTTTCTATTAAAAATTTTTTGTCTTCTTCTTTGTGTCGATGATAACGCAAAAATGCTGGACATTTTGCTTGAATAGAATATCTGACAAATCGAATTTCGATGTTATTAGAATCTTTTTTTACAGCTTGTTCAAGTTGATTTCTACCTTTAAAAAATGTTTCAATTTTGTCGATAGGATTAAAAATATGTTTTGCCCAAATCATATTCAATGCACCTGCATAGGCTAATAAAACACTCCCAGAATCGTTTTGAATAGTATGTATAAGCATTTGGCAAAGGTTTTTGTTGCTGACAGATTTTGCATAATTGCGTCGTACATATTCTGTTTTTTGTAGAGGCGTTTTGAGTGAATATCCTGCCATCATGATGCTTGCAAATACAAAAATGAAGTTCATAATAAATACAATTTATACCGCATAAAAGAAGTGAGTGCTAAAGACATTTTTTTGCTGTTAGAAATACGGATTCGTTTTTTGAGGAGATTTGGGGCTGCCTGTTTTTTGATTTTTAAGAATAAAGAAAAATAATATTGATACGCTAAATAGACCGCAAAACGAGACGCAGAAGGCAACATTTTGATACCAATAAGAGCCTCTTTAAATTCGGCTTCAATTTCTTGCTCAATATCAGCCTTAACAAGATTGTTAAAATTGTTGATGTTGATATTAGGAAAATAAGTCCGTCCAAGCACTTGATAATCATCTTTAATGTCTCTTAAAAAATTTACTTTTTGAAATGCCGAACCCAGCTTCATCGCATAGGGTTTTAATTTTTGATACGCATCTTCATTGCCTTCTGTAAATACTTTTAAACACATCAAGCCGACAACTTCGGCAGAACCCACAATATATTCTTTGTATAAATCAGGATTATACTTGATAGGCTGTAAATCCATTTCCATGCTATGCAAAAATTGATCAATTAAATTTCTGTCAATATTGTAAGCATGAACGCTTGTTTGAAAAGATTGTAAAATAGGATTGAGTGAAATGCGTTCGTCTAAAGCTTCATAAGTTTGTTCTATAAACCGTTTGAGAAGTATAGTTTTATTGTGTTCGTGAAAGCTATCTACAATTTCATCTGCAAAGCGTACATAACCATAAATGGCATAGATGGAAGGTTGTATTGATTTGTGCAACGCTTTTATGCCTAATGAAAAACTCGTGCTATATTTTTGAGTTGTTTCTTTACTGACTTGTTGACACAATTCATCAAATAATTTTTTCATCGCGTAAGTAGTTCTTGGATTAGAAAATCAATTTACAATTTTTAAAGAATTATTTTTTCAATCTCTTTCGCTACAATTTTTCCAGAAATAAGAGCAGGCGGAACACCCGGTCCTGGCACAGTTAATTGACCTGCATAAAACAAATTTTTGATTTTTTTATTTTGAATAGAAGGTTTTAAAACAGCCGTTTGTTTTAGCGTATTTGCCAAGCCATAAGCATTCCCTTCAAAAGCGTTATAGTCTTCAATAAAATCACTTACACAGTAGCTTTTTTTATAGTCTAAGTGGTGTAAAAGATGCTTTGTTTTTGTATGTGCTTCTAACCTTGCTATCATTTGTTGAAAATATTTTTCACGTTGATTTTCAGCATCATCAATTCCCGTTGCCAAAGGCATCAATAAAAAAACATTTTCGTGTCCTTGGGGTGCAACAGTAGAGTCTGTTTGAGACGGGCAACAAGCATAAAATAAAGGTTTTGAAGGCCAATTTTTGTGTTTGTAAATGCTGTCAATATGCTCGTCTAAGTTGTGTTCAAAAAAAAGTGTATGATGCTTGAGATTGGGAATTTTCATTTTAAAACCCAAATAATAGATCAAACAAGAAGGTGCAAAAGTGCGACTTTGCCAATATGAAGTAGTATAATTTCTTTCGTGTTTTTGTAACAATGTTTCAGCATGGTGATAGTCAGCAGAGGCAATGATGCAGTCAAATTCTTCTGTTTCTTTTCCACCTATTTGCAATTGGACCGCTTTGTTATTTTTTGTGATTATTTTTTCAATCGCTTGATTAAAATGAAAACGAACGCCTTGCTTTTCTCCTATTTTTTGCATTGATTTAATCAGTTGATGAAAGCCACCCATCGGATAAAAAGTTCCTAATCCATAACCGCCATAATTCATTAAACTATATAATGCCGGAATATTTTTTGGTGATGCACCTAAAAAAATAACAGGAAATTCCATCAATGTTTTCAACTGAGGGTGCTTAAAATATTTATTTACATACGAACGAAAATTTGACAGTAAATTCAATTGGAAAACACTTTTAACAATCGTCAAAGAAGCAAATTCAAACCAGCTATGACAAGGCTTTTGAATAAATTGTTGCATTCCAATTTCATATTTATACTTTGCTGATTGCATAAACTCATCAAATCGGTTTGCACTGCCTGGTTCTAATTGTTCAAATAAGTTTTTTAATTGTTTGTATTCCTTTGGAATAGCAAGCACCTTGTCTTGAAAAATTATTTCAAATTGAGGGTTGAGAGAAACGAGTTCAAAAAAATCTGCAACTTGAAAGCCAAAATCATTAAAAAAACTTTCAATAATATCAGGCATCCAATACCAACTTGGTCCCATATCAAAGGTATATCCATTCTCAGTAATTAATTGTCTCGCACGACCACCCGCATGACTGTTTTTTTCAAATACGTGAACTTCGTTTCCTGCTTGTGCCGCATAAGCAGCTGCAGATAATCCAGATATGCCCGCTCCTATAATTGCTACTTTTTTTTTCATGGTTGTCTTTATATTTACGCTGTCAGATGGTCTTTTTTTACACGGTTTAAAAGTTCTGCATAAGAATATTGTTGTTCAAAAATTTCTGCATGAAAATGTTCTAACTTGCTGAGTAAGCGGATTAAATCGATTTTTTCATGCGCATTTAAATCTCCTGTAACCAATTTTGTTGCCAAGCGAATTTTGTTCATTTGCTTGTCTAATGTTTGCTTCCCTTTTGCTGTAATGGCAATAATCTTACTCCTTTTGTCTGTTGTTGAATCGTATTGTTTTACCCAACCTTGATGAATAAGGCGATTGATGATTTGTATCCCTGTCGGTTTGTCTTGAATATTTTTTTTAATCAATTCAATTTTATTCATTGCCCCATAAGAATTTAAGGTGATGAGATAAATAAATTCCTCTTGCGTTGTAAAGGCTGAATTATAAATCGCAGCTTTAGAATAATTTTTTGCATAACGATTGAGGCGAAAAAGAGACGTGTTAATAACGCTTTCGGCACTTCGTCCTTTTTCTTTCCCCTCCCATGTTACTGTTGTAGAATTTGACTTTGACAACATTCTATCTGCAATCCATTGTTGAAAACCAAGTACGTCATGGCGATAGTTTTTTTCTTCTAATTTAAATGTCTCAACCAAATCGATTACGCTTTTTAAAAGTGAAGAGTTCATATTATTTGTATTAAAAAATACTTTATTATGCAATAGTAAGCAAAAAATTTATTTACAAATAGTATTTTATTATACTAATTTTTTTGCATTCTTTATTTTTGTTTTAAATATTAAGAAGCCTGAAATACAAAAACTTTTTTCTCTTGTCAATGTTTTTATATTCGCCTCAAAGTATCGTTTTAACGGAAGGACGCTGTAGCACAGTGTCC
Organism: Chitinophagales bacterium; assembly: GCA_031539345.1. GTDB lineage: Bacteria > Bacteroidota > Bacteroidia > Chitinophagales > Chitinophagaceae > JAVKMO01. Next base: position 46,551 of record JAVKMO010000030.1, on the reverse strand, counting down.
TTTTTTATTTCTACAATAATCTTTTTAAAATGAACGCAACTACAGAACAAAATATTACTGAAATCGCCATTCAAACACTTGCCGAATTGGGCTTGTCGCATTATTTTTTGGTAGAATTAAAAATGAGTGCCAGCAAACAATTTTTTATTTTATATGATGCTGATGGAGGCGGAGTGAAGATTAATGAATTGGCCAAATTGAACAGGGTGATTCGTGAAAAAATAGACGCAACAAATCTTTTTCCTAATGGCGATTATAGTTTAGAAGTCTCTTCTTATGGCATTGATAAACCTTTATTACAATATCGACAATATGTAAAAAATGTAGGTAGAAATGTCGAGGTAAAATTGAAAACGAATGAAATGAAAGAAGGCTTATTAGAAAGTATAACCCAAGACAGCATTACATTAAAAGAACAAATTTCAAAAAAAGAAATGAAAACATCAACGTACCTTTTTGACGATATTCAGCAAACGCATTTAATCATAAAAATATAACAACCTTTTTTTAATCCTAAATTTTAAAACCCTATGGCAAGCATAAATTTGATTGACGCTTTTCAAGAATTTAAAGACGCAGAAAAAATTGACCGTCCAACCTTAATGAAAGTTATCGAAGACGTTTTTAAAACCCTCATCAAAAAAAAATATGAAAACGATGACAATTTTGACGTGATTGTGAACGCAGAAAAAGGCGATTTAGAAATTATGCGTCGCAGAATGATTGTTGCTGATGACACTGAAAACATAGACCCTATAAGAGAAATTTCATATTCTGATGCACTAAAAATTGAACCTGATTATCAAATTGGAGAAGAAATTTATGAAGACGTTTTAATTGGAGATTTTGGGCGTAGAGCCATTATGGCAGCCAAACAAACTTTAGCAGGAAAATTGAATGAAGTCAAAAAAAACATCCTTGCAAAAAAATATAAAGACCGCATGGGTGAAATTGTAAACGCCGAAGTGTATCAAATTTGGAAAAAAGAAATTTTGTTGATTGATGAAGAGGGTAACGAATTGGTATTGCCTAAAAGCGAACAAATTCAAGGCGACTTTTTCAAAAAGGGAGATGTTGTAAAAGCGGTTTTGAAAAAAGTAGATTTAAAAAATACAACACCAGTTATTATTTTATCCCGTACACATTCTACGTTTTTGGAAAAATTATTAGAGTTAGAAGTGCCTGAAATTTTTGATGGTTTGATTGCGATTAAAAAAATTGTACGCGAACCCGGCGAAAGAGCAAAGGTTGCGGTAGAATCTTTAGACGATAGAATAGACCCCATTGGTGCTTGTGTTGGCATGAAAGGCAGCCGCATACATGGTATTGTGCGTGAATTAAGAAATGAAAATATTGATATTATCAACTGGACTGCTAACTCGCAATTATTAATTCAGCGTGCATTAAGTCCAGCACAAATTAGTTCGATAAAATTAGATGCAGAAAATAAAACCGCCGACGTATATGTAAAACAAGAAGACGTGAGCATGGTGATTGGAAAACGTGGCGTAAATATCAAATTGACTTGTGAACTCACAGGTTTTGATATTGATGTATTTAGAGATAACCTTGGCGAAGACGTTGATTTTGATATTGCCCTTGATGAATTTGCTGATGAGATTGAAGGCTGGATTATTGACGAACTCAAAAAAATTGGTTGTGATACAGCACGAAGCGTGTTGGAATTAACCCCAGAAGAATTAGAACGCAGAACAGATTTAGAAAAAGAAACCATTGCTGATATTATACAAATTTTAGAAACAGAATTGAACCGAGAAGAAGAATAATTAGCACCATTTCATTCACGATATCCATTTTTTACCATTTATCATTCGTAGTATGCCACTCAATAAATATTCAAAAACAATAACACAAGACCCTACACAACCCGCAGCGCAAGCCATGTTATATGGAACGGGCATGACAGAAGCCGATATGAAAAAAGCACAAGTGGGCATTGCCAGCATGGGCTATGAAGGCAACACATGCAATATGCACTTAAACGATTTAGCAAAATTGGTGAAGCAAGGTGTTGTAGAACAAAACTTAGTGGGCTTGATTTTTAATACCATTGGCGTGAGCGACGGAATTTCAAATGGAACAGAAGGAATGAGATATTCACTTGTGAGTAGAGAAGTGATTGCCGATAGTATTGAAACCATTGCAGGTGCTCAATATTATGATGCAATTATTGCCATTCCGGGTTGTGATAAAAATATGCCAGGATCTATTATTGCTATGGCAAGGTTGAATAGACCTGCTATTATGGTCTATGGCGGAACAATTGCACCAGGACATTACAAAGGTAAAGACTTGAATATTGTCTCTTCTTTTGAAGCATTGGGTGAAAAAATGGCAGGCAAATTAGACGACATTGATTTTTTAGAAATTATTAAAAATTCTTGTCCAGGTGCCGGTGCTTGTGGAGGTATGTATACTGCAAATACAATGTCATCTGCGATAGAATCCTTAGGTATGTCATTGCCTTTTAGTTCGTCTAACCCTGCCGTAGGTAAAGTAAAACAAGACGAATGTTTAGCAGCTGGAAAGGCCATTCAACATTTGTTGGAAATTGATTTAAAGCCAAGAGATATTATGACCATCAAGGCTTTTGAAAATGCGATTACTGTTATTATGGCACTTGGCGGAAGCACAAATGCTGTACTCCATTTAATTGCTATGGCACATGCCGTTGATATTACATTAACCCAAGACGATTTTCAACGTATCAGTAATAAAATTCCTGTTTTAGCAGACTTAAAACCAAGTGGCAAATATATGATGGAGGACTTGCACCATATTGGCGGTGTGCCTTTTGTGATGAAATATTTATTAGAACAAAAACTACTTCATGGTGATTGCATGACCGTAACAGGAAAAACCATCGCCCAAAATTTAGAACACATTTCATTGAAACATTTCGCCACACAAGATATTATTCGCCCAATCGACAACCCGATTAAACAAACCGGACACATACAAATTTTGTATGGCAATATTGCTGAAAATGGATCTGTAGCAAAAATTTCAGGTAAAGAAGGAGAAAAATTTTCAGGACCTGCGCGTGTTTTTGACGGAGAGTTTGAATTGATCGCTGGCATTCAAAATAAAATTGTCAAAAAAGGAGACGTTGTCGTTATCCGCAATGTAGGTCCAAAAGGTGCACCTGGTATGCCAGAAATGTTAAAGCCAACTTCTGCCATTATGGGAACAGGTTTGGGCAAAGAAGTTGCCCTAATTACAGACGGTAGATTTTCTGGAGGAACGCATGGTTTTGTTGTTGGGCATATTACACCAGAAGCCTTTGACGGCGGTGGCATTGCATTGATAAAAGACAATGACATGATAGAAATTGACGCTACAAAAAACCGTATTCATTTGAATATTAGCGACGCAGAATTTGCTCAAAGAAAACAACAATGGAAAGCAAAACCCCTCGCTGTACAAAAAGGCGTTTTATACAAATACGCACAATGCGTAAAACCCGCCGACAAAGGCTGTGTGACGGATTAAGAACAGAGCGTAATAAGTTGAAAAGGGTGGGGAAAGAATATGTTTAAATAACCCCAAAACAAGATTAAGCATTGAACATATTTACCATTGCAGTGTGTAAATGATTGTTGGTGGCTAATAATTCTTTGCCATAATGATCAAATTTTTGTCCTTTAAAATTCGTAATTTTTCCGCCTGCTTCCTGAACTAAAATATAGCCAGCTGCAACGTCCCAAGGGTTGAGTTTGAATTCATAAAAGCCGTCGAATCTGCCACAAGCAACCCATGCTAAATCGATTGCTGCAGAACCTAAACGCCGAACAGGAATACCACGTTTAACCAAATTGCCAAACAATTGTAAAGGGTCAATGTCATCAACAATATAGTCATAAGGAAAACCTGTAACCAAATATGAAGTATCTAAATCAGAGCAAGAACTGACGCTTATTTTTCGGTCATTCATAAATGCTCCTTTGCCTTTTTCTGCAAAAAACAATTCGTTTAAAAACGGGTGATAAATTGCTCCCATAATAATTTCGCCGTCTTTTTCAACAGCAATACTTGTCGCACAAAGTGGCATTCCATGGGCAAAATTCACTGTTCCGTCTAAGGGGTCTATGATCCATTTATACGTTGATTTTTTTTCAATTGCTCCAATCTCTTCGCTTAAAATGGCATGGTCTGGAAATGTTTTTGCAATTGTTGATAAAATAATTTCCTCTGCTTGTTTATCTACTTCTGTAACCAAGTTGTTATTGCCAGGTTTATTGGCAATCGAAAACTGTGTATTCATACTGTTTTTGATGTGTGTACCCGCTAATAGGCTGGCTTCAATAAGAACTTGTTTGAGCATGAGAGAGAGTATAAAAAGTGAACAATTGTTAGTGGTGATAAGGAATATTTTTCATCACCATAAAAGCTCGATACAATTGTTCTGCAAGCAAAATGCGAACAAGTTGATGAGGAAAGGTGAGTGTTGATAAGCTAATTTTCATATTTGCACGTACGAGAATTGTTTTGTCTAAGCCATAAGCACCGCCAATTAAAAAAATAATACGTTTAAAATGAGTTTTTTCAATGTGCTGTTCTATCATTTTTGAAAATAATTCCGAATTCAAAGCCTTTCCTTCGGCTCGGTCTAATACAAATAAACAATCATCAAAACGTAATTTTTCCAGCAATAGGTTGCCTTCTTTTTGTAAAATAATCGCTGGGGTGTCGCCGTTACTGTTTTTGAATAACTGCCATTCTATTTTAATGAATTTTGCAATTCGTTTCGTATAATCTTTAACAGCAGGGTCAAAAATGGTTTCATTACTTTTGCCAATAGACCAAATTTCTATGTGCATTATTTCTTTTTAAAAATAGGCACTGTACTGCAAGGCTCTCCGTACATAATGCTTTTGGCAAAGGGTAATAATGATTGTGTAGCAAGCATAAATGCGTTTTCAGAAATGTTTGTATCCCCACAACCTTTCAATACAATTCTTTTGTCTAAAAAAGATTGTGGTTCACAGTTCAATAAAAATTTTTTAAAAAAGAAAAAATCAATTGCAGCTTCTTTAATTCCCCAAAAAATATCATTAGCAATGCCGTTTAAGTGCGTTGTTAATAACATAAATGCCCATTTGGGTATCACCGCATCAACAGAACAAGTAACATAAACGTTCTTGTGTTGAAAGGGGGTAAAATCTTCTTCTTTTAATTGTGTTCTAAAATCTTTTTCTTTTAAAATCAGTTCCATAAATAAATACTTCTTGAAATCAATGTGAACGAGTGTGTTTTCTGCCACATAAAACGAAGAAAGGTCGATGGTTTCAATGCGACTTTCACTAACTTTATTGATTAAAAGAGATTCCGTACTCATGGATAATTTTTATTTATGAGCTTCGATTTTTGCAACAAAATTAGGCTTTGGTTGTGCACCAATAATTTTATCTACAAGTTGTCCATTTTTGAAAAATAATATAGCAGGAATACTTGTAATACCATATTCCATACTCACTTGTGGATTCATATCTACATTGAGTTTGCCGATATTTACACTGCCTTTATATTCTTCTGAAAGCTGTTCTATCACAGGGGTTAAAGCACGACAAGGGCCACACCATTCTGCCCAAAAATCGACGATGCTAAGTTGTGAAGACTGTATAACTGTTTGTTGAAAATTTGCGTCTGTAAATTCTTGTGCCATAAAGTTTTAATTTAATAATTGAGAAATGATAAAACGCTAATTTAATCCATTTTCACACTGTTCATCTATTTATGGTTAGTGTTTTCTTATTAGTCTGTTTAATCAAACGCTATTGCTAAAAAGAGAAAAGAAAAAAACGTCTGATGGACAAATTACAACAGAAATGGATTTTAAAAAATGGTTCTTGTAACTACAGCCTTACTTTTATTTTGAAATCCTTTATGAATAAAGGATTGTAGGAGGTTTTTTAGAATTGAAGATCTAAAAAAAGGCTTGTTTTTATTCAAGCCTTTTTTAATAATGAAATTGGGTTTATTTTTTCTTTTTTTTTCCTTTGGACTTTTTGTTTCTTTTTTTGAATTCCGCAGCAACTACTTTTGTGTCTAATAAGCTTTCTACGTTTTCAATTTTATTGGTTTCAATCTTGGTGTATTTAAATACAGTTGGTATGGTTGTTCCAATTGTGTTTTGTTTGATTTTAAAAGGCATTTTAACCCCAGACTCTGTCATTCTAAAATCTTCATAATAGTATTCTATTAAAAGTTCTTTTTTCAATTTTGGATCGTAAAACTTTTCTATATATAAATAAGGCATGTATGTTGTTGCATTGATATATAGAAGGTTGATATTGTTACATAGTAAACGTATGCACCTTGTATTACCTTTTATTTCATATCCATCATAAACAGTGTTTTTATCATCACTATAATTGTTGATAGGAAGGTCGTTACTAAAAGAATATTTTTTAGAACCGTATAAAATTGTATAGAACTTGTACTTAGAAACTGGTAGAATTTCTAAAAAAGGGTTTTCTTGATTTTTTGTTGTTGATGAAAACTCCCAAGCTTGTTCTGTTGTAAAAATGGATGTATTTGTGATTGTATCCACAGCCCTAAAATTAACGATTTTCTTTCCTTGAAAAGGGATATAATATTCTTTTACACGATACGCTGTATTACTCGTTTCATTAGCTCCTTCGTCGTCGCCATCTTCAAAATAAATACCGTCTTTTGTTACGTTATTCAGATTGTTGAAATTGCTTCTTCCACCAAGTGCATCAAGTGTTTTTTCGATAATGCGATCGATGTTTTGTGCCTTGATTTGAACAGATAAGCAGATAAGTAAAAATGAAAACAAAAGAGTAAAATGATTTTTCATTAGAATAGATTTAAATAAAAATAAGTAGGAAGAGAATTTATTTTTTTTGATTTTCAGGGCGTAAACTTCTTACCGTTTTTCCTGCTTGCCACATTTCACTATCTCGCAATTCTGCTAATTCTACTTCTAATTTTTGTCTGTAATCAGCCTTGCTATTTGACGTGATAGAAATTTTTGCTTCGTTGCCGGTAGAAACACTTTTGTATAAATCACTAAAAACAGGTAGCGTGGCATCTCTGAATTTTTTCCACCAATCTAATGCACCTCTTTGTGCTGTTGTTGAGCAATTGGCATACATCCAATCCATCCCATTTTCTGCAACTAGGGGCATTAAACTTTGTGTTAATTCTTCTACAGTTTCATTAAATGCTTCGCTTGGTGTGTGTCCATTTTTTCTTAATACTTCATATTGAGCGGCAAAAATACCTTGTATAGCTCCCATTAAAGTTCCTCTTTCGCCAGTCAAATCAGAAAAAACTTCTTTCTTGAAATTAGTTTCAAATAAATAGCCAGAACCAACGCCAATTCCCATTGCTACAACTCTGTCAAATGCTTTGCCTGTTGCGTCTTGAAAAATTGCATAACTTGAATTAAGTCCCCTTCCTTGTAAAAACATTCTACGTAAAGAAGTTCCTGAACCTTTGGGTGCAACTAAAAAAACATCTACATCTGTAGGAGGAACAATTTGAGTTTGGTCGTTGTAGGTAACTCCAAATCCGTGAGAAAAATACAATGCCTTTCCTTTGGTTAAATGTTTTTTTACTGTAGGCCATAATTCTAATTGAGCAGCATCTGACAATAAAAAACAAATGATGCTTGCTTTTTCTAATGCTGGTTCAATCTCAAATAATGTTTCGCCTGCTTTCCATCCGTCAGCAAGTGCTTTTTCCCAAGTTGCTCCACCTTTTCTTTGTCCAACAATAACATTTAATCCATTATCTTTCATATTCAGTGCTTGACCGGGTCCTTGAACACCATAACCAATAACAGCAATAGTTTCATTTTTTAAAATTGCTTGTGCTTTTGAAAGTGGAAATTCTTCCCTTGTTACAACATTTTCTAATGTGCCACCAAAATTTAATTGTGCCATAATTTGTTTTTTATGATTTTAGAATAATAAAATAAGTTAAATAAAAAGTTTCAAACGAAGTTATTTTTATGACTGATAAGACAAAACTATTTTTTGTTTCTTTTTGAAAACTCCTGATTAAAAGAAAGGCTGACGCCTGTTTTATACCGTGCACTTTTAACAAAATTGTCATAAGCACTTCTACAAAAAGCGTTCGCATTTAATTTGAAAATAGGATTGTTTAAAATCAAATAAGACAAATTTGCATTCGGTAAAATTTGAATGTTGCTTGTCGTTCCATTTGTGTTTGTTGTTGGCGTTGTTGTATTTGTTGGTAATGCAAAGTCTAAATTAACGTCAGAGCTTAAACTTAATTTGGGTGAAATATCTTTTTTAAAACCTAAGCCCAATTGACTACGCAAAGTTTGATTTGTAGTTGTGTTTGCATTTGTTTCATAGGTATTATACACGTTAGAATTAAGACCTAAATTAAACGATTTTTCTTGCACTCGCACCAAACTATTGACATAATTAGACGTTGCACTGGCAAGTGAAAGCAATGCGGTATTTGATAAGGAAGAAGTAGTGCTGTTATTGTTTGAATTGTTTTGAGTGGCGTTAGCAAACGAATTGAAAATAATCAAATAAGAGGCTTGTTTTATTAATTCTGTTTGATTTGATTTTAAATTTTGTAAGAATGCATTGTAAATAGTATAATTTTGGTCTGTAACAATCGGGCTATTTTCAGCGTAATTTAAATCAAACGTAAAGTCTAAATGAGATAAATTACCTTTTACAAAAGTAATCACATCTACGTCTGCTAATGCAATGCTATTCGAACTGCCAGCAACGCTGTTGGTATTTGTTTGTAATGTATTTGGGTTGATGCCAATTGTGGTAGGATTGATATTTTTTGCAATGTATTTTGCTTTTACATTGATTTCTCCTCGTGAAGGGTCGCCAGTAAAAAGGATATAATTTTTCACTCCTTTGTCAATTAAAAAGTCTTTTGTGATAGACAAGCCAGGTAATTTTATTTGCATAGCATATTGACCATCTAAGGCATCAACTTTGCCATATAGTTGAAACCCCTCGTTTGTGGTATAATTAATTTTTAAGTTGGGAATAGCTTTTAAGGTCATCGTTTCGTCTGTAGTTTTATCCATAATCAGATGGAATAAAATTGCATTGTTTGTACTTGCATCAATGTTGATTTGTAACAAAAAATCTCTTTCTGTCGTTTCTTTTTCAGCCGCCATATAGTACACAACAGGCTTTTTAAAATTGACGATTTTTTCAAAATTGGAATTTTTGTTTAAGCCTGAATTAAAATAAAAATCAGTGTTTTTATTTGGCTTTAAATCAATTTCTAAAGAGTCTCCTTTTAAATTTCCTTTTGTATGCAGGCTCAATTTGCCAAAGACTTTTCCGTAAAACAAATCATTGTCGATGCGTGTGGTGTTGTACGCAAAAATGTCTAAAGCATTCAGCTGAAAATCATAATAAAATTTTTGAAAATCATTGAAGTCTAAATTGACAACGCCACTTCCTTTGCCAATATTCATATCAATATCTTGAAATTTAAATTCATTAAATAAAATCCGTGTATCTGTAAATTGAACTGTTGTAGGTAATATTTTATACAAGCACTTTGTTGCTTCAACCCCTAAAGCAACTTTGTTTAACGATACAGTTCCATTCCAAACATATTTTTCGTCGTCTTGTTGAAGGAGTTTGACATCACCACGAATGAATCCATTGACGGAATAAAAAACATCTTTTAAATACGGTGATAAAATTTTTGTATTCAAATTTTTGATTTCTGCATAACCAATTTCGTTACCTTCTATAGGCAAATTTTTATTGCTAATATGAATATCATAATCAGGATGAAAAGTTTGTAAATCAAAAATCGTATGCGATTTTTTAGTTTCGATAAATGCCTCAATTTTACCAATTGAATCTTCGTTAAATATCATTTTGTTCATCATAAAATGTCCCGCCATTTTGTCATTTGTATTCATTGATGAAAACAAAATACTTCCGTCTAATTGCCCTTGTATGTTTAAGTCTGAACTAACAATTTCGATAACAGGTTTAATCTGAATACTTTTACAAGTAACTTTCCAATCTTCATTTGTTTTTGTTTGTGTGCGTTCAAAAAGAATTTGTTCTTCGCCATGTTGAAGTCTTGTATTTTCAACATCAATGTTATCTTGTGATAGTATGATTTTAGCATTTTGTGTAATTGCCCAAGGCTTTTTATTAAAAACAAGCAAAGACGAATCAAATAACAATGTGGTGTTTTTTTGTACCACATCATGTTCAAAAATTCCTTTGATGTCTAACCAATGATTTCTTTTTATGCTTTCTATTGACAGTGTCCCGCCATCTCTGTTTTTAAACAGTGAAAGAGTTGGCTTGGTATACATTATTTTATCTATCAATTGAATACTATCAGCTTGTATATTGCCGGATAGAATATTTCCATTTAAGTGATATTCAGCAAAAAAATTGAATACATCGATACTTTTATTTTTAAATCGTTGGCTTTTAATTGTTGCATCTAAAAAATGATTTTCTTCATTAAAAGATACTTCAACGTCTAAGCTAGAAAGAGCTTCAATGTGTCGTGAAAAAAATAATTTATACTGCTCTAAATGGTTTAAATGAATACTGGCTGTCATGTTTTTTTTTAAACGTGAACTATTTGAATCATTATTTTTTATATCTGTATTTGTGATGAGTTGTTTTGTTTTTTGTTGTAAAAAATGATACGCATTTGCAGCTTGTTCAAGTCCTGTTATATTTATAAATCCAATGTTGTTAGATATTATTTTGGTATTATGTTCGCCTTCTGTAATTTGATAATCGATGTCTATGTTTTCTAAATTGAAATGATAACGATGTGATTCAAGTTGGTTGTTTTTTAATGCTAAACTTACAGTTAATGCTTCTTTTGTTTTATCATAAAAAAAATTCCCTGTACTACTGTTTTTGAAAACAAGATTTTTTTTAAACTCATTCAAATTCAGTTTTTCCAATACGCTTGAGATATTGCCTGTAACTGAATTGTTGTTTCTAAAATCAAGGGCTATTAAAGCATTCCAATCACAATCTGTATTGTGTATGTTTATATTTGAATGTAAAACATGATCGATATAATCAGTTTTTGCCGTAATGTTTTCACATATTTTATTACGAAATACAATGGTGTCAATATGTGTGGTGCTTTTTCCAATTTGTATTTTTTTTCCTTCCAACGTAAGGTTAAAATCAGTTTTGATAGATGCTTGTTTGACGTCTTTGATATTCAATATTGCACCTCCATCGAGTGTATTGAATCGAATCAGTCCATTTATATTTTTTTTATTTTGACTTGTATTGTAATTTGTGTTAAACACAACATTACCAAGATTGCTTTTTAATATGCCATCACATTGACTGTGTTGTTTTTTTATCAAGGCATTGCCATTGTAATGCAAAAAAGAAATTGAATTGAACAGCTGTGAAGAAGGCAGTAACGAATCAGCCTGTAGCATTTTTTTGATTTTATTGATACGATTAGAATCCATTTGCATTTGTATATTTTTTAATGCACATTGAATACTGTCGATATTGTATAAATGAGATGCTTCTATATGGTCAATTTTTATCATTTCATTTTGTTCTAAAAATAATTTTGTGTTTTTCATGCTGAACACATGATTGACAAAAGAACTTTTTGTTTGAAAAGCAAAATTGTGATTAGGCATTTTTGTTTTGTAATTCAATATATCACAGATGTCATATAAGTTTATAGTTGATGGCAATATTTCCATCGAGCCTTGTAGCGTATTTTTTTTCTTGCCCATTTGAACTTGCCCAATCATACGATATTGGCTTTCCCCAAAATGTGCATCAAATTTTTCGAGTTCTATTTTGTTGTTATGAATTTGTCCTAAGACACTGAGGTTAAAACGCTTTCCGAGGTAGATACCACTCATTGTAAAATCAGATTGAGCATCTTTTTTTTGTTTAGTGATTTCACTTAAATTGAAATTGAAATTCTCAATATTATGGCTCTTCCCATTATTGATATTCCAATGTGTGCTGTCTATTTTAATATTAATATCTCGTAAAGAAAGGGGTTGTGTATTTTGAAAAAAAGAAAAAAAGTTATCGATAATTTTGTTTTCAATTAACCCTAAGTCTATTTTTTTTTGATGTGGCAAATTACCTTTAGGTGTGCCTAGGTCTTGAATAAACAGCGTCTTAATTTTTGCATTCAATTTTAGTATTTCAATGTGCTGGTCGCTGATGTTAATTGCTGTTGCAAAGTGCGGTATAAAAGTTTTGAAATGCCTTTCGCTATCGTCAATTTCAATTGTCGCATTTGTGATTTGGATGTCGGATAAATCAATTTTAAAACTTTGTTTTTGTTCGGTAGTATCGACTGGGTGTTCAAAATCAAAATTCCATTTTCCATCTTTGTATCTGCCTTTTGCAATAACCCCATTCAAATGAATCGACTGAATGGAGGGCGATTTAAATTGCATCAACCAATTCAGTAATCCAATTTCTATTTCATCAATACGAAGAAGCGTTGCGGTGTCTTTTTGAATAATGCAGTTTTCGATAAAAACATTTGACGGAAAGGAGAATTTAATTTTTTCTATAGATGTTTTTAACCCATATTTATCGGCTATTTTTTGAACCACAAAATGTGTAATTTCTTTTTGTACAAAAGGAATTTGAAGGCTTAAGCCGAGCAATACGGTTATGCCTACAAAAATCCATATTACAATAAATAGCGTTCTAAATTTGCTTTTCACATCAAAATGATTTACTGTTCTTGCACGTCTTTTGATGTTGTGAGCGTAAGGTCTGTAATACCTCCGCTAATTAAAAATTTCATTGCTGTTCCAGGGTCAAGATGCGTGAGTATTTGAATGTTTTTTTTATGCACAAAATACACATTCCCGGCAATTGAAAAAGACATAGGTATATACACGGCTATAAAATCATTAAGCCCTATACTGCTTACGCTTTCTTGTGTAATAAACCCCATGCGATATAAATTATTTTCAGAACTAAAATTTACCAATACGGGTTTATTAAATTTCTTTTTACTACCACTCACATTTGCAATGAGGTCTTTCACTGTTGTATAAATAATTTTAAGTCCAGGGGCTTTTTCTAAATAAATATCTAAAGACTTCATCACCTTATGAAACACAAAAAATTTAGAAACATATCCAACAACAGTCAATAAAATTAAAACTGCCATAAGCCCTAAGCCAGGAATATAAGGCATGTCAACGTGTCCTTTAAAAATGAAGTCTAAAATTTTTTGCAATAAATTGGGCAAAAAACCATCGATAGAATTAAACAACCATAAAAACGCCATAAGCGTAAACAAAACAGGTGCACTAACAATTGCACCACGCAAAATATTGTTTAATAAAAAATTAAGTATTCGCTTTGATTTACTTTTATTTCCAGGAAGGGGAATTTTCATAGTTTAGTTTTTCTATCAGCTAACGAATGTAAAAGTTTGTATTGAATGGGTTTCATACTTTTTAAGCATAATTTTTGCCGTTACATTTTACTGATGTTATTTTTTTTCATTCTTTTTTAAAGGGTTGTGAATGATTGAATTTCGGATTTGTTGGATTAAAAAAATACTTAGAATAAGTATCCTTAAATAGTTTATTTATTTTTCACGTCGAATTTTATTTCATTTCATGCAATTATATTTATTCTCATGTCTATCAAAAACAATACGCAAGAACAAATTTCAGGTGCCGAAATTTTAATTAGATCTCTAATAGAAGAAAATGTTGAAACTATTTTTGGATATCCGGGTGGTGCGATAATGCCCATTTATGATGCTTTATTTGACTATACAGATAAGCTTAAACATTATTTAGTTCGCCATGAACAAGGCGGTATTCATGCTGCACAAGGCTTTGCACGAGCGAGCGGAAAGGTGGGCGTTGTGTTTGCAACCTCTGGACCTGGTGCAACAAATTTATTAACAGGTATTGCCGATGCACAAATAGATTCTACGCCTCTTGTTTGTATTACAGGGCAAGTTGCCAAAGTGCTGTTGGGGAGTAACGCATTTCAAGAAACCGATGTCATTGGCATCAGCCTTCCTTTGACAAAATGGAACTGTCAAGTGTCTCGTCCTGAAGATATTGCAGAAGCCATTGCACGAGCTTTTTATATTGCTAAATCAGGCAGACCAGGTCCAGTTTTGGTTGATATCACCAAAAATGCACAGATAGAAAAAGCGGTTTATCAATACGCAAAATGTAAGAGTATCAGAAGTTATCATCCTGTTCCAACTTTGAATACAACGCAAATTGACGAAGCGGTAAAATTGATTGATGCCGCAAAGAAACCTTATATTTTTTGTGGGCAAGGTGTGCTGATTGCCAATGCAACGCAAGAATTAAAAACCTTTGTAGAAAAAACTGGTATACCTGTTGCATCAACTTTGCTTGGTTTATCTGCCATGCCTGTGCATCACCCTTTGTATGTTGGTTATTTGGGTATGCATGGAAATTATGCGACGAATAAAAAAATCAATGATGCCGATGTTGTGATTGCCGTCGGCATGCGTTTTGACGACAGGGTAACAGGCGATTTAAAACGATTTATTCCCAATGCAAAAGTCATTCACATTGAAATTGATAGAGCAGAAATTAATAAAAATGTACCCGCTACTATTGCCATTCATGCAGATGCCAAAACTGCTTTGCAAGCACTGAATCAAAAAGTTAAAGCAAATCAACATGGCACTTGGCTCAATGAATTTAAAGAATTAGAAAAGTTGGAATACACAAAAATTAAAGTGAAAGAATACCATCCTGAAACTGTTCAAATAAAAATGGCAGAAGTGATTAAAATGGTCTCTGACAAATCTAATCAAGAAGCAATTTTGGTTACTGATGTTGGTCAGCACCAAATGATTGCAACGCGTTATTATGAATTTAAAGAACCGAATACAAATATTACTTCTGGCGGATTAGGCACAATGGGTTTTTGTTTGCCGGCGGCGATTGGGGCAAAAATAGGTGCTCCTAAAAAACAAGTTGTTGCCGTTATTGGTGATGGAGGTTTTCAAATGACGCTTCAAGAATTAGGCGTTATTATGGCAGAAAATGTTGCTGTAAAAATCATTCTTTTGAATAATAATTTTTTGGGTATGGTGCGACAATGGCAACAATTATTTTTTGAAAAACGATATTCTTTTGTTGAATTAAAAAACCCTGATTTTATTAAACTTGTTGATGCTTACGGAATTCAAACAAAAAAAGTTGTTGATAGAAAAGACTTATCAAGCAGTATCGATAAGCTATTACAATCTGAAAATGCTTACTTCTTAGAAGTTGTTGTAGAAAAAGAAGAAAACGTTTTTCCTATGGTGCAAGCAGGTGCGTCTGTTGCTGATGTGCGATTAGAATAGGCGGTCAAAAGTCATTCGTATTCAACATTACTTTGACAAAAAGTTAATCAGCAATTCATTCTTCAATCTACAATTTTCCTTGCATCACCATCACTTCTTTTAAGCCTTTTTCTTCATTGCTAAAAGGGTCGAAATTGGGAATGTTGGCAACGATTTGATAAGCCGTTTTTTGGAGCGAAATGGTTTTCTTTTTTGCCTCTCGCAGAAGCGTTATTTTAATCGGTTGTTCGTGGTGAATAAAAATATTGCTTGTTTTGAATCTGTTGCATTTGCTTTTTTGCTTTGTTGTTATTTCAAACGTTGTTGTGCTGGCATGGTATTGAATGTCTTGAAGAGTGAAACTTTTTTTCTTATTCCAGTCGTGTGTTGTTCCATCATCTTCATAGTATGAACTAACAATATTTTTGTTTTTGTTAGGATAAATATGCCATTCTAAATGCGTCGAAAGTTGAGTGGTTAAATTCATGCACAATTTTTGTAGCGGAAGAATGCTTCCAGCTTTTACAAAAACAGGAATCACTTCTCGTTCTGTTACCCATAGCAATTCTTGGTTGTCTTGGTATAAAGTGTCTGTATAAAAATCATACCAACCGCCTTCGTTTGGAGGCAAATAAATTTTTACATAAGTTTCTTTTGTGCCAATTGGGCAGACTAAAATATTGTCGCCAAATAAAAATTGATGTTGATACGTAGGTTCAAAAACTTTTTCATTAAAAGGGTAGGCGAGTGCAAGCGAAGTATTGATAGGCTCGCCAGTTCTTGCAGAACGATAAAAATATTGATACAAATAAGGAATCAGTCGATAACGCAATTGAATATAATTTTTTGCAATTTGTTCTACAACTTCGCCAAAATGCCAAGGTTCGCTACTGCGTGCATTGATCATTTTATGTGCTCTGAAAAAAGGTAAGAAACAGCCTACTGAGATCCAACGTGCAAAAAGTTGTTGGTCTGTATCAGCCACAAAACCGCCAATATCAACGCCAGAAAAAGCAACGCCAGAAATGCCAAGCGTATTGACCAATCTAACACCAAGAAATAAGTGTTCTTCGTTGGCAATATTGTCGCCTGTCCATTTTGCAGCATAGCGTTGTATGCCTGCATAAGCCGCACGTGTTAAAATAAATTTGCGGTCATTGGGTTTTTGTAGTGCAAAACCTTCTGCTGTGGAACGAGACATTAAACTGCTATAAGCGTTTCTTATGTCTTTAAACGAAGTTGAATTTCCTTCATTATTTAAGACCAAATAATCAGGGATTTTTTGTCCCCATACGGCAGGTTCATTCATGTCATTCCATAAGCCTTTAAACCCATCATTGATATAAAACTTACACATATCTGCCCACCATTTTCTAACTTTTGGATTTGTGAAATCTGGAAAATGGCATACGCCAGGCCATACACTGCCACTATATACTTTGCCGTCTGGGTAAGTGATGAAATGGTTGTGTTTAATGCCGCTATCATACGCATGATACCCTTTTTCAACTTTTATGCCAGGGTCTAAAATGGCAACCGCTTGAATGCCTTTTTTAGACAATTCTGACAGCATTTTTTTTGCTTGCGGAAATCTTTTTTTATCCCACGTAAATGCTTTGTAAGCATCCATATAATGAATGTCAAAGTGAATGGCATCGATAGGAATATTCCGATTTTCAAACCCTTTTACAATTTCATCAATTTTAAATTCTGGGTAATAACTATAACGACTTTGTTGAAAACCTAATGACCATAAAGGCGGCATTTCCATTCTGCCTGTTAAAGCGGTATAATGTTGAATGATTTTTTTTGGACTGTTGTCATACATAAAGTAATAATCTAAGCGTCCATTTTCTGCCGAAAAAAACATATTTCTATCATTCGACACGCCAAAGCTAAATGTCGAAATTGATGGGTTGTCTAAAAAAACGCCATACTGTTGTTGCCCAGAGTGTAAACCAATATAAAAAGGAATGCTTGAATAAATAGGGTCAGTATCAGGTCCATAAGCAAATGCGTCAGAATTTTTATGTGTAAATAATTTTCCTCGACGATTTAAATCGCCAACTTTTTCGCCTAACCCAATAAATTTCTCGTCTGCGAATACTTTTTTGTAATTGTAAAATTCATATCCAATTGAAGACAAATTGAGCGTTGTGTCGTCTTCGTTAATGATGTTTTTTTTTTTGTCTAAAAAAGTAAGTGCCGTTGTTGTTTTTTGAATAACAATATCAAATTGTTTCCCTTCATAAACGTAATGATCCTTATTGTCTATCAGCGTAAATAATTTTTCTTTTGCAGGGCTTGCAATGACTGCGTACGATTGATAAGAAAGTGTTTCAAACAAGTGAAAAGAAATGCGTATTGTATGGTTGCTATAAGGCACAATTTCAAAAATGCCATTTTCGCTTTTTCCTTGTAAGCCTTTTGCTGTCTGCGTTAAAGAGGTAATACTACCAAACGCTTGGTGTTGAAATTTTTTCTGTAACATAGTCAATATCAATTTTGATTTTTAAGCTGAGTTGTTTTAAGTGTTCATACGTAGATGCTTGGCTGTTTTTTATGTGTTTAATTACATACCCTTCTTGTTGTATAAATTTAAGAAAGATATTTTGCGAACGCCATAAATTGAGGTCTAACAAATTGAGCGTTTCTAAAATTTGTATCAATTGTAAAGTGTAAATAATAGGGGTTTCATTTTTAACATTCTCGATGATGATTTCAAAGAGTTTGTAAATTTTATCAGATGCTTGGAGTTTAATTTCTTCGCTGTCTTTTAAAACGTCTTTTACGTCTTTGTCCCAAAACAAAATGTCTTGTCGCAATTTTCTAATTTCGTCAATGCTTGGATATAGAGGTACTTTGAGGGTTTCTAATAATTTTTTGCGTACAATAATTCTAATGTTTGACCATAAATAATAAGGAATTTTCACACGCGATTGTTTGTATTGAACACAAATTGCATAGTTTCTTAAATAGACATCTTCATAATTGTTGAGTAAAATAGACTCTTCTTTTTTCATGAATTGGTCTAAAATTTTAAATGCTTCATCAGGCGTAACATCATTTAATGCAAACGATTGTTTGAGTGTTTGTTTAACGTTATCGATTAAAACTGCCAAGTTGAAATTGGTTACGTTTTGCTCAATGTCTTTCTTTAAAAGATCGAATGCGAGTTCATTTTTTTCTCTGCTATAAAACCCAATAATGTTTGCACGTCCCAATTGCATAATGACAAAACTAAGATAGCTTTTTGAGTAAGTAATGCTTGATTCGGCGGTCATTTCTCCTACAATTAATTTGATATAACCGAGTTCAAATTTTTCTACTTTATGAATATGTGTTGTGTTGGTGATGTTGTTGATATGAATATTGTTCGCAATGCTTTCGTTCATAAATAAACAATTGATTGCACTGCTTAACGTCATATCAAATAAGCCTAATCGATTGGCACGCACATAGTCTTGATAAACTTTTCGTCCGTTTTCACAATTGGGTAAATTGCTTTTGCCTTGACCTAAAATGTTGGCAAAATCATTCTCTAAATTGATGTTTGTAATGGCTAAATAAATTTGCAATACACGGTCTGCATACAATAAAATTTGCACTGTTTCTATACCTGAAATGTCATTGAAAAACCATCCGCAGCTCGTAAACATCAATTGACAATTTCGCTTCATTTCAAACAAACGCATATACATACAAAAGTCGCTTTCAGAAAAATTGTTGTCTTTTAAATTGTCTGATAAAAATGCGTGTGCCTTTGGTTTGTTTCTTAATAAAATAATATCGACATAATCAAATAAAGCGACATCGAGGTTTTTAAATTTGTTATTTAAAATATCCCGGAATAAAGTGTTGGCTTTTTCATTTAAAAAATTCAAGGCATCTCTTAAAGGCGTACGCCATTGTTGATTCCAGGTTTTGTCCATTGTGCTACAACCGCAATCATAGGTCCAACGCCCTAATCCATGTGAGCAACTCCATGCTGTTTTTTCATGAATTTGAATTTCGTGTTCAGGAGGATATAAACTTAGATACGTCCCATAATTACAAAGAGAGAGTGTAGGGTCTTGGCTTAATGTTGAAATGCAATAGGCGAGAGCCATATCGCCATTTTTGTGGTGATGCCCAAAGGTTTCGCCGTCTATTGCAACGTTCACCAACTCTGCTTCTTGATGATTAAAATTGAGCTGTGTTTTGAGTGTCGTGGCAAAATTTTTACCATCGTTGAGCATATCGCCGTAGGCTAATTTTTGAGAAATATCACCATTGTAAAAAAAGACTGCAATGCGTTTGCCTGATGGCAGATACACCCAATAAGGTTCATTGGTGTTGAGTGTGGCAATGCTAACATTGTCAAAATCGTGATAGTCCTTTTTTTTAATTGCTTTTGCTTGATAGGGTGAAAGTATTGTAAAAGCAATGTCATTCTCGGCTAAAACGTCTAAAGTTTCAATATCGACAGCAGTTTCGGCAAGCCACATTCCTTCTGGCTTTCTTTTAAATCGGTAAACAAAATCTTTGATACCCCATTTCACTTGCACCTCTTTGTCTTGGCGATTTGCCAAAGGCATAATGATATGATTATAGACTTGTGCAATCGCAGAACCATGCCCATTATTTTTTTGACAACTTTTCTTGTCAGCTTCTAAAATGGCGGTATAAACTAAAGGCGAATGTGCCTCTAACCAACTCAATAAAGTTGGACCATAATTAAAACTGATGTATTCATAATTGTTGATGATATTGATGATATTTTTTTCTTCATTCAATACACGAGAAAATGCGTTTGGACCATAACATTCGTGACTGATGCGTTCGTTCCAATCATGAAAAGGATTGGCACTTTCTTGCATACTAATTTTTTCTGTGTAAGGATTTTCTCTTGGTGGTTGATAAAAATGCCCGTGAATACAAATGTGTTTCATGAATTAAGAATTGGTCTTTTTGAAATATAAAAATGCTAAAGGAGGAACGTGAATAGAAATACTATTTTGATGATGATGAAAAGCGATAGGCTTTGACTGTATCGGGTTTTGATTGTCAATGCCAGAGCCGTAATATTGAATCTCATCGCTGTTGAAAATTTGTTTATACGAGCCTGCTTCGGGAATGCCGATGCAAAAATCGTATCTCACTTCTGGTGTAAAATTTCCTACAATAATGATTTTCTCTCCTGAAGAAGAAGTGCGATAAAAAACTAAAATACTTTGTTCATGATTGCTCATATCAATTGGAACAAAACCTGCTGGCTGAAACTGTAATTCATATAAAGCGGATTCTTTTTGATAGAGTGCATTTAATTGTTGAATCAATTTTTGTATGCCTTTGTGTTGAGGAAGGTCTAATAAATGCCAGTCCAAACTTGCATTGATATTCCATTCTTTTCCTTGTCCAAATTCACCACCCATAAATAATAATTTTGAGCCAGGGTGGGCGTACATAAAACTATATAATAAACGCAAGTTGGCAAATTGTTGCCAATCATCGCCGGGCATTCTGCTCAGTAAAGAGCCTTTTCCATGTGCCACTTCATCATGAGAAAGCGGCAACATAAAGTTTTCATTATTGACATAAGAAAAACTAAATGTCAATTCGTGATGGTGATATTTTCGATGAATGGGCTGCAATTTTAAATACCCTAAAACATCGTGCATCCAACCCATCATCCATTTCATATCAAAACCTAGTCCGCCTTCATATGTTGGTTTAGAAACGCCATACCATGCCGTAGATTCTTCTGCAATTACATGCACATCAGGGTAAATGCCAAAAATTGTTTCGTTCATTTTTTTGATAAAAGCAATTGCTTCTAAGTTCTCATTTCCGCCGTGGTGATTTGGTAGCCATTGATTGTATTGGCGTGAATAATCTAAATATAACATTGAAGCAACAGCATCAATACGCAAACCGTCAATATGATATTGCTCCAACCAAAATAATGCCGAACTAATTAAAAAACTCATCACTTGTGGTTTTTCTAAATCAAAGTTTGCACTTTTCCAATCTGGGTGAATTTGTTTTAAAGGATGAGCATATTCATAAACTGCTCCGCCGTCGTATTGATATAATCCGTGTGCATCGCAGGGAAAATGAGAAGGCACAAAATCTAAAATTACCCCAATGTTGGCTTCGTGCAATTTGTCAATTAAAAACATCAACTCTTCGGGTTGTCCATAGCGTGATGTGGGTGCAAAAAATCCAAGTGATTGATACCCCCATGATAAATAATATGGATGCTCTGTAAGTGGCATAAATTCTACGTGTGTAAAATTTAACTGCTTTAAATAGGTTACTAAATCATCTGCAAATTCTGTATAAGTTAAAGAGTGTTCGCCCTGTTCATTGTGCTTTTTTTTCCATGACCCCAAGTGCATTTCATAAACAGAAATGGCTTTGTTTAAATGGTTTGTCTTTCTTTTTTCTAACCATTTTTTGTCTTTCCATTGATGCTTATCAATCGTTTTCACAATAGATGCAGTTCGTGGAGGTAATTCAAACGAAAAAGCAAAAGGGTCTATTTTTTCAAACGTTTGACCACTTTGTGCATTGGTAATAAAATATTTATACAATTCTCCTTCCTGAACCTGAGGAATAAAGGCTTCCCAAATTCCGCTGTTATCAAAACGTGGGTATAGAGGTGCTGATTGCGTATTCCAAAAATTAAAATTTCCAATCACAAAAACGCTACTTGCATTCGGTGCATAGACAGAAAAATAAACGCCTTGTTGGTTTTGATAATTTGTGATATGACTACCGAGCTTTTCATACAACTTAAAATGATTGCCTTGCTTAAATAAAAAAATGTCATATTCTGTAAACAAGCTAAAGGGCTGAGATTGAATTTGTGTTGTCATTGATAAGTTCTAATTTCTAAAGCGTGAATAAAAATTCTATCTAAAAATAACAATACAAATGATAGAAAAAAACTTGTTATGCCAACATTTCTTTAGCAATAACAATTGCTGCGTTTGTTGGTGGCGTTCCACTTAAAATTTCAGCAATGTGCGTAATGCGTTCTTCTGTGTTGAGTGTTTTAATGTGAGACGAAACAAAACGCACCGCCTTATCTTTATAGATATAAAAATGTTTCTTTCCTTTTGCCGCAATGCTGGCTTGGTGTGTAATGCAAATGATTTGCAACTGTGATGAAAGTGCGGATAAAATTTCGCCAATTTGTTTGGCAACTTCGCCTGAAACACCAGTGTCAATTTCATCGAAAATGAGCGTCGGCAAAGCAAGTGAATTTGCGATAACTGATTTGATGGCAAGCATTAGGCGATTTAGTTCTCCGCCACTCGCGACTTTTTTAATTGATTTAAAAGAATTGCTTCGATTGGCATCTAATAAAAAATCAATGTTATTACAACCAAAAACATTCAAATCACTAGCGGTTAAATCAATCTTTAATTGTGCATTTGCCATACCAATTTTTTGCAACAATTGTTCTATTTGTTCAATAAAGATAGGTACAATTTTTCGTCTATTTTCATCTAAAATTTTTGCTTGTTGACTGATGGTTGATTCTAAATCTTGGACTAATTTTTTTTGCAACGTAATTTGTTCGTCAATATTTTGAATGTTTTGATGTGCTGTTTTTATTTGTTCATAAGTGTTGAGTAAATCTTGTGTTGATTTGGCTTGGTGTTTTTTCAATAATTTATATCCAGTACTCAAACGCTCTGAAAGCAAGGCAAGGCGTTCTGGATCGGCATTGAATTTATCGATCATTCTCTGTGCATCTTTTGCAACATCATCTAATTCGATTGCTGCTGCACTTATGCGAGAACTGATTTCTTGTATGGCAGAAAGGTCGTGAAAGGATTTTAATTGATGTACAAGTTGCTGCAATTGAGATACACAAGAACCTTCTTCTAATAAAACGAATGTTGTTTTACTTAATGCTTGTTGAATATCCGCCGCATTGGTGAGTGTTTTTAATTCAGTTTCAATCGTTTCTAATTCATTGTCTTTTAAACCAAACTCTTCAAATTCTTGCAATAAAAATGTATAATAAGCAACGTCTTTGTGTGCCTGTTGTTGTTGAACGAGGAGTTGTTGTAAATGATCTTTTTGCGTGTTATATTGTTTGAATGCTTGTTGATAATTTGTAAGTAACGGAATTTGATTGGCGAGTGCATCGAGCATTTGAAATTGAAATGCAGTATCATATAATTCTAAGGTATCAAATTGCTGATGTAAATCAACCAAGAGCGTTCCGAGTTCTTTGAGTTGATTGCTTGTTGCAAGGTTGTCATTAATGAAATTCCTACTCGTCTTTGTGCTTGGATTGATTTCTCTTCTTAAAATAATTTGTGTATTTGTAATTGGCATTTCATGCTTCTCAAAAAAAGTGTGAAATGCAGGGTTGAATTTGATTTGAAATCGTGCTTCTAACACGCATTTTTTTTCTTGCTGTTCAAAATAAGTCCAATCAATACGCTCACCTAATAACAAACTGAGTGCACCAATAATGATTGATTTTCCCGCTCCTGTTTCGCCTGTCAAAATATTTAATTGCTCATCAAAATCAATCGAAACGTGTTCGATAATGGCATAATGAGAAATCTCTAATTGTTGTAGCATAAATAAAAATTATCGTCTTAGTGCATTCTGTTTGTCTTGTTCTAATTGTTCTTTGAGGGCTTCTAAGGAACTAAATTTTTGTTCATTTCGTAAACGTTTATGAATATGAACTTGTATTTGTTGTTCATAAATATTGTCATTGAAGTCAAAAAGATGCACTTCTATTTTTACGTCTTGTGTATGATTAACTGTTGGTGCTGTTCCTATATTCATCATGCCTTTATAGGGTATTATTTTTCCATTTTTTTCTAAAGAAACTGAAACCGCATATACGCCATTTAGTGGAATGAGTTTTTCGCTTGAACACACCTCAATATTTGCAGTAGGAAAACCAATTGTTCTTCCCAACTGTTTGCCTTCGGCAACTTTACCTTTTAAAAAATAATCATAACCAAGATGTAGATTGGCTTCTGTGATACGACCTTCACGAATGGCTTGACGAATAAAAGTAGAACTCGTTTTTGCTTGTGAAATTAAAAAAGGAGCAATTTCAACAACTTCATATTGAAATAATCGACTCAACTCATTCAATAAAAAAATATTGCCTAATCTGTTTTTGCCAAATTGATGATCATTTCCAACCACAATAACAGAAGGTTTAAAATATTTCATCAATACATCGCTGATAAAATTTTCTGCACTGATTTGTGCAAATGTTGTTGTAAAAGGAATGGCAACAAAATGATGAATAAACGGAAACTGTTGTTCTAATAAATCATTTCTCTCTTCAAAGGTGGTGAGTAATTGTACACTTGACAGGTTGTCTAAAACCCTTCGAGGGTGCTGTTGAAAAGTGAGAACAACAATCTCTTGATTTCTTTTTTCGTGCAGTGTTTCAAGTGTATTTAAAATGGCTCTATGCCCCAAGTGAAATCCATCAAAAGAACCAATTGTCAGAATACAGTCTTCTATCTTGGGCAATTCATCAAGGCTGCTATAAGTTTTCATTTGAATAGTAAACGGCTTTGTTAAAACAATAAACAAGCAAGTAAAACTTGTTCACCAAACCTACATAAAATTTAAAAATAAAAACATAAAAAAAACAATCTTCGCTTATGGCAATTGTGAATTGCTTATACGACCAAAGTGGTATAGTTTTTTATTTTGCCTCCCTTACTATTTTAATTCTTACGATGAAGCCTTTTAATAAGCCACTTGTACTTACTTTTTTATTGTCTGTTTTTCAATGGTATGATTTTTACATTTTCATTGCCGTTTTTCCGATTATTTCTAATTGGTTTTTTTCGATAAAAAGCCCAACTATTTCTATACTCTGTGTTCTATTATTGTATGGAAGCCTTTTTTTGCCTCGTTTATTAGGTGTTTTTTTTGGAGCAGGGTTGGTTAAAATCAAACACAAACAGACCGTTTATCTTTATAGTTGTTTACTCATGACAATTGCGAGTGTGCTGTTTGTTATTTTACCTACGCAGTACAGCATTGGTCTTTATGCACCTTTCTTATTACTTTTTTGTAGGTTATTACAAGGCATTGCTGTAGGTTCTTCATTTGGTGGAGACCTTGCATTTTTAATTGCAGATGCCACGCCAACCGATACAACAAAAAAAATTGCATGGCTACAAGCAGCCCCATTCGTGGGTTTGTTTTTATCTATTCTAGCTCTTTTATATGTTCAATCTAATAGCTCTTTTGGTATTCTTCAACATCCTCTCACAGGAATGACAATCAACAATTTTAAAACTGAATATGGCGGATGGCGACTTCTTTTTGCTTTTTCAGCCATTGGTTTTATTCTTTGTGTTTTTTTTACGGGAACAAAAATGTACGAATATCAAACAGCATTATTACCTACAAAAGAGACACCTTCTTGGGTGTCAAAAAACACTCAACAAGTTATCGTTGCTGTTTTTACAGTTGGTTTAGCTTATGGCGTATTATTTTATACAATGCAATTTTTTGCAAAAATGTTTTTAGAAAAAGCGTGCAACTTAAAATTGCAAAACGCGAATGAAATTATGCTATGGACACTCTTATTGTCGTTGCCTTTTTTTGCAATTGCGTATTGGATTGTTAATAAAGTTAAAGCCTTACAACTCCTTGTTTTGGTTGGTATTGCATCATTTTTGTTGTCCATTGTATTTTCTTTTATTGCCCTCCAAGACCGCAGTGCAATTAAATATAAAATAGAGCTGATCGATTTGAAAGAAGTTCAAATTAAATATATCCGCAAAGCCAACTCTGGCGATACTCTTAAAAAAATCACCAGTTATCATACTTATGACGACGCAACAAAAGCCGTTATGTCTAGGGTTGATACAATTTTTGCTTTGCACTATAAACCCTCAGCCCAAGACAAAAGAGTGAGCATAGAAACAGACATTTCTTCTGCAACATTTATAGTTCTTATTCTTTTGTTGTTAGTCCCGTTTTTCTTTTTTGCTCTTACAAGTGTTGCAATTACCAAATATCTTGCGTCTTCTTTTCCAACAGACATACAATACAGAGCGTTTACACTTTTTAATACCCTTAGCACTTGCTTTGTTCCGCTTATTGTGGGTATTGTTGTTTACACAGAAAATCAAAAAACATTTCTCAGCTTTGAAGAAGAAGCAACCTTGATTTTAAAAACCTTGATTGTTATTGGAGGAGTAGCAACCATCTCAACAATGTTTTATTTCTTTTTTAAAAAGAAGCCTTTAGCTCAATAATATTTCTTTTCAAATGAACCCATTGCGATATCACAATCCTTTTTCTTTTTTTTATTTATTCCTCATTTTTTGCATTTTATTACAAAGCCATGTTGCTGTTGGACAAGATACATCTGAAGAGTCTAAAAAATCGTTAGAAGAAGAAAGACAAAACTTGCGGCAGCAAATAGAAGACGCAAAAAAGCAATTAGAAAAAATCAAATCGAATAAAAAAACCAGCTTAATGGAGATTGCTTTGTTACAAAAAAAAATCAATCTAAGGAGTCAAAAAGTAGCTTTGATTAACAAAGAAATTGTACAAATAGAAAAAAAAATTGAAACACATAAGCATGAAATTAGCACAATGCAAATGCACATTTTAAAATTGAAAGGACAGTATAAAAAATCAATTCTTGCTGCGTATAAAAATTATGAACTCTATAATCCGAGTTACTTTTTATTTTCTTCTACTTCATTCTCTTCTTTTATTGATCGAATGTATTTCTTGAAAAAATTTAGAGAAATTAGAATGAGTAACTTGAATGCTATTGCTCACAATAGAGGAATATTAGAATCATCAATTAAGCAATTGTCTCAAACGCAAGCTGCACAATCTCAAATTCTCAATGAACAAAGAGAGGAATTAGTAACTTTAAAATCTGAAGAAGTAGAAAAGAAAAATATTGTCAAACAATTAAAAACTGATGAACAAAAATTAGCCCAACAAATTGCTAAAAAAACCAAACGTTGGAAGAATATAAAAAAAGCAATTGAGCTTGTGATTAAAAAAGAAATTGAACGTAACAAAAAAAGAATGGAAGAAGAAAGGCGATCAGAAATGAGTAGGAGTAAGAAAGAAAAAGATAATAATGCAAATAGCAAAAATGAGGTGAAAACTGTTCGTGAAAATAAAGAAGACGAAGACATAACCACAAATAAAAGAAAGGTGAGCGAGTCTTCTTTAACCTATAGCGACAAAGATTTTAACCTTGCTAAAAACTTTCAAGCCAACAAAGGCAAACTGCCTTGGCCTGTTGAAAACCCTGTTGTTACAATGAAATTTGGAAAAAATAAAGTAACTGATGAAAGCAGAATTACGTATGATAATTCAGGCTTAACCATTCAGATAGAACCAAACACCCCAGTAAAATCTATCTTTAGCGGTAGCGTAACAAATATCCAAGAAATGGAGGACGGATTTTTGGTAACCATTCGGCACGGACAATTTTGGTCAATTTATATTCCGATACAAAATTTGATGATACAAACTGGACAAGAAGTGCGAACTGGTCAAGTAATCGGATTTTCTACCAAAGCAAATCCTTCTGAATTAGAGTTTCAAATTTTAAAAGAAACCTCATTTCAAAACCCAGAACACTGGCTTAAAAAATAAATGTAGCGTATGATTATTAGCCTTATAGCTGCAATTGGAAACAATAATGAATTGGGCAAAAACAATCAATTGCTTTTTCATCTCCCTAAAGATTTGCAACATTTCAAAAACAATACTTGGGGTTTGCCGATTATTTTAGGACGTAAAACTTTTGATTCTTTTCAACAAAAACAACTGCCCGGCAGACACCATCTTATTTTTACAAATCAAAAAAATAACATTTTGCCTTCGCCTTTGATTACTTGCGTTTCATCAGTGGAGGAAGCCATTACAGTAGCAAAAAAAGACGCTGTAAAAAAAATGATGATTATTGGCGGAGCAAGTATCTATCAACTCTTTTTGCCTTTTGCAACCGAATTGATATTTACAAGAGTGAATGCAAACTTTGAAGCCGATGTTTTTTTTCCAGCAATTGATTTTTCGCAATGGCATTTAACAGAAACGTATCAACACCAAAAGGATGAACGCCACGCTTATGATTTTGAATTTGAAACATGGCAAAAACAGAAACTCTAAATGTTGAATAACGCAACAAGAACAAAATTATATTCGTCTCTTATTTTTAGAAATTGCTAAAAACATTCTATGTATCCTAATTTATATTTCTTCTTTTTAAAAACTTTTGGTGTAGAAATTTCATGGCTACGCTTTATCAATACGTTTGGATTTTTTGTTGCCTTGAGCTTTTTTGCGGCGTATTGGTTGTTTCAAAAAGAACTTATTCGTAAGCAAAATTTGGGTATGTTTATCCCAAGCGTACAAGAAGAAGAAATTGGAAAACCCGCAAGTGCGTATGAATTATTGGTTCAATTTTTTATTGGATTTTTATTAGGCTATAAAATGATAGGGTTGTTTATGCATTCCTCGATGGATAGTTTTAATCCCCAACATTTTATTTTTTCTACGCAAGGCAGTGTCTTAGGCGGCATTGCCGTTGGATTTCTTTTTGCAAGTTTAAAGTGGTTTGAAAAAAACAAACAAAAATTACCACAACCCAAAACTGTTTCAATATCCATCTACCCTAAAGATAGAGCAAACGATATTCTTTCTATCACCTTCGTATTTACGTTTATTGGTGCTAAACTTTTTCACAACTTAGAAAATTGGGACACATTTATTAAAGACCCTATAGGTGAAATGCTCAGTTTTGGCGGGCTTACATTTTACGGCGGCTTGATTGTTGCCATTGCTGCTTGTTATGTGTATTTACGCCGACATAAAATTTCTTTTTTCCCAATGTTTGATGCCGTTGTTCCGGGATTAATGTTGGCGTATGCCATCGGTAGATTAGGCTGTCAATTTTCTGGTGACGGCGATTGGGGTATTTTAAATTCTGCGTATATCAGCAACATTGACGCACAAGTTGTAACCGCAACCCCAGAACAATTTCAACAAGCACTTATCAATAATGCAAACTATTATACGCATCAATTTGATAGCCTTTCACAAGTACCCCATTATAGTTTTACTGCACGACTTTTACCTACTTATTTGGTTGCTCAAAATTATCCGAACAATGTTATATCAGAAGGATTTAACATGACCAACTGTGGCGGATTGTATTGTGCGTATTTGCCGATTAGTGTTTTTCCAACACCGTTGTATGAAAGCCTGATGAGCTTTTGTTTGTTTTTTGTATTATGGCGTATGCGTAAACGTATAAAATATACAGGTCAGCTGTCAGCCATTTATTTGGTATTGAGTGGTAGTGAACGATTATTGATAGAGCAAATTCGGGTGAATAATTTATATCATATCGGAGGGTTGGCATTTACTCAAGCAGAACTCATCGCTGTGATTTTTATCATTGGTGGTGTATTTTGGTATCGCTATAGTTTCAAAAAACAATTTTTAATACCAACAAAATCAATTGTATAAAAACTCGGAAAGTTGCAAGAGTGGCTGAATTGGCTCGCTTGGAAAGCGTGTAAACTGTAACAGGTTTCGAGGGTTCGAATCCCTCACTTTCCGCTTTGATTATCTTGGTTATCTTTATTTAACATTTATATGAAAAAAGTCTTAATCACAGGAGGAGCTGGATTTATTGGAACTCATTTAGCATTACGCTTACTAGAAAAAAACTATGATGTTACTGTTATAGACAATTTATCACTTCAAATTCATGGAGCAAATCCTGAAATTACTTCTCCTTTATATGCATCAATTAAAAATAAAGTTCACTTTATTAACGATACAATTTTATCCAAGACAGCATTGTTACAAGCAATTGGCGATAATCAGGTGATTGTTCATCTTGCAGCAGAAACAGGAACTGGACAATCGATGTATCAAATTTTTGATTATGTAAATACGAATAGTAATGGAACAGCTTTACTGTTAGACATTTTAGCGAATGAAAAAACAAGCGTTAAAAAAGTTGTTGTAGCGTCTTCACGTGCGATTTATGGAGAAGGAAAATATAAAACACCGCATGGATTAGTTATGTATCCTGCAAATCGACAAAAAGAAAATTTAGACCAAGGAATTTTCGATTTATTAGACGAACAAACAAAAACACCTTTGCAAGTACTGGCTACAGATGAAAATTCACTCATACATCCGTCTTCTGTTTATGGTATAACAAAATATGTACAAGAAAAACTAATCTCTACAGTATGTCCGACTATAGGAATTGCACCAGTTGTGTTTCGTTATCAAAATGTTTATGGACCGGGTCAATCTTTACAAAATCCTTACACGGGTATTCTGTCCATTTTTTCTACGCTCATTAGAAATAAAAAAACAATCAACATTTTTGAAGATGGAAAAGAAAGCAGAGATTTTGTGTATATCGACGATGTCGTTTCCGCAACAATAGCAGGCATTGAAAACGATGCCGCAAATGGGCAGATTTTTAATGTGGGAACAGGGATCCCGACAACTGTATTAAGTGTAGCACAACAACTTTGTCAGAATTTCAATACTGATACCCCCATTCATATTAGTGGAAATTATAGGCTTGGGGATATTCGTCATAACTTTGCCGATTTATCGAAGCTGAAAGATATTTTACATTTTACACCACAATTTTCTTTTTCACAAGGGTTGAAAAATTTTACTAATTGGGTAAAAGAACAAGAAGTTCAGAAGAGTACTTACGAGCAATCAATTCAAGAGATGAAACAAAAAGGCTTATTAAAATAAATGAACAAAAGTCTGGTTTTACAACCTTTATACATCAAACATTTACTTATTTTATTTTTCAAATTACATTAAACATGACTTACAGAACGCATACTTGCGGAGAACTTCAAGCCAAAGACATTACAAAAAGTGTAACACTTGCAGGTTGGGTGCAAACAATTAGAAAATTTGGCAGTATTACTTTTGTTGATTTAAGAGACCGTTATGGGATTACGCAATTGTTGTTCAACGAAGCATTAAATACACGTTTAGACGCAACGCCTTTGGGCAGGGAATTTGTGATTCAAGTGGAAGGAAAAGTGATTGAAAGGAGTAATAAAAATTTGCAATTATCAACAGGAGAGATTGAAATCGAAGTCAGCAATTTTACAATTTTGAATGCTTCAATTGTTCCGCCGTTTACAATTGTTGATGACACCGACGGTGGAGATGATATTAGAATGAAATATCGTTATTTAGACTTACGTCGTTCTGCAATTCAACAAAATATACAACTCCGTTACGCAGTCAATCGGGCAACGCGCGAGTATCTTCACAACAATCATTTTTTAGATATTGAAACGCCTTTTTTAATTAAATCTACCCCAGAAGGTGCACGAGATTTTGTCGTTCCTTCACGCATGAACGAACAAGAATTTTATGCTTTACCACAGTCTCCACAAACGTTTAAACAGTTGTTGATGGTGAGTGGGTTTGATAGATACTATCAAATTGTAAAATGTTTTAGAGATGAAGATTTGCGTGCAGATAGGCAACCAGAATTTACACAAATTGATTGTGAAATGAGTTTTGTGAATCAAGAAAATGTGTTACAAATGTTTGAAGGACTTGTGAAACATATTTTAAAAACGGTTAAAAATATTGACTATGCACAGCCTGTAGAACGAATGACATGGGAACACGCCATGGAGCATTATGGCAATGACAAACCTGATATACGTTTTGATATGAAACTTAAAAATATCACACAAACGGTGCAAGGAAAAGGTTTTAAAGTGTTTGATGACGCAGAATATATTGTTGCCATTGTGGTTAAAAATTGTACTGATTATACACGTAAACAAATTGATGAATTGACCGACTGGGTAAAGCGTCCACAAATAGGAATGGGCGGCTTGGCAGTTGTAAAATATCAAGCAGACGGCATATTGAAAAGCAGTTTTGACAAATTTTTTAATGAAGAACAACTCAAACAAATTGCTGATACAAGTCATGCTACAGCAAATGATTTAATTTTGATTTTATCTGGCAACAAAACAAAAACCCAAAAAGCAATGAGCGAACTTCGCTTAGAAATGGCTTCCAGATTGGGTTTGAGAAAAGCAGATGAATTTAAATTGTTATGGGTGTTAGATTTTCCTTTGTTAGAATACAACGAAGAAGAGCAAATTTGGCACGCTTGTCATCATCCATTTACATCTCCAAAACCAGAACATATTGAGTGGATGAATGATAAAAATAAATTCAAAGACATTAAAGCAAATGCTTATGATATGGTGCTGAATGGAAACGAAATTGGCGGTGGCTCAATTCGTATTTTTCAACGAGACTTACAAGAAAAAATGTTTGCCACACTTGGATTGACGAAAGAAGAAGCCCAAGAAAAATTTGGATTTTTGTTAGGTGCTTTTGAATATGGTGCACCACCACACGGAGGGATTGCTTTTGGCTTTGATAGATTATGTGCCATTTTAAGCGGTAGCGAAAGCATTAGAGACGTGATTGCATTTCCAAAAAACAATAGCGGAAGAGACGTTATGCTCAATGCACCAAGTGCGATAGATGACAAGCAATACAAAGAACTACATCTTAAAAAATAGAGCTTATTGACCGTTCGCATTTATCGAATATGTCCCGTTTTCATTCATATCTAATTCTTAAAAAATGAAGTTCTATAATCAATTTATCCTCAGCTTAGAACGCTTAGAATCGGTCGCCCTACTCTGTTTTCGTCTTTTGTTAGCACATGGATTTTACCAGCCCGCCATCATGAAAATAAAAGACCCACAAGCCATTGCTGTTTGGTTTAACCAAATGAACGTACCTGCACCTCTATTCTTTGCATATCTCACTTCTTTTGTCGAATTGTTTGGATGCTTTGCTTTATTGCTTGGCATTGCAGCAAGATTCTTTTCTTTTGCTTTAATCATTTTGTTATGTACGGCCATTTATTTATTACATTGGGTGAATGGTTTTGAGTCTTATGCCAATGGATTTGAAATTCCTTTATATTATATTGCGATGCTTTTTATGTTATTGACCAAAGGCCCTGGTTATTTAAGTATAGATAAAGCCATTATGAAATGGAAAAAAAAATAAGCTCAAATCAAATTAAACTTTTTCTTCGTTCGATATTCTTACAACACAATTGATATCCTTAAATTTAATCTTTTCTTTTATTAAAAAACAAATCCTATGAAAAAAATCAGTATCCTATTTACATCAGCCCTTCTTTGTGCAGTGATGTTTTCGTGCAAATCGAAGCAAAAAATTGGTGGAACAAATGCACCGGTTGTTGGTGAAGTGGAAATTCTTATCCCTTGTTCTAATTTCAAAAGTGATGACAAATTTTTTAGAGCAACACAAAGTGCAATTAGCCAAGATATGGCAATGGCAAGAGATAAAGCCATGTTGAATGTAAAAACAAGATTAGCAGGCTTGATAGAAAGTAAAATTAAAAATGTGATGGTCGCTTATAGAAATGAAGTTACGGCTGGTGGTGCACAAGAATATAGCGACAAAGCAGAAGGCGAAGCAAGAGACATCACAAACCAAACCATGAATGATGTGAATGTTGTTTGTGAAAAAGTAACCAAATCACCAGACGGCAGATTTAATTGTTATGTAAGTATTGAAATGGCAAAAGATGCTTTAGCAAAAAAAGCAGCGAACAGAGTAAGCCAAGACGACAAATTAAAAATTGCTTATGACCAAAAAAAATTCAGAGAAATTTTTGATAAAGAAATGGGACAATTAAAAAATGAAATTCCTGACTAATACTTTTTGATTTGAAAAACTAAAGCCTTACTGTAAAAAGTAAGGCTTTTTTATTGCCCCAAAAGATGGGTTAGATTGTTATATTTATATATTCAAGTTAATGCAAGATGGTTATTATTTTACTGTGAACTCCTATCCTAAGTCAAATATTTTGTGCATGTTTTTCATCAAAATGTTGAGTCAAATAATCATGACAAGTCATAAAGTTACCCATTGATGAAATATATTGTAAAAAATCATCAAATTTCTTCATTAACACTTCTCCGTTAGGTCGCTTGATATAAGTTGATAATTTGTATTGTTCAATAAGTGCAAATTCCCAAGGGTGAATGTAAAAAACAAAAACGCCATTCTTTTTAATTGCGTTGAATAAGTATTGATTGATGCTATTGGGTAGATTTTTAAACGAAAGCCAAAAAAGGGGTATTCTGAAAATGCGTGTAACAGAACTTGGCATAATAACAACGTGTCCATTATGATAAGGACGAACAGGTTGCGAAAGGTTATTGTATCGCTTAGGCAGATAAGTTGGATTCATTGAAGCATCGTAAGTATAGCCCACTTTTTTAAGTCGCTCAAAATCTACAGGACGCAATCGTGGCATTCTGAATCCATAAACTGATTGCCCAGTAATTTGTGCTAATGTATCTTTTGAACGCTGATAATCTTCTGCATGAAATGTACTGTGCCAATAAGCATGCGAAGCAATTTCATGTTTTTGGGCTAATTTCTGCATGATTTTTTCATGTTGCAAAGCCCAATTTGCTGTTGTGAAAAATGTAGCCGCTATATTGTGTTTTTCGAGTATGGGTAATACATTTTGAAGCCCTTCAAGCGAAACTGCCATTTGTTCTTTGGCGTCAAGATGTTGTCCATATTCTAAGGGAATATCAAATTCCTCCAAGTCCATCGTGATGAGTAAGGGTATTTTTTTTAACATAACGGGCAGAAAAAATTACAGGAATATTTTTTAATTCTTTGAGAAGAACAGTTGGTCGAAAGTTTGTAAATTGAATGTCTTTGCGACACTTGACCACAATACTATCAATGTTCAGGTTCATTTTTCTACCCAAAGCAACAAACTCGGTATCAAATAAAAATTCATTGATGGTGGTTGCCATAAAAAGAGGGTAAGCCTTTTGATTAAAGCCTTTGAAACCGCCTTGCGTGTCATGTTGCTTTAACCTGAGTACATATTTATTGATGAAGCGCTGTGTAAACGTTAATAATTTTCGTAGAATAGGTAATTTGTCATAATAAATATCTCCTCTATTGACCAAAACGATAGGAAATATTTGGAGTTTCTTTGCAGCATCGATGAGTAAATGTTCACCAAAAGGAAAATCCCAATCGCTGTACATATAGAATTCTGCTTCTCCTGCTTGTTGAAAACCGTAACGAACTGCAAAACCCTTGCCTTTATTTTGAGCATATTCGTAAACATGAATACCCTCTAATTGTGTATGACGTAATTTATCTAAACTGCAATGACGTGTAGAACCGTCATTAACAAAATGAAATTGCCAATCATACAAAGGCTCTTTTTCTCGAATAAAAGTGCAAGAGGTAAGCACCTTCTCTTCCCAGTTAGACGGTGGGTTGTAAACAGGCAAAACAACATTTATCTTAATGGGTTGGTTCATGTTTGACATAATAAATTGTGTTGTTGTGGTTATTCAATTATGTCACAATAAGGTTCTTTATTCTATAGCGTTTATACTGTACAGTCAATTGCCAAAGGACAAAAAAAAGAAAAGGGAGTAAAAATAAAGGACGAAAAAAATAATGTTTATCCCATTCTTTTAAAATAGGAAGGGAGAGGTCTGTTGGTAAAATTGTAATCCAATAAAAACTAATACCTAAGATCACTGTCCATAGTCTATTGGGTTGAGAAAAATTATACATCAAGAGTGCTCCAACAACAGCATAAAGATAAGATGGCGATTCGGCAGCACGGTTAAAAGCAACTACCCAAACCAATAAAAAACTGAGAAAAAGAATGCGCGTTTCTAAGGTTAATACACGACGTTGAACAAATATCAATAACCACGATACAAAAAGTAGGACGAGACCAAAGGCTAAAATAAAGGGTTCTGCATTATTCCAGTGTAAGGTGAATTTCATAAATCCCACCAAACTCAATGTTTCTATAATTTCATTACCCGCCAGCATCGTGAACCAATTGAGATAGTGTTGCCATAACTCTTGATAACTTAATATGCAGAGGGGTAAAACGGATAAAATGATGAGAAATAATGCACTGTAAAGAATTGTTTTCCACGCATTGGGATAAAAAAAACACATTA
The DNA here is from genome assembly GCA_031539345.1 of Chitinophagales bacterium. GTDB lineage: Bacteria > Bacteroidota > Bacteroidia > Chitinophagales > Chitinophagaceae > JAVKMO01. The sequence goes on along the minus strand of JAVKMO010000030.1, from coordinate 10,126 downwards.
CTCCGGCAATTGCACCAAACCCTTTAATGCAAAAAAGTAAAGCACATAAAAAACCTGCTAATGAAAATTTGTTTTTTTCAAGGCTCAAAAAAACGAGTAGCATAAGTGCACAATTCAAAATATTGGGTTGTGCATGACCGATGTTTTTTGAAAATTCTGATATCGCCAAAATGAAGAAAAAAGGAATAAATTTATTTTTCAAAGGCAGTAGAGTAACCGTAAAAAAGAAAATAAAAGTTAGAAATAATAACCAAAGTAGAAGCCCTATAAATTCTGGCAATAAGGCAAATGGAGAAAAAAGTAAAGCAAAAACAGGATGATAAATGTAATAATCAAAATGTTGTGCTGGATACAATACATAAAGCGGTTGGTGTTCAATCAAATGAAAAAACGCACAACGAAAAATACGAAAATTATTACTGATACCTTGCGATAAAATGTGCATTTGTAGCCATTTGATACCAGTCATCAAAAAATATACGAAGCCCCAAAAATAGACCTTTTGTAAATTAGATTTCAATCCAGTTTTAAACTTTTCCATTATTTTAAGGTCATGTAAGTTTTGATGCGTTTTATTATTGTAAATACAAAGTTAATGATTAAAAGTTTTTGTTCAACTTTTGTTTAGTTACACATGGCATCTTCTTGCAATGCTTGTAAGAAGTTTTGATAAAATGCCTGATCTCAAACAAAAGGCATATTTAACCTATGCAGAAGACTACTTGGCATCGTTCTCGTTGTAAACATTTTTTTAGAGCAATAAATTATCTTCAATCTATTGTGTCGATAAGAATAGGCCTGTGAAATTTGAAAGCACCTTTTCTTACAATTGATAACCTTTACATTTATTCACATACAAATGTATCAGGTATAAAAAAAATTTTTTTTGTTTCATTTTTTTATATGTTTATATTCTAATTTTCTTTTTATCAACTCAATGAAAACGATTACAATTTGACATTTTTTAAATTTCATTTTCAATTTTAAGAACAAAAAAATCTCTCATCACCTTCAATAGAATGCCTTTTTCTTTCACCTTTAAAAGATTACGCAGTATGCTCCAAATTTTCACCGTTCATCAGCAGCTTCAGTACTTTCGTACATTTAGAAACAAGGGGGTGTTGATTTTCTGTTTTTTTATTTTTACGCTTCTATTAAGAGCAGAAGAAACCCCAAGTGTTATTCCAGAATCTTTTGCTCAAGCTGCGATGCCAACATTCAACGCCACAGATAAAGATACAAGCCAAAAAGAACAACCTTCATCTGAATTAGAAAATGTTGTTGTGGTGGGTTATGGAAAAGTCAGCAAAAAAGATTTAACAGGGAATACGGTAAGCATTTCATCTAAAGATTTACAACGTGGCTCTTTTGCATCACCAGAACAAATGTTGAATGGAAAGGTCGCAGGATTGCAAATTACACCTGGTGGAGGTTCGCCCGGGGCGGGTGCAACCATTCGTATTCGTGGAGGTGCTTCACTCAATGCAAGCAATACGCCTTTAATTGTAATTGATGATGTGCCGGTTTCTAATGATGGCATCTCAGGTGTTTCCAATCCCTTGAGCATGATTAACCCAAATGATATTGAAACGTTTACCATTTTAAAAGATGCTTCTGCAACAGCCATCTATGGTTCGAGAGCCTCTAATGGGGTCATTATTATTACAACAAAAAAAGGAAAAGATGTAGGTGGTGGAGGCAATCGTTTCTTGGTTGATTTTTTAAGTACGCAAAGTTTTGTTGCAAAAACAAAGAGTAATTTTTATTTGAACGCTAATGAGTATCAAACTTTTATTAATGGAAAGGGTAGCGATGCACAAAAAAGTTTATTGGGCACTGCAAATACAGATTGGCAAGACGCTGTTTTACGCAATGCTTTTAGTACAGATAATAATTTAAGCTTAACGGGAAAAGCGTTTAATACGCTTATTCGTGTTTCACTCGGTGCTTTTTATCAAGATGGTATTCTTATTCGAGATAACTTTCAACGCTATAGTGCGGGCATAAATGCGTCTCGTAAATTTTTACACGATGCATTAAAAATAGATGTGAATACAAAATTTGTGTATGGCAAATCTTTTTTTGCCAATCAATCTGCCATTGGAAATTCATTGCGTTTTGATCCAACACAATCTATTTTAGATCCTAAAAGTCCTTATGGGGGTTATTACGAGTGGATAAATATCGGCAATTTAGTTGGTGCAACACTCAATCCTTTGGGCGTTTTAAATCAAGAAAAAAATATTGCGAATAGCTATCGAACACTCAATAATATTCAGTTAGACTATAAGGTTCCATTTGTCGCGGGTTTGAGGTTAAACCTCAATGCAGGGATTGACTTTTCACTTGGCAATGGCACTCAAAGCACTCCTTATTATGCGGCTTCTAATTATGCGACCTATGGTTATTCGTCTTCTTATACTGGTAATAGTTCGACCCGTTTATTGGATGTTTATCTTAATTATGTTAAAGAAATAACAGCCATCAAAAGCAAAATTGATGTAACCGCAGGACATTCTTATCAAAAATTTGATAGAAATAATCAAGCAAGTATTGGGTACAATCAAAAAGAGCCCCCGACTGAAATTTTTAGAGGATTAGCCGACTCTACAGAACTTGCCTTGTTGTCTTTTTTTGGACGTTTAAATTATACTGTATTAGGTCGTTATTTATTGACGCTGACTCTCCGTGCAGATGGCTCTTCTCGGTTTGCACCAGACAAACGTTGGGGATTATTTCCTTCTGTGGCTTTAGCATGGAAACTTCATGAAGAAGAATGGATGCAACAACAATCTATTTTTAATGTGATGAAATTGCGGTTGAGTTATGGTATCACAGGGCAACAAGACATTAACTCATTTTATCCTTATGTCAATGCGTATCAAAAAGGGTCTAACAATACGCGCTATGTGTTTGGCGGCGTACCCACTACGATTCAGCGACCTGTTGCTTATGACCCTAATATTCAATGGGAAGAAACAGCAACCGCTAACGCAGGCTTAGACATAGAAATTAACAAGGGACAATTTGTTTTTGCACTCGACGTATATCAAAAAAACACAAACAATTTATTAGCAGAAATTGATGTGCCTGCAGGTTCTAATCTCAGCAATCGTGTCAGTACAAATATAGGTACGATGAGAAATAGGGGAGTAGAACTTTTTGTAAATGCTGTCATCTTAAAAACACAAAACCTTAAATACAGTGCCAATTTTAACATGACATACAATCAGAGTGAAATCGTTAGTCTCTCTCGTGTTGCAAGTACCTCTGCTGTTGGCAATAAAGTTGGTGGCATTGCGGGTGGAAAGGGTAATACAATTCAAGTTCACACAGCCGGCTACACGCCATTTAGTTTTTACGTTCAGCAACAGGTGTATGACAAAAGCGGAAAACCGATTGAAGGCGTTTATGTTGACAGAAATGGAGACGGCATTGTCGATGACAAAGATTTGTATCGTACGCACTCACCAATGCCAAAATTTTTACTTGGATTGAGTAACTCCTTGGAATATGAAAATTGGTCTGCATCGTTTACCCTACGTGCAAATTTTGGGAATTATGTGTATAATAATGCACGTTCCGCAACATCGATGCAAGATATTTCTTATGATAATCGCTCTCTGAATAATCTCAATAAAGAAATTTTGAATACAGGCTTTAAAGCACCACAATTGCTCTCAGATTATTTTTTAGAGAACGCCTCTTTCTTAAGAATGGACAATATTTCTGTAGGCTATAATTTTGGAAATATGCTTTACAAAAAAGTACAAATGCGTCTCGGTGCAACGATTCAAAATGTTTTTGTCATCACAAAATATTCAGGTGCAGACCCCGAAATTTTTAATGGCATCGACAATAATTTATACCCAAGACCAACCACTTATTCTGTTCAACTTTCTTTGAATTTTTAATTCACTATTTTCTTTCTGGCTTATGAAAAAAAATCTTCTTGTTTTTGTTTCTTGTTCTTCTTTCTTCTTATCTTCTTGTATTAAAGACCTTGACAAATCGCCCATTGTCGGCAATACGTCCGACAAGGTATATAGTAGTATTGAAGGCTACAAGCAAGTGTTAGCAAAAATTTATTCTGGCTTTTCCCTAACGGGTATTCAGCGTGGAGACCAATCTGATATTTTGGGCGTTGATGTTGGCTTTAGCGATTATTTAAGACAATATTGGAGTTTACAAGAACTTTCTACAGATGAAGCTGTATTGGGTTGGAATGATATTGGATTGACTGATTTGCATTATATGAATTGGACGAGTGATAATAATTTTTTGAAAATCGCTTATAGCAGAATTTACTTACAAGTTGCTTATTGCAATGAATTTTTAAACCAAAGCGCCCTTGCACAATTAAATCAAAAAGGTTTTAGCGAAGCACAAAAAACAATCATCAATGGCTATAGAAATGAAGTGCGTTTTTTACGTGCTTTGTCTTATTGGCATGGCTTAGATTTATTTGGTTCTATTCCTTTTATTACAGAACAACAAGGCGTTGGAAATTATTTTCCACCACAAGCCAGCAAAAAAGAACTCTATGATTTTGTAGTCAAAGAATTACAAGAAATCGAAAACACTTTGCCTGCTCCAAAACAAAATCAATATGGACGTGCAGACAAAGCCGCTGCATGGGCATTGCTCACACACATTTTTATCAATGCAGAAGTTTATACAGGAACAGATGCAAATACTGAATGTGTTACGTATTGTAATAAAATTATAGCTGCTAATACCTATGCTTTAGACCCTGTTTATGAAAATGTATTTAAGGCAGATAATGACAAATCGCCTGAAATAATTTTTCCTATTGTCTTTGACGCAGTCAATACACAAGGATTTGGAGGAATGGTTTTTTTAGTGCATGCTCAAGTGGGCGGAACAATGAAACCTGTTGATTTTGGGATTAAAAGTGGATGGGCTGGTATGCGTACAACAAAACAATTTTTTAATCAATTTAAAACCCCAGATGACAAACGTAAACTCATTCATACTGATGGACAAAGTATTAACATCAATGATATAACAGCGTTTACAGATGGCTATGCGATTAAAAAATTCAGTAATAAATATTCTACAGGGTATAGTTCTGTGAATACAACCGGCGTTGATATGGGAGGAGGTTCCGTTGGCGTTGATACCGACTTTCCTATGTTTCGTTTAGCGGACATTTATTTATTGTATGCAGAAGCTGTTTTGCGTGGCGGACAAGGCGGAACAATGACATTAGCACTCGAATATTTTAATAAAATAAACAAGCGTGCTAGCCCAACTTGGGTTGATGTAACTTCTTTTTCTTTAGACGATATTTTGGCAGAGCGTGCACGTGAATTATTCTGGGAAGCCCATAGAAGAACAGACCTCAGGAGGTTTAAAAAATTGACCACGGGTGATTATGTATGGGCATGGAAAGGGAAAGTTGCGGCAGGAACAGCCGTTGACGACAAATACAATTGGTATCCGATTCCAAGTTCTGATATCGCAGCGAACCCTAATTTAAAACAAACTAATTACTAATCAAGTACGCTTTTTTTACTTTAAATAAAAATGCAATGAACAATATTAAAATGACTTGTAAACGTTTTCAAATAAGTGTGTTTGCATTGTCTTGTGAACAAAACACCTCTTTTTCTTTTTTTTCATTTAAATTTTAAATACCATGAACGCAATCCAAACAACCCTCAAAAGCCTTCAAATAGGTGCTTTTGCAACCCTTTTGTTTGCTTCTTCCTGCAAAAAAGACAAAATAAATTCCGACCCAACCATCACCAGTTTTACGCCAGAATCTGGTGCAGTTGGTACAGCGGTTACCATTACAGGGACAAATTTTAGCACAACGGCAACCGACAACACCGTTCAGTTTAATGGCACCGCAGCAACCGTTACGGCTGCTACAGTAACAAGCATTACAACAAGTGTGCCAACAGCAGCAACAACAGGAAAAATAACTGTTGCAGTATTAGGCAAAACCGTAACCAGTGCAACAGACTTTACGGTAGGCACCACTGGAACTTTCGATGCTTTTTCTTATACCAACAAAAGTGTTGAGTTTGGAAAAAAAGATAGTTCTATTGCACCAACGACAACAAGAACAACAACAAGTGCATTGACCTATACAATAACTGACATCAAATTCAATGACCTATCCTTAGCCACTAGTTCTTATGCCATTATACCAGGCACTGGTACTAATGCTGGTACGAGTACTGTAGCCTTGAACGCAAACGTTACCACTGGTACTGGTGCTACTGCACTTATATACCCCGCCTATAAAACAAACATTTTTAAACTGAAAGCAGACGGTTCTGTTGTTATTAGCAGCTGGTGTGCACAAGGCGTCTATAAACTCTATATTACTGCGTCAGATGGAACAAATACAAAAGCAGCCATATTGACCGCAACCATTACAGTACCAGCAGGAACAATAACCGCTGTAACTTATGCAGGAGGAAATTACGATGCTACCACCAAAACCATTACAATTACAAATGGCTCTAAAGCATGGGTAGACTATGCAACAGCAACAGCAACAAAAACGGGCACATTTACACCATATTATTGGATCGACAAAGTAACCAAAGATGGCGCAGAGTTATATGCAGATGTAGAGGATAAAAGAAATGCTTTGGGTACTGCACATAAAATTTGGTTAAATGGTACAAATGGAGCCATAGGTTTAGATGGTTCTGCAACAATTGGCAAATATGTATTGTCTGTACGTGCAGGTGATGGTGGAAATTCAATCGCCGTAGGAGATATTACAGTTGATCTACAATCATTCTCTTCAGACCCAACTGCCATTTCTTATGCAACAAACACGGGATCTACAACCGCAGGTACAGCCTATACTTCAGGTGCTGCAACAATTACAGGTGCAGCCTCAGCAACTTTTTGGGTGAAGGGTTTAACAAAAGATGGCACAGCACTTGGAACAAGTTGGGATGCAACTCATGTGTGGTTTGGCGGTGATGGTGTTATCCATTGGGAAACAGGAGGAACAGACAACGCAGGAGCAGGCGTTTATGTTTTAACGATATCAGCGAATGCTGCTGGCACAGTTACAACAACTTATACGATAACAGTAACAGGCACAGCAGCAGCAGTTGCAACTGCCATTTCTTATGCACCAAATTCAGGGTCTACAGTTGCAGGTACAGCCTATACTTCAGGTGCTGCAACAATTACAGGTGCAAGTTCAGCAACTTTTTGGGTGAAGGATTTAACAAAAGATGGTGCAGCAATTGCATTTGCATGGCCAGCAACAAATATATGGTTTGGGAGTGATGGTGTTATCCATTTTGAGGTAGGACCAACGGATCCAACCAACGCAGGAGCAGGTACTTATGTTTTAACGATATCAGCGAATGCTGCTGGCACAGTTACAACAACTTATACGATAACAGTAACAGGCGCAGTACCTCCAGCACCAACAATTGCTTATTCACCGAATAGTTATACGTATGGACTCGAAAATTGGGCAACAGAATCTGTTGCACCAACAGTAACAAATCCACCAACAGGAACAGCAGGAACAGATTATTATATTTACATAAAAAGTATTAAAAAAGATAGTGAAACAGCGGTAACAGGAGGTCCATCAGATTTTTATGATACCTATAAAATTAGTGCCGGCAATGCAGCAGGTGCAGATTATGGAAAACTCTATTGGAAATACGAAACTCCAGCAGGCGTTTATACCATTACAGTAGAAATGACCGGCGGCGTTACAACAACTTATACACTTACAAGACAGTAAATATTGATGCTGGTTCATTGTTTGTTGAAGATGAACAATGAGCCAGTTTTTTTTAGTTTCGTTGATATGAAAAATGTGTGTATTTAAGTTTTATTGCAGATGCCAACTTTATCAATGTTTTATGGAATTATTGCTGTCAAAATTATCGCTAATTACAAACTCCTTGTAACGTTTGAAAATAACCAAAGAGTTTAGGCACGAATTAGATACAGAAGACATTAAACTGACGGCAGAGATTTTACATTTTGCAGGAACAAATCCCGCAGAGCGAAAAAAAATAGAAACAGAACAAGAAGCGTGGAGAAGTGTCAATGCCATGTTTGAGGATAAAGAAAAAGAACTCACGCAAAAACTTGATGAAAAAGATAAAATAATTGATGAAAAAGATAAAGTAATTGATGAGAAAGATAAAGCATTATCAACACTAGCAAAGCAACTTGAGGAATTAAAACGACAACTCGATGAGAAAAAAAAGTAGCACCGCAGACAAGAGGCTATTGAGAAAAGTCCTAAAATTGATGGGTAAAAAGCATTAACAATTCGATCAAAAAATAGAGTTGAATTTTTTCTTTTCAAAATGAAAACCTTTACAACCAATACCTACCTACCCTAACTAACTAACTAATTTGACCTTATGAACAATGTTGATTTTTTTGAACATCCCCACCAACGCAAAAACAGCCTCAATGGAGACTGGGTTTTGGTTTCGCCCCACCGAGCCAAAAGACCTTGGCAAGGAAAGGTAGAAACAGCCAGTCCTTTAAACAAAAAGAGTTATGATGAAACGTGTTATTTATGTCCGGGCAACACACGTGCAGACGGCACAAAAAACGAGCCATACACAAAGCCATTTTCGTTTGTGAATGATTTTTCGGCTTTGCTCACCGACACAGAACCAAAGCATTTTAGCGATAATTTATTAGAAGCAAAAACAGAACAAGGCATTTGTAAAGTGCTTTGCTTTTCTCCACAACATCACCTCACCTTACCTTTATTATCTCATCAAGAAATTGTTGACGTAATTGCTTTGTGGAAGGCAGAATTTATGGCTTTGCAACAAACGCCATGGATCAAACACATTCAAATTTTTGAAAACAAAGGCGATGTGATGGGTTGCAGTAACCCTCATCCACACGGTCAAATTTGGGCACAGAGTAGTTTGCCTACCGAGATTGCTAAAGAAGACCGCCAACAAAAAGACTATTATCAACATCATCAACATACTTTATTATCCGCTTATACCAAACAAGAAATCGACAAGCAAGAACGCCTTGTGCTAGAAAACGAACACTTTATTTTGGTTGTTCCTTTTTGGGCAATTTGGCCTTATGAAACACTTTTAATCAGCAAAAGACCGGTACAAACCATCGTTGATTTTAGCCCCGAAGAGCAAATTGCTTTTGCACAAATTTTAAAACAAATTACCACACGCTACGACAATTTATTCCAAACGTCTTTTCCTTATTCTGCCGGCATGCACCAAGCACCTGTAAACAGTGGCGACCAAGCCCATTGGCATTGGCACATGCACTTTTATCCGCCCTTATTACGCAGTGCAACAGTAAAAAAATTTATGGTTGGTTATGAATTATTAGCCAGTGCCCAAAGAGATATTAGCCCCGAAAGTGCAGCCGCCACCTTACGCAGTTTGTCTGATGAACATTATTCAAAAATGCTTTAAAAAAGATATAATTACCATATTTTCTAAACCTAAAAACAAATCTTATGAAACTAAAACAACGAAAACAAATGATGAAACAAATTACTACAATTTTGATTATTTTTTCTTGTCTGTCAAACGCTTTTTCTCAAGATCAATTTTCAGATGCACACGAAATGGTTAATAATGTTGGTTTCTACGATATACTTAGACTACAAAACAGTCAATACGTGAATGATGGACTGTACACCTATATTTATAATCAAGGAGGACGATCCGCAAGTAATACACATGGCGCAATCACCTTCGTTACAGCTGGTCGTAAGAGAATGTCTATTTTAAAGGATGGGGAGATTAAGCTTTTTGAACATGGAGATATTTTTAGTATGGGAGGTCTGTCTATAGGTGCAGATGCTGATGAAAGTGGGGGAGAACCCTTGTATTTCAAAACAAAAAATACCAATCGTCTTGCTATTGGGTCAGACGGAGGATTGAGAATGTTTGATGGCGATTTAGGTAATTGGGGAAATTTGGTATTGAATGCGAATGATGATGGTCAGGGCGTCGAACACATGATATTTAAGATCAAAGGCAGAGAATATATGCGTCTTACAGATGGTGGTAATTTACGACTTTTTGGTAGTGAATTGAGTAATTGGGGAAATTTGGTATTGAATGCGAATGATGATAATAGTGTAGAAGCAGAA
>JAVKMO010000029.1:0-12734 GCA_031539345.1 Chitinophagales bacterium | reverse complement strand
TCAAAAAACAAGCAAACCCATTCAAACAACAAAAAATAAACAGTAATTCATGCTTATGATCATGCTTTTTAAAACGAAAATCCTCAAAACAACCTAATTTAAAAAGCACCTAACCAAGAAATGGCTTTTGCAAAGGGTTCATAAACTAAACCTCGCTTTGTTATTACAATGTCTCTTTTTAAAAGAATAAAAAATTAAATTTGTTTCCATGTGTTTTCCCCATTTTAGAACATCAAAACTTTTTATTTCTCATTCATCAAAAAAAATATATTCGCCAACCTTGTCGCAATGTTTACGCCGACACTTTCATTTTATTTTATTTAGTAAAAATTTAAAATTATTCAATGCCTACAATCCAACAATTGGTTAGAAAAGGAAGAGAAACAATTACCGTAAAAAGTAAATCGAGGTCTTTAGACTCTTGTCCACAGCGTCGTGGCGTTTGCACACGGGTTTATACAACAACACCTAAAAAACCAAACTCTGCGTTAAGAAAAGTTGCCAAAGTGAGGCTTACAAATAAAAATGAAATCATCGCTTACATTCCTGGAGAAGGACACAATTTGCAAGAACACTCTATCGTACTTGTAAGAGGCGGAAGGGTAAAAGATTTGCCAGGCGTAAGATACCATATTGTAAGAGGTAGCTTGGATACAAGTGGCGTAAAAGACAGAAAACAAAGCCGTTCTAAATATGGTGCTAAAAAAGATAAAAAATCTGCTGCACCAGCCAAAAAATAACCTCTAACATTTTATTCTTCTATATTAAGATTTTATTTATTATTTCATTTTATGAGAAAAAGTCAAGCCAAGAAACACATTTTAGCCCCAGACCCAAAATTCAATGACCCTTTAGTAACAAGATTTGTCAATACCTTAATGTGGGAAGGCAAAAAAAGTATCGCTTTTAAAATATTTTATGATTCATTAGAATTAGTTGCTAAAGCAACGTCTGAAAATGGTTATGATATTTGGAAAAAAGCCATTCAAAATTTAACTCCAACTTTAGAAGTAAAAAGTAGAAGAATTGGCGGTGCAACATTTCAAATTCCTTCAGAAGTTCGCCCAGACAGAAAAATCTCTTTAAGTATGAAATGGCTCATCAATTATAGCCGCGACAGACACGGAAAAACAATGGCAGAAAAATTAGCTGCAGAAACAATCGCTGCAAGCAAAGGTGAAGGATCAGCTTACAAAAAGAAAGAAGATACACACAAAATGGCAGAAGCGAACAAAGCATTTGCCCACTTCAAAGCCTAAGCAAATTATCAATTCTATTCAAGAGCAGTTATTCAACTGCTCTTTTTTTTGCATAAAAGGAATACTGAAACATGGTTTACTTTTCATTGTCAATATTCCTTCTTAACAATACCTTTTTAGTTCGTTCAAGTGAAAAAAAAAAATACATTTGACAATCTCCTTTTTTTTGAATTTTTGATTTTTATTTTATGTCTTTAGAACAAAATTTGCAGTACACAAAAGAACATGAATGGGTAAAATATGATGAAAAAACCCAAATAGCAACAATAGGTATAACAGATTATGCACAACAAAGTTTGGGCGATGTGGTGTTTGTAGAACTGCCAAAAATTGGCACCAAGACAACGGCTAATCAGGTGATTGGAAGCGTTGAATCTGTAAAAACGGTTTCTGATATTTATGCACCTTTATCGGGAGAAGTGGTAGAAATAAATACGTCGTTAGATTCAAAACCCGAACTCATCAACACTGCCGTTTATGAAGCTGGTTGGATGTGTAAAATTAAAATTGCCAATACAAATGAATTGGCAGGCTTATTGTCTTATGAGGCTTATCAAAAAAGCATTTTGTAATCATTTCCGTTTGCTATGTCTTATCTTTTGTTTGTTATATTCTTACTCTTCTTTAGCGTATTTTGTGTGCTATTGCTTATTGCATTAAATCGAGTAGAAAAAAAACACGTTGAAGCATTAAGTGTTGTTTATCCGCAAAGAAATTACACCCCTACTTCAAAAACGAAAAGGTTGTTGGGTTTTGTCATTGATGTGTTTATTTTTAGTGCTTGTGAGGGAGGTTTAGAAAAAATATTCAGCACGGTAACAACAAGCAAATTTATGTATTTCATTGCGTTTTTACTCCTTCATATTTTATACTTTGGTGTATTAGAATTAAAGCTTGGACAAACAATGGGCAAAATGATTTTGCAAACAAAAGTCATTCATATCAGTGGAGAGCCAATGTCGTCGAAACAGGCATTACTTCGATATTGTTGCAGGTGGATACCGATGGATGCGATTTCTTTTTTAATTGGGAAAGGCTGGCATGACAGTTTTTCTGCCACGATTGTGATTGAAGAAAAACCGTAAAATTTATTTTACAATCACACAAAGTGTTGTTTACTTTTTCTTTTTATTTGTTGTTCATTCAGCATGAAATATTCATCTGCCATTTTTGAAAAAGCAGTTCAACAGTTTAAAAACTTGCCTGGCGTAGGACAAAAAACAGCCTTGCGTTTTGCCCTCCATTTGTTGAAAAAAAAAGACGGCAACGAACTGACTTCTTTATTACAAAGCATTCAAGATATTCAACACCACATTCACGTTTGTGCCATCTGCCACAACATTGCTGACACGCCAGAATGTTCAATTTGTAGCGATGCCAATAGAAAGAAAAATGTGTTGTGTATTGTTGAAACTATCCGTGATGTTATTGCGATTGAAAACACCGACCAATACAATGGTTTGTATCATATACTTGGTGGTTTAATATCCCCCTTAGATGGCATTGGGCCTGAGCAACTGCATATTCAAAGTTTAATGCACCGCATTCAAAATGGACATTTTGAAGAAGTTATTTTTGTACTCAATCCAACTATTCAGGGTGATACAACAATTTTTTATATCAAAAAATTATTGGCACAAACACCTATTTCACTAACGTCCATTTCTCGCGGAATTGCTTTTGGTGGCGAATTAGAATATGCCGATGATTTTACCTTAGCAAGGGCTTTACAAAACAGATTGCCGATTGACAATTATGTAAAAAATTAGGCTTTGAAATAGTGCTGTCGCATAATTTTCTGTTTGGGTATAATAAAAAATTAGATTAGCGTCCACTTTTGTTCATTGAAAATTTGGGGCTGTTTTAGGTTTTGACAGCATTGGTCTTGTTTAGTATAAGCATGCAGTGCCTGGAGTCCATCGCACTTTAATCTGAAGACTTAATACATAATCGGCGAAAACAATTTCGCTATGGCTGCCTAGTCTAAGACTGCATCCATATATATCCGCCTTAGCTTCTGTTCGTAGTCGCTAACGCCTGATGAATCAAACTTACAAAACGAAACTCGCTGTTTTCTTGTGTTGGAGAAGACAGATGTAGTACAAGCGACTAAGGTTATTTATGGTTCGTTTACTCCCAGTATTTAACCCTACAATCAATAGTAAAATAAGCATGTAGAAGGCTAATGAAGAAGATGTTTGGACGCGGGTTCGACCCCCGCCAGCTCCACTTTTATTTTTTAATTTACACAACTATACGATGAAGTTGTCATTATTTTTTATCCTTTTTTTTTCTGTGCTGCTCAATGCGCAAGACAAGAAAAATAGTACTGCACAGTTTTTAACGATTGCGAATACCATATCGTTTAAAGTCATTGCTGATCATCGCATAGATTCTTTTTATCGAGACCTACAAATTTTACAAATCAAAAACACCTTTCCCCAACAAATACCAGCTTATCAATTACAAATTGTCAGTACGAAAAACAGATTGGAGGCCATGCGTGTAAAAAAAGATTTAGAAGACGTGATGTCGCAAATGCCAAATGAAATTGTTTTTAAAGAACCGTATTACAAATTGAGAGTTGGCTTATATAGAACTAGCGATGATGCAGAAGTTTTTAGGCAAAAATTGAACTTGTTTTTTGATAACAAAAGGGCAATTGTGATTATTCCTAATTTGATCGATACAGACGCTTACTTACTTACTTTTTTTGGAAAAAAATAATCCCTTGCAATGACGGCAGAAAAAATTGCGTCTGTAAAACATTTGGCAGAACATTTATTTACAGAAATTCAAACCATTCGTCAGCATTTACACCAATACCCAGAACTGTCGTATCAAGAGTTTCAAACGTCTGCGTTTATCCAAAGCGTATTGAAAAAATGGAACATTGATTTTGTTGCCCCTGTTGCAGGAACGGGAATTGTTGTTACACTCAAAGGAAAAAAAACTTCTACGCGTTGCATCGCATTGCGGGCAGATATTGACGCACTCCCCATTCAAGAAGAAAACGATGTGCCTTATGCGTCAAAAAACAAAAACGTTATGCACGCTTGTGGGCATGATGCACATACAAGTTGTTTGCTCGGTGCGATAAAAATTTTAGATACATTAAAAGAAGAATGGGGCGGAACAATTAAATGTTTGTTTCAACCTGGCGAAGAAAAAAACCCTGGCGGAGCAAGCCTCATGATACAAGAAGGCGTACTCAAAAACCCAGATGTACAAAGCATTTTGGCACTTCATGTGCATACAACTTTAGATGTTGGAAAATTTAGTTTTCGTGGGGGCAAATGTATGGCAAGTGCAGACGAAATTTACATTACGATTAAAAGCAAAGGCGGACACGCTGCGGCTCCACACTTAACCACAGACACCATACTTGTCGCATCACACCTTGTTGTTGCTTTGCAGCAAGTGGTCAGTAGAAATAACGACCCCTTCAATCCTTCGGTATTAACAATCTCTTCTATACAAGGCGGTAATACAACAAACGTTATTCCAAGTGAAGTAAAACTTATGGGAACATTCAGAGCCATGGATGAAACGTGGAGAAAAATAGGACACGAAAAAATTACACAAATTGTAACCCATACAGCAAAAAGCATGAATGCAGAAATTGATTTATGGATAGATGTTGGGTATCCTATGGTTTACAATAACGAAGAATTGACAAAAGAAGCCAGGCATTTAGCAGAAAATTTTATCGGTGCTGAACATTGTAGCGAAACAGAACTCCGTATGGGTGCCGAAGATTTTGGTTATTATTCTCAACTTGTTAAAGCCTGTTTTTTTAGATTAGGCGTTCGTCCTACAAATGCAAAAAATATTTCTCCAGTTCACACTCCAACGTTTAATATAGACGAACACGCATTGCAACACGGCATGGCCATGATGGCTTGGTTGGGTATGAATGTTGAATAATGCAAAATTATCTTGCACGTATTGTCAAATATTTTTTTAGTTTCAAGTTCTAAATTTTTAGTAACAAGATAAATAAATATTATGGCAACAGAAATAAATACATATGATGCAATTGTCATTGGCTCTGGCATTAGCGGTGGTTGGGCTGCAAAAGAACTAACACAAAAAGGATTAAAGGTCATTATGCTCGAACGTGGAAGAAACGTAGAACATATTAAAGACTACGTCAATACCAACAAAGGAATGTGGGAGTTTCCGCATCGTACTGTTCGCACACAACAAATGATTAAAGATTACCCCGTTTTAAAAAGAGATTATCCTTTGAACGAATTGAACTTAGACTTTTGGGCAAATGAAAAAGACAGCCCTTATGTAGAAGCAAAAAGATTTGATTGGTATAGAGGTTATCAAGTGGGCGGACGGTCTTTAACATGGGGCAGACAAAGCTATCGCTTAGGAGATATGGATTTTGAAGCCAATGCAAAAGACGCACATGGCGTTGATTGGCCCATTCGATACAAAGACATTGCACCTTGGTATTCTTATGCAGAAAAATTTGCGGGCATTAGTGGTAGAAAAGAAAATTTTATCTCTCTACCAGACGGAGAATATATGCCCCCAATGGATTTTTCTTGTGTAGAAAAAGACGTTTCAGATAGAATTAAAAAACATTATCAAGGACAAAGAATAATGACCATTGGCAGATCTGCAAACATTACGGTGCCGCACAATGACAGAATCAATTGTCAGTATAGAAATAAATGTTGGCAAGGCTGTCCTTTTGGGGCTTATTTTAGCACTCAATCTGCAACGCTGCCTGCTGCACAAGCAACAGGAAATTTAACACTTCGCCCTTTTTCTATTGTTACAAAAATTATTTATGACAAAGACAAAAAACGTGCAAAAGGCGTAGAAATATTAGACGCAGAAACAAACAAAACAGTTCAATATTTTTCAAAAATTGTTTTTGTATGTGCTTCCACTTTAAATAGCACATGGATTTTAATGAATTCTGCAACTGATGTATGGCAAGGCGGTTTGGGAAGCAGTAGTGGCGAATTGGGACACAATTTAATGGATCACCACTTTCGCTGTGGAGCTGAAGGCGTTGCCGAAGGGTATGACGATAAATACACCTTTGGACGCAGACCGAATGGAATTTATATTCCACGTTATCGCAACGTTTATCAACAAGACAGAGACTACGTGCGCGGCTTTGGTTATCAAGGGGGATCAAGCCGAGAAGGGTGGCAAAGAAATATTGCCGAATTAGGAATTGGAGCATCTTTAAAAGAAGAACTCACAAACTTAGGACAATGGAAAATGGGTTTACTTGGATTTGGTGAAATGTTGCCTTATCACGACAATAAAATTTATCTCAATAAAACAGTCAAAGACAAATGGGGATTGCCTGTGCTTGAAATCAGTGCAGAAATAAAAGACAACGAAAAGAAAATGCGTAAGGATATGATTGCAGATGCAGCAGAAATGTTGGAAGCAGCCGGCATGAAACACGTTACAACCTATGATAACGACTATTTTTTAGCCATGGGCATACACGAAATGGGAACTGCAAGAATGGGTAAAGACCCCAAAACTTCAGTACTTAACGCACACAATCAAGTATGGGATGCACCTAATGTGTTTGTTACTGATGGGTCTTGCATGACATCTTCTGCCGCCGTCAATCCATCATTAACGTATATGGCAATGACCGCAAGAGCTGCCGATTTTGCTGTGCAAGAATTGAAAAAAGGCAACTTGTAATTCTTTAAAACCCATTCAACACATTTAAAACAAACTCACATGAACAGAAAACAAGCCCTTCAAGCCATGGCAGTTATTGGCGGAGGAACAATTATAGGGTTAGATTTATTTTTAAGCGGTTGCAAAGCAAGCGGTGCTAAAGAATTAAACTTTAGTCCAGAAACCTTGGCATTATTAGACCAAATTGGAGAAATTATTATTCCCACAACACATACACCAGGTGCAAAAGCAACTCAAATAGGCACATTTATCAAAACTTTTGTAAGCGATTGTTATACCCCCCAACAACAACAAGTTGTAATGAATGGCATTGCCGACATCGACAAACAAGCCAACTCCGCCTATGGCAAAAAATTTATGCAACTGTCTGTAACGCAACAAAATGAATTACTCACAAAATTAGACAAGGAAGCAAAAACGGAGAACTTATCTACTCAAGGAAAAAAAGATGCCCCTCCGCCACATTATTTTACACTCTTAAAACAATTGACCGTTTTTGGCTACTTCACTTCAGAAATTGGTCAAACAGAAGTTTTGGACTATCGACCTGTTCCTGGAAGCTGGAACGGTTGTGTACCGTACAAAAAAGGAGAAAAATATTTTGTATAGTTGAGCAATACCGGCATATTCTAATTATTCAAAAAAACGAAATGCGTAAAATGGCTATCTTTCTTTACAATATATTGAATTTCTAATTTTAAAATTTAGTTCAAAAGTGGAATAAAAAATGATACTATTGCGTATATTTACGTGTTGGCGGTCATTGTATAGCGACACAAAAAACTTAACCAAACAATTAAATAAATTGACAATTAAATATGCAAGAAATTAACTCAATTAATATTTTAGACAAGTTTTCGCTGTTTGACAAGCAATGGACACCTCATATTATTGGCGAACTCAACGGACAATATGTGAAACTTTGTAAACTAAAAGACGACTTTGTATGGCATAGCCACGACAACGAAGACGAACTTTTTATGGTGTTTAAAGGTACACTTCTAATGGACTTTCGTGATGGAAGAACAGTTGAAGTCAAGGAAGGAGAAATCTTAATAGTTCCCAAAGGAGTTGAACATAGACCACATACCAACGGAGAAATAGTTTTTAATTTGTTATTTGAACCAAAAGCAACTCTTCATACAGGAAATGTTGAGAGTGGAAATGACAGTAAAAGAATTAGGCTGGATTTGACAGTTACGAACAAACATTACAGACGGACAGACTTCCATTGAGTATCTATTAAAATGTACGGACAAGCATAACCAACATAGTGAACGGACGACAAAAACAACGAACCGCCAACATGGGTTTGCCAAAAGTGGGGCTGAACTGCTGAATTGAACATTAGTAATTCTAATCAACATTTGTACTAAATTGAACATTTGTACTTCGATTTCCCCACCTTCGGCAAGCCCCAAAACGTTACCTGCAAGGCTACCAAAACGCACTTAAAACGACTAACAGACTTAATGGATATAAACAAACAAAAAGATTTATTTAGACTTGCAGCTGTACTTTATGCTGACAATAATTACGAAGTAAGCTCAAAAACAATTCACAAGAAGATTATTGAATCCGTATTTATTGACAATGAAAACAAGGAATTAAATGCTCATCAAATTATAGAATTAATTCAAACTAATTATAGTTTTATTTTCGACATAGAAGAAATAGTTTCAATAGTTAACAACCCAAAAGAAACAGGCTTTTTAGTAAGACCTAAATCTGATGGAGAACATTTAATTTGCCTTAATCCAAATCGAGCAGCAACACTAAAATCAAAATTAGAAGGTAATTCAATAGAATTTTACATAAACGAATTTGTTGAATCTCATTCAGAATTGATAAATGGTTTTGACGGTAAAGCAATCATTTACAAATTCATTTATGAAATATTTTTAACAAATATTTCAAGTTTTTCTAAACTTTTAGATTATAATAAAACTGTTGATGAATTGATTAACATATCAATGAATTCACTAAATCCGATTGACATAACAATAATAAATACATTTCTACAATGGGATAACGACGGAAAAAACAAAGCTATATTTGATATTTCAAGTTATGCTTTGGAATATTGTTTAATAACAAATAAAAATGATTCAAATGGCTTTCATTTATCTAGTTTAAAAAATAAAAATTTCTATTTAGACACAAATATCATTTTTAGAGCAATTGGCATAAATGGAATAAATCGAAAAACAAGAACTTTGACTTTTATTGATAAATTCAATGAAGCAGGCGAAAATATTTTAATTTCAAGTTTTACAGAATTAGAATTTAAAGCAACTGTAAATTATTATATTTCTCAAATAAAGAAAACGATAAAGCCAACAATAAAGTCAAACATTTTTTTAAAGTTCAAAAAAGAATCAGAATTCTATGACTATTTCCATTCTTGGCGACTTAATAGAAGCAATGATAGCTTAGAATTATTTCAATCATTTATACTTAGCCAATATGAATACTTTAAGAAAAAATGCAAAGTAAAAGAAGATTATAAAATACCATTTGATGTAAAAGACGAGAATACAAAAAAAAATCTGGAAGATTTAGCAAATGATATTTCTTCATCAAAACACATTGAAAATAACAACAACGGACATTTTGAAAGTGCACTTTGGGATGCAAAAAATGTATATTTGACTGAAATTAAACGAGAAAATAATAGTAGAAACATTTTTGACACTAAATATTTTTTCATTTCGTCTGACCAAGCTTTGAGAAGATGGGATTTTAAAAGAAACAAAGCAACACCTTGTGTTTTGTTGCCGAGCCAGTGGTTAAGTATTGTTTTAAGATATGTAAATCGAACAAATGACGATTTTAAGAGTTTTGTTAGTTTTTTAAATCTATCACAAAATGAAACTAATATTAACAACGAAAAATTACAATTAGTGCTTGCTGGTATTGCTGAAATTACACAAGATATGGAGCAACAGTCTTCAATTGTAACTTCAATGATAGAAATACAATTTAAGGGAATTTTAGACAAAAATACTTCCAATGAAGATATTATTGAACGTTCCAAATTTTTTGCAAAAACAGAGCTTGAATTGGAAATTGAAAAAATCAAGAAACAAAATGAAAAAATAACTACTCGTTTTGAAACTCATAAAACCAATACAGACCAAGCTATACAGACTTTACAAGAATTAAAAAGTGGCGAATCTGAAAAAGTAAAAATAATTACAAAAGAAAACAAAGAACTGAAAGAAAAAATAAGAACAGCACAAATAAACAAAAAACTAAGAAATTGGCGAATACTTGCTTACCTAACGTTTCCTTTATTATTTGCTTGTATTTCTTTTTACATTTTAATTTTTGTGTGTAAGGAATGTGAGTGGAATTATTTAACTAAACTTGCAAATTGGATAAATACATTTGAAGAAGGAACTGTACAAAAAACAATACTTAACGCAATTTATTTAATGCCATTAGCAGGTATTGGTATATTTGTTAAGTTTATTTATTCAAGACTTTTGAACAACGACAACATATTAGAGAAAAAAGAGAAAATATCAAAAGAAATTACAGAAACCTAAAAAAGCCCAGCACATAACAGGGGTTTGCCAAAATGGGGGCAGAAGTGGTAAATTGAACATTTGTACTTCTATTTTACATTTGTACTAAATTGAACATTTGGTAGTCTAATCAATATTTGTGCTTCTATTTCCCCACCTTCGCAAAGCCTTAAAACGTTATGTGAAACCCTATTGGGAACGTGCAAACTTAAAATTGACTCCAATAAACGAACGAATTGAATACTAAAAACTCTTTCATAAAAGTGGTTTTAGAGATAAGTTATCAACTAACTTTGGGAAATATTGAATATAAATGACTTTGTAAATTATGCAGAAGACACAAATGCTTAAATTTGAATATTCCTATTTATCGCTCCCAAGTAAATTTTATGAGTTGGTAAAGCCAGCAGAATTTATAAAGCCTGAATTGGTCATCGTGAATAATGAATTGTTCAACCAACTCAATATTTCTATCCATAATCAAGAAGATATTCTGACATTATTAAGAGGAGATGAATCTTCTTTTGCCCAAGCTTATGCTGGTCATCAATTTGGAGGTTTTACAAAATTGGGTGATGGTAGAGCCATTATGATTGGAGAATGTATTACCCCAAAAAATGAACGCATTGATGTTCAAATTAAAGGAAGTGGAAGAACCTTATATTCAAGAGGCGGAGACGGAAAAGCTACTTTGAAAGCGATGCTTAGAGAATACTTAATGAGTGAAGCTATTCATCATTTAAAAATTCCAAGCTCAAGGAGTTTATGTGTTGTGAAAACCGGTGAAATGGTGCAAAGAGAGAGGATAAATGATGGAGCGGTTGTAGTAAGATTAATGAAAAGTCACATCCGCATTGGCACTTTTGAGTTTGCAAGAAATTTTGGCTCATCGGATGATTTACTATCACTCACAAATTATACGATCAATCGTTTATATCCTGAACTTAAAGATGGTGAAAATATGGCTTTGGGTTTATTAAAGAAAGTGATGTCTGTTCAGATAGAGTTAGTTGTCAACTGGATGCGTGTAGGGTTTATTCATGGGGTAATGAATACGGATAATGTTTCCATAAGTGGCGAAACATTTGATTATGGTCCTTGTGCTTTCATGAATACTTATCACCCCAATACATTTTACAGTTCCATTGATAGCAATGGGCGATATGCTTTTGGAAACCAAGCTAAAATTACCAAATGGAATATCGCCAGATTTGCAGAAGCCTTGTTGCCAATTTTGCATCCTGACTCTGAAACAGCTTTACAACTAGCCCAAACTTGTATAGATAGTTTTGATCATATTTGGAGTGAAAAATATTATCAAATGATGCTTTTAAAGTTAGGAATTGAAACCCCTTTTACAGCACTACGCTCTTTAGTAGATGAATTGTTGATATTAATGCAATCGCTCAAATTGGATTATACAAATACGTTTCAAGTACTAAGCCAAGATGCCGTAAATGGCGATAGTCTTTTAAAAAGTCATGAATTTAAACCTTGGGTAATCAAATGGAAAACTGCCATAGCCAATTCAACCAGTATAGAAAAAGCAAGAAAAATAATGTCAGCAAATAATCCTGTATTTATTCCAAGAAATCACTTAGTAGAAGCAGCCCTTGACGCAGCGGTAGATGGTAGTATGAGCGACTTGGAAAAATTGCTTTTAGTTTTAAGAAACCCCTTTCAAATTCAAGATAATATGACCAAATATTCTGACTCTCCAAAAGAAAGTTTTGAAAATAGATACGCAACTTATTGCGGAACGTAAAAAAAGTAGCCATTTTGTCATGGTTTCGCCTTGTGCCAACTTCCATAAAATTCAATTACTTTACATTGTTTTTGTCTTTGCAATTTAAACTGGTTATACTAGAATATCATCTTGTGTCAAATGAACATGAGTTTTGGTGTTTTTAGAATTTCCTTGTCTGTTAATTTTAGACCAATTCAACTTCGTTTATCAATATTTACGCATACTTTTCTTATGAGTCAGCAACGTTTTTTGAGCCTTTTATCTTTTTTGTTTTTTACGACTTGTGCTTTTGGGCAATACGAATATTTTCGACCAACAGTTGTAACCACTGATTATACGAATCAGTTAGCAGGGACTTTTAGAAAAGCCACCGTTACGAGCTTAAATTCTAAGGCGATAAAACAGTATGTGCAGGGAAAAACAACGGCTAATATTTCTTTGGTTATTGGCAATAGAATAGTCAATGTGTCGCTTACACCACATAGTGTAATGTCGCCGAATATG
>JAVKMO010000028.1:0-70224 GCA_031539345.1 Chitinophagales bacterium | reverse complement strand
GGGTGTAAGAGGAGCTGTTGTTGGTTCAAACTTGACGCTTGCCGCTAACCCTACCAACTATGACGAATATGTAATAAATCCGACTGCATATATACCTAATATCATCCTTCCATCATCTGCAATAATTGGAAAAGTTTTAACTGTTACAAATAATATAGGTTCTCCATTTTCTGTGAAAACCACCAATACGAATTTGAGAGCAGATTTAAGATTAGATGCTTTTTCAGATAGAGCGTCTTTTGTATTTGATGGTGTTATCTGGAGGAGAATTAGAGGATATGTAAACTATATAACGGGTAATTCACTAAAAATATCTAACGGTATGAACGCTGGAATCAATTCGGATTCTGTTTTGTTAGGTGGCGATTTAAACAAACCAACAACCATAACAACAACCGCTACCAATACTTTCGCAATAGCTGGTTTGCAAGTGGATACGGTTGCCACTCGTCTATTGACTGTAAACGCCTCTACAGGAGTTATTTCTTCAATGTCTTTAAATAGTATTAGAAGCACCAATAGTGCAACTAGTCTTACAAGTTCAGACAACATCGTTATTTATACAGGAACAGCAAATGTTACTTTTTCATTGCCCAACCCTGCAACTTTGCCGAATAAAACATTTACAATTATCAATCAAGGAGATGGTGCAGTAACTCTTTCTCTTTCTATTTTTGTTTCTTCTGGTATCACGTTATCTGTCATAGAAAATTTATCTTTCACATCAAAAATTCGATTTGTAAGTGACGGAACGAACTGGATTCAAACTAATTAAAACGAAAATCTAAATAGATATCTTTAGTAAACTTTTTGGCCTTTGATTTATCTTAGCCGACAGAGTTTATTAAAGATATTTTTTTGTTTATGAAAAAAGACAAAGCATTTTCTATCTTAGCATATCATTCTTCCTTTATTTTTTAATTAAACTATTCCGTATGATTTCACTACAATCAAATTCTATGAAAAAAGTTTTATTTTTATTGATTGGGTCTGCTCTTTCTTTTTCTTCTCTACTTTCACAAGTAGCAGTCGTTGAAAATGCAAAGAAGTATTTATACTATGAACGTTATGGAAAAGCGATAGAAACCTTGTCTGCCTTCTTGCAAAATCCAAAACTTAAAGAAAGTGAGCAAGAACTTGCTATGTTTTATTTAGGTAGAGCATATTTGCTCAATAATAATTTAGCTGATGCAAAAAAAATATGCCAAAATGCATTAAAAGTAATTCCTGCATCTGCATTGAATATGGTTGGGTTGGGGAGTGTATTGCTCTTAGAAGGGAATATTAACGAGGCTCAAACGCTTTTTGACAATGCTATTTTGCAGACAAAATCAAAAGACATTGCTGTTTATACAGCCTTGGCTTATGCTTATACAAAAGCAAAAGCGACCGATGCAAAATATGCTCAAAATAAATTTAGCCTCATGCACGAAAAGGCAAAAAAGAATCCTGAATATCATATTGCTATGGGCGACTTTTACAAACGTTTAAAATATGGTAACGATGTCTATACCAATTATCAGTTAGCCCTTTCTATGGAAAGTAATAATGCACCTGCAAAATTTCGATTGGGAAAATTATTTTTAAACCAAAACAATAAAGAGGAGTTTGTTCAACAGATGATAGATGTAACCATGTTAGATAAAAGTTTTGCTCCAGCTTTTTATGAATTGTATCGTCATTATTACAATACTGACATTACAAAAGCAAAGGATTACTTTTTGAAATATAAAGCTCTCATCGAACCAACGCCTGCTTTAGAATTTGAAGAAGCGAATGTGTTGTATGCATCAAAAAGTTTTCAGAAAAGTTTAGACCAAACCTTGGGCATGATTGATAAATACAAAGATAAAGTTGACATGAGGTGCTATCGATTAGCAGGATATGCTTTGACGCAATTAAATGACACGGTACAAGCAGTTAAATATTTCGAAACTTTTTTTCAAAAAGCAGACATCGACATTATTGATTTAGACAATTATCGTTTTATGGCAACCTTATTGTCTCGCTTTCCAGATAAAATAAAAGATGCAACAACATACTATGAAAAAGCATACGTTGCAGATACGATTCCGAATAGTCGTGTAAATGATATTCGTTCGATTGTGGCGCTATATAAAAAAACAAAAAACACCAAAATGTTAGCATATTGGAGCGGAATGCTTTATAATAATAACCCTAAACAAAATGCAACTGATTTATTCAATTGGGGTTATGCCAATTTAGTGGCGGAGGAATATGCAAGTGCAGACACGATTTTTTCTACTTATATCGCTAAATATCCAAACGAATATTTTGGCTATTTCTGGAAGGGAAGAACCAAATCTATTACAGACACAACGCTTGCGAGTGCCATCCCGTATTATCAAAAAACGATAGAAATTACATCTTTAGATACGGCTAAAAATAAAAATATTTTGGTTCAGAGTTATGGCGTTTTATATGCCTATAGTCGTAACGTATTGAAAAATTATGACGAGTCTTTAAAGGCAATTAATGCACTGATCTTGTTTAAACCGAATGACGCTGATTTGCTTAAAGAAAGAGACGGAATTGTAAAATATATAGAAAGCGTAAAAACCGCAGAGGCAAAAAAAGCGAAGAAATAATTCTCTTGTTTAGACCATTAGCAAAGCACCTTCTTTCATTTTTAAAATTTGGTGAGAACGCTTTGCTAATTCTTCATTATGCGTTACAATTAAAAATGTCTGTTGTGCGTCTTTATTGAGTTGCTCAAAAATGTCGTGCAATTGCGATGCGTTTTTTGCGTCTAAATTTCCTGTTGGTTCGTCTGCAAAGATAATTTCTGGTTGATTGATTAACGCTCTTGCTATCGCAACTCTTTGTTGTTCGCCGCCAGACAATTCTTTTGGTTTATGTTGCAAACGATTCTCCAAACCCAGTTTGTCTAAAATTTTTTTTGCTCTTGCTTCTATTTTGTTTTTATCTTTTTCAAATACAAAAGCAGGAATACATACATTTTCCAAAGCTGTAAACTCGGGAAAAAGGTGGTGAAATTGAAAAATAAACCCAATTTTTTTATTTCTGATTTCACGAATACGCAAGGTCGATAAATCATCAACACGTTCATTGTGATAATAAATTTTTCCTTCCGAAGGGCTGTCTAATAAACCCAAAATTTGCAAGAGTGTGCTTTTCCCTTCTCCTGACGCACCAAGCAAGGAAATGATTTTTCCTTTTGGAATTTCGATATTGATATTTTTAAATACTTCTACATTTTTGTAGCGTTTTGATAAATGTTCTGCTTTTATCATCATTACAAAACTTCAATTTGATTTCTTAGTAAATCATCAAAATTGTCTCGTTTGCGAATTAGTTTTGCTTCATTGTTTATCACTAAAACTTCTGCGGGTTTGCAACGAGAGTTAAAATTACTCGACATTTCAAATCCGTATGCTCCTGCATTGTAAAAAACCAAGTAATCTTTTTCTCTTACTTCTTGCAATTTAATGTCCCATGCAAAGGTGTCCGTTTCGCAAATATGTCCTACAACAGTATAAATTCTTTCTGTTTCAGTTGCATTAGAAATGTTCTCTATTCTGTGATAGGCATTGTAAAGCATAGGCCTTATTAAATGATTAAACCCTGAATTTACGCCAACAAAAACCGTAGCAGGGGTAGGTTTAATCACGTTTGCTTGCACTACAAAATAACCAGCTTCGCTGACTAAATATTTTCCAGGTTCAAAATAAATCTTCAATTTACGTCCTGTTTCTTTTTCAAATTGTTGCATTTCTTCTGTAACCCTTTTTCCTAATAAAGCCAAATCTGTTTCAATATCGTCTTTTTTATATTTCACTTTAAAACCACTACCTAAATCTATAAATTGTAAATCAGGAAAATGGTTGGCTAAATTGAGTAATACTTGCATTCCTTGAATAAATACTTCTGTGTCTTTGATTTCACTACCCGTGTGCATGTGAATGCCTGTAACGTTGATGTTCATTGTTTTTACAATACGTTCTACGTGGCGGATTTGGTGAATCGAAATACCAAATTTAGAATCAATATGACCAGTTGAAATTTTGATGTTGCCACCAGCAAGAATATGTGGATTAAAACGAAGGCAAATAGGGTAGGTATTGGCAAATAAATTACCAAACTGTTCTAAGGTCGAGATATTATCAATATTGATTTTTACGCCTAAATCTTTTGCATCAATATATTCTTGAATGCTTACGCAATTTGGGGTAAAGATAATGTCCTCTTTTTTAAAACCTGCCTTAAAAGCTAACATCACCTCGTTCAGGCTCACACAATCAATACCAGCACCCAGCTGACATAATATTTTCAATACATTGATGTTCGTTAATGCTTTACACGCATAATGAAAGTGAACATCTACATTTTTAAATGCGTTGAGCAATCCTTGATATTGGTCTTGTATTCTTTGTGCATCATAGATATAAATAGGAGTACCATATTCGTTGGCGATATTAGACAACTGTTGGCGAGAAAGAACGGAGCGCGACGTGGACATTGTTTTAAGGAGTATTTTTAACTTGTTCTTGTTTGAATTTTTCTTTGAAAGAATGGGCAAATTTTTTAATGTCTTCGTGGAGCATAGAGTCTGGAACAGAGCGGTGGTATGTGTCAGAAAAACTCAGAAAAGTTTGATAAAAAAAGTCAGCCATTTCATCTACCATCATCGTTTTTGTCCACAAGTCTAACCGCATTGCGGTTTTGTCTTTGCTGTCCCAAAAGCTCAAAAGCATCGCTTTTGCATCCAAATCTTTTGGTTCTGGTAAAGAGCTTGATGTCCATATAATTTTTTCAGGAACTTTTTTTTCGTCTAAGTCAATCTGAATTTGTATCTGCGGATTATCCATTACTCGAATTTTTAATAGGTTATTTATAGATGATTTTATATTTCATTCCCCAAGAGTATTTTTTTGATTCGTTTGACATAAAATTGACTGTGAATAATGGAGAATGTACGTTTTCTAACGGAATATAAATTTGTTTTACTGAGTTAATAGGTCCTTCAGAATTGTATAATTCTACTGAAGATAAAGTATTTGTTTTAGCATTTAAAACAGTATTAGAAATCGACAGATTATTATCACCTATTACTGGCGGATAAAATGTAATATGGAGTTTCGGCTTTCTAACTATTTTGTTTTCTGCATTTTTAAGTGCTAAGAAACGGTCTTCTTCTATAAATAAATTAAAGTCGTTGATATATTTTCCTGTAATTAAAGTGTAATTATTAGGGTCTTGTTTCCAGTTGATGCTTGTATAATTTTGTTCTACAGGTAGTGAATAATTAATTTGTTTAAGGCCTTCCGGGAAACGCTCTAAATAATAGATGACTGAATTAAAAAAGTACATCATTAAATTGTTGCTGAGTACATAAAATTTCAATTCAGTTTCTCCCTTTAATTTAGAAGCTGGTATGGTTAGTGTTGGAATGTCGTCCACGCCAAACCTTTCGTATAAAGAAGCTAAAAATGATTGATAAATTGTCCCTGAGGTATCAATAACAAATCCTGGTTTGTTGCTTTTTTTTGCCGTAGCGTCTTTTATGTCGTTGCTATGAAAAGCATGGCTAAGTGAAAAATAGTTTTTTTTGATATCCGCTGTATTGAAAAACAACAAATTGTTAAGGCAGGTTGTTGTTGCATATAAATATTCTTGAGCAATTAAAACCGTGTCGTTTAAACAAGGCTTTAAATCATAATTTTTATGAAAAGGAGTAATGCGGTGGTCGTCAAACGTTTCTTTAAAAGCAATTTTCCAAACACCTTTCATATCAAAATTGTCTAAACTTAGATTCGGAGTTAACACAACGTCGTATTTAAATACACTGTCTTTTTTTTGATTATTACTGTTTTCATCACCGCCTATCTCTGACATAGCCTTTTCTAAATTGCCTACATCGGACAAACCTGATGAAAAACTATTTTCCATAGCACCAGCCATCATGCTTTCATAAGGGTTTTTCATTTCTTTTACATTAAACAAACTCTCTTCATCTTCATCTTCGTCTTCGTCTGATCCGGCAGCTGTAGCACCGCTTTGTGTTGTTGTAGGAGTATTTTCTTTCGATGAGGCTGATTCTTTAGAAGAATTGGTTACTTGTATTTCGTTTGTAGTTGTTTCTGTATTGGTAGTTTTTTTTAAATTTTCCTTAGATTGTTTTTCGGTATGGATTGTAGTTTTTCTTGTAGTTCTTTTTTTTTGTCCAAAAACTAAAGTTGTTGAAAAGAGAATAACTGTAGCTAGAATTATTTTTGTAAGGATAATTTTCATAAAAGGGTATTTAATGTGTATTGAAAATTTGTGTGTATAAAAAAACTTAAGAATTAAGTAGGTTAGTTTTTAAGAGACTGATAAGGGTCGCAAGTTTATCTTTTAATTCTTTTCTGTCCACAATAAAATCTAAAAATCCGTGTTCTAATAAATATTCACTGCGTTGAAATCCTTTTGGCAATTCTTTTTTAATCGTGTCTTTGATAACACGAGCGCCAGCAAAACCCATCATTGCTCCTGGTTCGGCAATGTTAAAATCGCCAAGCATGCCAAATGATGCGGAGATGCCTCCATAGCTTGGGTCTGTTAAAAGTGCAATATAAGGCAACTTGGCTTCTGATAATTGGGTTAAACGAGCACAGGTTTTTGGTAATTGCATTAAACTAAACGCACTTTCCATCATTCTTGCTCCCCCAGATTTACAAATGACCACATAAGGCAAACGGTGTTCTAAACAATAATCTACGGCACGAATGAATTTTTCACCCATTACGCTACCTAACGAGCCGCCAATAAAACTAAAATCCATTGCAGCAATAACTACTTTACTTTCATTTATTTTGCCAACGCCTACACGTAAAGAGTCCGTCAAATCTGTTTTTTTCCAAATTTCTTCAAGGCGTTTTCCATAAGATTTGAGGTCTGTAAAATTTAAAAAATCTTTTGACCGTAAGTTGCCAAACAACTCTTCATATTCGTTATCATCAAATAAAATTTTAAAATAATCCTTACTTGTAATTCGATTGTGATAATTGCATTCTGGGCAAACAAAAAGATTGTGTTCTAAATCTTCTGCCATGCAAGTATGTTTACATTCAGGGCATTTCACCCATAAACCTTCTGGTGTTTCTTTTTTTTCTGAGGTGTTGGTGTTGATGCCTTTGGAGATTTTTTTAAACCAACCGCTTGTGTTGTCAGCTTGCAATTCATTAATCATGTCTCCAGTTAAGACAGATTCAATCTCGTCAAAATTGTTTTTATCAGCCATTATTTTTGTGGATTTGATGTGCAATAAAATTATTCAAATGTAATAAACAAACAAACATTTTTTATTGTGATGTATATTTTTTCCAACGCCATGCAGCGTAGATGAAATAAAAAAATAAAGTCAGAAAAATAGGCATCAACAAATTACACCACGCCCAAAACGAAGCCTCTTCTTCTATCTTTTTTTTATTGAGTAAACGGAGCGTAAAATTTTTGTTTCTGTTTTCAATAATGTTGCTTGTAGAAAGAAGATATTCTAAACAATTTTCAAAAAACACTTTGTTCGCAAATTGAAATTTTGTATAAGGATTCATGCCCATCATTAAAGGACCTTCTTTTTGTGTGATAGGGTTGAGTACGACATCGGCATCAGCAACGACAATAATTTTATCCTTGTTGAGGCTTTCTGTTCGTATTTTATTTTGACTTGCTTGCTCATACTTCATTTTCATATCGTCTGTTAATCTGTTTGCATATAATGAATGATAAACACTTTCTAATAAAACGGCTGTTGGTAAAAAAGAAAACTGAAATGCAGATGTTGTTGCATTTTCTTTAAGTGTTTCAAAACTAATGAGTGAAGGTGTGCCTTGCTTTTTTGTTTGTTGGGAAGAATGAAGCAAGACAGTTTTATTTATTTTATTGTTTTGATTCATACTGATACTGCTGACAAAATTACTTTCTATTAAATCTAAATTTTTTGTAATTGGGTGTTCGTCATTCGGTATTAAAAGAGGAAAATAATACCATGGCAATAATTCAAATTGCGGCTTATCTCCGTTCCACCCCACTTGAATGGGTAATCTGTCGCACTGCAAATCTTGTAATAAATTATAGTCTAAACGCGCACCATAATGAAAAAGTAAATCGTCTAATTGTAGATTTAAATTTTGAGCGACCATTTGTTTTTGTTCTTGAAGGTTTTGCATTTCAGCAAACACATTATCCAAAATAAAAAAAGCTTTTCCGCCGTGTAAAACGAATTGGTCTATTTTTAATTTTTCTTCGTCAGAAAATGTTGCAAGCGGCTTTACGATTAACAACAAATCATATTTTTTGTGATTGACGAAAGCACAAGTTTTTAGATTGAGTGTGTCAAAATTGTAGTGAGGATATAAAGTGTTAAACAAATCCCTCACCCTATAATCTAAAGGCTCTTGGTGTCCAACCGCATAAGCGATGAAGGGCTTTTGTGTTTGCGTAATTTTTTCTATCGCACTCGTTAATTTATATTCTAATAAGGCTTCGGCATTGTTTAAAGATTCAATATTGTTGATGAGTGTTTCTGACAAAAAAGAAATGCCAAAAATTTTATTTTTAGATTGAATGATTGCAGCAGGAAAAACAACTTTTTTTTCTTGCGTTCCATTTTTCCCTTTTCGTTTATTGACATTTGTTGGGCGTATGCCGAGGGCATACAGGGTATCTAAAAATTTATTTTTTAGTGAATCATTAGAAATACTTAACGGATCCATTAACTCATAACGAATGAGATGATGTGCGTATATATTCATCCTGTCTAATAATTCTGTAACGCTATTTTTTAATTTTTTAAATTCAACAGGCAAATCATTTTCCATTAGAATTTTCACTGTAATGGGTTCTTGAATACGTTCTAATAATTGCTGTGAAGCTGGAGACAGTGTATATCGCTTTTCTTCTGTACAGTCAATTTTTATATTGATATATGATGTGCCATATTGTAAAGCAATTACTCCCAAAAGCAAAATAAGCCAAGCGTGTTTTTTTTGAAGCATTTTTTTCATCATCAACTGTATAAAATAAATAGTCAGTAGTTATTTGTTGAGGCGTAATTTCTTTTTTGTTAAAAAAATAAAAAAGAACGTACAGGATATAAAATAGATAAGGTCTTGCAAGGCAACAAATCCTTTTGAAATATTTCTGAAATGATAAGCAATGCCAAAATTTTCTAAAATAAATTGCATGTCGCCGTCAAATAAATTTAAAGTAACGAGTTGTTCAAATCCATCATACAAAACGTACATACATGCTGTACTACATAAAAAAGCAACAATGCTGTTTTGTGTCCAACTGCTACACCACAATCCAATGCTGATATAAAGTGTAGCCAATAATAATAACCCAACATAAGACATCGTTAAAGCACCAATATCAAAACCAATTTCTGACGCTGCAAGTTGAGATAATGAAATGGCATAAATGACCGTTGGTAATAAAGACAATACAACAATGAGCAAACTTGCAAACAGTTTTCCTTGAATAATGTCATTACTGCTTAAAGGTCGTGTTGCTAATAATTCAAAAGTGCCGTCTTTTAATTCATCGGCAAACAAGCGCATGGTAATTGCTGCGATTAAAAAAATCAATGTGAACGGAGTAATGTCAAAAAAATATTCTAAAGAAACAAAGCCATAGTCTAATAAATTTGTTGTGGGAAAAAAAAATAGCAACAATCCATTTAATAATAGAAAAATAACAATGGCAACAAGGCCTGTTAAAGAGTTGAAAAACTGTTTGATTTCTTTTTTTAGTATGGCTTTCATTCAATCAATATACTTGCAAGGGGTTACAAAAATTAAAGTCAAAAAACAAGAAGATATAATTTGGCTGTTTACGAAAAAGTTTTTAATACGTTTGCGACAAATTTATTTTTTAACACCCATTATGCTCAAAGACAAGAAAATAATTTTAGGAATTACAGGAAGTATTGCTGCGTATAAGTCAATTTCATTATTACGCCTATTGACACAGCAAGGTGCAAGTGTAAAAGTTGTTATTACGCCTGCGGCAGAACAGTTTGTGTCGCCCTTGGTGTTAAGTACATTTTCTGCGACAGCTGTACAAAGCGAAATGAAAAAAGAGGGCGAATGGAGCAATCACGTGGCTTTAGGACGTTGGGCAGACTTGATGCTTATTGCGCCAGCAACGTGCAACACATTGGCAAAAATGGCACATGGTTTGTGTGATAATTTGTTGCTTGCTACTTATTTATCTGCACAATGCCGCATTGTTGTTGCACCGGCAATGGATGCTGAAATGTTTGCACACGCTACAACACAAAAAAATATTGCTACGCTAAAAACTCATGGCGTAGAAGTTTTGGAAGTTGCTTATGGTGCTTTAGCGAGTGGTATAACCGGCAAAGGACGAATGCAAGAACCTGATTTTATCGTCGATTATTTACAACAATAAATGTCTCCTTTGGAACAATTTTTTGTGCAAAAAAAAATATTGATTACTGCTGGGGCAACGTATGAAAATATAGACCCAGTCCGTTTTATTGGAAATTATTCCTCTGGAAAAATGGGCATTGCACTTGCGAATGCGGCACATACTTTGGGGGCAAAAGTGTTGCTATTAAAAGGACATACTGATAAAAGTATACAAATTGATTCTGACATTGAAGTGATTGATGCACTGAGTGCCAAAGCCATGAGTGAATTATGTCCTTTGCATTTTAAAGATGCTGATATTTGTATTATGGCAGCGGCAATTGCAGATTTTTCTCCCGCAGAAATTGCATCGCAGAAAATAAAAAAAAGCGATGACGTATTGACATTAACCCTAAAAAAAAATCCAGATATTATTGCTGGTTTAGGTAAACAGAAACGACCACATCAATATTTAGTTGGCTTTGCTTTAGAAACAGAAAATGCAATTGCCCATGCACAAGCAAAAATGCAAGCAAAAAATTGCGATATGCTTGTGCTAAATGTGTTGAATGAGGGCAATCAAGTGTTTGGTTCAGATGATAATCGCATTCAAATTTTTACGAAAAATAACCCATCACCCATTTTCTATCAATATCCTAAAACGGTTTTAGCGAAGTATATTTTACAAGAAATAAATAATCATTGCAAAATTTAAAATGAAATCCTTTCAACTCCATTCTTCTTATCAGCCTGCGGGTGATCAAGCACTTGCAATACAGCAATTGACAGACAATTGTGAGGCAGGAGAAAAGCATCAAGTTTTATTAGGAGTTACGGGGTCGGGAAAAACTTTTACGATTGCCAATACGGTTCAAAATTTGCAACGTCCAACTTTAGTACTTACGCACAATAAAACTTTGGTGGCACAATTGTATGGGGAGTTTAAACATTTTTTTCCTGACAATGCTGTTGAATGTTACGTGTCTTATTATGATTATTATCAACCTGAAGCCTACTTGCCAGGGTCAAATACATACATCGAAAAAGATTTGGCGATTAACGAAGATTTGGACAGACTGCGTTTAAGTGCCATTACAAAATTATTGTCTGGGCGTAAGGACATTTTGATTGTTGCCAGCGTAAGTGCTATTTATGGTGCTGGAAATCCTGTTGAATATCATAAAAGCATTATTCGTATTCATCGTGGGCAAATTATTTCACGACAAAAATTTTTATTGCGTTTGGTGGAATCGCTTTATACACGTAGCGTAACAGATTTGTCTCGTGGGCAATTTCGTGTCAATGGAGATACCGTAGATATTCATTTGCCTTATTTAGAATATGGTTATCGAGTGTCTTTTTTTGGTGATGAAATTGAAGAAATTTGTAGCATAGAATTACAAACGAATAAACGTATGATTACGTTTGAAGAAGCCTCTATTTATCCTGCAAATTTGTATGTCGCAGGCAAAGAGCATTTACAAGAAATTATTTACAATATTCAAGATGAGTTAAAAGAGCAGATTATTTATTTTGAAAAAATTCAACGTTATGATGAAGCAAAACGTATTAAAGAACGTGTAGAATATGACATTGAAATGATTCGTGAATTGGGCTATTGTAGTGGCATAGAAAACTATTCTCGTTTTTTTGACAGGCGAGAAAAAGGCACAAGACCCTTTTGTTTGATGGATTATTTTCCTGAAGATTTTTTGTGCGTTATCGACGAAAGTCATCAAACAGTTCCACAAATACGGGGTATGTATGGTGGAGATAGGAGTAGAAAATTAAATTTAGTAGAATATGGTTTTCGCTTGCCTTCTGCTTTGGATAATCGCCCATTAAATTTTTTTGAAGTAGAAAGTTTATTGCACCAAACCATTTATGTCAGTGCAACGCCGGGTGAATATGAATTGATACAAACGCAAGGTGCAATTGTAGAACAGGTTGTACGACCAACAGGTTTATTAGATCCTGAAATTATTGTCAAACCAAGCCTGAATCAAGTTGATGATTTGTTAGAAGAAATAAAACAACGCATTGCAAAAAATGAACGCGTGCTTGTAACCACTTTAACAAAAAAAATGTCTGAATCATTAGATGCGTATTTTAAAAAACTCAATATTAAATGCATGTATATTCATAGCGATGTAGAGACTTTAGACCGTGTAGAAATTTTGAGAAATTTGAGGCTTGGAAAAATTCACGTATTGATTGGTGTCAATTTATTACGTGAAGGGTTGGATTTGCCAGAAGTGTCGCTTGTTGCCATTTTAGATGCGGATAAAGAAGGTTTTTTACGGAATGAAAAATCATTGACACAAACAGCAGGAAGAGCAGCGAGAAATGTAAATGGAAAGGTTATTTTTTATGCAGATAAAATTACGCAGAGTATGCAAAACACAATTGACGAAACGATGCGTCGTCGGCTTAAACAATTAAAACATAATGCAGACAATCATATTACGCCTAAAACAATCTTGAAATCTGTAGCAGAAATTATGGGTCAAACGCACATGCTTAGTACAAAACAAAATGTGCAACAAGTTGAAATGGAAAGTAGTATGGTGGCTGAAGAAGACGTTGTTTATGAAAGTAAAAAAGACTTAGAACAAAGCATACAACAGATTAAAAAATCGATGGAAAAGGCAGCAAAAAATTTAGATTTTGTTGAAGCTGCACGCTTACGCGACAAAATGAAAGCGATGCAAAACAAAGCCTGATTAAGGCGAATCTAAAAACATAACAAAACCATAACAAGAGCGTAACATTGAGGTAACATACCACGAATACGTTTGCGGCATTCTTAATTTATTAAATAGCCCAAACGTGCAAATGCAATCCATGCCCAAAATCATTAAAAAATCATTGCCAATTTATTATGAATTGATTGTTAACTCATTCAAATCTACTTTTCTGCAGGATTGCTTTTTACTCCCAAAAACTTTGTATGTGTTTTTGAATTTCTATCTCTCTATTATGACAAAAAACATTTTTCAATTAGCATTTATTTTCAATAAAATGAGAATCAAAAAGAGATCTTTGGGCTGGTTGTTGTTTGTTTTTATACCGGCATTGACATACGCTCAAATGACGAGTGCCAGTTTATCCGGAACGATTACAAACACAAAAGGTGAAAAAGTTAAACATGTTGCTGTGGTTATTGGTTCTATAGCAACTGGTGAAAAATATACTACAACATCCAACGAACAAGGCATTTATTCTGTGTATGGTATAAATCCTGGTCTTATGTATAATATAGAATTTACAAATCAAGACTATAAGCCCTTTGTGAAAGAAGAAATGTTGTTACGGCTCGGTGTTAATGATTTTAATATTCAATTAAGTTCCGCCAACGAAGAGTTAGTCAATGTTAATCTTGTAGGTAAAAAAAGAAACATCGCTGTAGCTGCAATAATGGATGAAAATAAAATTAAGTCCTTGCCAACGATTAGCCGTAGCATTCAAGATATTACAAGATTAGTACCCAATAGTACAAACGGATCTTTTGGAGGCAGTAATTTTAGGTATAATAATGTTACGGTTGATGGTGCAATCAATAATGATGCGATTGGTTTTAGTCCTTCATTGGGAGGTCAATCAGGCACTTCTGGAATGCCTGGCAGTAGCACTAGAACAAATTCTATTTCTTTAGATGCCATTCAGGACATGCAAGTATATACCGCTCCGTATGATGTTAAAATAGGAAATTTTTTAGGTGGCAGTATTAACGCTGTTACACGACGAGGAACGAACGATGTAAAAGGGTCTGTATATTTCTATGGACGCAATTCGATTATAACGGGACCAAATAATGCTGGCGACAAAGCCACTATGCCAAGCGACTTTTCTGAATTTCAAACAGGGTTACGAATTGGTGTACCTATTCTAAAAGATAAAGTTTTCTTTTTTGGTAACGAAGAAATTACATATAGACAAGACCCACTTTTTTATGGTGCACGTAGCGTAGGTTCGCTTATTTCGCAAGACAGTGCAAATAATTTGCAAAAATTTGTCAGTAATAAATATGGCTTTGATATTGGCGGGGCTACTAATTACAATATTTATTCTAAGAGCATTAAATTCTTTAACCGTGTAGATTTTCATCTTTCAGATAAACATCAATTTTTAATTCGTAATAACACGACTATTGGCGAAGCAACCAATTTAGAAAGAGATGTCGCCAATTTCAGATTTTCTAGTATAGATTTTAAACAAAACAACACTCAAGTTTCTACCGTGGCAGAATTGAAAAGTAGATTCCATAATCGCCTTTCTAATTCGTTGATATTAGGATATAGTTCTATTAGTGATTATAGAACGCCGCTAAGCGGTGATATCAATCGACCACAAGTAGAGATTGGATATAACGGAGGAACTATTTTTTTGGGCAATGACAGAGAAGCCACCGTTTTTAATCTTCAACAAAATACCATAGAAATTACAGATAATTTGAATTATTCTGTTGGAAAACATAATTTAACTCTTGGCACACATAATGAATTATACAGGATTACGTATGGTTTTGTGAGTGCCTTAAATGGTCGTGTTGCCTATAGTAGCATTGCTGATTTTTATGCAGGAAAAGCGTCTCGTGATAGAGGTTCATACAGTTTTTCTGGGGCTACTCGACAAGACATTTTTAATAACCCATTATCAAAGTTTAATGTGAATTTATTGAGCGTATATGGACAAGATGAATTTGTAATTAGTACCAAATTAAGGCTTACTTTAGGCTTGCGTTTAGATTTACCCCAACTACCTACAATGCCAATATTGTACGACTCGTTAAAAAACACCTCCATCGATACTAAGGCAGGAACTACCTATACCAATACAACGATGAGTCAAATTAAAAATGATTTTTTTGGACAAGTTGTTTTTTCTCCTCGCTTTGGTTTTGTGTATGACGTGTTAGGCACGAAAGAAGTTATCATAAAAGGAGGAACTGGCATTTTTACTGGTCGTATTCCTTTTGCATGGTTAGGATATGCGTATTACAACGACGGTAAAAATTACGGCTCTTACGATAAAAAATCTTTAGACCCGACGAAAGGCGACCCCTTTCTTAATCCGCAAGATGCCGCAAAAAAAAATGGCGTAGTGAATAATAGACAGGTCGATTTAATAGACAATAATTTTCAAATACCGCAAGTATGGCGAAGTAATTTGAATATAGAATACAATGTTTTTGGCTATAAATTTAACCTTGAAGGCGTGTTTACAAAAGTTATTTATGACATCAAATTTCAACAAATCAATATGCCCGAGAATGTAAAATATTTTGCATACGACGAAAAAAAAGAAATGCCTATTTATGATAATACAAAAATTAATAGTCAGCTTTCAAATGCGTATTTACTTTCTAATACCGACCAAGGCTATCGCTATAACATCATCACTCAACTTGCAAAAACATACCCATTTGGTTTAAATTTTTCTGCCTCTTATAGCTACGGCGAATCTTTTGATATTAGCAATGGGATTAGAAATTCCATGGAATCGAACTGGCAATTAAACCCTTCGTTATCTCCCAATAACTCTCAATTAGGTTATTCTAATTTTGATATTAGACATCGCATAGTTACAACCATAGGCTATAGGCATAAATGGAATAATAACCATGCTACAACATTACAAACAGTTTTAACCATGCAATCTGGCTCTCCATTTACTTGGGGGTTTATAGGCAGCACTTTAAACAATACCGGACAAAACATTGGATTAGCTTATATTTTTAAAGATGTAGCCAGCGCAACGCCATATTTCAAAACGACAGACGATGCTCAACGATTTGTAAACTTTGTAAATGGTGATGAATATTTATCGTCCCGTAAGGGCAATTTTACAGAAAGAAATACTGGACGTACACCTTGGAACATTAACGCTGATTTTAAAATATTGCACGATGTAGTAGTTATCAATACACATACATTGCAGTTGTCTTTAGATATTATGAACGTTACAAATTTATTAAACACAGAATGGGGTAAAGTGTATTTTGTGCCTAATACTTTTAATTCCGTATCGAGCATTGGTTTAACAAACAACGCAACAAATGGTGCTACGCCACAATTTGTTTTTCAAACTCCTAATGTACCATACATTATAGACCAATTCGCATCGCGTTGGCAAATGCAAATAGGCGTGAGGTATACATTTTAAAACACCCTAAAAGAGTAATGACAAGTGTAATTCTTAACTATCTTATTCAACATTTTACCTTTTTGATAGACATTAGGACCTCCTCTTCATAAACTAAAATTTTTGCTGTGCAGGGGGATTACGTTGCACCGAATATTTTAAATAACAAGTTGAGATTTGTCGTGGCATACTGTATTTTTAATAGGTTTCTTAAGAAAGTGTTAATTGTCTTTTTTTATTTTCTTACCTTACAGTAATTAACATTAAAAATTAAATTTGTGAACATCTTTTTATTCGCCACACTTGAAGCATCATTCGTTCATTTGTTGCATACATCAATTTTACTGTTCTTTACCTATGACACAACAATTTAAAAATTACTCAACTTTTTTTGTTTTCGGATTATTGTCTGCTTGTTCTCTACTTGTTAATGCACAAATAACAGTAGGAGGAAAAACCACAACCCTGACAAAGCCAGCGCCACAAATAGCCCCCAAGCAAACAACCGTCGCGGCCCCTAAAGTCGATAAAAATAAAATTGCTGCAGATAATGCGAATAGAACACAATCTGTTGGTTGGATAAAATCATCTATCAATAACACAAATAATGCCATAGCTAAAACAACTCCAACATCTAACGGAGTTGCAGGAACAGACCAATTTCAAAAAAATATGGCACTTGCCAATTCAAAATTGCTAAACCAAGGTCCTCTTGATATGGAATTAGATAACGCTAATAAAAACACGAATCAATTTTCTTTAACTCCGGCGAATATTTTAGACTTTGTTGAAATCAATAAAAGACTTACAGATAAAAAAAACCCTAAACGCACAAACGAACGTAACATCATGCTTTCGTTTTTTAAGAAAAAAAAATCAAATAAAATCAATTCTTGGAGTTCTTATATAGACATCTCTACCGGCTATGCTTATAATGCTTCAAATTTGTTAGAGAGTGTTCAAAGATTGACCGATACGCCCTTGTCCGTCAATTTTAATAATGTTACATCGTCTATGGTTCCCATTACTCTTGGGTTTGGTCTATTAAGTCCATTAAAACGATATTCTTTTGGTATTAACGCAAGTTATTATTTTACGAATAATACTACTTTTATTAAATCATTTGCAGATACTCTGACAGCAAATAGTCAACTTTATATTTCAGCAACAGCTATAAAACCTAATCTCAAATTAACAAAAATAGGTTTAGATATGTCTTATTACTTCCATCAAATATTGACTTCTGGCAAAGATTTATTTAAATTGTATGCGTCTTTGGGATTAGACGCGTATTATTTGAATTATACAGATAGAGTTCGTATTACAACCTCTAATATTATTCTTGCCCCAGCAGCAGGGGACGAAAAAACATATCTACAACAACCTGAAAATTTCTATCAAGATTTTGATAGAACATTTGAGTCTACTTTTATTTTTGGTGGTAAAATGTCTTTAGGGGTTAATGGGCGTATTACACCACATTTTGCAGCTTTTTGTGAAATGAATTATTCCTTCATTTTGCCTGTTAAAGAAGAGATTCTAGCCACATCGGTTGTTAATATAAAACGAACAAACGTAAGTGGAATTCCATGGGTTAGTATGCCTAACAAAATACGTTTAGGTTATGGACATTTGCTTGGCATCAATGCAGGACTTCGATTTATATTTTAAGAAGCTATTGCGTTGTCTTTTTGATACATTGATAGTATTTGATACATTGATATTAGATAATGCTTTTACGTTTTAAATTTTAGATCAAACATGGAAGAGTTTACTGTCTCGCAAAAAGCACTTAGAATTAACTTAAATCCACAAATTTATGGCACCTTTTCTGAGATAGGTGCTGGACAAGAAACTGTTCGTTACTTTTTTAGAGTAGGCGGTGCATCGAACACTGTTGCCAAAGCCATGTCGGCTTATGACAAAACTTTTTCTGATGCTATTTATGGCAAAGAAGATGACGGACGTTATGTTACCGAGCAGCGATTAAAAAAAATGTTGAGCCACGAATGGAGTTTAATGAACGAACGTTTGGTAGGCAAAGAAGTTGAAAACAAATGTTTTTTCACCTTTGCTAATACGGTTGCTACGATCAATTTTAGTAAAAGTGTTCAAGGGAAAGGTTGGTTTGGCGTTCGTTTTCAATCGTCTCCGCAAGCCCCGTTCAATGAAATTATTCTACATATTAAATTCAATGAATTAGAAGCAAAACAGCAACAAGAAACCGCTGGTATGATAGGCGTAAATTTAATTTATGCTGCGTACAACCACTTAGACAATATTCAAAAATTCCTCTTCTCTTTGTATGAAGACATCGACAAAGACAAATTCAATATTGATGTTGCTAATTTTTTTGGAGAAGATTTAAAACACATTGACAATAGGCTGATTAGTTTGTTTTTGGTGAAAAATAAAATGACCGATGCGGTTTGTTTTGGCCCAGACAAAAACAATATTTCTGTTGCAGACTTTTTATATAAAAAAAACCTACTCATTTTACGTGGCAGTTTTAGACCAGTTACAAAAGTGAACATGGATATGGCAAAACAATCTTATCAATTGTTTTTAGACAAATATGACCTTGCTCCTCAAGACGTAAGATTGTTATTTGAAATTACCTTGAATAATCTTTTAACAACAAATCAAATTGACGAACAAGATTTTTTGGCTCGTGTAGATTTAATTTGTTCGCTTGGCGAATATGTACTCATTACCTCTCAAAGTACTTTTTATGACGTTTTAAAATTGACTTTAAAATATACGAACAAACATATCGGGTTAATTATTGGCATTCCTTATTTAAAAGAAATGTTCAAATTAAAATACTATACGTCTTTAAAAGGAGGAATTTTAGAGGCCTTTGGGTCATTGTTTATGAATCATGTTTCGATTTATTTATATCCTATGCAAGACCCTACAAATGGTAGCATTATCAATAGTAAAAACTTTTCTGTTTATCCTCGTATTGCACCTTTGTATGATTACTTGCGCAATAGAATTACGGACATTGAAAATTTTGACAAAGAATCGATTCATATTTTTTCAAGAGAAGTGATTGAAAAAATTAGACAAGGAGATATGGAGTGGGTGGAAATGGTGCCAGAAGGAATTGCTGAAATCATTCAGAAAAACAAATTGTTTCTTCATCATTGATATGTTACAAATGCAATTTTTCTTTGTTTTGTAACTCAATTTTTATGTGATGCCCCTACAACAATTTGAACAACACGTTTTATTTCGTTTTCGCTTAATCATCTTTGCACTTATTTTATGTGCAACGGTTTATTCTTTAACCGTATTGCCACGGGTAGAAAAAAGTTATGAATATTTTTCTACGTTGCCGCCTAAAACACCTGCTGCACAAGCCTTTCAACAATTTAAAACAACGTTTCAGCAAGACGTTAATCCCATTGTTATTGGCATTGATGCACCTCATTTATTTCATGCAGATAGTTTGTATGCTTATTATCAACTTGTACAATCGCTAAAAAGAATTGACGGCATACGAAATGTGTTAAGTATTTTTAATACCGTCGCCTTAAAACATGATGTGCGAGAAAAAAAATTCATTGTCGAAAATATTTTTGAACCAACACACTTTCAACAATCGCAAATAGATAGTGCAAAACAAAAATTCAAACACCAACTTTTTTACAAAGGGTTATTGTATCGTGATGATGCTTTTTTGATGCTTGTCAATTTGCAACCTCATTTAGCGATGACAAAAGCAAGAGAGGGCATTGTCCATCGCATTGATAGCGTTGTGTTTTTGTTTGAACACAAACATCAAAATTTACACCTTACAGGGTTGCCGCTTATTC
Organism: Chitinophagales bacterium; assembly: GCA_031539345.1. GTDB lineage: Bacteria > Bacteroidota > Bacteroidia > Chitinophagales > Chitinophagaceae > JAVKMO01. The sequence continues at coordinate 49,865 of JAVKMO010000028.1, read as the reverse complement.
GCACAAGAATTTCAACACTCATCAGTCAAGAACTAAGAACATTGTTATTGTTTTCTGCATTCTTTTTATTAGTCATTGTTGCATTTATTTATCGGTCATGGATAGATGTTTTTATTACACTTATTATACTGGGTATTGGTATTGTTTGGAGTTTTGGAACGTTGTATGTATTAGACTATAAAATTACTTTACTTACAGCTATTGTGCCTTCGCTGATTATTATTATTGGCGTACCCAATGCGATTTATTTTTTAAATAAATATCACGCACAATTACAACAGGGGTTATCGAAAAATCAAGCCATTCTTAATATGGTCAATAGTATGGGGCGTATCACTTTGTTTTGCAATCTGACTATGGCGATTGGTTTTTTTGTTTTTATGTTTACAGAAAGCCCTTTGTTGCATGAGTTTGGACTTGTTGCTGGCATCAATATTGTATTGAAATTTTGTTTGAGTTATACACTCATTCCTTTGCTGTTATATTATTTACCCACACATCAAAAACGCCATTTTAACAACGCCGCATCTCCCCAAACGCTTGTCATTGCTTCTTTTTACGCATTCATACAAAGGAATCAAAAAATGCTTTTTCTTGTAACGGCAGTTCTTTTGATGACTGCTTTTGTTGGGATGAATCAACTTAAAACAGTTTCCTTTATTATGGATGACGTGCCAAAAAAAAATGTCATTATGCATGATGTGGAATTTTTTGATCAACATTTTAAAGGCATTTTTCCTTTGGAAATTATCTTAAAAAACAAAAGAAAAACACCGTTAACAAGCCGTTTAAATGAATTAGACCGTATCGAAAATTTATGTACAGATATGGCAACTTTATCTCACATCACAAAACCTTTAAGCATTTTAGATCAATTGAAATTTGTTCGGCAAGCGTATTATTTTAATGATACGAATAGTTACGCACTACCCAATCAGTTTGACATTGCTTTTATTGCTCCTTATTTAAAACAGGCGAATGACACATCAAATCGAAGCCTCTCTCAACTCTCCAATTCGCTTTTAGATTCAACCAAACAATCTTTGAGATTAAGTATAAGAATGGCAGATATCGGCAGTGAACAATTAGCCTTATTAAAAGACTCTTTACAACAAAAAATAATTGCTGTGATAGACACTTCTACTTTGAGTTATACAATAACAGGTGCTGCAATGACTTTTTTAGAAGGCAATATTTTTATTATGAAAGGCTTGCGAGAAAGTATTTTATGGGCAATTGTGCTGATTAGTATTTGTATGATTTATTTGTTTCGGTCTGTCAAAATCATTCTGATTAGTATTGTGTTAAACATACTTCCTTTACTTGTGAGTATGGGTATTATGGGGTTTTGTGGTGTGCCATTTCAACCTTCTACGGTGATTATTTTTAGTATCGTGTTAGGCATTTCTGTTGACATTACCATTCGCTATTTGGTTACATTTAGAGAATTATATAAAACGAACAACGCTTTAGACATTCATCAAATTAATGCTCAAACTTTACAAGAAACTTTTTTTAGTATCACTTATACAGGGCTTGCTTTAGTTGGAGGTTTTTTGATTTTTTCAATCAGCACATTCAATAGTATTCAAGCCTTGGGTTGGCTTACGGCTGTCTCTTTATTTGTGGCGAGTATTTTCAATCTCGTGTTTTTACCCCTATTGCTTAATTATTTTTATGCTAAGAAATAAAATTTTATGTACACGAATTTGTCTGTAAACATCAATAAAATAGCCACATTACGAAACTCAAGAGGTGGCGATATGCCAAACGTATTGCAATTTGCATTAGATTGTGAACGGCTCGGTGCCGATGGAATTACCGTTCACCCGCGTCCAGATGAAAGGCATATTCGCTATGCTGATGTGTATGAATTGAAAAAAAATATTGTTACAGAATTAAATATTGAAGGCAATCCACGAGAGCAAAAATTTATCGATCTTGTCTTGAGTGTACTTCCGGCACAAGTTACTTTGGTGACAGATGCAAATGATGCTTTAACGTCTGATGCCGGTTGGAATTGCAAAGAGCATGAAGATTATTTGAGACAGCTTGTTCAACTTTTTCACTCGCATAATATTCGCACGAGTATTTTCATTAACCCTGATAAGGAACAAATTGATTATGCAAAAAAAACCCATACCAATAGAATAGAAATGTACACAGGTTATTATGCAAAAACGTATCCCAGTAATAAAGAAAAAGCAATTGCTGCTTATGTAGAAACAGCAAAACGTTGCACACAACTTGAAATAGAAATCAACGCAGGGCATGATTTAAGTCAAGAAAACTTGGCATTTTTCAAACAACAAATTCCAACATTATCAGAAGTGTCTATCGGGCACGCCCTCATTAGCGATGCACTTTATTTAGGCATTGCCAATACGATTCAATTGTATAAACGGCAGTTGAATATTGATAATGAAATCGTGTGACGGTTTGTGGCTTTACGAAAAAGCGGAATTAGAAGCCTCAATATTCAATTTAGCACTTCTGTTTCCGTATTGGCAGACCGAATGTTGGGCGTGGTACATCTAAAATAACTCGTTTTTATATTCCTTTACAGAAATAGATAAATCAAGAAGTTGAATAGAAAATTTCATTTCTTTCTGTAACGGATTACAAAATTGCTTAAATGATTTTCTGTCTTTTGTAATGTAAGCGTCGATTTTTCTGTTATAGATTTGAGCAATTAATTTACAATCGTCTTTTATAACAAGTCTTTCGAATCCTTTTGTATGTTCTTTATTTTCATTTAAAATTGAATAAAATTCTCCTGCAACTTTTCCATCAAAAAAGTCAAATGGAATAATTTTAAGTGTTTGCAAGGGTAAGTTGTTGATATCGTCTTTTACGCTATATTCAGAAACAACGATTGTCGATAAATACATTTTGATTTTCTTTTCTAAAAAATACTGAAAATATTCGTAGGCATTTTGATGCAATGTGTTATCCTGCTTTAAAAGTCTAATACAAAAAGAAGTGTCTAGTAAGATCCTATTCATATAAACCTCCTGCTCTTATTGTTTCAAGCCAGGTATCAATATTCTTAATTTTTGATAAATTTGGTGTTGCTTTTGCAATTAATAAATCAAGTTAAGCTTTGTCAAAAACTGGGTTGTAATCAATGAAGTTTTCCAATTTTAAATCAAAAGGTTTTTGAGTTTCAATACTTTGTTTTCCCGAGGCTTTTAAACCATAAACTTTGTAAACTCTTTTTTCTCCCTCCAAGATTTGTTCTTTTGTAGCGGATACTGTCAATTTGCCAAATTCTTTTGTGATAATATGGAAGTTAGGTGTAATTCCTCCCTCTTGATATACCTCTCCATATAGTATAAATTCTGTGTTTATGAAGTTTGTGGCAACATTAAAATAATTGGTTTCTTTTGTAATTTTTAACTCTTTACTGTCTGATGAAGATGTACTAAATGTAATTTCAATATTCTTCTCCCTTGCAGTATGTTGAAATTTTTCAATTATTTCAGCCCTTTTATAATCTAAAAATTCAATTGATTTTCTATGTGTTACTTCTCCAATAAGTCCGTTAAAAAGGATTACCCCTGTTATTGGTAAGATAAATTTATGCAAAGCAGAACCTTCTTCTATTTTATAAGAAATATGCGGTCTGTCACTTTTTTCATTCCTTGTCGGATATAAAAATGACTCTACATCAGTAATTATTTCTTTAATTTCTGATATATCTACGTCCAATGGTGTCATTTTTTTTTCCATTAATGATGCCGTCAAAACGAATTTCTATGTGTCCTTTTTCTTCCATTTACCCTTCAAGAATATGTAATTTTGTCTAAATTATGTTAAAAGGTTTGAGCTTAGTCAGAGTTCAACGTATTACTCACAACGTTTCTATGCTTGGCGATGTAGCGGATTTTTAGCACTTCTGCCCCCATATTACCAAACGGATGTTAGCGGTTCGTTGGTTTTTTTAGTCACTTTAATTTATATCCTATTTGAAGCTTTAACTATTATTTGACTTTGGAAACAGCCATTTTAATTGCAAGTCCAGTTAGAATGCTTGCCATAAACCATTTCTGTGCTTTAATCCAAGATGGATTATTGGCAAAAAACAATGCCACTTTCGATGCTGTTAATACAATAGCAAAGTTGATACAGAAACTAACAAAGATTTGAGTAGCTCCGAGTTGTAAACTCTGTGTCATAATTGAACCGTATTCAGGCTTTATGAATTGTGGAAAAAATGACAAATAAAATGCAGCAACTTTGGGATTGAGTACGTTGGTTAGAAACCCAATCATGAACAGCTTTCTTGGTTGATCATGTGGCAAATCTGTTTTTGTATCAAAGATGTTTTTACTGTTAGGTTTGATAGTTTGGTATGCCAAGTATAAAAAATAAAAAACACCAATTGTTTTCAATAAGGTATAAGCAAAAGGAACTGTAAAAAGAACTGCTGTAAGTCCAAGGGAAACCATAACGATATGGAACATAAAGCCACAAATTACTCCCATAAGTGAAATTAAACCTGCTTTTTTTCCTTGTGCAATGGAGCGAGAAATTAAATAAATCATATTTGGTCCTGGACTGATAACAAGAACCAATGCGGCTAATGCGAAAATCAAAATGCCATTAAGTGGTATCATATTATTTTGAATTGTGTTGTGTAGGCGATTGACAACATTACAATTGTGCCATATTTAAATTGTCGGCATTGTCTTTTGCTAAATTGTTGATGGCTTCAATTTTTTCGCTAATGAGTTGATGTTCTTTGATAGAAAAAACATAATGCGTTTTTTCTTCATAATGATTGCCAGCAACGTGTTCTAAAATTTGGGCAATGTTTTCGATTGTATAATGAGAAATATCACAAGCGGGTTGAAAGTGAATGTTTTTATCATCAATGCGAATTTCGTGTACCAAATTTGCCAATCGTAAATAGTGAATAATTTCTTTGATATTTTTTTGTGGTATTTCAATTGCGGCGGTTAAACTTTCCATTGAAGAACCTGTGTTGCCCAGTCTTTTAAATGTTTTGATGATTTCATACATGATGATTACGCTGTATAATTTTTTCTCAAAAAAACTTAACTCGATATGATGAGCGGCAATTTTATACTTCGTATAATTTTCGTGATACGCAGCAAGTTCGGCACCTAATAAAATTATCGTCCAGCTATAATACATCCAAATAAAGAAAAAAGGAATGGCTGCAAAACTGCCATAAACAGCGTTGTAAGAAGTTAATTTGATTTGATAGTAGATGTAAAAATTTTGAAATAATTGAAACAGAATGCCCGCAAATGTGCCACCATATAACACCGAACGAAAGGGGATTTTTTTGTTTGTGATGATGGCATATAAAAAAGTAAAGACAATAGAAATGAGAATAAACGGCAATAATTCTAATAAATAAGTCGATAGAATACCAAAGTCTTTGACGAGTATGTTATGTCCGTTGAGTGCGTTAGAAATTTTACTTTGAATAAAAATTGAAACTGAAAAAGACACAATGAGCAAAAGCGGAAAAAGCAAAACAATCGTTGTATAGTCGGTCAATTTTTTAATGAGTGTACGCGGTTTTTTTATTTTCCATATATCGTTAAAAGCATATTCTATATTTTGTATCATGCTTAAAATGGAATACAGTAAAACAAAAATACTCACACCAGCAACCAAGCCACCCTTTGTCCTTCCAAGCCAGGTGTTTGCAAACTCCATGATTTTTAACCAAATTTCTTTGTTCTGTAAATTAGGTTTGTTTACAATGTCTAATAAATAAGAGTCTAAGCCAAATCCTTTTGCAATCGCAAAACCCATGGCGATAATGGGAACAATCGATAGAATAGAATAATACGTAAGTGTTGCGGTATGCAAAAAGCAATGGTCTGTATTAAAGCCCTTGAGTGCATGAATAAATAAGTGCAAAAATTTATACACTGCATATTTGATTTTGTTCTCTTTGACGCGTTCTGGATTCCACGTTTTTGCATCAATGAGTCGAAGGAGTTGTTTCATAAAAAAATAAAAGAATTACAATAAAATGACGGTAAGAATATAATCAAATAACAAAATGAGTGTGCAACAAGCAATAACAGATCGTGTTGCGGCTTGCCCAATTTCTACAGCACCGCCTTTTACGTAGTAACCAAAATAAGCTGAAACGGTTGTAATCAAAAATGAAAATACAATGCCTTTGATAATGCCAATGCGTGCATATTCTAATTTGATATTGTACATAAACCCTTCATCAAATTGTTCTGCAGAAACATTGCCAGAAAAAATAGCACCATAACGTGCTCCGAGATAACAAATAAAAAAAGAGATAACGGTTAAAAAAGGAATGCAAACTAATGCGGCAATCACTTTGGGTTGAATTAAATATAATTTAGGATTGATGCCCATGATTTCTAAAGCGTCAATTTGTTCACTCAAACGCATGTTGCCTAATTCTGACGTGATTTTTGAACCAATGACCCCTGCCAATACAATCCCATTAAATGTTGCTGCAAGAGATAAAAAAATAGTTGTGCGTGAAGCGCTGCCCACTAAGGTATAAGGTGCTAATGGAATGTTTTTGATTTGGCTTGCTAATTGTGCAGAGGTTACAGCACCTGCAAAAACAGAAACCATGAGAATGATGGGAAGCGTTTTTGTTCCTAATTCGTCGAGTTGCTTAACCAGTTCTTTTAAATGAAATGTATAGTTTTGAGGAAATTGTGCTAATTGTTTAAGGAGTAAAAAATAACGCCCCAAATGTTCAAAAAGCAGAATGAAATTGTTTTTCAAAAGAGATATTCAAATTAAAGATGAGTAATACAATCAAAACAAATATAGCCAAAAATACGTGCCTTATTTTATCCCTTTTTGTTTCCTTTTTTTCTTGTTCTCCAAAGGTTATCGCTCCACTTATTTCGATTGAAAATAAAGTAACAGAAAAAGATTCTGCCCTTGCAAGTCTTCAAAAAAAGCGGCCTTTTCACGCAGAAGAAACAATTGCTTTTTTTACGTGGATGCCTCAAGCCTGTTATGAAAAAAAGAAAATTCAATTTCTTGCCCCAGAATCGAATCGCATTTTATATCAGTTTTTACAAAAGAAAATGAATGCTATTACAACAGCATTAAAAATCAAAGATGCTATTCTTGTTCGTGTAGTTAAAGATTCGCCTTTTGTATCATTTGTTGATGAAGATACTTTCTATCTATCGATAACCCAGTTGAAGAGATATCAAAACACAAGCGAGATGATGTCTTTTTTAATTCACGAAATTGTACACAACCTTTATCAAGACAAACAATTTGCATTGCTGCAACAAAATTCACAGCAACAGTTTTGTAAAAATGGGCAGCTTGATCTACAAACAAGCAATGTGTTTTTTAGAGTGAGCGCATGGAAAACAAAAGAGTTTAAAACAGACAGTATTACATTACTCACTTTATTACAATTGAATTATTACCCGCTCTCTTTTTGTGATCAAGCAGATAATAAAATTTCTTTTTATGCAGAAGAGTGCAATGCGTTTAAAGATGTTCGTGTTGTCAAAATCAATCAGCTATGGCTGGGCTTAGGCATGCCTTCACACGCTTTGTATAAACAAGAATACGAAAGCATTAAACAGCAATTAATCGAAAAATAAAAATCGACAAAACCTTAACGATAAAAATAAAATCTTATTTTTAAATCAAAAAAATATGGACTCAATTTTAGTACACATTTATTACAAGGAAAAAGAACATCAACAATTGATAGAAGAAAGTATCGCCGCGGTGCCTCGTTTAAATGAACTTGTACGCATAACGCACGAATCTGCATTTACGTATCTTTCGTCTGCGGCATTGTTGATAGAAGAAAATAAAATTCAAATTCAACCCGATTTTACCGACGCACGTCCGCCTGTCATTTTTCCAACGGCACTCAATTTGACAACTGAAAATTTGCTTGGTTGCATTTTTGTTTTGCTCCACAATTTTTCAGAAGCAAAAAAATATTTGGCACATCACGCTTCTTATTTATTACATATTGATTTATATGAAGGCCTGATTGAAAAAGAAAATCAAGAAGAAATTTTTAGTCGTTATGTTGACCATACAGACTTTGAGCATGCCTTTGAAAACTTTGCTTTCAATCACAATGTGGCGATGCTTTTGCAGTATGGTTTTTCTCCTGAAGAGATTTCGCCAGAAGCCATTATTGCACATTACAATGATGCCCTCAAGTTAGCATTTGAGCCTTTATATAAAGGGTTTACCCTCAAACATTACTTAGTTTATTTAACGTCTTTAAATGAACAAGAACAAACAAAAAAGCTATTGTCTTTGCATCCAATAGAAAATCATTTTCCTCCCATTTGCAGATACGGTTTAGAAAAAATACGGATTGAATTTGTGATCAGTACGAACTATGGTTCTTATACTGATGAAGAAAAACGAAAACTCAAATTATTGTTGTGGGAGGTATTGCAATTTTTTGAAAAGCATGAAATTTTTGATTTAACATATAGTCTCTATGGCACAGCTGCGATTATTGCACAATTAGAACAAAATTATGCCGAAAGTTTGGGTTATTTGTCTAAGGCGATTACTTATTATCAGCAAGAAGAAATGACCTTTATGGCGGCTCACGCATTGATGCAAAAGGGGACATTATTATTGGCGTGGGCACAAACAGGAAACCCTCAATTTTATCAAACTGCCATTACGACATTTCAAGAAGCAGCAAAATTTTTCACAAAAGAAAATGCCCCAGATTCTTTTGCACACATTCACCACATGTTAGGGATTATTTATGCAGAGCTACCTGATGAAAATAAAAAGCGAGCAATATGGGCAGCCTTGTCGGCAGCGTCTTTCAATGAAGCGTTAGAATTTTTTACCCACAAAGATTACCCCAACCAATATGCCACAATCTGTTTTAATTTTGGCAATGCGTACAATAAATTTCCGAGTAGCAAACGCACTGATAATTTTGTCAAAGCCTGCGAATTATATACCGCTGCGCTAACTGTTCGTACGGCTCAAAATGACCCAATAGAACGCATGTTGATACTCATGGCTTATTTAGATGCAAGTTGGTTGGCGGGTAATAAAGACGAGCTTTCTGACGTGGCACGCTTTAATGATATGATGAGTAAAGCACAAGAATTGTTGGCGTTAGCAACAGATGAAAATGTTACGGTAATTGCTCAAAACCATATTCAACAATTGGAAAAAATCAAACTTGATATCTAAGCCCTATGCACGAAATTTCTTTAGTCAGAAACATTATTGCCACATTGAAAAATGAATTTCCAGACAAATTTTTTTCTATTCAAAACATTTATTTAAGGGTTGGTGAGTTGAGTAATGTGCAACCTATTTTAATGCAAAACGCTTTTGCGGCTGTACAAGAAGCAGAACCAGAATATGCAGACATGAAGTTGTCGATAGAATTTCTAAACATTCAAATTCAATGTGAAAAATGCCAACATATTAGTGTCGTTCAGCAATACAAATTTATGTGTGAGAAATGCGGAACGCCCTCAAAAAAAATTTTGCAAGGAGAAGAATTACTGATTAGCAAAGTTGTTTTCAAAGAAGAATGATGCGTGAGTTAGGGCTTATTCTTTTTATATGTTTGTTGAATAATCGAAATTAAAACGCCAATAATCACCAAGCAGGGGAATAGCCAAACAAACGTAGGCGACCATTTTATTTGCTTGTCAATGAACAAACCAATGTAAAGACTTGCCAATAAAAGAGCAAAAAATTGTACCGTAAAACCAATGTACGCACGTGTTTGTTTATCCATTGGCTCTGTTTGGCGTATGATTGTTCATTTATTCGTCAGCTGTAATTACTTCTTTTACTTCAGGAATCATGCGTTTCATCATGCCTTCAATGCCGCTTTTTAAAGTAATCATTGATGAAGGACAACCAGAGCAAGATCCTTGTAAAGCAACTGTTACAACACCGTCTGCGTAGTTTTTAAATTGAATTGCACCGCCGTCCATTTCAACCGCTGGTTTGACGTAGGTTTCTAATAATTCTTTAATTTTTAAGACAATATCAGAATCTGATTCGCTCGATTGATTGGTGTTATTTGCTTCTAATGATGCTACATATTCTGGCGTAACAATCAGTTTACCATCTTCTAAATATACTTTTAAAAAATCTTTGATTGTTGGAATTACGTCTAACCATTCTGCATCTTCAGATTTTGTTACTGTTACAAAATTGCTTGCGATAAAAACGCCTTTTACAAAAGGAAATAAAAACAATTCCATTGCAAGCGGAGAAACTTGTGCCGCCGCAATGTCAGGAAAGTCTAAACTCTTGCTATGAAAGAGTAATTTATTAGCGACAAATTTCATTGTCTCTGGATTGGGCGTTGATTCTGTATAAATGCTGATAATGGCGTTGCCTGTTTGTATCATAAAATAAAATTAAGAAGTCAAAAATAAAGTTAATGCACGAAGCGTATTTGTCAATGCACTCGACAAGAATAGTGTTTTTGATTTAAAAATGTACACTTGTTTTAATAAAGTAATTGACGCCTATCATCGGAAAATAATAATTATGAGAAGATAAATTCCTCCCTGAATAATACGCATACACATAACCATTTGCTTCATATAAACGGTTTAATACATTGTTCACGCCGCCTTCTATAGTTAAATATTGCTTTTTTTTCTGCCAGATCAAGCGCACCGCAAGGTCTTGTACGTAATATGCCGATAAACTTTTTGTGTCATCTGAAGTGTTGTCAAGGTATTGTTGACCAACGTATTTTCCTTTAATAAATAAGCTGACGTTTTTGATGGGGGTATAAGAAATTTGGTATGCACCAATGAGGCTCGGAGAAAACGAAAGATTGGTATGCGTATAACGTTTGCGTTGATAATCATTTGCGTCATAGTCAAAAATTTTGTCTTCATACGACACAATTTTATTGCTACTCCAAGTGAAATTTCCTGTCAATTGTAGGTGTGGTAAAATAGTAAAAACAAATTCGTTTTCTATGCCCATGCGATAGCTTTGGCTTATGTTTTGGCGTAAATAATTTCCGACATCGTCAATGCTACCGTCTAAAACAAGTTGGTTTTTGTAATACATGCCAAAGAGCGTATTTGTGTATTGAATTTTTTTATACGTCCATGTATTTCCAATTTCAATGTCGTGTAAAAATTCTGGCTGCGCAATGTCTCTTCTATTTTCAAAGTCGTTTCGATTCGGTTCTTTTTGACCGACACTATAAGAGGCAAAACCTTGTAAATATTTTGTTTGATAAGAAAGCCCCACTTTGGGATTGACAAAAAAATAATTGACGTGGCGATACGTGTCGGGTTGATTTCTAAAACCATTCATGCGATAATCAACACTGCGTAACTGAATATCTGCGTATAAAGACAAATGTTTATTGACATTTTGCGTATATTTTACAAAGCCATTAAAATCATTTTTATACGCGTGCAAGTCGTATGTTTTTGTATCGGCTAATGCAGTAAATTGATCAGCCCAAAGCACATATCCAAAATGTTTTCCCTCATAACGTTGAGCGTTGATGCCAACATAAATATTGGTGTTTTTATGCCCATAATGAAGAGAAAATAAATTGCCATAAAAAATATTGTCTAACCACAATTGCCTTATATAATCCGTTACAACAGCAATGCTAACATCATTCGACGACGGTATTTTTCCATTTTTATATTCTTCATAATACCCTTTGCCTAAACTTGTAAATACAGTGTTGTTGAAAGAAAATTTTGCATTGATGCGTGTTGAAAAAAGGAATTGAAAATGATGTTGCGTATAATTATCGGTTTGATTCTTGTATGGCGGATCTTTGATTACAGCACCAGCACCATCACTATCAATCCACAAACCAGCAGAATTAAATGTTCGCTGCTTTGATAATAGCGTATCAATAACCCCGTTCCATGCGTGATAAGTTTTTTCTTGACCAAATAAATAATTCAATTTTAATTGTGTTTTTGTTGAGGCTAAAAACGTCATTGACGCATAGCCCGATGACAATGTACTAAACGCCCTGTCAATATAACCATCACTCGTGTTGCGTGAGGCGGCTAAATCAATATAAAATTTCTTGCCTAATGCTCCAGAATGTAAAACAATATTTTGTTTGAATGTGTTGCAAGAAGCCACAGATAAACTATAAGTTACTGATGCGGTATCATTCAAAAGGTTTGTTGTAGAAAAATGAATTCCGCCGCCAAAGGCACTACCTCCGTTGGTGCTTGAGCCAACGCCTCTTTGTATTTGAACATTTTGAGCATACTGCACAATATCAGGAATATTGACAAAATAAACACCTTGTCCTTCTGCATCGTTATACGGAACGCCATTGATGGTAACGTTGATGCGTGTAAGGTCGCTGCCACGCAAACGCAAACCCGTATAACCAACGCCATTGCCAGCATCAGAATAAGCAACTACAGAGCTGCTTTGTTGCAATACAAACGGAACGTCTTGAGTTTGATTATTGGCGGTTAAAAAGTTCTTGTCTAAATTAGAAAAACGCATTGGCGTTGATGACGTGTTGATGATGGACCGAATTTCTATTGGTGCCAAATCGTGGTTTGTGCTATCATTTTGTGCAAACAAAAAGTGAGGAATAAAGAAGCCGACGCCTACAATCAACAATTTGTAAAACGGAGAAAACAGAAAACAAGCATTGTGTTTATTCATTGCAATAGATTTTATTTTTTAATAAAAACCTACAACAGCAAATGAATAAGTCGTACACATGCACAAACTTCATTTCCTTCCCTGTCGCAGGCATTAACCTGATCAAGTTCTACGGGTTTGGTCTCAGCTATTTTACAATATGTAAAATTGAAGCACCCCGAGGAATACGAACGAAACTAAAAAAAATATTTTAATTCCAATTGCATGAGTGGTTTGATGAATCACTTTACCCTTGTTATTGGTAGCTTTGTATTGGAAAATAAATTTGTAAAAAAAGGAAGGACGTGTTTTTTGTGCGTTTGCTTTTATTCGTTAGTCAATGGCAAGAGCTCTTTAATGAGGTCAATAATTTTGTTCTTGCTAAACTGTGTCTTAAATTCAATTTTAACTTTTCCGTTAAAGAATTTTTCAGCATATTTTATTTTGTGCTTTTCTTCTTCTCGCAATTCTTGTTCACCCACTACATTTTTTGCCTCAACAATGAAATAAAGTTTCTGTTCTCCGTCTTTGAATTTCAAAACATAAGCAAAGTCAGGTGAGTAACTTTTGCCTCCTGCAACTGGAATTTTAATTGAGTTTTTTGGAATTTTTGTGAACACAATTACTTCTGTAATATCAGTTTTCATGTTTGTTTTCTCTAAGTCGGAATCAAAATACAACTCTTCAAAAAAATATTTTGAATCAACTTTTTCGTCTGAAAATAAAATGCCAATATCTGAGGCAGAAATTTCTTTTAAAACATTTCCCTCCTCGTCTGTGAGTTTAGTTGGGTGAATGTTGTTTGAAACCTTTTTGTATTCAAGGCTAAATTTGTCAATGGCATTTGCCATTAAATAATGGTCAAATGATTGTTTGATAATTCTAAGTGTTGTTGTGTTTAGAAATGTGTTGATGTCAGTTTTAGAATCAATGATTGACTGGTGAAGTGTTTTAATGTTGATGTTTAACATCTTTGCAAGTTCTTTCAGAAAGTCGCTGTATTTCATCGTCGAAATGATAGCTGCCCTTCTTCCATAAACTGATTCTGGTTCACTTACACTTGCTTTGTTGTCTTTGATTTCAACTTTAGCAATTTTTTCATTGACTCCATCAACTATAAAATTTCCTTTTTGTGCTTTTAAAAAGTCTGTAAACAGCGTTTTGAAATTTGCTTCATTGGCAAACTTGTATTCAAGAATTACTTTTTCATTCAGTTTTTCCCAAAGGTCTTTCAACTCTTGATATTTCTCTGTTCTAACAACAATTTTCTTTTTGGGGTCTGTTGCTTTGCGAACTTTATTTGAATTTACGCCTTCAAAAATTTGTGAGAAGTTTGTTTTAATAAAATCAAATCCTCCTTGTAAAAATTTTCTTGAAAAGTCAATTACTTTATCCTCTATAATCAATTTGTGTAGTAACGTATTTTCATCAGCAAATTCATATTTCTCAACAATTTGCTTAAGCATATTGTCAGTAAGAGAAGTTGGCGTTTCGTCAATTGAAACTGCACCAGACTTCTGATTGATTTCATTTACAAGTTTGTCAATAAAATCACTCTCGGTAAAATCAACAAAATAGTTGAGATAAAATTGTTCGTCTTTTACGCGATTACCATATTCATTAACGGGCAAACGCAATCCACGCCCAACTTCTTGCAGTTTTGAAATTTCACTTCCACTACTTCTAAGTTTACAAATCTGAAAAACATTTGGGTTGTCCCAACCTTCACGCAAAGTCCATTTTGAAAAAACAAACCGTCTTGGGTTTTCTAAATCTAGAATTGCCTGTTTGTCATGCAAAATTTCGTTGATTTCTTTTTCAATGGCTTCGTCCTTCTCGGTGTTGTCTTTTGAGAAATAACCAGCGTGTGTAATAGAAAGGTTAAGCAATGTTTTTTCAAGGTATGCTTTGTAGAAAGTGTCTTTTTCCGTTTTCAGCAGTTCCTTTATTTCTAGTTCAATATATTGTTCAACTGTTTTGCGGATATACCCATTTGCATTTCTGTATTCTTCAATGTTGTCAATAAAGAAAAGTGTAAGCGGTTTTATCTTAACCTCTCTTGTTAGCAATGATTTTTCAATTTCAAAATGATGTTTGATTGCTTTTTGAATCATTGTTTCTTGCAACTTTTCAGCATACGAATAAGGATTGATTTTATCACCCTTTTTCATTTCTAAACCATTGGTTAAAACAACAGTACTTTTATTTAAATTTTCAATTCCCAAATCTGACATTTCGGAATGTATTTTTTTCAGACTTTCCTTTTTGGTAAGTGTTACAGGTTTTTCATCATTTAACTGAAAAGTGGCTTCTGTTCCATCAGAATCGATCAACTTAACTACTGCATTTTTTCCACTTTCAAATTCTGTGATGTGACCGATGATTCCTTTTACCAAATTATTATTAAAAGCATTTACAGCAGTAAGGGTATAAATTAGATTTTGATAATCTTTTGTATAAGTCGTTTCAATTTTGTTGGTTAATGGATTTTTTTGTTTTAATTCTTTATCAGGGAAAGTTGCACCATATCGTAAAATAAACTGCGGTTTCATTTTTTGAATGTTCTCCCAAGTTTTAGTGCTTGTGCCAAACTTGTGTGGCTCGTCAATTATCATCATAGGTTTTATTGCTCCAATCGCATCAAAGGGAATAGTGTATTTGTCAAACAATCCCTTATCAAAACTTTTCTGCATGGTTTCTGAATTGATCATGCCTGCATTGATAATCATTATTTGAATACTATTTTTTTCAAAATTACCTGCATTTACAAAACTGATTACGGCTGGCGGAATGAATGATTTTTTGTTTTTGCCATTCTTTAGACTTTCTACAATATGCAAATGAAACGTCTTTCCGTATTGCTCCTTGAAGTGTTCTCTACTGCTGTTCGATTTCAAAAAGTCAATTGTTCCTGCTTTAATCGATAGCGTAGGAATAACAACAATAAATTTAAAGATGCCGTAATTTTTATTCAGCTCAAAAATTGTTTTGGTATAAGTGTATGTTTTTCCTGTTCCCGTTTCCATCATAATGTCAATGATGTTGCTTTTGTTGTTTGGCTTATTACTTATACTATTCTCTTGTTGTCGAGCATAAATGTTATTATAGTATTTGCCGAAAGGTTTTATATCGTTCATCAATACATTGCCTCCTTTAACGATATTATTATACACAGGGTTAATCAAGTTGCTATCAATTTGTGGCATTGCATGCACTTGTAAACCATCAAACACCGCGAGTGTACTTTTAACAGCATTTTCCTGATGTGCTAAATTTTTCTCAAAATTAAAGCTCTTCATGATTGATTTGAGTTTAGGAGTAGGAGTACAATGCCTATCATTTTTTCTTTATCTGTTGGGTTTGATTCGGCAATTAAAATGGTAAGTGTAGTAAGTGTTTCTGGATATATTTTATTTCTGAAAGGATAAACTGCCTTTTGCAAAAGCCAAATAAAAGCAAAGGCACCGCTTCGTTTATTACCATCATTGAAAGGGTGGTTTTTGATAATAAAATACAATAAATGGGCGGCTTTTTGTTCAACACTTGGGTAAGCATCTTCTCCAAAAACACTTTGAAACACATTACCAAAAATACTCTCCAAATTCCCTTTTGTTTTTTCTTGAGCAAATAGTTCGGTCGCTTCGCTTTTTTTAATCAGTTGAGCTTTTAGTTGTTGTATATCTTGATATAATTCTTTCGCAGTCGTTTGTATTTCGGCTATCGTGCCTTTGTTCGGAAATTGATTTTTGTCGTAACTATCTAACGAAAAAAAAGTGCCTGAAAATGATTCAATCAAGGATAAAACATCTTTGACTTCTATAAGGCTATTGTTTGTGGTAAGTAGTTTTAAATCTTTTAAAGCTGTTAAAAAATGGGTTTTGTTTTCTTCTATTCGTTTTTGGTTGATAGCATAGCCTTGAACCAAATAATCTTTCAGGCGTTGGGTAGCCCACATTCTAAATAAAGTTGCTTGTTTAGAATTAACTCTGTAACCCACTGACAATATTGCATCTAAATTATATATTTTTGTTTTAGATTTTTGACTTTTTCCTTCTATTGATCCGTGTTTAGTGGTGTGTTCCAAAATGGAACATACCTCAATTTCTTTAAGTTCATTAGACAAGAAGATATTCTTCAAATGTTTGGTAATTGCAGGTCTTTTAGTGCCAAATAGATTAGAAATTTGCTCTTGAGATAACCAAATAGACTCTTTTCTTAATATTACTTCTATTTGATTTGAATTACCATCAGATTGATATATTATAATTCCATCTTTTAGCATAGTATTTATTTTATATTTTTAAAAAATGAATTTTATTTCTTTCTATTGTTTGAGCATTTATGGTGTAACCTTCGGTGATGTGTTGTTTAAGAATTTTTATTGCCCAAACACGAAAATCAATGGCCTTAGCCGAATTTGTTCGATAGCCAACAGTTAATACTACATCTAATGTGTAAAATTTCACTCTCTTATCTGAATTGGCAATGTGCAAAAAATGCACATTGCTTTTTTCATCAATTTCTTTGTTGACGATAATCTTGTTGATATGCTTAGTAACCACAGAACGGTCAATTCCAAAAATTTCTGCAATTTGTTTTTGTGTAACCCAAACTGTTGCATTTTTTACATCAGTTCGCAATTCTATCGCACCGTTTTCTGCCTGAAAAATTGCTAATTCATTTTGAGTTTCCATACTAATATCTCGTTATAAAATCAATGTCAATTTTTTTCTTGTTGGTATATGATTTTATATTTTCTGAAATTTCAATCAATCTGGCACTATCAAAATGATAGCCAAAAGCAATCATTGATGAAGGACTAAATTTTTTGTCAGCATCAATTTTTTCTAAAAGATTTTTAAGGTTTTCTGTTGTAAAACCTTTGTTCATCAGATACAATTTTTGGTTGCCATAAAAGGCAGTATAACCGCCTAAATCAATTGTTTCCAAATCTTGCGTCAATGCAATGCCGTCATAAGTTTTCCACGTAATGAGCAATGCTTTAATGTCTTCTGCGATCAATTTGCTTTCATCAAACAAAATTGTTTGCGTGTTCAACTCATCGGCTTCAAAATCGTAATCTTCCCAAATAGGCAGGGTTTCAAAAATCTTAAAACCTAAGTTGCCCTTGTCCTCTTTTTTTTCTTTTTTAATTTTTATAGCGGCTCTTAATAAACGCTCTTTGGTGATTTCAAAAATAGTAGGCTCTGCTTTCAATTCATCTTTTACAAAATCATAAGCCGTTTTATTTTTCTTTGGATCTATTGCTTCGGGCAATTGCACTAAAATAAATTTTCTATTGCCGCCACCTTCAGCATTGAGTTGCATTACGGCATCGCCTGTGGTGCCTGAACCTGCAAAAAAGTCGAGGATGAGGTCGTTTGTATTTGTGGATATTTCTAAAAAATCTTTAATTAAATTTAATGGTTTTGGACTGCTAAAAAATTTATCACCTAACAACTCTTTTAATTGAGCCGTACCGTTACCACTACTATATTCTGGTTTATAAAACAATGATTTTGGCTTTTTGGATGGTAAATCACCCAATGAAGGTCTTTGTTTTTTATAAATACCTATACTGCCATTCCTTGATACAATTATATTATTTATTTCATTTTTTACTTTTTCTTTGCTCCATCTCCACGACATTTCTTGCTCATTGGTTATTGGTAAAAGTGTTTTTATTTCTCCCACATATTTTTTAGGAATATTGTCATCATCAGTTACATACACATTGTTATTTGAGTCTAAAAATATTGGGTAAAATAAATTTGGTCTTTTTTCTCGTGGTGCATTTCCGCCAGTTGCTTTTAAATTTGCACCATGCTTAAAAAACCCTATTTCATCCTCTTGCCAATCATCTAATTCATCATCATTTACATTAAACTCTTTAAATACTGAATTATTTTTATTTTTTGAATATACTATTGTGTATTCGTGTGTTCCCGCAAAAGCAAATTCGTCATTGTTACCTTTTAAATTCATTACAGTAGGCAACTCTGCCACAAAATTTTCCTCTCCAAAAATTTCATCCATCAACAAACGTAGTTGTGCCACTTCGTTATCATCAATAGAAACAAAAATTACGCCATCATCTTTCAACAATTGTTTTGCAATGTATAAACGTGGGTAAAGAAAAGTAAGCCAAGCTGAATGGCTATTGCTTTTACTTTGCGTAAAAGATAAAATTCTTTTGGCTTTTTCTTCATCTACGCCAATGAGGTTTTGGAGTTCTTTTGTTGTAAATTTTCTATCATCGTTATATACAAAGCCATCACTACCTGTGTTGTAAGGCGGGTCGATGTAAATCATTTTTACTTGCTCATAGTAGGCATTGGCAAGGTGTTTTAATACTTCAAGGTTGTCGCCTTTAATCAGTAAGTTTTCAGCGTTAGCGTTTTCTGGTTTGCTGTTGTGTGTTTCGTCTGCTTTGAGCAAAGTTGTTGCTGGGTCGCTTGCCAAAAGTCTTGCATACGATTTTCCAAGCCACTCTAAACCATAACTTTCAGTAGAAAAATTGATTTCTTTTTCAGTCAGGTTGGCTTTAAATTTTTCCAGTTGAAAGTTTCCGTCTTTGTCAAAGCAATGCGAAAAATGTTGCCTCAAATTTTCCAAATTCTTGTTGGGTACTTTTATGTCGGTTGTTATTTTTTGTTGGTGGTTCATTTTTTAATTTTTAGGCTCATTTAAAATCATCTTTTACATGACCTTTGTCAATCAATTTTTTGAGTACAAGATTTTGTAATTCCATTGCCCAATTTTGCCCTATTAAAATTGTTTCTTTCATTATTTTGGGTGTGCTATTGGCATATTTTTTTCCTGCTGGCGAATGATAAAATCCAAGCACTTGTTGAAGGTCTTGAGCAGTTAAATGTTGAATATAAACAGGAGCAAATAAATTGGTCAAATCATCTAATGATTTTGCAGTTAAATCTTTTTGCAAACTTTCCCAAAATGAAGCGGGCACTTTTGGATATTGTTTTTTGTAAATACTGATTGTTTCCAATACAGATGCCTGAAAACTATTTGCCAAATTGGTTGCAATAAATAGTTCTTTTAACTGTGCTTTATATTCTATGCTCACTTCCTCTGGGGTAGATTTTGGTGCAGTTTGTAAAAAAAGAAAAGATAAGAAGAATAAAAAATTCATAATAAAAATTTGAACTGTGAAATAATTAATTGTGTGAAGAAGATGGAATAAAAGCTTTTGCTAAAGTGTTAAACTGTTGTTCTGCTTCTTCATTATTGTAATAAAAACGAAGAATTTTTTTAATAACAAAATCGATTTCAGAATCTGGGCATGATGCCCCAATGACAATGCCAATGCGGCGTTTGAGGGAATTAAAATACTCGTGCGTGCGTGTTTCGATTTTTTTTTCATACACATTAAAATGTTGTGCAGTGTGTTTGTCGGTCAAATCTTTTTCATTTGTAATGAAAATTGCTGAAGCGTGTTGATGTGCAATTTTATACAGATTGCACGTGTTTGAACTGTTGTGCCCGCCAATAACAATTACAAGGTCTAAGGGTTGGTTTTTGACCATGTATTCGACCGCTTTTTGATTTTCGTTTGTGGCATAACAAAGTGTGTCTCTCGTGTCTGCAAAATGGTTCTGCACTTTGTCGTCTGTCAGTTGATAAAAATCAATGAGGCTTTGTTTTAAAAAGTTTGCAATCGCTTGAGTTTCTGTCGCTAGCATTGTTGTTTGGTTGATTACGCCAATGCGTTGTAAATCTTTTTCTGGATTAAAATTTGGTGTGTGCTTACCTGCAAAATCGGTTAAAAATGTTGCTGTATTTTTTTCTTTGCGTATGTATTGTGCCAACAAATTGGCTTCGGTTTGATCACGAATAATGACACACGCATTCTTGCTTTGTGTAACATGAGAAAAAGTGGCTTTTGTTTCTTCGTGTTCGGGTTTTCCGTGAATGATGATGGTATAATTGTCGTCTAAAAGTTCTTTGCCTTTTTTCCATACTTTTTCTACAAAAGGGCAGGTAGAATAATACCGTTGAATGTCAATGCCAATTTGTTTGAGTTGATTTTCTATTTCAATTGTTGTGCCAAACGCAGGAATAATGACAATGTCATCTGAACGCAAAGTGTCGAAGGGAATAATATTTCTGCCGTCATTGTGCATTAAAAATTGTACGCCTTTTTCGATTAAATGTTGATTGATAATGGGGTTGTGAATGAGTTCACTTAACAAAAAAATTCTTTTGTTTTCTGTGTTGTTGTCAATGATATTGTTTGTAAGACTAATGGCATTTTCAACGCCATAACAAAACCCAAAATTGCGAGGCAGGTAAAATTGCAAATCACCGGCTTGCAATAAACTTGGCGTTAGATTTTTTTTGAGTTTGTCTGCTTGGAGTCGAAAATTTTTAACGTGTTTTACAATAGAGTCTTTATACTGAAGAGGAACGTCAAAGTGTTTCATAAATAGCGTATGAGAAGTAAAATTATTTTGCCTTTAAACATTCTTCTAACAATAAAGTATAAAATTTTTTCAACGGCATATTCATTGCCAAAACTTGTTGTGGAATAAAGCTTGTTTTTGTTTGTCCTGGCACCGTATTGATTTCTAAGACATAGGCTTCTTTGTCTTTCTCGTTGTAAATAATATCAACGCGAATAACGCCATTGCAATTGAGTTTGGTATAAATATCTTTGGCTACAGTTTCTATTTTTTTCTTGATGTCAGCAGTGATTTTTGCTGGTGTAATTTCTATTGCTTTGCCTTGATATTTTGCTTCAAAGTCAAAAAAATCATTTTGTGTTTTAATTTCTGTAATGGGTAAAATGACAATTTGATTTTTGAGTTTGCAAATGCCCACGGTAAATTCTCTGCCCACAATTTGTTCTTCAAGCAACACTTGGTCGTCTTCTGCAAAGGCTTTTGTAATTGCTTTTTGTAGTAAGTCTTGTTTTGTAACTTTAGAAATGCCAATGCTTGATCCGCCATTATTGGGTTTGACGAAAACAGGAAATTGGAGCAATCGGGCTAATTTTTTTACATCGTACGTTTGCTGTTTAAATAGCATCGTTGATTTGGCAACTTTAATGCCCAGCGATTGTAAAATTGTTGTGGTATAAAATTTGTTAAACGTGAGTGCAGAAACGGCTGCATTGCAAGACAAATAAGGTTGGCGAATGCTATCAAAATAGCCTTGTAATTTGCCATCTTCTCCGGGCGTTCCATGCAACATCATATAACACAAATCAAACTGAATGGTTTCATTTTTGATGCATATAGAAAAATCATTTTTATCAATGGGATATTTTTTATTCTCGATTTTACACACCCATTCTTTTGGGTTAATGTCAATGAAATAAAAATTGAATTTGCTGTGATCTAAACTTTTCCAAACGCTGTCTGCGGATAGATAAGAAATTTGACATTCTGAAGAATAACCTCCTGTAACAAGAGCAATGTTTTTTTTCATACCGAATAGTTGGCTTTAATACAAATAAAAAAAGACGGTTGGAGTGGGTTCATGGGTATGAAAAAAAGGTCCGTTTGGTTTGTGTTACAATTGAGATGGATAATGCTTTGAAGCAATCAGTTTTCTAATCTCCTCACGTACAATTTCAGCATCTTCAGGGTATGTTACGCCAAACCATTTTTCGTTTGTGTTTTCTACTTTGAGTTGAATGCCAAAACGTTTGATGCAATCATCGCAAAAAGCAGAAATGAGAAATTCGGTTTTTAATTCAGCGTGATTTTTTTCTAAAAAGGAAGCAAATTCTTTTTCTAAGTGAGTAAAAATAGTGTGATGAAAACAGAAGAAATTCATGGACACTTTAGATTTTGGATCTAAATCTATGGTTGTATTGTTGTAGTCAGAAGCAATGTTTTTTTCTTTCCAATAAATTTTTGTATGCTCTTCAATATTGACTAACAAATCGTTTTTTACTTCGCATACGCCACGAGAAACAGAACCGTGTTCAGAAACCGTTTGGTTGAGTTGATACGCCACCAAGCCATATTGCGAGGGCGTACAGTGAGTTGTTAAAAATTCACCTGCAGTAACAAAACTTGTTCGACCATAAAAATCGTCTGCATTGATCATTAAAAAAGGTTCTTGAATGGCATCTTTTGCACACAAAATGGCGTGTGATGTACCCCAAGGTTTTGTTCTTGTTGTGGTATATTTTTTATCGTCAAAAAATTTGTCTAAGGACTGATACATGTAACAAAATTCTGCTTTTCCTTTCCAGCGTGCCTCAATTTCTTTTTTGAATGAGGTGGTAAAATCTTCACGAATAATAAATACAATTTTATTAAAACCCGCTTGTATGGCATCATAAATAGAATAATCCATGAGCATTTCTTGATGAGGGCCAAAGGCATCAATTTGTTTGTTGCCTCCATATCGAGACCCCATGCCTGCGGCTAAAATGAGTAGTGTTTTGTTTGTCATGCATAATTTTTTGTGTAGAAATTGTTTTATCCCTTGCGAAGCAAATTTTTAAGGGCTTGTTCTATAATTTTAAATTTAAATGTATAGCCCGTTTTTTCAATTTTTTTTGCACTTGCTTTACAGCTTTTTAAAACCTCTTGGCTCATTTCTCCCAATAAAAATTTCACTAACCATTTTGGTAAAAAGATTTTTATCGTTCTGAAATAATGCACTTTTTGCATTGTTGTAATAATGTAACGTTGTGATACGGGGTTCGGTGCAACTGCGTTGTAAACGCCGTTTACGCTGTCGTTTTCAAAAGCATGGACAATCATTTGCACGTAATCGTCAATATGTATCCAGCTGACCATTTGCGTACCTTTTCCAAAAACAGGAGCAATGCCCCAATGTAATAAGCGTTGAAATTCTCCTAAAAATCCACCACGAGAACTCAATACAATTCCCATTCTAAAAATGACCAAACGGATGCCTAAATTTTTAATTGGACTGATGCTTTCTTCCCATTGTTGGCAAGTTTGTCCTAAAAAGTTTTTTGCTGGAGGTGCGTCTTCGGTAAATGTTGTTGTTTCGCTTTCGCCATACCAACCAATGGCAGAAGCGTTAATGACGCATTGTAATTTGTGTGTATGATGAGATAAAAATTGCAAAATCAATTGTGCACTTCGTACACGGCTTTCAACAATTTTATCTTTTGTTTTTTTTGTCCATCGCCCTTTGGCAACGTTTTCGCCAACTAAATTGACAATGTAGTCTGCTTGTTGAATAATGTCTGCATCAATTTTTCCTTGGTCAATATCCCAATATTTATACTGAATATTTTTAACGTCTTCAACTTTGTTGTGCAACCATTGTTTGCGTGTGATAATAATAACTTGATAGTTTTTTTCTGATAAATACCGGGCTAAATAATATCCGACAAAACCAGTGCCTCCAAAAATGATGACGTTCTTTTTCATACAAGACAAGTTTATGTGTTAGGGTACAATCGAAATTTTGACCATGTTGGTAGGTAGTTTTTTATCAACAGGCAAAGACCCTGTTGAAACAACAACATCATTCGCATTTAATAATCCTTCAGCTTTTAACATCTCAATTTGTTTGTTAAAAATTTCATCGACGTTGTCTCCTTCTGGAAAATAAAATGCTGTTACACCCCAGCTCAGGTTGAGTTGCGTTACCAAAAGTTGGTTTGTTGCAAAAACATAAAGTGGTGCCGACGGTCTAAAGCTACTGAGCGTAAACCCCGTAAAGCCTGTCTGTGTCATGCCAATGAGGGCTTTTGCGTCCACATCAACGGCAATTTTACAAGCGTTGTAACATAATGCGTCGCTTAAAAAAGAAGGCGAATGTTTTTGTGGGGTTAAATCGTCTGCGCGGTTGTATTCAAAAATGTTATTTTCTACTTCTAAGATAATTTTTTTCATTGTGGCAATGACGAGTTCGGGATGTTTGCCGGCTGCGGTTTCTGCACTTAGCATCACTGCGTCTGCCCCTTCAACAACAGCGTTTGCAACGTCTGTAATTTCGCTTCGGTTGGGTTTGCTCAATTCTATCATGCTTTCCATCATTTGTGTTGCCACAATAACGGGCTTTGCTCTATGGATACATTTACGGATAATTGATTTTTGTACCAATGGCACTTTTTCTACAGGCAATTCAACGCCTAAATCACCACGTGCAATCATAATACCGTCTGACTCGTTGATAATTTCATTGATATGATCTAAAGCTTCGGGCATTTCTATTTTGGCAATCACTTTTGTTTTTGATTCTTTTTGCTGCAAGAAAAATTTGAGAAGATTGATATCTTTTACATTTTTTACAAATGATAAAGCCACCCAGTCCAATTTTTGTTCGATAATAAATTCTAAATCTTCTAAGTCTTTTTCTGTGAGTGCAGGTAAAGAAATTTTTGTATCAGGAAGGTTAAAGCCTTTGTTTGATTTAATGATGCCGCCTTGTAAAACAATCGTTTTAATGACGCCATTTTTGGTTACTTCAATAACACTCACTTCAATTTTTCCATCATCAATTAAAATTTTATTTCCTACTTTAATATCTGAACTTAAATTTGGATACGACACGGTAATCATTGATAAAGTGCCTTCAACTTCTTGGTTAGAAAAATGAACCATGTCTCCTACATTAAGCATCAATTCATCGTCTTTAATTTTCCCTACTCTTAATTTTGGTCCTTGTAAGTCGCCAAGAATGGAAAGGTTTAATTGTTTGTCTTTGTTAATTTGACGAATAAACCCGATGAGATTTTTTTTTGTTTCATGGTTGCCATGAGAAAAATTCAGTCGAAAAATATTTGCTCCTGCATTCACCATAGATAAAATTTTATCATACGTATTAGACGCAGGACCAAGCGTAGCAAGAATTTTGGTTTTGTTATTCGTGTTGTTAAAGCGTAAAGATGGATTGTTGTTTCCGTTCATGTGTGGGATAAAATTAAGGCTGAGAAATATAAAATGAAAATTAAATCGAAAGATAGAAAGACGCTAATTTATATAATATGCGAGAAGCGACGTTGGCGTTCCAAGTACTGTTTTTGTTATACCCAATTTCAACAAAATCAATACCGATAATTTCTTTTTTCGCAATTTTTAATTGTTGTAATAATAAATACACTTCATAAATATCTAACCCTCCGGGTACAGGCGTTCCTGTATCGGGACAAAATTTTGGATCTAAGGCATCAATATCAAAACTTAAATGCACTTTGTGCGGCAATTGATGCACAATATGTTGTGCCATTTCCATCCATAGTTTGCCTTTTATTTTTTCGTATTGAATGTCTTTGTCAAAATACACACTAATGCGATCGCTATTTTCTGCAATATAGGCAGCCTCTTCGTGGCAATAATCCCTAATGCCAACCTGAATGAGTTTTTTGATTTGGGGTAAATGTTCTAAAGCATTAAACATCACCGAGGCATGAGAATACGTAAAATTTTCGTAGGCATTGCGTAAGTCACAATGTGCATCTAAGTGTAAAATGCCAAAATTATTATGGCGTTCTGCGAGTGCTTGATAGTATCCATACGGCGTAGAATGGTCGCCGCCAAGCAAAATCATCTTTTTATTTTGAGATAAAATAGAAGAGCTTTCTTGATACACCCAATCATTCATTTTCTTACACGAATCATTTATCTTTTTTAATGATTCTTTGAGAACTTTGTGTTTGAATACATTGATGCCTTTTTCTAAAGCTTTGATTTGTTTGCTTGCCAATGTTGCTTGTGCAACACTTTGTTTGTATATTTTTTCTGCAATAGGACGCATAAAAATGCCTTTTTGCCATGCGTCGCCATATTCAATGTCTAACAAATCCACTTGCCGACTGGCTTCATCAACTTGTGCGAGTGCTTTAGAGGTTCCTTTTCCATAGCTCACAGTCGCTTCCCAAGGAACAGGAAGAATAATTAATTCTGCGTCGGCTTCTTGAAAAGGTAATCCAAAAACTGTATTCTCCGTTTGACCGACATTATTGGGATTAAAATTTTTTAACGAATTCATGCAGATTAATTTGAAAACTATCGTTGTTGTAAAGATTGTTCAATAAGCGTAAGTTCATCTTCAACTTGTTTGTGTAAAGATGAATTTTCTTCGATGCGGCGGTTTAAATAAGGCAATAATTCTCGCATTGGACCATAAGGTAAATATTTGGATACGCAATAGTTTTCTGCCGCAAGTCCAAAAGAAATAGGGTCTGCCATACCCAATAATTGAGAAAAATAAATCCGCTTGTCGTTAGCACTAATGTTGTGTTTACGCATTAAGGTTTTACAATAAATGATACTGTATTCATTGTGTGTGCCAACAACTATTTCCATGCGGTCAATATGTTGTATGCAGTGCAAAATGCCTTTGTCAAAATCAATGTCAGTGGCTTGTTTAGAAGTATGTATGGGTGATAGATAGCCCTGTTTTTGGGCACGTTTATTTTCTTTTTCTACGTATGCTCCACGTACTAATTTAACGCCATACAACACGTTTTCTTGTTTTGCTCTTTTTGTTTCCTGTATTAAAAAATTCAAGCGATCGTGTCGATATAATTGAATGGTATTGTAAAAAACAACTTCCGTATGATTGTAAATTTTCATCATTCTAAAACACAATTTATCGATAGCTCCTTGAATCCAACTTTCTTCGCCGTCAATTAAAATTTTGATTTTGTTGTCAGATGCAATTTTTCCCATTGTGTGTAAACGTGTAACGACTTTGTGATAAGCAGCCTCTTCCGTTGGGGTTAAAGTTTTCTTTTGGGCAACGTGTTCTAATAAAGTTGTGTCGGCAATAGCCGTAATTTTAATTGCTACAAAACGAATGTATTTGTCACGGGCAAATAAAATGGTTCTTAAAAGTTGGTTGTGGTTACGTTGAAAAGTAATTTCTTTTGTCGTGCCTTCAGAACCATAATCTAAAATGCTTTCAATGTGGTAGTCTTTTAATTTTTGCACAGTAGGCTCACTTTCTTCGAGGGTTTCTCCGCCCACAAACACATTGAATAAATATTTTTTAATCAGCCATTTTACAATAGGAAAATGAAATCGAATTGCCCATACGCTGAGTGTAGAAAGAACGCGAACGGTTTTGCGGTAACCCAATAATTGAAATAAAAAACGTCGCTTACGCAAATCTTGTTTTGATAAATGCTGAAAACGAAACTCGAAATCCATACTTTTTTGACTAAAAACAAAAAAACAAAACGAATTTAATTTTTATTTTAAAAACGCTTCGTTTGTGTATGATTTATTAGAAAAATACGCTTACATTTTTAAAATTTGTGGAATGGAAACCATTGCAAAATGCATTAGTTTTTTATTGAGTTGAGTGAAGATGTTTTTTAGAATTTGGGTTAGTGTGTAATGCAATTATGATAATACCAGAAACGCAAAATGACATTTTGAGTGAGCTCTATTTCTGCCTCACGTATTCGTTTTATTTTTATCCTTACGCCCTTTCTATGTTAACCAATTTTTTTATGAAAAAATTCTATTCTCTTGTTGTTCTTTTTTTGTTGCTTGTGCAAACACTTCAAGCACAAGAAAAAATTACGTTGAATGGCTCTGTGCAAAACAAAAATTCTGGAGAAGAACTTTTGGGTGCAGTGATTAAAATTGTAGAATTGCCACAAGCCTTAGCCACTTCAAACGAATATGGTTTTTATTCTTTAACCATACCGCCCGGCACTTACACCGTAAAAATAAAATATAGTGGCTTTGAAGAAATGACCCAAACAATCAACGCTACAAAAGATGAACAAATCAATTTTCAATTGCAAAAGGCAAGCGAAGGACAAGAATTAGAGACCGTTGTTGTGAGTTCTAAAAAAGCAAATTTGAATGTTACGCAAGCTGAAATGGGGGTTCAAAAAATAGACATTGCAGAAATTGCAAAGTTGCCAGTATTGTTTGGCGAAAAAGACATTTTAAAAACAATTCAATTATTGCCGGGTGTAAAATCTGCAGGCGAAGGCAACTCCGGTTTTTATGTTCGTGGAGGAAGTGCCGACCAAAATTTGATTTTATTAGATGAGGCAAACGTCTATAATGCCTCTCATCTGTTGGGCTTTTTCAGTACGTTTAATAGTGATGCCATTAAAGATGCCTTGTTGATTAAAGGAAATACGCCCGCACAATATGGGGGAAGATTAGCGTCTGTATTAGATATTAAAATGAATGAAGGCAATGATAAAAATTACAAAGTGAGTGGCGGCATTGGTTTGATTAGTAGCAGGCTTATGGTGGAAGGACCAATACAAAAAGACAAATCATCTTTTATGATTACAGGACGTAGAACGTATGCCGACTTATTTTTGGCACTCAGTAGCGACCCTACGGTTAGCAATAACACACTTTATTTTTATGACTTAAATGCAAAAGCCAATTATCGCATCAATGACAAAAATCGAATTTTCTTGTCTGGATATTTGGGCAGAGACGTGCTTGGTTTTGGTTCTACAGTAGGCATTGATTGGGGAAACGTTACAGGCACGCTGCGTTGGAATAGAATCATCAATAAAAGATTGTTTTCTAATACGTCATTAATTTATACAAAATACAATTACGACTTAAGGATTAAACCGAATGACACGATTGATTTTAGTATCAGTTCTCTGATTAGAGATTGGAGTTTGAAACAAGATTTTCAATACACGCTCAACTCTAAATTCACCTTGCGATTCGGGTTTAATTCTATTTATCATACCATTACGCCAAAGCGTTTAACTACGACAACTTCTACCGTTGTTAGCCCTGCAAAGCAAGAACGTTATGCTTGGGACAACGCTTTTTACATCAGCAATACGGCAAAATTACATGACCAATTTGTAGTTGATTATGGCGTACGTCTTTCTACTTATACGATATTAGGCACAGGCACTTATCAGACCTATGACAAAGGAAAAAGCACTGATACGATTTCTCTGAGCAATAATGCGTTTGGAAAAACCTATGTCAATGTAGAGCCTCGTATTGCAACTACATTTATTTTAAATGAAGCCATGAGTATCAAAGCCGCTTATAGTCGCAACACACAAAGTTTGCATTTACTCAGTAATTCAACTTCGACAAATCCAACGGACCAATGGACGGGCAATACGTATAATATTCGACCTGGAATTGCGGACCAAATTAGTGCAGGTTGGTTTCAAAATTTTAATGACAATGCTTATGAAATGAGTATTGAAACGTATTACAAATGGATGGCAAATGAAGTTGATTACAAAGACGGTGCAGACCTGAATAATGCACCAGATGTAGAAAGTGAATTGCTATTTGGAAAAGGCAGAGCCTATGGAATAGAATTTTTCTTGAAGAAGAAAACGGGCAAATTTACAGGCTGGATTGGTTATACTCTTTCACGTACAGAGCGATTGATAGAAGGCGTAAACAACAATAATTGGTATCCTGTAAAGCAAGACAGAACACACGATTTGTCGGTTGTTGCCATGTATCAAATTTCAAAAAAATGGTCAATATCGTCTGTATTTGTTTTTTATACTGGCAATGCGGTTACTTTTCCTAGTGGCAAATATCAAATTGGATCACGAACATTTTTTTATTATACCGAACGTAACGGATACCGCATGCCCAACTATCATCGTTTAGATTTTAGTGCAACGTATGAATTTGAAAAAGGCAAACGCTTTGAACACTCCCTCAACTTTGGTGTTTACAATGTATATGCCAGAGAAAATGCCTATACCATCAATTTTGTTACAGACCCGAAAGACCCTACACGCACTGTTGCAGAGCAAACATCATTATTTCGTTATGTTCCCAGTATTACTTACAACTTTAAATTTTAATCCACATGAACAATAGATACATCTTTCTTTTATTTGTCCTTTGTGTCAATTTTTCTTGCACAAAAATCATTTCTATTGACTTGAATAACGCAACAAGTAAATATGTTGTTCAGGGTGAATTGAGTAATCTCAGCTCTGCATACACCTTTGTAAAATTAGGCAAAACAATACCTTTTTCAGACCCTAACACTTTTCCACCCGTGTCAAATGCTGTTGTTACTATTGCTGACGACCAAGGCAATACAATGACCTTAACAGAAAATCGAGACACCTTAGGATTGTATCAAAACCCAATATGTATAGGCGTTGCAGGACGAATTTATACCCTTACAATCAATGTTAATAACGAAACGCTTCGTGCTACAAGCAAAATGTTAGACCCTGTTGCTATTAAAAATGTTGCTTTTTTTGCCAGCCCATTTAGAGACAAAAAAGAAGATAAAGATACAACGTATGTAACTGGTCCCAATATCAATACGACATCGACGACTCAAAGTTTATTTTTGCTTAAACAAAAAATAAATGGGATCTATGACTCCTCTGTTTATGTAAGAAGAAGCCTGCCACAAATTACCAATGCCAGTATGCAACCTTTATTTGGTAGACAAAAAATATATGCTCAAGACAGTGTAGAAGTTTTTTTAATGTGTTTAGACCAAGAGCTGTACGATTATTTTTATGTTCTTGTGGGCGGCGGACAACGTAATAATCAAGTTACACCAAGCAATTCTCCAACCAATATACAAGGCAATGCCATTGGCTATTTTGGTGCGTTTGCAACAGCCGTAAAAAAAATAAAAGTCCGCAATTAGAATAGTTGATTCAGCAATAAAATACATTCATCATGAACCCAAAAATTAAAGTCGGCGTTGTTGGTAGTGCTGGTTATACAGGCGGAGAATTGATACGACTTTTAATCAACCACTCATTTGTAGAGATTGTTTTTTTACACAGCCAAAGCAATGCAGGCAAAAAAATTTCATCTGTACACAAAGACTTATTGGGCAATACCGATTTGTCTTTTACTCATTTATTAGACCAAAACATTGACGTACTCTTTTTGTGTTTAGGTCATGGTGATAGCAAGATTTTTTTAGAACAAAATATCATTTCTCAAAACATTCGCATCATTGACTTAAGCCAAGATTTTAGAATTACGCAACAATTTCAAAACAAGCAATTTGTGTACGGCTTGCCCGAAATGAATAAAAAACAAATTCAACAAGCACAGCATATTGCTAACCCAGGTTGCTTTGCAACAGCCATTCAATTGAGCCTTTTGCCTTTATTGACACAACCAATTTCTGGTGTACATATTGTTGGCATTACAGGTTCTACAGGTGCAGGGCAAAGCTTGCAAAGCACGTCTCATTTTTCTTGGAGAGCAAATAATATCTCGGCATATAAAACACTCACACATCAACACCTCAATGAAATAAAAAAAAATATTGCGGATCATTTTTCTGTCAATACAAAAATGCCGATTCACTTTGTTCCTTGGCGTGGAGATTTTAGTCGAGGAATTTTTATTTCGACAATCATTCCAACGACTTTGCCTTTTACAGCAATCAAAAAAATGTACGAAGAGTATTACGCAACCGCCGCATTCACGTTTATTACAGACGACGCTTTAGACCTTAAGCAAGTGATCAATACGAACAAATGCATATTACAAATTGAACAAAATGAAGACACCGTTGTTGTTCATGCTGCAATTGACAACTTGTTAAAAGGTGCATCTGGACAGGCTTTGCAGAATATGAATTTGATGTTGGGATTGCCAGAACAAACTGGACTTCAATTGAAAAACATTGCGTTTTAAAATTGCAGTATTTTTTACACGCCGCTTAACCGCTTCATCCATTTAATGACAATGTATTTGTCGCCGAGTTCATTGATAATCATACCGGCATTTTTCAAAAAATCTTTGTCCTGAAAAAGGGTTACAATTTCTTGTCGTGTATAAACGCCATAGCTGGGTTTGTCAGCGATGTTTTTTCCTTTGGGAACTTTACAGTTATATTTTTTAATCCAATTTAAAACCGACACGTGACTCACGCCGAGTAAGCGTTCAATTTCTCGTGTGCTAATGCCTTCTAAATACAATTGCAACGCTTTAATCACATAATAGCTTTCGATACTTTTACCTTCTTTATCCACCGTAAAATGGTATCCACATTGTTTACATTTATAACGCTGCTGCCCTTTAATTACTCCGCTTTTGAGAATGTTTTTATCCGCTTGGCATTTGGGACATTGAGTAATTTCAAGAGATTGCTTAATCATGTTTTACGACAATTAAAAAGAAGTGAATAAAGAATACCTGTAAACCTACAAACAATATAGCTTTAAACAAATAGAAAATGAAAAACAGAACGTTTGTTGTATTAGAAAAATTAAAAAATAAAAATTGAAGTAAAGACAAGACGAATCAAAACAAATCATCAAGTGTAAAATTCAAATTGTGGTCAATAGTATAGTTACCTAAGCAAAAGGCTAATTTATCTTCCTTTCTTTTGTTATTCTGCCTATTTGTAAATTCACACACAACCCAAATGACGCAGATAATTACATTCGGCTTTCTTTTTTTATTTTTCTTTTTATGCAAATTTTAGACGGAAAATTTGTTGCACAACAAATTTGTAACCAAATACAAAAAGAAGTGGCAACGCTTGAGCATCAACATCAGCGTAAGCCGACGTTGTATATTTTTTTAATTGGCAATAGACCAGAAAGTAGGTTATATGTCAATTCAAAAATGAAGCGTTGTGAAGAGATTGGATTTGAAGCAAAGCTTTGTACTTTTGATGATACAATAAGTCAACAAGACTTGCAAAATGAAATTGTTCGGGCTGCGGAAAATAAAAATGTAAATGGCATTATGGTTCAACTACCTTTGCCAAAACATATTGATGAAAATAAAACGATAGCCTGCATTCCTCCACACAAAGACGTTGACGGCATGCACTATGAAAATTTGGGACGCATTTGTTACAATGATAACACAGCCATTGTTCCCGCAACGCCACTCGGTGTATTGTTGTTGTTAGAACATTACAACGTGTTTGCAAAAGGACAACATTGTGTAATTGTTGGGCGTAGTCAAATTGTAGGAAGACCGCTGAGTATCTTGTTGAGTAATCAAAACAAATATGGAAATGGCACAGTAACGCTTTGTCATTCACATACAAAAGGCTTGGCAGAAATTTGTAAGCAAGCCGACATATTGATTGCGGCTATCGGCAAACCTGAATTTATTGATGCAAGCATGATTAAACAAGGTGCTGTTGTTGTTGATGTTGGCATTAACGAAATTCCATTTGACAACCCGCGAGGAAAAAAATTAGTCGGTGATGTTGCTTTTCATGCTGTTGCCCCTCACTGTTCATACATTACCCCTGTGCCTGGTGGTGTAGGACCAATGACCATTGCAGCATTGATGTATAATACACTCAAAGTTTTTAAACAACAAATTCTCTCTTAAAAATAAATCGTATGAAAACATTCTTTTTACAAATGAACCAAATGCCACAAAATAATAGCCTATTCTATAGCAGTGGAAAAATTTATGTTGTTGTAGTTTGTGCCTTGATTATTTTTTTAGGCATTGCTGCTTATCTAATTTATTTAGATAAAAAATATTCTTCTCGCTCTCAAAACTAAATACCATGAAAATTGTAATTGGTTCTGACCATGCAGGCTTTGAATACAAATCAAAGTTGATAGACTATTTAGTAACGAAACAACAGGTAGTTGAAGACATGGGGACAAAAACAAACGTTTCTTGTGATTATCCTGATTATGCACACCAAGTGGCACAACGCGTAAGCAAGGACCCCAACGTATTGGGCATTTTAATTTGTGGGAGTGCGAATGGCGTTGCTATTACTGCTAATAAATACGCCAATGTGCGTGCAGCCATTTGTTGGAATAAAGAAGTAACCATCCTCGCAAGGCAACATAATGATGCGAATGTGCTTTGTTTGCCCGCAAGATTTATTACAGAAAAAGACATGATAGAATTTTATATCGCCTTTGTTGCCACCGCATTTGAAGCGGGCAGGCATGCAAATCGCGTACAAAAAATTAATCGTGCATAAATTTCAAAATCAACTATGACACTCCACAACTACGACATTTCTTCTATCTTATTTATAGATATTGAAACCGTTCCTTTAGAAAAACAATTCATCGATTTGCCACAAGGCTTGCAAGACGTTTTATCCAAATCGTATCAAAAAGAAATTGATAGAGATGTAAGCGGAGAGTTAACGATAGAAAAACTATTTGACAAATATGGCGGCATTAAATCGGAGTATTCCAAAATCATTTGCATTGGCTTAGCCGTTTTGCGTATTGATAAAGACACGCAAAAATTAAAACTTACAAAACAAACTTTGGGTTGCGAAAACGAGCATGAAATAGAATACGATTTATTGATGCGATTTGCACACTTGATTAACGAAAAATATGCAACGAAAAATTTGGTTTTTTGTGGACATAATATTCAAGAATTTGACATTCCTTTTTTATGTCGCAGAATGCTTGTCAATGGAATTGCCATTCCAACAAAAATGAATTTTCAAGGAAAAAAACCTTGGGAGATTTCCATTTTGGACACCATGAAATTGTGGGCGTTTGGCGATAACAAAAACTTTACGTCTTTAGATTTACTGTGTCGCATTTTCAATATTCCAACGCCAAAGCAAGAGTTGAGTGGCGACAAAGTGAAGACGGCTTATTATGAAGAAAAAGCGTATCAAAAAATTAGAACCTATTGCATTGCTGATGTTGTGGCAACCGCACAGTTGTTATTAAAATTGAATTTACAACTGGCTTTGTTAGAAGACCAAATTGTTTCATTTGTTGAACAGCAAACTGAGTAATTTTTCTTCTTGATGTTCAACTTTTGCAAACTCAAAATCGTCATCAATCTGTTTTGCTTTTTCGGCAATTTGTGTGTTGCATAAATGCCCGATACTGCCTTCATGGCTGTGGTTTAACTGTCCATGAAAAGTAAAAGTGCCTTGTTCAACTTCGTTTCCAATTTGAATATATGCGTCTCTAAAAGGCATTCCCTTCATCACTAAATCATTCACGGCTTCCACAGTAAACAAGTATTTGTATTTGTCCTCTTTTAAAATGTCTTTGTGAACAATCATTTCTTGTACTAATAAAGTGGAAATTGTTAAACAAGATTCAAGTTGTGCAAAGGCTTTCAATAAACACCCTTTTGTCAATTGTAAATCTCGATGATAACCTGATGGTAAATTATGCGTGAGCATACTCAATTCGTTTGCACTTGCACTCAAACTATTTGTATACGCACGAATCAACTCAAACGCATCAGGATTTTTTTTATGCGGCATAATGCTTGACCCCGTTGTGAGCGATGAGGGCAAAGAAATAAAACGATGGTTTTCGTTTGCATACATACAGGCATCGCTTGAAAATTTATTTAATGAAGCACCAATATTGGCAAGTGCTTGAACAATAATTTTTTCAAATTTTCCTCGTGTCATTTGTGCATAGACGACATTATAGTTTAAAGAAGAAAACCCTAACAACGCTGTTGTATAAGAACGATCAAGAGGAAACGAAGACCCAAAACCAGCACCAGAACCCAAAGGGTTTTGATTGCAGATTTTATATGCAGCCAATAAAGTATGCAAATCATCAGTTAAACTTTCTGCATACGCACCAAACCATAACCCAAAAGAAGAAGGCATCGCAGCTTGAAAGTGCGTATAACCAGGCATTAAATCTTTTTGATGTGCTTGACTTTTATCTAAAAAAACGGCGATTAAATTGTTTGTCGATAAGGCGATTTCTTTTAATTTATGGCGAGCAAATAATTTTAATGCCACTAAAACTTGGTCATTGCGTGAACGACCTGTATGAATTTTTTTACCTAAGTCGCCCAACTGTTTTGTCAATATAAATTCGATTTGAGAATGCACGTCTTCCATCTTGTTATCAATGACAAATTTGTTCTCTTTAGTTTGTTGATATAACAAGGCAAATTCATGTCGCAATAATTCGAGTTCTTGCTTTGATAAAAGATTGATTTTCTCTAACATCAACGCATGGGCGAATGATGCTAAAATGTCATACGGCGCTAATTGTAAATCCAATACAGCATCATCACCAACGGTAAATGTTTCTATTGAGGCGGCTGTTTGTGTTGTGTTTTTGTTCCAAAGTTTCATTTAATAAAAACATAAAAGTGGCTAAGGCTTCTAAAATATTTCATTTCAATTTATACCGCTCAATAATTTCTTTTTTTTATGCCATTCAATAGATTTTTTTTTAATAATGACTTTTTGTATGAAAAAGATTCCCCCTTTTTGTTGTCGACCTTTTTATATTTTTCTGTTTACACTCTTAACGCTTCAACAAGTAAGTATTTTTACGCAAAATATTTGCGTAAAACCTTTTGCTTTATATCCAAAAGTTTTTCATGATGTGGCTGTGTCAAAAATTTTTCTCGATGGAAAAACTTGGGTTGATGCGATTCCTTTATTACCCCCAATTGAAATCGATAAAAGATATGTTGAACAAAAAACACACAAGGATTTTAATCTCAAAAAATTTGTTGCAGCGCATTTTATGATTCCAGACAATGCTCCACAAAACCAAGCTACTGTAACTTCAAAAAATATACAAAAACATTTATCTACATTATGGCAGACGCTCTATCTCCCTGCTAGACAACAACAAAATAATACTACCCTTTTAGCATTGCCATTGTCGTACATTGTGCCTGGTGGACGCTTTCGAGAAGTCTATTATTGGGATTCTTATTTTACCATGTTGGGTTTAAAAACTGCGAAAGAGTATGACAAAATAGACAACATGGTGGCGAATTTTGCAACACAAATTTTACAATATGGTTTTGTACCTAATGGCAATCGTTCGTATTATCTAAGCCGTTCGCAACCGCCGTTTTTTAGTTTAATGGTGCAATTGTTGGCAAGCATTAAAGGTGATCAAGTGTATGTAAAATATTTACCTGCTTTAGAACGAGAATATGCTTATTGGATGGATCGAATTTTGCCAACAAGACATGTTGTCGTAGTTGGAGATAATTTATTTTGAATCGGTATTTTGATAGAGATACTGTGCCTCGAGAAGAAAGTTATGCTGCTGATTTTGAGCTTGCACAAAAAACAAAAACAAATCCTTCTTTTCTCTATCGCAACCTGCGCACAGGTGCAGAGAGCGGTTGGGATTTTAGTAGTCGCTGGTTTGCAGACCAAAAAAATTTATCAACGATTGAAACCGTCAATATTTTACCTGTCGATTTAAATTGTTTGTTATGGAATTTAGAGCAAGTAATTGCACAAACACACGGATTGAAAAAAGACGTACAAAAACAAAATCAATTTCAAGCCTTTGCGAATACGCCCAAACAACTCATTCAAAAGGTGTTTTACAATCGGAAATCAGGTTGGTACGAGGATTTTAATATCCGAACAGGGCAACTCATTGGCGTAAAAACATTAGCTGGTTTAATGCCTTTATTTTTCAAACTTCTTAGCGAAAATCAAACGCCTTTTATTATTGCTAATGTCAAATATGAATTTTTAAAATCTGGTGGATTGGTTTGTTCTTTGAATGAAACTGGTCAACAATGGGATGCCCCAAATTCATGGGCTCCTTTACAATGGATAAGCATTATTGGTTTAGAAAATTATGGGTATCATCAACTTGCTCAAGACATTGCCACGCGTTGGACAAAAGTGAATTTTGATGTCTTTCAACGTACAGGAAAAATGATGGAAAAATACAACGTTGTCAATACAAACCTAGAAGCTGGTGGAGGAGAGTATTCTGGACAAGACCGATTTGGTTGGACGAATGGCGTATTCTTAGCTTTAGTAGAAAAATACAAATTGGTTTTTTAGGAGACAATTGACACTGTTTGAGGGTTTGACTAAAGGTGAATTTTTTAGTACGTATCATCAATAGGATGTTCAAATCAAATTAAGTACCTCCTGTACTAAGTCTCTTAATGCCTTCATAAAAATAAGCCTTAATACCCTATACTTTTTATTAAATCGCTTACTTCTTTTATTTTTCTTAACCCTAACTCTACTTTTTCTATTTGTGTATCAAACTCTTCAGTTCGACAGATAGAATCAACCTTTTGTCTAATAGAGAATCTTCCACTTTTATGCTTTTCTATTACATATTCTTGTGGGATTGTACTTTTGACTTTTTCTATTGTTTCACTTGGGAAATTACAGAAAGTTGCATCGACAAACCCTTTGTTTAGTTTATGGTAGTATATAATTCCTTTTTGTTCTTCATTTCTCATTTCAACCCAATCACTACCCAAAGGTACAATAATTGGTTTTTTCATTTTAAATTTTGGAAATTTTATCTCTTTATGAATCCAATACTTTTGCATAAAGTTTTGAACTGGATCAGAGTTGATGGGTTGATAACCTCTTCGTAGTTTTTCAATTCCGATTTGTAATATTTCTGATTTGTATTTACTTCTTTCGGTTTGTTCCTTGTTGAAAAAGTTTTGTATTTGTTCGTATGTTATAAATTTTTCAAACTCGTTTTGACTTTCAACATATTGATTTGGTGCTATTAGAACAATGAAATATTCACTACACGTTTGTTCTTCCAAATATCTTATTCCTCTTTGCTCATATCTTTCAAATTGTTTTTCTTGAAAATTTGAATCAAGTTTATTCTCAACTAAAACTATTATCTTTTTTCCATTAGAATCAAACAAAATCATTATGTCAGTTTCGCCTAAATTGAAATTTGAAATACTTCTTAATGCTTTTTTGAATGTGTCTATTTTAGGAATATCTAATTCAGATATAAACCAATCTCTAAAACTTGGATTACAATTAAGTTCTTCGAGAATCAATAAATCAATATCTCTTTCCAAAACCGTTTCTAAAAATTGTAGTTGTTCCATTGCATTTTATTGCTTTATACTTATTGACAGTCTTTGTCTTTACAAATACTTCGCTGTAGGGCTTTTCTTGTCTTTGGCTAATTGTTGTGGCGTGCCTGTAAAAATAATTTCGCCACCTTGTTGTCCCGCTTCAGGTCCAAGTTCAATAATCCAATCAGCGTTTTTAATTACATCGGTATGATGTTCTACAACAATTATAGAATGTCCTTTTTGTAATAGTGCATCAAATGAAGTTAAGAGTTTTTGAATGTCATGAAAGTGTAAACCTGTAGTTGGTTCATCAAAAATAAATAAGCATTTTCCATACGCATTGCCTTGTAATAAATAATAAGCCAGCTTAATACGTTGTGCTTCACCGCCGCTGAGTGTAGAAGAAGATTGCCCTAAATGCACATAACCTAAACCAACATCTTGTAAGGCTTGTAAATAGGGGAGGATTTTTTTTTCTTTTTCAAAAAAAATAATTGCCTCATCAACCGTTAAGTCTAACACGTCAGCAATATTCTTACCATTATATTTTGCTTCTAAAACACTTGACTTGTAACGCCTTCCATTACACTCATCACAAGGTATTTTTACGTCTGCTAAAAATTGCATTTCAATTGTTTTTTCTCCTTCTCCTTCACAACTTTCACAACGTCCTCCTGGGACGTTGTATGAAAACATTCCCGCATAAAAAGAATGTTGTTTACTGAATGGCTGTCGTGCAAATAAATCGCGGATAATATCAAAGGCACCGATATAAGAAATAGGATTGCTCCGAGAAGACCTTCCAATGGCGTTTTGGTCTATCATTTCAACAAAGTCAATACTTTTTTTAGTTACCATAATGGTGTCGCAATAATCTATTTGGGGGCTTGTTCCACTTTCTGTAAATGCCTTTAAGTAAGGATATAAAATGTGTTTGACGAGTGTTGTCTTTCCGCTTCCACTCACTCCTACAATCACACAAAAACAATGCAAAGGAATTTTCACATTGATGTTCTTTAAATTGTGTTGATACGCATTTTGTATTTCTATGCAGTTGGCAAAATCAGGAGTTTTTACAGTACGAGAAATTTGTAATTTTTTGCTAAGGTATTGTCCTGTAAGGCTTTTCGTATTTTTAAGTATTATTTTGAGCGTGCCTTGTGCCACAACCTCGCCGCCTTGATAACTTGCCAATGGCCCAATATCAACAATCTCGTCTGCTGCTTGCATCATGGCTTCATCATGTTCGATCACAATTACCGTATTGCCAATTTCTTTCAGGCTTTGTAAAACGTGGATTAAATTTTCTGTATCGCGGGGGTGCAAACCGATTGAAGGTTCGTCTAAAATATAAATAGACTCAGTCAAACTGCTACCAAGAGACAGCGTTAATTTAATGCGTTGGCTTTCACCGCCAGAAAGTGTTCCTGCGTTTCTATTGAGGGTTAAATATCCTAAG
Source organism: Chitinophagales bacterium (assembly GCA_031539345.1). Classification (GTDB taxonomy): domain Bacteria; phylum Bacteroidota; class Bacteroidia; order Chitinophagales; family Chitinophagaceae; genus JAVKMO01. The sequence goes on along the minus strand of JAVKMO010000028.1, from coordinate 9,113 downwards.
CCAACATTACGTAAAGTTTTTAAGCGGGCATTGATTTCTGCTAAAATTCTTGTTGCAATTTTTTTGTCGTGTTCATTGAGTTGTATCTCGCAAAACCAAGCATATAATTCATCAATCGGCGTATTGACAATATCTCGCATTGTTTTGTTTTCCACTCTTACGTACAGTGCTTCTTTGCGTAAGCGTGTGCCTTTGCATGCCGAGCAAGTAGTTCTGCGTTTGTATTTACTCCATAGATTGTAATGTGTACCTGTGTTCAGTTTGTCCCACTCTTCGATACTGTCATAAAGCCCTGCAAAACCTCCTCCTCCGATTAAAAACTTTTGCATCTCTTCTCTCGAAAAATCATTTAAGGGTTTGCCTAAAGGAATATTAAAACCATTCAAAACTTTCAAGAATGCAATTTTATATCCGTGCAGTTCGCGCCTTTCTAAGGCTTGAATAGCACCACCTTCTATCGATTTTTTTTGATTTAAAACAATTAGAGAAGAATCAATTCCATAAGCTATGCCATGCCCTTCGCATTTTGTGCAAGCACCAAAGGAATTGTTGAATGAAAATAAATTCAGAGACGGTTCTACAAACTCAATGCCATCTGCTTCAAAGCGATTAGACCGAGTGAAAATTTCTGTTTCGTTCACAATAAAAGCCATTTCATGATTGCCTTCATACAATGCACTTTCAATTGAATCAACAAGCCTCGTCAGTTCGTCTTCGTCAAATTTTTTGATTATCAATCGGTCAATGACAACGTAAGCGTCTTTTGTTAAATTGACATTTGTTTCTGCTAATGCCGACTCAATAGATTCAATTTTGTGGTTACAAAATATGCGTACAAACCCTTTTTGTAAAAGGCTTTCAAGCAGTGCTTTGCTATCTTTTGTTTTTGCTAAAGGGCTTGTGATAAACACTTTTGTTCCTTCGGGCAACTTTAAAATTTCATCTTGAATTGTCGTTGCATTGTGAGCAATGACTTGTTGATGGGAAATTGGCGAATACGTTTTTCCGACTTTTGCAAAGAGCAATTTGATGTACTCGTAAATTTCAGTCAATGTGCCAACCGTAGAACGCGCATTATTATTCGCACTTATTTTTTGATTGATAGCAATGGCTGGCGACAAGTTGACAATATTATCAACTTCAGGTTTTTGCATACGCATTAAAAATTGCCGTGCATAAGAATTTAAACTTTCTGCATAGCGTCTTTGCCCTTCGGCAAAAAGCGTATCCATCACCAAAGAAGATTTGCCAGAACCAGACACGCCAGTAAAAACAATCAATTTGTTTTTAGGAATATCAATTGTAATATTTTTAAGATTGTGCGTCCTTGCCCCTTTGATGCTAATGTAGTTCGCTCCGTCTTTCATTTTTATTTTAACTATAAAACTTATCGATTCGATTCTGTTAGTAAATATTGTATTGCTAATTCATACCCTTTTAATCCTAACCCAGAAATTACACCAATACATTTTGCTGAAACGTAAGAGTGTTTTCTAAATTCTTCACGATTAAAAATATTGCTGATATGCACTTCTATAACGCTTGCTTTTACGGCACTAATCGCATCTCCAATGGCAATAGACGTGTGTGTATATGCTGCGGGATTGATAATAATATGCTTACCTTCTGTGCCAAATTGTTGAATAGCAGATACAATTTCTCCTTCAATATTGGATTGAAAATAATTCAATTCGATCGTTTGAAACTGAGTACACAATTGTTGAAAATAAGTTTCAAAAGTTGCCTTGCCATACACTTCAGGCTCTCTTGTGCCTAATAAATTAAGGTTAGGACCATTGATGATAGCTATTTTTATTTTCATTTGATGGTTGTCATTTCAACTTTAAGAGGGTATCAATTTTTGTGATGATTTCTTTTAAATGAGCAGGGTTTTCTGTGAAATGATTTTCTTGTACGTCAATAGTAAGAACAGGACTTTCTCTGTAATTGCCAATCCATGTTTCATAATGTTGGTTCAGCTTTTTCAAATAAGATGTGCTAATGTTTTCTTCATAATCTCGTCCCCTTTTTTGAATATGATCAACAAGGTTAGGAATAGACGATTTTAAATAAATGAGTAGAGTAGGGGCTTTCACAAACGAATGAAAAGTTTGGTATAGGTCGTAATAAGTTTGATAGTCTCTTTCACTGAGCAAGCCAATCTCTTTTAAACAGGCCGCAAAAATAAACACGTCTTCATAGATACTCCTGTCCTGAATAACGTCAATTTTTTGTTTTTGAATTTCTGTGAGTTGTTTACAACGAAGGTTCAAAAAATAAATTTGAACATTAAAACTCCACGCTGCCATGTCTTGATAAAAATCCATTAAATACGGATTAGAATCAACATCTTCAAACATGGGTATCCATTTGTAATGTTTTGTAAGAAGTTGTGTCAGTGATGTTTTGCCAGATCCAATATTGCCAGCAATGACAATATGATGCGGAGATTTTTGTTTGATTATTGACATAAAAAATAAAAACTAACGATATAAAAAACCTTTAATACGTGCTTTTTCTGCATCAAAAATTGAAGAGAACATATTGTAAGTAAAACCAAATCGAACCATATTGTTGTTGGGCGATGTAGAAAGAATAGGGTCGCTAAATACATAGGTATTAAAGGATAAATCAATTTGGTAATGGTCTGAAAATTTTAATCCCACACCTGCACTAACTGTATTTGTATTTGTTAATGTTTTTGCGTCTTTGAAATACCCTAAGCGAAAAGAAAGCCTTTCGTCATATATAAATTCAGCACCAAGAGAAAATGCAATTTCTCCCAACTCGCCGACCAAACCGTCTTTGTTATCAGTAAATGAGATGAAATAGCTTGGCAAAATCGAACTCGATGAATAGTCTGCCGTAATTGCAGATTTTGTTGTGTCATAATACAAAATAGGAACTAATAATTTATTCAATTCTCCAAAAATTTCAAGCTCTGCATCTGCATTAAATTTCTTTTTGTATGACATACCAATACCTAAACTGGCAGGCAAAAAGGTCTGAAATCTATACGTATAACGCGAACCTAATGTTGCTCCTAAGTTTTTAAAGCCGCCAGCAATTTTGATTTCATCGCCATTTTTGTTGATTTCTTTTTTGTATGACAATAATAAATCAGTAGCAAAAGAATGTGTCGGAATAATGTCAATATTACGAGTAAAAACAGCTTTTCCGTCAGTATAATTGCTGTATAAATAATGTATTTTCATTGACACACTGAGGTTTCTCTTAAGTCGTCTTGCATAAGAAACATCGCTCACAATCGTGAATGGATGCATAGATCCAAATGCTTCAAATGACTCTGAAACCAAGTTGATATCGCCAAAGTTTAAAAAACGAACAGAACCTGCGAATAGATTCTCCAAATTAGTGCGATAAAAACCACCTAAAGATAAAGTGTAAATATTTTCCTTCAAAGCAGAATTGGTGTATGGCACATAATTAGCATTGATGCCATATACCATATTGTCCTTGAAAATAATTTGACTTGGGTTTGAATAAATAGAGGAAACAGAAGCTGGCGTAGTGAGTTTTAAATTGCCTAAAGAAGAACTGATAGGGTCTATATTTTTCAATAAAAACGATTCCGTAACAACCGTTTTTCCGTACACTAAGCTAGACACACGTGTTTGTGAAAACACACTCATCACTATGAGCGTTAGAACTGAAAAAATGATCTTTCTTATGTGTCTTTTTATTATCATAGCATATTACTTGCAGTTTGAGTAAAAGACTTAAATACTATTTGTTGTAGGAGTAACTTCAGGTTTGAGAGGCGTTGTGTCTTCAGGTGTTTTTTCTTCAAAAGGTCTTTTGCCAATTAAGACTTCTAAATCAGATTTAAATAACACCTCTTTTTTTAATAATTCATTGGCTAAAATTTCAACTTCTTTTTTCTTTTGTCTTAATAATTTCAACGTACGGATATAGGCTTTGTCTATGATGTTACGAACTTCTTCATCAATGAGTTTGCCTGTTTCTTCGCTAAAAGGTTTTGTAAAGTAATTTTCTTGTTGAGGATCATAATAACTGATGTTGCCAATTTTTTCACTCATGCCATACACTGTAATCATTGCTGTTGCCATGCGTGTAATTTGTTGCAAATCATTGGACGCTCCTGTAGATATTTTTTTAAAGAAAATTTCTTCTGCAGCTCGTCCACCAAGTGTCATACAAATTTGGTCATTGAGTTGGTCTGTATCATAAAGATATTGTTCTTTCGGCGTGTATTGGGCATAGCCTAATGCTGCTGTTCCGCGTGGCACAATAGTTACTTTTAATAAAGGGTGAGCGTGTTCTAAAAACCAACCACAAATAGCGTGTCCAGCTTCGTGATAAGCGATAATTTTTTTCTCATTCGGAGAAATAATTTTATTCTTTTTTTCTAAGCCCCCAATCACCCGATCGATAGCTTCTTGAAAGTCCTCCATTTCTACAGCTTGTTTATTTTTTCTTGCTGCTGTCAAAGCGGCTTCATTGCACACATTTGCAATGTCGGCTCCCGCAAAACCCGGCGTGAGTTCAGAAAGTCTAACCACGTTGATACTATCTGCACTTTTAATATTTTTTGTATGAACTTGAAAAATTTGTTCTCTTCCTTTTAAATCTGGGCGGTCGATATGAATTTGTCTATCAAAGCGACCTGGTCTTAATAAAGCACTATCTAAAACGTCGGGTCTGTTTGTTGCAGCAAGAATAATAATTGTTGCATCTGTGCCAAAGCCGTCCATTTCAACCAATAATTGATTGAGTGTATTTTCTCTTTCATCATTGCTTGCCATCATATTTTTTCCTCTTGCTCTGCCAATGGCATCAATCTCATCCATAAAAATAATGCATGGTGCTTTTTCTTTTGCTTGCTTAAATAAATCTCTCACACGGCTGGCTCCCACGCCAACAAACATTTCAACAAAATCACTTCCGCTAATCGAAAAAAAAGGCACTTGAGCCTCTCCTGCAACAGCTTTTGCAAGCAAAGTTTTACCTGTTCCTGGAGGGCCAATGAGTAAAGCACCTTTCGGGATTTTTGCACCCAATGTGGTATATTTTTGAGGAGATTTTAAATAATCAACAATTTCCACGACTTCTGCTTTTGCTTCATCTAAGCCAGCCACATCGTTAAAGGTGGTATGCACTTTATCATTTTTATCAAACAATTTAGCTTTTGATTTGCCCACATTAAAAATACCTCCACCCATTCCTCCGCCTCCACTTCCACCACTCATCTTGCGAGAAATCAACATCCATATTGCAAAGAAAATTAACACAGGCAGAACGTATGTGCCAAAAAATGGAGAAATCCAATCGCTGTCTTTTGTAGGTGAAATGGTTACTTCTCGAACATTTGGGTGCGTTCTAAAAAAATCACGCAATTCTTTTTCGTAATCCTCTACGCGAGAGACGTTAAATTCAAATTGTGCAGTATTGCTTTTTGCAAGAATTGCCCATTGTTTGCCAAACAATTCGCGATAGATTTGTTTTTGAAAACTGTCTTTGATGATAACAACTTTAACAACGTTTTTTGTCGCAATTGTTTGAATCAATTGCACGTCATTTTTCATCAACATATTCGTTCTAAATTCTAACTCCGTAATTTCTTTTGAGTCTGGAGAAAACGAACCGAATAAATTGAATGAAATGAGCCCAATAAAAATCAATAAGTAAAGCCAATTGAGATTGAATTTTTTGCCACCATTATTATTCGAAAAAGGATTTTTGGGAACAAAATTATTTTTTGAATTATTATTTGGAGTTGGCTCTTGTGTTGGTTGATTTTGTGAAGTCGAATTGTTCATTCTATAATTTTGATTTGCGATGCGAAAAGAAAAAAAGGAGTGTCGAAAGTAAACCTTATCAACAAAGTAAACAGAATATTTGTATGCTGTAACAGACAATACAAAAGATAAAGTGAATGTGTTATTTTTATATTTCAAAATCCCTAGTACCCTATAAAATAAAAAATCTTCAAAAATATAGTTCTAAAGCCTTTGAAATAGGCATTGATTCTTTGTGTTGGGAAAAACTAAAAATACCCTTAGTTAAAACAGGCTTAGGTGTTCAGGCAGTTTGTTAAGAATTTTTTGTTGTTATTGTGTTGAAGCAGGTTGCTGGGTTGTGGAGAAATCTGAATAGTTCGATATCGCTATGGAGGTCGTATAGAATGATGGATACAAGATGAGAGAACGCCCATTTTTTAGTGCCTATTTGATGAATAATTTTGCAGGATCAAAACTGCCACTAAGGTTACCCATATCTGAATTTGATTGCATTTTCCGTATTGCCTAAAAAATATTTCAACAAAAAGTTTTGTTTTTAATCGTTTCAATAAGAGTTTGATTTGCCATCGCTTTTTATAGATGCTCGCAATTCTTTCTGCTGTCCGATCGACAATGCTGATGTTTTTTCAAAAGGTCATAATACAGTTCTGCGAACAGTTCGGTCTTTCGTCGCTTATTGGCATCACTTAAGGTGCTTCGTTTGGAAAAATGCGACATATTAAAGTGATTGATTTTGCCGTCACAAGCGAGCAAATCCGTTGATAAATCACACAATGAAACACAGTTACTATACACGACATAGAGCATTGTAATCAGGTGGTCATAAGTCGTCAGTTTTTCGTATAAGCATCTAGTGAATTGTTTTTTTGCTGTCTAATTAACACGGTCTTTCAGTAGTTGAGAAAAAACGGATTGTCTGAAAATTGTTTACTTTGCACGGATGCGGAAAAATTTAGATGTGATTATTAAAAAAATATTTTAAATTCGCACATATTATTTAATTTTTTACAAAATGGGTTTGATTTTGTAAAGAATTAAAATTTCAGAACCCTTATTTTATTTATTAATTTAATTTTTTAAAGTATGTTAAAAAAAATCAAATTTTTACCAGCATTGGCATTATTAATTTGTGCCATAATTTTTTCTTGTTCGAAACAAGAAATGGTTAATTCTAAAATTTCTAATTCGGAAGCTGCTGTAACTTCAGCTTCTATTACAGTTAAAGCCGTAGGAATAACTCCAATAACTTTAGGCTATTTTCCTTCTTGGTCAGATGCATGGGTGTCTGTCCCAAGTGCAAAAAATAGCAAATTAGCTCAAATACCTTCTAGTACAAGTCATATTTTTTTAGCTTTTGCAAAACCAGCTATGCGTTATTATAAAGGGAGTTATGATTTATCTAATACGGGAATTCAATGCTCGTATGACGGTCGTGCTTTGAAAGCGGTTTTGGATATTTTAAAGAAAAAAGGTACTAAAGTCTTGCTTTCTATTGGCGGAGAAACTTATTGGCCTGGTGGTATTCCAGCAATTATTTATTATCAAGAAATTGCAGATTTTGTGAAAGATTTTGGTTTGGCTGGCGTTGATTGGGATTTTGAACCAGAAGGAAGTTTTCAAACTATTGGTAATGCTACAAATGTGGCTGGTTTAATTAATATGATTACCAAAACAAGACAAGTACTTCCTAAAAACGAAGGTTACCTTATTGCTGTAGCACCATCTGGTGTTGGTGCTTTAGGAGGTTTAAATAATGATGATGTGGCTTCTCCATTTAAGTATGCCAATAGAAATTCGCTAACTGGAAATACGGATGCTTTCTTGAACTCTCCAACGGATAAAACACGTAGTATTTCATTATTTGGTTTTGCAGCCACAGGTCATATGATTCCTGTGTTTAAATCTGTCGGAAGCCAAATAGATATTGTGGCTACTCAAAATTACAATGTTGGAGGAGCTCCTGATCGCATGTTGATGTATAACTCATATGCTTATTATGCGAATCAATATGGTTTTAAAATAGCAGCAGGAATACACGTTCCTAATGAACCATGGGGACCTTATTATATTTCTAATGCGCTTACTACGGCAAATCATGCAAAAGAAATTTTTGATGGAGGAAGCCAAGGTCGTGCAGGAAAAGGTGATGGTGTAATGACTTGGGAACTATTGCTAAAATCAGTTTATCCGGGTGAAACAAATCAAACAGGAACTTCTTACATGAACATTTGTAGAAATGTTTTTAATGGACAAACCCCTACTACTGCTGTAGCAAACGCATTTACTTATCCAGCACCACCACCTACATATTTTGTTCCAGTACCTACTTTCAATGCGGCTACAGCTTTCGTAGGCCAAAATTTGACAATAGGGATTAAACAAAACGGTAGAGTTGTAGCTTACTTGGATGGGGTGCAAACGTTTAGAAGCAGTGTCTTAAAAGCAGGTTTTTACAATTGGAAATTTACAAAGGCTGGTCAAATGGAATTTATTTTAGAAGATATAAATGGACATTTATCAGACCCTTTATCTATGTATGTGTCACAATTTAATCAATGTGGTATTAATGGATGGAATGCAGATAAGGTTTATAATACGCCAAATCAAGAGGTTTATCATAATAAATGGATTTGGAAAAATCAATGGTGGTCTCAAGGAAACATACCAGGAAATGAAGGTGTTCCTTATCCAGTATGGATTAAAGTAAAACCTTGTAATTAAAAATCCTTAAAGAAATTTTATTCATTTTTAAAGATATTTCCCTATCTACTAAGGAGAATAAAAGAGGCAGTTCAAATCGAACTGCCTCTTTTCATTTAAGTTCCATATAAAGGTAGTATAATCAATTTAACTATTACTAATATTTGATTTTTAATTTCTTTGCTATAATTTCAACCGATTGATACCATATAACGAAAGAATTTGTATTCCATTTTCTTCTATGAATTCTACTTTGTCAATATTGATAAGAACTCTTTACCAAAGCCATTTCTTGGTTAGGTGCTTTTTAAATTAGGTTATTTTGAGGATTTTCGTTTTAAAAAGCGTGAGCATAAGCATGAATTACTGTTTATTTTTTGTTGTTTGAATGGGTTTGATTGTTTTTTGACACATGTATCCCATTAAGCTACCTGTTTTGACAATTGTTTCAATAAAAAATCCGTTCTGAAAATATTATACATCACTACATTCATCATAAAACTTAACTTATTTCTGAGTAAGTTTTTTGCTCTTGCTTGTTGATAATGTAAGCGTGTTTTAATATACGCAAAACAATGTTCTACGCGAGACCTTACTTTACTCTATTGTTTGTTTGTTTCTATACTTTCT
>JAVKMO010000027.1:0-201686 GCA_031539345.1 Chitinophagales bacterium | reverse complement strand
ATTTGTAGTACGTTTTACTCCGCTTTCTATTCGGGTTACTAAACAATAAAACATCTGAAAAGGTCATCGCTTTTTTCATACAATATTTTTTCTTACAAAATTATTTTATTTCTTTACAATAGGTTTTGCAAAGAATTCTTTATCCTTTTAATTTTGAAACCTAATTCTTTTTTATGCTCAATCGAATCATTCAATTTTCCATTCATAACAAACTCATCATTGCACTTGGCATTTTTGCCCTGATTATTGTGGGCGTTTATCAAGCTACAAAATTGCCCATTGATGCTGTTCCTGACATCACCAACAATCAAGTGCTTGTTATTTCGAATGCACCGGCTTATTCTGCAACAGATATTGAACGTTTGATTACATCTCCAATAGAACTCGCCAATAGCAACATTGCGGGGTTAAAAGAAATTCGGAGTTTTTCTCGCTTTGGGTTATCCCTTGTTACAATTGTTTTTAATGACAATATCGACTTGTATTGGGCGAGGCAACAAGTAACAGAGCGGTTACAAAAAATTCAAATACCAAAAGAAATTTGCATACCAGAATTAGGACCAATTACAACAGGGCTTGGAGAAATTTACCAATATGTATTACGTGCCAAAGAGGGTTATGAAACAAAATTTAGTCATGCAGATTTGCGTACACTACAAGATTGGTTTGTAAAACGGGAGTTGTTAATGGTCAAAGGCGTTGCCGAAGTGAATAGCTTAGGCGGCGATGTTAAACAATATGAAGTTGCTTTATATACAAACAAATTAAAAGAGCATGGTTTAACGATGACCGATGTGTTTACCGCATTAGAACAAAACAATCAAAACGCTGGAGGTGCATATATTGAAAAACAAGCGAGTGCTTTGTTTATTGTAACAGATGCGTTACTGCAATCTTTAGAAGACATTAAAAATATTGTTGTTAAAAAACGTCCTAATGGTGTGCCTCTTTTTATTAGAGACATTGCTGATGTGCATTATGGCAGAGCGATACGTTATGGTGCAATGTGCTATAATGATCAAGGCGAAGTATGTGGTGGCATTGTGATGATGTTAAAAGGTGCGAACAGTAATGAAGTCATCAAAAACATCAAAACAAAAATAACTCAAATACAAAAAGGATTGCCTGAAGGTGTTGTCCTCGAAGCGTTTTTAGACCGTTCAAAAATGGTTCATAATGCCATTAGTACAGTTGAAAACAATTTAATTGAAGGAGCTTTAATTGTCGTTTTTGTATTGGTCTTTTTTTTAGGCAATATTAGAGCAAGTCTTTTGGTTGCTTCTATCATTCCGTTAGCCATGCTATTTGCAATTATGATGATGAATCTTTTTGGTGTGAGCGGCAATTTAATGAGTCTTGGTGCGTTAGACTTTGGTTTAATTATTGACGGTGCTGTAATTATTGTAGAAGCCGTTTTGCACGGATTAACACAGCATCAAAAAACAAAAAATATATTTCACTTACACCAACAAGACAGAAATACGCTCGTTGGTGCTACGTCCCAAAAGATGATGAACAGTGCCGTTTTTGGGCAAGTCATTATTTTAGTTGTGTATTTACCCATTTTTATGTTAGAAGGCATAGAAGGGAAAATGTTTCAACCGATGGTGCAAACAGTTGCCTTTGCGTTGCTGGGTGCATTTATTTTATCGCTGACGTACATTCCCATGATGAGTGCATTATTATTGAATGTGCCATCAAAGAACAATTTCTCTGATAAAATTATGGACAATATCAATAAAAAATATGTGCATTTATTAGCTTTTGTTTTGCGTATTCCAAAAACCATTTTGGCGTGTGTAAGTATTTTATTTTGTGTATGTGTTTTTTTGCTCACACAACTTGGCGGAGAATTTATTCCTGCTTTAGAAGAAGGCGACCTTGCAATAGACACGAGAATTTTAACTGGCAGTAATTTGAATGCAAGTGTCGATTATACACAAAAAGCAGCTCACAGTTTATTACAACACTTTCCCGAGATAGAAAAAATTGTTACTAAAATTGGTTCTGGCGAAGTGCCTACTGACCCTATGCCCATGGAGGCCGCCGACATGATGATTATTTTATCCGACAAAAATAAATGGACATCAGCAACAACTTTTCCAGAATTAACAGAAAAAATGAGCGCCGTATTAGAGACCGTTCCTGGCATTAACGTAGGCTTTCAATATCCTGTACAAATGCGTTTTAATGAATTGATGACGGGGACAAAACAAGACGTGAGCTGTAAAATTTTTGGAGACAATTTGGACAGCCTTGTGGCAACTGCAAAAACTTTAAGCGAAATTGTTAACAATATTGATGGAGCAAAAGATGTGTACGTAGAGCCAATTGGCGGTATGCCACAAATTGTCATTACGTATAACCGTAAAACAATGGCACAATATCACATTAACGTCAATGACATCAATACAGTCATTACAAGTGCGTTTGCAGGCAAAACAGCAGGCTTTGTTTATGAAGGAGAAAGGAAATTTGAACTCGTTGTACGACTTGCCCAAACGCAGAAAAAAAACATTGAAGACATTAAAAACATACTCATTCCAACGAATCAAAACATACAAATTCCGCTTTGGCAATTGGCAAATGTGGAATTAAAAAATGGTGTCAATCAAATTCAACGTGAAGCAACAAAGCGACGAATCGTTGTTGCCTTTAACGTTAGAAACAGAGACGTAGAAAGCCTTGTAGAAAAATTGCAACAAAAAGTAACACAACAATTAAAACTGCCATTGGGTTATCGCATTCAATATGGTGGTTCTTTTGAGAATTTAAAAGAAGCCAAAACAGGTTTAAGCATTGCTGTGCCTATTGCACTTGTCGTCATTTTTTTATTGCTCTATTTTACATTTCGCTCACTATCACAAGCCCTACTGATTTATACAGCCATACCATTATCTGCCATGGGCGGAATTTTGTTTTTATACTGGCGAGCCTTACCGTTTAGTATTAGTGCAGGCGTTGGTTTTATTGCCCTGTTTGGCGTGGCAGTATTAAATGGTATTGTATTAGTAACAGAATTTAATACGCTTAAAAAAAACGTGCAAGGCAAATTGTTTGACCTTGTTATTGAAGGGGGAAGAAACAGATTGCGTCCCGTTTTAATGACTGCATTTGTTGCGGCGTTAGGGTTTTTGCCTATGGCGTTAAGCAAAGGTGCAGGGGCAGAAGTACAACGACCTTTAGCCACAGTGGTGATTGGCGGTTTGTTCATTGCCACATTTTTAACCTTGTTTGTATTGCCGATTTTATATGTACTAACCGAACAAAAGAAAAATCATTTGAATGACGCAAAAGAGGAATAGAAAACAGCATGTGATTTCTCTTCACAGAATGTAATTTCTCTTCTTTATTACCTTTTTCACAACAGTTTCTGATACATACTATTTGTACATTATTTGCACCAAGCTCAGTATTAAAGTACTCCACGCCTTTGGAGGAATTGGGTTTTTCAAAAATCAAAAAGACAAATATCAATCCTTGATTAAACGGACAGAAAAACGGCGACTCGTATTATTACTGGCGGTGTAGAGGTTTTCATTTCCGCTGTTGATGTACGTATTCCAAGCACTACTAGAACCAACCGACGTCGATGACCAAAAGTCGGTGAAGTCTCCTATACCGTCTGAATAGCCATCACCAGTTTGGAAGCCAGCAAAAAGAGCGTTAAATCCAGAAGAACCGCCTACTTTCATTTTTGTGCCAGCACTAGCTGCTCCGCCTAAAGCATTGGCTAATATGTTCCACTCTTCAGGAGTAGGTAAATGCCAACCCGCTATTTTTCTATCGATATTCATCGCTGCATCCCAATCATACAACCTACCATATTTCGCACAAGAGTCTTGGCTATTATTGTAACAAACACTTATACCTGCTGTGCTGCTCGCATCATTGAGATTTTCTGCCATCCAAGTTTGTGTGCCGATGACAACAGTTTTATAAAGTTTACCATTGATGGTAATTTGATTAGCTGTTGTGGTCGTGTCTTTTTGTATACAAGCGTAAAAAAAGCCTACTATAAAGAGCACAAAAAATAAAAACGTCTTCAGAAAAACGCTCGCAAATAAAGTTTTTGAATTAGCTTGTTCGACCTTATTTTTTAATGGTCGTGTTGTATTGTATTGTGCGTTAATCATACAAAAAGTTTAAAATGAAGAAAAAATATTAATGGTTTCAATATTAAAATAAAAGCCTAAAAATTTACAACATAGAAAAAAGGTTTTGAGCAAAAAAGGCATTTGATTTTTACAGTTCACACTAAAATTGTTTTTACATTCGTGTATCACCACAATAGAAAGAATGCCATGAAAGCAAAATACCTCAACCCTTTTACAGATTTGGGTTTTAAAAATTTGTTTGGCAAAAAATGCGTAAACCTTTGTTATAGTGTCTTTCTATGCGTTTAATCAACAGGGGGCTGTTAGCTGATAAAAAGGGGTAATTAAAAGTGAGGGCTTAGCTTTGATTGGACACTGTTATTTTTTACAAAAACAAGACTACAATGCAATATCCTGACGAGCGTTTATTACAATTTATTTGGCAATATCAACTGTTTCAACAAGCATTATACACAACAGAAAATCAGGCGATAGAGATTATTTCTGTTGGACAATTGAATAAAAATGCTGGTCCAGATTTTTTAGAAGCGAAAATAAAAATAGACCAAATTATCTTAATTGGAAGTATTGAAATTGATTTAGAAAGCAAGCTATGGCATAAGCATAAGCACGACAAAAATCCACATTACAAAAATGTAATTTTACACATTGTATGGCAATATGATGCAATGCAAAATGTACATAAAAACATTCCTGTACTTGAATTACAAGGTTTTGTTGCGAAGGTTTTATTAAACCGCTACGAACAGTTAATGAATAAAAAAACGCCCATTTTATGTCAAGAATTATGGTTGCAAAAACCGCCGTCAGAATTTACACTGTATGCTTTTTTTGACAAATTGGTCGTGGAAAGATTGGAAGCAAAAACCGAAAAAATCACTACCCTGCTCAACGAATTTGACCAACATTGGGAACAAGTATTTTTTATTGTATTGATGAAAAATTTTGGATATAGCATCAACGAAAATTGCTTTGAAGAAATTGCAAAAAAAACAGACATCAGAATTTTTGCAAAAAACAAACATAGCGAAGACGCCATTTATGCGGTGTTATTAGGGCAAGCTAATTTACTCAACGAACCCAATGCCGATGAAACAACAACAGTATGGAAAAAAGAATATGACTATTTGAAACAAAAATATCAACTTGTAAATGCAACAAGCCAAATTCAATTTGGTCGTATGTTGCCAGCAAATTTTCCAACAATAAGATTAGCCCAAATGGCAGCACTCATTCATCAATCAGTGCATTTGTTTTCTCAAATTATAGCAACTCAAAAAAGCAAAGACATCTTCACTTTATTTGACTGTACAATTCATCATTATTTTGACAATCATTATGTATTGAATAAACCAAGCACAAAAATCAGCACAAAAAAAATAGGGCAACAATTGATTGAAAACATTCTTATCAATACGATTATTCCTATGTTGTTTATGTATGGACGCATGATGAAAAACAATTCTCTATGCGACAAAGCAATGACTTGGTTAGAAGAAATTCATGCCGAAGAAAACAGTATCACAAAAACTTTCAATGCCTTTAATTTAAAGATTAAAAAAGCAAACGAAAGCCAAGCACTAATTCAATTGTATAAAAATTATTGCTCACAACAACGATGTCTTCAATGCAATATTGGATATACTCTTTTAAAAAACTAAACCATAAACTATCAAAAACAAGAAGTGAATGTTTGTCGTAGATAAATAGTTTCACGCCATGTTTTATTGTATTGATTGTGTATTAAAATGAAAGTCAAAAGTTTTTGTAAGGCAATTTTTAATTTTAAAAATATCGCCAAGCTGATTGTTTATATAAGGGTTTGGGGCTTACGTTCTGGATATTCAAAAATGAGAACAAAGCTGAATTCAATGTCTTTACACCAATCTGTTGAGTATCAAAAATGGCTCAAATATTATATCAACAAACACCCTATAAAAACATTCAGCCATGCACCGCTGATTAGTATTCTCATTCATTATGATAGCGAAAATCTTGCTCAAACAGAACAAACAATAGCCTCAATTCAAAATCAATACTACACGCATTGCGAAATAATTTTGGTTGGAACAAATGACATCGTTGTGCTACCTTATCAATATGAAAACACGCCAAAGCATTTTCCTTATTCACACAAAAATTTGATTGATGCTTTAAATACCGGTGCAGAGATTGCACAAGGTGAATATGTATTATTTATGGGCGCTGGCGATGTTTTATTGCCCACAATAGGTTTGCAAGAATGGGTTTCATTTTGCAAAAAAAACAGACATGCTGACCTCATTTATGCAGATGAATATGCAACCGATGAACAACAAAAACAGGTCAAACAATTTTTTCTTAAACCTGCATTTTGTATCGAACTTTTAAGAACGCAGAATTATATAGGAACCGTTTTTTTAATTAAAAAAAACTTTTTTCATCAGCTACATGGCTTCAATACATCCTTGCCTTCAAGCCAGCAATACGACTTGTTATTACGTGCAAGCGAAGCTACAACACAAATTGTTCATATACAAAAAACGCTCTATTCATCAGCGTCATCATCTGTTTTATTACACGCAAATAGAGAAGTATTAGAAGCTCATTTCACAAGGCAAAACATTAAAGCTGAAGTTGTTTCAACGTCTATTCAAAATGTTTTTAAAATCAATTATGCTTTACTCCACTCTCCTCTCGTGAGCATTATTATTGGCAATAAAAACAGTACAGAAATTTTCACACGTTGCATAGATTCGATTTTAGCAAAAACAACGTATTCAAATTATGAAATCATTATTGTAGAAAACAATAGCACCGATGAAAACATTTTTGCTTACTACAAAACAATAAAAAAAGACAAACGTATTCGTATTATTGATTTTTCAGCATCTACATTTAATTATTCGGCTCTAAATAATGAAGGTGTGAGAAAAAGCAAGGGCGAAATTGTGCTTTTATTAAACAACGATACAGAAATTATTACCCCAAATTGGATAGATGAAATGTTGGTTTTATGCCAACAAGCCGACGTTGGCATTGTTGGTGCAAAGCTTTTATATGCGAATGGAACAATACAACATTGCGGCGTTGCCATTACAAAACAGCAACATATCATTCATCCTTTTTTAAACGCAAGTGCAAACGCATCTGTAAGAATGAATAGCCTTTTTTCTACACACAGCGTAAGTGCTTTGACAGGGGCTTGTTTAATGATTAAAAAGCAGGATTATGAACAAGCAAACGGTTTAGACGAAAAGCATTTTAAAATAATTTGTAATGACATTGACCTCTGTTTTAAATTAGGACAACTCAAAAAAAGAAATCTCATCACGCCTCATGCAATTTTGTATCACCACGAATCTTTATCTCGTGGGTTTGATTTACACAATATCACAAAAGCAAAAAGGCAAAAACAAGAATTAGATTTTTTCTTTCAAAAATGGCAACAGCAACTGCCCGATCCTTTTTGGAATGAAGGAGTTTAAGCCTCAACATCATACAGAATTGTTTTGATAATACGCAAAGATGGCGGTGTTTTAAAATTGGGAACCAAGTATGAAAAATGCCAAAGTAAAATATCAAATAAGGCTTTTCGTTGCAAAGGCATAACCGAGAAAAACGCCCAATTTTTTGATTCAGAAACAGCATCTAATTGTGCAATAGTTTGGGCTATTTCTACTTCATTTACACCTTGTAAGTTTTGCTGCCGCACAATGTCTTTTGTTAAATCAAAAGAAAAATCATGTCCCAATAATTTGAGAAAAAAATACACAAAATAGAGTGGAATATTTTTTACATAATCAGCAGATGCTTCGTCATTCCACAAAAGTGTTTCAAGAATAAAATCAAAGAGTTCTGCATTTTTTTCTGGATGAGAAATACTTTGCGTTACCACATCAATTACAAACATAGCGACACAATTTTTCGATATATTTTGATGCGTCTGTTGATAAATAAAATGCCATTCTGCCTCTTTAATGCGGTGAATCTTTTTCAATTCGTTGTAATCTAAATGGAGCAAAAGCAAATTGCCCGGCTGATAGAAACTATGGTTTGATTTTTTTTTTGAAATATTCACAATAAAACTTTCTCGCCCAAAAGCTTCTGTTAAAACATGGCAAATCATTGTGCTTTCACCATATTTAATACACTTCAATACAATACTTTTTGTCGAAAGCAACATCGTTTAAGGATAAAATTGAAACGGTGCTAAAATTCGAAAATCTGCCGATACAGGTAAACGAATTTTACTCGTATCGCTAATAAACTCTTGTTTTGATTTTGGACGCAATGAATCGTGCCAAGCAAATTTTTCCAAATAGGCTTCCTTCTTTAACAGCTTTTTAATCGGATACATTTTTCCTTTGACATCAATAAAATAACGAATCAATTTGGCTTTTTGTTTCTCAAAATTGATCCGCATTTTTTTTGCCTCCATACGATTCATGCCTGTTATTTTTTTGTCTTTATCTTCTAAAAAATAATGCGTAATCACATTTCCTTTTCCGTCTATTTTTTTGATTTTATTGCTATCTAATTGAAACGTCATTTCATCAGCTTGCGTTTGATTGTAAAAATCGTCTCGCAGGTGTTCTACTGTCAGCACGTCTTTTTCGGCAACAATTGAATCAATTTTCTTCTGATTGACATAAGCACCAATTTTTATGCCTGTTAGTTGCATCGCATTAAACCAAAAAACCGGCGTTTGCATAAATTCAAAAACACTGTCAATATCATCATACCAAAAACTGTCGCAAGCGGCTTGTGCAGAATCTTTAAAAAATTTTACGTGGTGATAGGCTTTGATATAACGATACAAAGCAGATGAATCTGTCTTATGTTGTTTGCGTTCGTGTGTTGTTGTCGTTGCTAAATCATTTCCAATTTCTATTCGATTGGCGGTATCTATTCTTTTGAGTGTATCTTTTTTTTGTAGGCTATCTTTTAACTTAATTGGGTTTTTAGCGATCGTGTTTTCTATAAGGTCTTTCTTTTTTGCATTTTTATTTTTGCTCAATTTTGACTTATTCTGCTGTATTGTATCCTGTAAAATTTCGCTTAGTTTTTTTTCTACAACTATAACCGGCTTTGCCTTTTTTAAACTATCTAATTGTGTAAATAACAATTGTGCTGACACAATTGTATCGGCTTTAAAATAAATGGTTTCGCCTTCTTGATTCAACATTCTACCTGCACAATTTGTGTTGGCATGCACAGATTGGTTGTTTTGATTAAAATAAACAGTGTCGGCTTTTAATGCAAAATGATTAAGCGTATCCAACAACATAAAATTTGTATAAGCAAAACCCGTTTTTGTTTTTGTGTTGTAAAAAAAAGTTTGTGCTGTATAGATACTTTCTTTGTCTATTATTTTTGAATAATCATAGAGTGTAATTTTATTGTTTAACACATCATAAAAACCATTTTTCGTAAAAATCAATTGCCCTTTGTCCAATATGATTTTTGTCAAACTGATAAATTTGATTGTTTTTAAACGCTCTTCTTGGTTGACATATTCTACGGAGTCAGCATAAATTGTAAACGCCGAATCTGTAATCACAACGTTATGTTTAAGAATAGTTTTTTTTTCTTTCACAAAATAAATTGCATCAACACTTTTAATAACAGCACCTGCAGAATGAATTTCTCCTTTCTTAAAATAATACGTAATCCCTTTTTGTTTGTCATACAAAAGTTCATCTGTAAATAAAGTGTCATTTTTATTTATCACCTTGACTTTATTATACATCCACATTTTTTTTTCTTTCCCTATATACAATAATCTTTCGCCATAAAAATGTGTTGTTTGATTGTCGATAATGTGAACTTTTCTAAACGCTTCAAATTTTTTTTCTACTTTGTTAATTCTTAAACTGTCGGCATAAATCATCGTTTGGTCTATGCTTAAAAGCACATTTCCTTTTAAGACTTGAAATTCGCATGGTTGTGAAATTCCTTCAAGCATACACGTTCCCATTTCTTGTGCTAACACGTCTGCGTGAACAATTTTTATTGTTTGTTTAGTGCTTGTCGTATCGCTTGTGTTTTGTGCTTGCGTACTAACAAATACAAATAAACTAATCGCAAACGAGATAATTCTGATTTTATATTTCATAACTTGGAGCATACAGTCTTCAATAAAAAGTTCATTTGGTAGTTAATCAATTCTCTTCAATTCTGCTATCGTTTCAATATGGTGTGTATGTGGAAACATATCTACAATGCTGAGGTTTTTAAGCTCATAATTCATGCGTAACAAGTCCATGTCTCGTGCTTGTGTTGCGGCATTACAACTCACATAAATTATTGTTTTTGCACGAAGGGCAACAATTGCATCAATCACTTGTGGCGACAATCCATTGCGCGGAGGGTCAACAATTACAACATCGGGCTGAAAAGAAATACTTTCAAAATAATGTTGCTTCACCATTTTTTCTATATCCCCTTGAACAAAATCAATGTTGGCAATTTGATTGCGAACAGCATTACGTTTTGCGTCTTCAATGGCTTCAGCAACAAGTTCTACGCCTAATATTTGTTGTACATATCGGCTCAAAAAAATGCCAATCGAACCAACGCCACAATACAAATCCAACACTTTTTCATACCCAGAAGGTTGAATATAATTTTTGATTTGTTGGTATAAATTTTCTGCTTGTTGGGTATTGGTTTGAAAAAAAGATTTTGGTCCAATTTCAAAATCAACGTGTTTTAACTTTTCTACAATATGTGCTTTGCCCTTAAATAAAACAGGCGTTAAGTCATAAATCGTATCATTCAGTTTTTGATTTATCGTGTAAAACAACGAAGTAATGGCAGGAAAAGTTTTGCCTAAAAAATTCATCACTTGTTCTATTTGCAACATATTGTTCTCTCCAAAAATAACATTGACCAAAATTTCATGTTGAGAAGAAAATCGAAGCATCACATTTCTCATCAACCCCAAATGCGTTCTTCTATCAAAAAACGAAAAATCATTCTGAACACAAAAATCAAACAATGCATTACGAATGGCATTGTGTTCATCGTCCATCAAATGACATTTTTTTATGGGAATAATTTTATCAAAAATTCTATTTGTATGAAACCCTAAAGCAGGTTGAAACGTTGAAATATTTTTATCGCTCAAAATTTCTTTGTCCAAAAAAGTTTTGTTACTAAACGCAAATTCTAATTTGTTTCTGTAATGAGTATTCTGTTCGGCTGGTATCAATATGGGTTGAATAGTCAAAGTGTCAATTTTACCAATGCGTTTAAATGCTTCAAACACTTCTTTTTGTTTATACAAAAATTGTTCTTGATAAGGTAACATCTGCCATTTGCATCCACCACAAATTTGAAAATGCTGACAAAAAGGTTTTTGACGATTCGGCGAATTTTGTTCAATGGAAATCAAATTTGCTTCACCCCATTTTTTTTTACTCTTAATAATCTGTGCTGTAATAATGTCTCCAGGAATGACGTGCTGGATAAAAAACACTTTACCTTCATACTTAAAAATAGATTTTCCTTCTGCAGCAAGTTCTTCGACAAGAATATTGTTTAAAATTTTCACGATACTAAAACTCTTATTAGTTAAAAAAACACCAACAAATGATTTTTACAAGAAACTTTGTTATTGTTCTCAAAATAAAAATCGACGCGAGTAAAGATATTCAAAACATTTTTTAGACAACTGATTTTTCAACTTTAATGGCGTATCGTTTTAATCTGCATGAAAGAAAAAAATAGCTTCACGCGTTTATTTTTAAGACGAATGCTTTAAGAAATTATTACACATCAAACAGTCAGAAAATGAGTAAAGTATTATCCTGCATACAACCAACGAGTGAAATGCACTTTGGTAATTATTTTGGTGCGGTCAAAAATTGGGTTGCGCTACAAGAACAATATCAATGTATTTATGGTGTCGTTGATTATCACGCCATGTCTATGCCGTATGAACCGAAAGAGCTGATAAATAACACAATGAATATGACGATTGACTTATTGGCATGTGGTATTGACCCTCAAAAGTCAATTTTGTTTATTCAATCTCTTGTGCCAGAACACGCTGAATTAAATTGGATATTAAGTTGCTTTTGTTCATACGGAGAATTGCAGCGCATGACACAGTTTAAAGACAAATCAGAAAGTGAAAAAATGCAAGAAAAAGGGAATATTGTCTCTGTGGGTTTGTTTACGTATCCTGTTTTACAAGCAGCTGATATTTTAATTTATCGAGCAGAATTTGTACCTGTTGGAAAAGACCAAGAGCAACATCTTGAACTTTCTCGCAATATTTCACAGCGATTTAATCATCAACACGGAGAATTTTTTAAAGCCCCAAAAGCCTTATTTACAGACGTGCCTAAACTTCTTTCTCTTGCTGACCCAACAAAAAAAATGAGTAAGTCTCTGGGCGACCAACACGTTGTTCGTTTGTTTGAAGAAGAAGCGAGCATCAGAAAAAAAATAAAAACTGCAGTTACAGACACGGGCCAAACAAGCACGGAAATGAGTGCTGGCGTTAGCAATCTATTTGAATTATTAAAAGCGTGCAATGCAATGCAAACACACGATGCGTTGATGACAAATTATCATGCTGACACGTTGAAATATTCTGAATTGAAAGAACAAGTTGCACATCATTTAGTCGAACTATCTAAAACATTTATTACACGTAGAGCAGAGCTAAAAAATAATGCAAAAATGCTTGAAGAACAAGTGTATGAAATGAGCTATCAAGCCAGAAAAATTGCGAAAGAAACCCTAAGAGAAATCAGAGAGTTAATCGGTCTGCCTCGTCATAAAAATTAAATTGACATCAACGTTATTGCACCTTTTTCATACGCAATAAAATATGTTCAAAGATTTCATTTTGGGGAGAAGGATAAGTTTGCATGAAAGGAACAGAAAACAATTTTTGTAACCCAGACCAACGTACAATATCATCTTCATATCCTGCCACATCTCCATTAAATGCCCAACCAATGCACTTTATTTTATGGGTTTGCAATGCACTACTGCTTAATAAAGAATGATTGATACTACCCAAATAATTTTGACTAACTAATAATACAGGCACGTTTAATTGTTGTATTAAATGTAAATTTTGTTCTTCATCATTCACAGGCGACAACAATCCACCAGCACCTTCTATTATCAGCACATCATCTTTCTTCATTTCTTTTTTAATAGCAATAAAATCCTTTTTGATTTTGTCTATATCAATAACAATGTTTTCTTTTTGTGCGGCACGGTGCGGTGATTCTGCTGATTGCAACACATAAGTTTCTGGATATAAAACGCCATCATAAAAATGATGCTGTTGTAAAAAATCAATATCACGGCTACTTGTTCCAGCCTGAATGGGTTTCCAATAATGTGCTTTTAACGCATTGACCAATAAACTACTCATAAAAGTTTTTCCAATGCCTGTTCCAATACCAGAAACAAAAATGATGTTTTCCATACTGCTATTTTTTTTGACAAGAATACAAACAAACCAATAACAAATTGTCTTAGGAAAAATATTTGGCTGGGCATGAAATCCTTTTACATTCGCACTCCGTTTTGAGATGCTCTTCACCACATCAAAAATTCAAATTGTATGATAGATAAAACCTTATTAGAACAACTTAACGCAGAAAACAGAAACGTTGCAATACGTTCTGATGCTTGGAATAATAAAGTAGATAGTTCACGATTTTTATTTTATCTGAAAGGTCTATCTATACTTACCTTTATATTTGTTGCCTGTTATACATTATATACTTTTAGATTTCAAAAACCAACCGTAAAAATTAACGAAAGCAGTTTGTATTCACCTCAATACAAATAACACAAATTTTATGCGAGAGTAGCTCATTTGGTAGAGCGCGACCTTGCCAAGGTCGAGGTGGCCGGTTCGAGCCCGGTCTCTCGCTCATAAAGAGTTCTTTAACATTGTTGCCCAGGTGGTGAAATTGGTAGACACGCAGGACTTAAAATCCTGTAAACCGAAACGTTTGTGCGGGTTCAAGTCCCGCCTTGGGCACACTTGTTTTATGAAGAATTTGTTATCGGTTATTCTCTGATACATCCAGCAAACATTGAACACAGCAATCAATTTGATTTGTTGTCATAATAATGACTGAATTACGGACTGAATTTTTAACGATAAAAATGACATTAAAAGAGCAAATTAGCATTAACGAATTAGATGGAAAACGATTCCAAATTCGACTTGTTGAGCCTTCTGAAGACAGCAAAGCTATTTTGACTCATTATCTTCATAATATTCAAAACGGCGTTTCAAAGCATTACAAAAAAGATGCTTTGAAAGTATTAAAAGAATACGTTGAATATAAAATTGAAGACGAAAATATTTCAATAGTCGCAGAAGATGCTTTGCAACAATTACTTTTTGAAGTTGAGAATGTTCCATTCCCAACACCCGACAATTACAAATTCAAATTCATTGACCTATTTGCAGGAATTGGTGGTTTTAGAATCGCAATGCAAAACCTTGGTGGAAAATGTGTTTTCACTAGTGAATGGGACAAAGAAGCTCAAAGAACCTATCAAGCAAATTTTGGCGAGGTTCCTTTTGGGGATATTACAAAGTCGCATATTAAAAGTTACATACCAAAAGAATTTGACGTTTTATGTGCTGGTTTTCCTTGCCAAGCATTTTCTATTGCAGGAAAACGTGGGGGGTTTGACGACACAAGAGGAACTTTATTTTTTGACGTTGCAGAAATTATTCAAAAACATAAACCCAAAGCCATATTTCTTGAAAACGTAAAAGGGTTACGAAGCCACGACAAAGGACTAACTTTGGCAACAATTTTAAATGTATTGCGAAATGATTTAGGATATTATGTTCCTGAACCACAAATCATCAATGCAAAAGAGTTTGGGGTGCCTCAAAACAGAGAAAGAATTTATATTGTTGGGTTTAGAAAAGACATCAGTGTTTCAAATTTTGAATATCCAAAACCAACAAAGAACAAAGTGAAATTTGCCGATATTAAAGAAGAAAAGGTAGTTCCAACGAAATACTATTTATCTACTCAATATATTCAAACTCTGATAAATCATAAAGCAAGACACGAAGGAAAAGGGAATGGCTTTGGATATGAAATTATTTCAGACCATGGAATTGCAAACGCTATTGTAGTTGGCGGAATGGGAAGAGAACGAAATTTAGTTTTAGACAAAAGAATTACAGATTTTACTCCTACGACACATATCAAAGGTACGGTCAATAGAGACGGCATTCGTAAAATGACACCAAGAGAATGGGCAAGATTACAAGGATTTCCAGATCAATATATTATTCCAGTTGCCGACGCTTCTGCCTATAAACAGTTTGGCAACTCTGTTGCTGTTCCTGCAATTCAAGCAACTGCAAAAAAAATTTTAGAACTCATATTAGACGAATGAATCAATTAAACAATTTAGGAATAACAGTTGGAAAAGACAATAAAGCTGAAATAGTTTTTGATTCTTTATTTGCTGATTTCAGACAATTAAAGTACGAAAACCCCACAGATTATGTAACTACTTATTGGAATGCTTTTAAGCATCATCAAGAAAGTAACAACAATCTGAACGGAAAAATATTTGAATACATTTTAGCAACACTATTTGTCCGTGAAGGATTATTACCATTGTATTTAAGTGCAAAAGTTGCTTTTGTTCCAAATGTAATTTATGACTTAATGTTTTACACAGTAGAACGTGGTCCAATTTTTATTTCAGCAAAGACAAGTTTAAGAGAACGTTACAAACAAGCTGATTTAGAAGCTATTGCCTTAAAATACGTCCATAGGAAAGCATTGAGTTATTTAGTTACACTTGAAGAAAATGAAGCAAAAAGCGTAAAAGAAAAAATAAAAAGTGGTGATGTCATTGGACTTGATAATGTTGTTGTTGCTACAAGCACAGAGTTTAATGACTTAATTAAAGAACTAAAAACATTTCAATTTTCAAACTCTCCGACAGTTAAGGTTATAGAAAGCAACCAAATTATTACCGCCGAAAAAGTGAAGAGCTTGAAATCATAAAGCAAGAATATAGGATTCATCACTCCCACCTAAAGAATTTTTTAGACAGAAAAAGTCCGAGTAGTGTCCATAAGGCAATCACTGCCATGTCTGGTAAAAGAGCAAAAGTATCTGATCCATCAAATGCAATTTTTCTCAATCCATCACCTTTTTAAAAACAATACCAATTGAGTGACTATATTTGGTCAAAAAATGAATGAACAGAACAAAATATTTTTATAAATCAGAAGAAGAGTTTAAGATTTACTCGTTTTATAGTGAAGGTATAAAAGGAGTTATTAAAAAGATGGTTGTTTTTTCACATACTGGAGAAGGTAATATTTACAATCTTGGTTTTGGAGACTATAATGCAGAGACACAAACAATCGATGATGAAACAATCACAAATAACGGAGACAGTCTAAAAGTTTTAGCAACAGTAGCTTCAACAGTTTACGCTTTTACCGAAAAATATCCAGACGCACTTGTATTTGCAACAGGAAACAACAGCGTCAGGACGCGTTTATATCGCATGGGAATTACGAATAACTTAGAGGAGATAAAAGTAGATTTTGAAGTTTTTGGTTTAAGGATTGATAACAATCTTTGGGAAGAATTTATTGCAGGAGAGGATTATGAAGCATTTATCGTAAAAAAAAAAAAGTTATAATTTATCGTATGACAACAATAGAAAAATTGAATAATTCAAAATTGCCAATTATTGCTTTTGACAAAAGTTTAGAGCAGTTTAGAGAGAAAGACTTATTTCCAAAAAAAATGGAAAAAGCAAAAAAGATTCTAAAGAAAGCAGGTGTACCTAATTTTAAGGATACAAAATCAGCAACAATATAGGCGATAGCAATTAGAGATGATAAACATAGTTCATCACTCCCACCTAAAGAATTTTTTAGACAGAAAAAGCCCGAGTAGTGTCCATAAGGCAATCACTGCCATGTCGGGTAAAAGAGCAAAAGTATCTGCTCCATCAAATGCAATTTTTCTCAATCCATCATTCAATCGGGTAAGAGGTAAAATATTTGCAATTGTTTTTAACCACGTAGGAAACCCCTCATTAGAAAAGAATGCCCCGCCAAGCAACCATTGAGGTAGGCTCAAAATATTTGTCAATGCAGGTATAACAGCGTCATTTTTAGCGACCCCGCTAATAAAAAATCCCCAACTCATAAAACAAATCATACCAAACACACTCAACAGCATGAGTTGAAAAAATGTCATCAATCCATGTATAAGCGTAAAATCAAAGACAAAATAACCCAGTGTAATGAGTATAATGGAGTTGAAAAATTGAAACAACATTCGACTACTTAAAAAGCCTAATAAAATGCTTGTTTTAGAAACTGGCGTGCAAAACATTCTTTTAAAAACCATGTTTTGACGTAACCCAAAAAACGCATAAGCAACACTAAAAAGCCCCGCACTCAGCAAAGAAAATCCTAACATTCCGGGTAATAAAAAATCAATGCGTTGAAATTTTCTGCCACTGACAACGGCTTTTGTAAATATAAAGTTAGTTTCAGCTTTGGTGTTTGGAAGTGCTTCTCTGATGTAGTTTTTAAAATAGGCTTCAAACAAGGGGAATTTATCCATGGCACTTGTTGCCGTCGTAAAATGAATTTCTGTTTGTTGATTTTGATTCGTCTGCAAAACAACCCTTGCAATAATTTTTCCTTGTAGCAAAGCGGCTTCATTTTTTTTGTTATTGTCTTCTAATACAAAAGCCGGGTTACGTTGAATGGTTTGATAAAAAAGTGTTGCACTATCTTTTTTATCGACAATAATTTTAAAATAGGTTTCTGCATTAGAGATAAAGCCCAATACGAGAATAAAAATAATGGGAAAGCCTAAATTAAAAACAATGGTAGATGGGTTTTTTGTAAGCGATAAAATATCGGCTTTCATAATTGCCATCACGGGTTTAAGTCGTAGCAATTTGTACATAAAGAAAGAATTAAAGGAGACTTTTTATTAAATCTACAGGGGTCGGGCTTTCTAAAATTGGTCTGCCCATAATGGCAAAATCAACTCCGAGTTTTTTCGCAGCATCAACATCAATCGTGCTAAAGTGGTCATTGGTTTGATGGTTTTCGTTTCTTATGCCTGGCACAAATAAAACAACGTCTTGCCCAAATTGTTGTTTCATGTTTTTGACTTGATTAGGCGGACATACAAAATGCGTAACCCCCATTTTTCGATTGCGTTCTACTTGAAATAAAAACATATCAGCATTTTGAGACGCAGTATTACTGCTCAAAGATATGACGCTTAAAGGAATGGCATCAGCGTAGTTGACACAAGTTTTTATCATCGCCTCTTCTGCAATACCATGAATGGTATAATATTTTAAAGTTGGAAAAATGGCTTTATAGTTTTTAATCGCCGTACCAACGGTGTTAGGAATATCCAAAAATTTAAAATCTAAAAAGAGAGTAAAGTGTTGGAATAATTCTTGATAGGGTGAAAAGCCTTGTGCTGCAAGTATGTGTCCAATTTTTACATAATGCAAGGTGCCTTTTACTTGCTGTAATAATTTTTTTGTATCGTATTGTGGAGCAGGGTCTAAAGAAAGCATCAACTCCATAATAATATTGTCTGCGTTTGTGGTAAGAGAATTATTTAATTTTCACTTTGTCATATAATTCTTGGTCAGTCAATATTCTGCCACAGTTTTCGCAAATCATAATGTTTTTTCTTTGCTTTATTTCGCTATGTTTTTGTGGTGGAATAGAGCTAAAGCAACCGCCACAAGCGTCTCTCACAATAGCCACAATACCCAAACCGTTTTTGTAACTTTTTCTAATTCTTTCATACGCACGCAATAACTTTTCGTCAATGCCTTTTTTTGTATTGTCAGAAAGTTTACTGTAATGTTTATGATCTTTTTCTGTTTCTTGAACAATGGTGTCTAATTCTCCTTGTTTTTGACCTAAGAAAAATTGTTTTTCAGAACTGTTTTTTTTGATTGATTCTAAGACACGAACTTTTTCTTTTGTGTCTTCATTGGCATTAGAAATATGTTTTTCTGCCAATTTTAATTCTAAAGATTGAAACTTAATTTCTTTGTCTAAGGCTTCAAATTCTCTGTTATTTTTTACTGCTGCAAGTTGTTTTTCATATTTTCTAATGGCAGTTTCTGTTAATTTTATAAACTCTGTTTTGCCTGTGATAAATTCCTGAATACCGTTGATTTCTTCTTCTACTTTTTTTTGTCTATTTTTTAATCCTTCTAAACTGTCTTCAATATCCTTTACTTGTAAAGGCAATTCGCCGCGAACTTTAAAAATTTGGTCAAGTTTATAGTCTATTTTTTGTAGCTCAATCAGTGCTACTAATTTTTCTTCAACTGAAAATTCTTGTACTGCTGCCATTGTAAAAAATGTATATTTAGTTTAATAAAAATAAGAAATAGGATTGGTGTTCAAAGTTGTTTGATGGGCGACTAACTTAGGAAAAAAACCGATTAGGTATTGATAAATTAAATCGACACTGGCAATCTCACTTTCATAATGCCCAATATCACAAATCAACAATCGGTCTTGCCCAAGAAAGAAATCACTGTATTTAATATCGGCTGTAATCATTGCGTCAGCATTGCTTTTCATTGCCGAAGAAATTAAAAAACTTCCAGCACCCCCACAAATTGCCACACGATGAATAAGACGTTCCTTTACTGTTGTATGTTTGATCACTTTTACCTGAAGTTTATTTTTGACATAATGCAAAAAATCATTCATCGGTAAAGGCTGTTTCAAAAAACCAATATATCCGCCGCCGATTTCATTGTTTTGTTTGGGCAATAAAATCTCGCTTTTTTCTAATTCAAGTGCTTGTGCAAAAGCGGCATTAACGCCATTTTTCACGTTATCTAAATTGGTATGAATGGCATAAATGGCAATGTTGTTTTTAATCGCAGTAAGAATAATTTGATTGATTGTTGTGTGCGGTGTAAGTTGTTTGAGTGCTTTAAAAATGAGCGGATGGTGGCTTACAACAAGGTTGCATTTTTTTTGTATTGCCTGTTGAATAATTTGTTGTGTAATGTCCAAACAAATCAACACGCCAGTACAGTCATCGTTATGGTCTCCAAGCAATAAGCCACAATTGTCATAGTCTTCTTGATATTGAAGTGGTGCTAATTGTTCTAATTGTTGGGTAATATTTTTAATTTTCATTGTGTTCGTTTTCATTCACAGCCTATACAACAAGGTTAATCATTCTGCCTTTGGCGTAAATAATTTTTGTTACGGTTTTGTTGCCTGTCCATTTATTCAAATCTGGATGGGCATACATCATTTTTTCTATTTCTTCTTGCGTTACGTCTAAGCTAATCGCAATTTCTGTTTTCACTTTTCCGTTCACAGCAATAGGATATGTTTTTTCGTTTTCTACCAATAAACTTTGATTGCATACAGGAAAAGGAGCCTCAAAAATAGACGTTGTATGTCCGCATTGTTGCCATAATTCTTCTACGAGATGTGGTGCAAAAGGCGACAGTAAAATGAGCAATATGTCTAACACGTCTTGTTCATGGCAATGCAATTCTGTGAGGGTATTGACAGCAATCATAAATGAACTGACTGATGTGTTAAATGTGTATCGGTCTAAATCTTCTTCAATTTTTTTAATCAATTTGTGAATTGCCTTTTGTGCTTCTATTGAAGATTGTTTTTGTGTAACAAGTTTCTTGCCTGACGTTTCATCAAAAAATAATCTCCATGTTTTTTTCAAAAATCGTTGTGTGCCTTCTATGCCTTTTGTGTCCCAGGGTTTGCTTTGTTGAATGGGGCCAAGAAACATTTCATAAAGCCGAAAAGTATCTGCACCATATTTGTCAATCACTTGGTCTGGGTTGACTGTATTGAGTTTACTTTTACTCATTTTTTCTACTACGCTATGGCAAATAAATTTTTCGTCATCTAAAACAAAAGTCGCATTTGCAAAGTCTGGATAAGCCTTTTGAAGTTCTTGAATATTCAATTCATCACCATTTACAAAGTTAACATCAACATAAATAGGATCCGTTGTGTAATTGTTTTTTAACCCAAGAGAGACAAATTTTTGCTCTCCTCTTACGCGATAAATCAATTTTGAAACGCCTGTAATTTTGCCTTGATTCAATAATTTTTTATACGGTTCTTGAAAAGAAATATACCCTAAGTCAAATAAAATTTTTGTCCACAAACGACTATACAATAAATGCCCGACAGCATGCTCTGTTCCTCCCACATACAAATCAACTTGGTTCCAATACGTCGATTTTTTGCTATCACAAAAAGTGTTTTGATTGTGAGGATCCATATAGCGTAAAAAATACCAACTACTACCCGCATAGCCAGGCATTGTGTCTGTTTCGCGTTCTGTATCAGCCGAGACATTAACCCAATCTGTGAGCAAAGACAATGGTCCTTTGCCTTGTTTACCAACCGATTTAAAATTTTGCATATCAGGCAACAATAAAGGAAGTTCATTTTCGTTTATTGCTTTGGCTATTCCTTTGTGATGCAAAATAGGAAAAGGTTCGCCCCAATATCGTTGACGACTAAAGCCCGCATCACGCATTCTAAAATTGATTTTACGTTTACCAATTTTCATGTCTTCTAATTTTTTTATCACAATCTCCATTGCGTCTTTTGCTTCAACGCCATTTAAAAAATCAGAGTTGCAGAGTTGTCCAAATTTTTCGCAATAGACTTTTGTTCCGTCATACAAAGTCCCCCAAATGTTTGTAATCGGCAATTGAAAATGTTGGGCAAAAAGATAGTCTCTATCATCGCCACAAGGCACTGCAATGACAGCTCCAGTGCCATAACCAATCAACACATATTCTCCAATCCATATTGGAATTTTTTGTTGCGTGAAAGGGTGTAGTGCATACGAGCCTGTAAAACAACCTGTTACTTGCTTCGTTTCTGACATACGCGCTACTTCACTTCTACTTTTTACATAATGCAAATATTGTTCCACAGACTCTTTTTGTTGTTGTGTGGTCAGGTGATGTACCAAACTGTGTTCTGGTGCAATAACAATAAAATCAATGCCAAAAACTGTGTCTGGTCTTGTTGTATAAACGTCTAAAAATTGAGATAGTATTTGTTCTTCTTTAACGAGAGAAAATTGCATTTCTGCACCACTGCTTTTTCCAATCCAATTTCTTTGCATTTCTTTCATTGCATCACTAAAATCAACTTGTTCCAAGCCTTCTAATAGTCTATCAGCATATTCTGTAATTCGCAAAAACCATTGTTTCATTTTTTTTCTTTCAACAGGGTGTCCTCCCCTTTCGCTTACGCCATTGACAACTTCATCATTGGCAAGCACAGTTCCTAATCCTTCACACCAATTGACGACAGCGTCTTCTTGAAAAGCCAAACGATATTTCATCAATATCGACGCTTGTTCTTGTTCTGTTTTTTGTTGCCATTGTTGCGAAGAAAAATGTTCGCTCGGAGACAGCATCCATGAAACATTGATGCTACCTTCTTGATTAAAAACTTCAATGAGTGTAGATATTTCTTTGGCTTTTTTTTCTCGTCTATCAAACCACGCATTAAAAATTTTGAGAAAAATGTATTGCGTCCATTTGTAAAATTGAGGGTCGCTCGTTTGTACTTCTCTACTCCAGTCATAGCAAAAACTAATCTTTGCCATTTGTTTTTTAAAGGTTTCTATATTTTGTTTTGTTGTTGTCGCTGGGTGCTTTCCTGTTTGAATGGCGTATTGCTCTGCAGGCAAACCAAAGGAATCAAACCCCATTGGATGCAACACATTAAATCCTTTTAATTTTTTGTAACGTGCAACAATATCAGAAGCAATATACCCCAAAGGATGGCCAACGTGCAAACCTGCACCACTTGGATAAGGAAACATATCTAAGACATAATATTTTGGTTTTTCACAATCATCTAAGGTTGCAAATGTTTTTTTATCCGCCCATGTTTGTTGCCATTTTTTTTCAATAGCCTGAAAATTGTATTCCATAATTAAAAAATAAAAATCGTTTTTGAGAATGCAACGAATTTAATTTTTGAACGCAGTGTCAGGTTTTTACTTTGAACTTTTAAAATAATTTTTAATACCACGGTTGGTTTGTGTTTTAGCGATACAATATTTTCAAAAAGCAAAAACGCTCTATCGTATAAAAATATATTCGTGGCGTTTTTATTTTTATTTAAAATTATTTTTTGCTTATGTCTTTTTCAGCCCTTTCTCCTTTAGACAGTAGATATTACAACAAAGTCAAAGATTTAATTCCCATTTTTTCTGATGATGCTTTTGTATTAGGCAGAACAAAAGTTGAGATTCATTATTTGGCTTTTTTATTGAACCGACTACAGGTAGAAAAAAAAGAAACGATTGAACAAACGACGCAAAAATTGCTTAATAATTTAAGTCCACAAAGCGTTGTGCGTATTAACGAAATAGAAAAAACAACGAACCATGATGTCAAAGCCATTGAATATTATTTGCGAGAAGCCTTAGCTGAATTAGGATTAAACACTTGGCATTCTTATATTCATTATGGATTAACGTCGCAAGACATCAATAGCTTAACCCTTTCTATCAATATCAAACAAGGCGTTTTTGATGTTGTTTTACCTTTGCTTAACAACATTTTACAAGACTGGGAAACCAAAGCCAATGCTTACAAAAGTGTTGTAATGTGTGGGCATACGCACGGGCAAATTAGTAGCCCAACTTTACTTGGAAAAGAGATTTTGGTTTTTCATGAACGCCTCACACGTGAAAAGAAAAATTTAGAACAAATCACAACCAATATCACGTGCAAATTTGGCGGTGCAACAGGCAATTTTAGTGCCCACCATTTAACACACCCCGACATTGATTGGAGGGCAGAATTAGGCACATGGATCAACAAACAATTTGGCATTAAAGTGTCCACTTATACAACACAAATTGACAACTATGAAAGCTATGCAGAAGTGTTTGATTGCCTTTGCCGCATCAATAGAATTTGCGTCAATTTTTCGAGAGATATGTGGTTGTATGGCTTGAAAAAATATATTCTTATGCAAAAAAAAGAAGACGAAATTGGGTCTTCAACAATGCCTCATAAAATCAATCCCATTCAATTTGAACACGCAGAAGGTGTGCTAATGTTGGCAAATAGTATGGGACATTTTTTCAGTGATAAATTGCCACAAAGTCGCTTACAAAGAGACTTGACAGACAGCGTTGTGTTGCGTTTTTTAGGAGAGTTTTTTGGAATGGCCGTTGATGGCTATAGAAACTTATTAGACGGGTTAGGGCGTTTGTCTTTTAATCTCATTGCAATTGCCAAAGACGTTGATTTATGTCACTGCGAATTGATTGCAGAAGGCATTCAAATGATTTTACGCAAACATCAAATTGATGATGCTTATGAAAAAGTAAAACTTTTAACACGTGGAAAAACAATTGATATCAATGATTATGAAACATGGGTAAACACTTACTTTACAGGTACGGTTGCACAAGAATTATTGAACCTCAATCCACATTCTTATTTAGGCATCAAAAAATAAAGACAAAAAAATACCTTCAAATTTCATTTTGTATTTTCACTTTAATTCTTTTATTTGTTGCCCTTAGCATAAAGGGAGTTTAGCTCAGCTGGTTCAGAGCGTCTGCCTTACAAGCAGAGGGTCGGCGGTTCGAATCCGTCAACTCCCACCCTTCACTGCCTCTCTATCTGAGAGGCTTTTTTTATGATAGTTCCCAATCACGTTCTTGTTCGGCACTTTCTATCAACAATAAATTGCCACTTTGATGTGTAATACGCACAAAGCCATTCTTATTTTCACTTGCATTACTACTACTTGTTTTTTTGCCTAAAGCAAGCGTTGCATTGGTTAAATTATACTGCAAACCTATTGTTGTTACGCCTTTTACAGTACCCATCGGCAAAAGCGAAAGCAAGGTATTGGCGATATATTTTTTTTTGTATTCAAGCGGCAAATTACTGATACGAGAATAATCATCAATCATCTCTACCACAACCGATTTTTTATATTTTACAAGCGTACTCAGATTATTCAAAAAATGGTCTGTACGCCTTCCTGTTGCCCATAAAACGACAATTTTTTTGTGTTTCTTTTTAATTAAAAATTCAATTCCCTTTTCTAAATCCGTTTTGTCTTGGTCTGGTGCAGACATGATTGGCAAGTACGGATACGTTTTTTTTATTTCATACAAATTGTCGATACTATCAAAATCTCCTAAAACCATATTTGGCACAACCCCGTGTTCTAAAACCCTTTGAATTGCTCCGTCTAAAACAAGCACAAATTCTGACGCATAAACAACTTTTTTCAATAAAGACGAACTACACGCAAATCCATTCGCAATAATGAGGGCGGTTTGTTGTTTCATAAAATAAGAAAAATAAAGCGGTATAAATTAACTTAGCAAATCTGATTTTTATTTTTAACTCAAATCAATACGCCATGAAAAGAAAATACATTTTATACAGCCTTATTGTTTTATTGATTGCAATTCAATTTTTTCAAACTGATAAAACTGTGATTCCTTCAACAAAAGAAAACCATTTTGTGAGTATAGAAAAGGCGTCCCCAGAAATTGAAAATCTCTTGCAACAATCTTGCTATGATTGCCATTCTTACACTGTTCATTATCCTTGGTATAGCTACGTTGCCCCAGTGAGTTGGTGGGTTAAACATCACGTTAATGAGGGTTTGGGAGAACTCAATTTATCTACATGGAATAACTATTCCGCAAAAAAAAGAGAACATAAGCTAAAAGAAATGATTGAAGAAATTGAAGAGGGTGAAATGCCTCTCAGTTCTTATACGCTCATACACGCCAACGCAAAATTAACAGCAACACAAAAAGCACAATTAGTAGCGTGGCTAAAAGAAACGAAAAGCCATTACGTTGGAGAATAAGGAAAGTATAGGGCTATTTCTACCCTTGAACCACTTTGAGTAAAAAGATTTGACCTAATGATAAAACAATAATTTTTATCCCTCCTTTCATACACGATAACAATAAACAAAGACTATAACTGAAAAAATCCGATAATCGTTTTTGACAATAGTTTCAGCATATTTTTATTTAAAAGTATTCATCGGTTTTTATCAAGCTTAAAATTGGCATAGACTCAAAAACAGAACCTTTAGACAATAATTCGGTCGATTTTTTATTTCGTTTCAACTTTTTTTTCATTCACATTTTAGTGCTTTTTTTTGTGTATAAGGAAAAGTCTCACACGAGTGATTTTTTCTATTTTGGAGGACTTACAAAAAATCTGTTTTACAGTTTTAAAAATAATCAAACGAATACCTTTTTATGGCAGAACAAATGAATGAATTGAATGGAAATATTCCACCAAGAATTGTCGATGTAAATATTGAAGAGCAAATGAAAACATCGTACATAGATTATTCTATGTCGGTGATTGTTGGTCGTGCATTGCCTGATGTGCGTGATGGATTTAAACCTGTTCATCGCAGAATTTTATTTGCCATGAATGAATTGGGCATTACGTATGACAAACCACATAAAAAATCTGCGCGTATTGTCGGTGAGGTGTTGGGTAAATATCACCCCCACGGCGACACGGCGGTTTATGACGCAATGGTAAGAATGGGACAAGATTGGAGTATGCGTTATACCGCCATTGATGGACAAGGAAATTTTGGCGCACCCAATGGCGACGGACCAGCGGCAATGCGTTATACAGAAGCTCGCCTAAAAAAAATGTCTGACCATATTTTGGTCGATATTGAAAAAGAAACGGTTGATTTTCAATATAATTTTGACGACACATTGCAAGAGCCTACGGTTTTGCCTACTCGCATTCCGCAACTCATTATCAATGGTTCAAGTGGTATTGCTGTTGGTATGGCAACAAATATGATGCCGCATAATTTAAGCGAAGTGATTGACGCTTGCATTGCTTATATTGACAACAAAGAAATTACGATTGATGAAATTATGAATTTCATCAAAGCACCTGACTTTCCAACAGGAGGCACAATTTATGGTATAGAAGGTATCAAACAAGCCATGCACACAGGCAGAGGAAGAGTTGTTTTGCGAGGCACAGCAACCATAGAACCAACAAAAAATGGGCGTGAGGAAATTGTAATTAGCGAGGTGCCGTATCAAATTACAACAGACAATTTAACCAGCCGCATAGGTCAATTGGTGAATGATAAGTTGATTGACGGCATTAGCGATGTTACCAACCAATCGAACAAAGACGGCACACGCATTGTCATTGAGGTAAAAAAAGATGCTGTTGCACAAATTGTGCTCAATCAATTATACAAACAAACAGAACTGCAAACGTCTTATGGCATTAACAATGTTGCCATTGTAAAAGGTCGCCCAAAAACGCTCAACATCAAAGACTTGATTAGCGAGTTTATTGAATTTAGGCACGAAGTTATTTTACGCAGAACAAAATTTGACCTCCGCAAAGCAGAAGAACGCCTTCATATTTTAAAAGGGTTTATGAAAGCTCTTGACCATTTAGACGAAGTGATTCGCCTGATTAGACAAAGCAATAACCCCGAAAATGCAAAAGCCCAATTGATAGGAACGTTTGAGTTTTCTGACATTCAAGCAAAAGCCATTTTAGAAATGCGTTTGCAACGATTGACAGGAATGGAAAGAGAAAAAATCAAACAAGAATATGACGACACAATTTTAACCGTTAACAATCTGAAAGAAATTTTAGGTAGCGAATATTTACAATACAACATTATCAAAACAGAACTTGTAGAAGTGAAAGAAAAGTTTGGTGATGAACGCAAATCAAAGATTCAATATTTGGCAGAAGAAATGAATATGATTGATTTTATTGCCGAAGAAGACGTTGTAATTACGCTTTCTAACGATGGTTATATCAAGCGAACAGCCTCGAACGAATATCGTCAACAACGCCGAGGCGGACGTGGCTCAAAAGGAAGTGGCAAAAAAGCAAGCGATTGGATAGAACATTTATTTATCGCTTCTACACATCATACGCTTTTATTCTTTACAGAAAAAGGAAGATGCTATTGGCTTAAAGTATATGAAATTCCCGAAGGAGAAAAAACAACCAAAGGACGTGCCATACAAAACCTTATTCAAATTGACAATGACGATAGAATAAAAGCCATTATTGACATTGCAGATTTTAAAAATGAAACCTATTTGCAAGAGAATTATATTATCCTCTGCACCAAACAAGGCACAATAAAAAAAACAGTATTAGAAGATTTTTCTCGCCCAAGAGCAAACGGTATTATCGCCATTTCTATCGAAGAAGGCGACAAGCTGATTGAGGCAAGATTGACAAACGGATCTTCAGAAATTATGATGGCATTGCAAAGTGGAAACGCCATTCGTTTTAAAGAAAGCGAAGTTCGCCCAACAGGAAGAGGAGCAATTGGGGTGCGTGGAATTAGCGTTGATGATACA
Source organism: Chitinophagales bacterium (assembly GCA_031539345.1). Taxonomy (GTDB): domain Bacteria; phylum Bacteroidota; class Bacteroidia; order Chitinophagales; family Chitinophagaceae; genus JAVKMO01. Next base: position 173,131 of record JAVKMO010000027.1, on the reverse strand, counting down.
AAAGATGAAGTTGTTGGTATGATTTGTATTTCTAATGAAGCGTTGCCAAGTGTATTGGTCGTTTCTGAACATGGCTACGGAAAACGTACTTCTGTAGAAGAATATCGTACAGCACACCGAGGTGGAAAAGGCGTAAAAACAATCAACGTAACAGAAAAAACAGGCAATCTTGTTGGATTTTTAGAAGTTAAAGAAGAAAACGATTTGATGATTACTTGCAAGTCTGGCATTACCATTAGAATGTCTGTAAACACCATTCGTGAAGCCGGAAGAAATACGCAAGGCGTACGCCTCATCAATCTCAACGATAATGATGGCATTGCCGCCATTGCTTGTTTAGACAAAGAAGAAGAAGAGGTAAATAACGAAGAAGAAAACAGCAACGAAGAACAAAATACACAATAAACACTCAATGATTTTGAGAGATAAGACGATTGATGGGGGCTTCAAATATTTCAATGTTGAAGACCTCAAGACAGTTGTTTACCTTTCAAAAAAAATCATGACTGTGGACGAATCAGTAAAAACGGTATTGATTTTTCATAAGCGAATGATTCGATGTTATTCCCCCAAGTGTGTAAAACGGATTTGTTAATTTTTCGTTTTTAAACCTAAGTCATAAAGATTCGTTGATGAATAAATTATTAAGGATATGAAGTTTTTTTTGTTGTGTGTATTGCTTGGTTTTGGCGTGTCTGAAACGCAGTCGCAGGATAGTGTTATCCTCGTGTCTTCTCCAAACGATACGATACCTGATGTGGCGAATAAAAAAGAGGCGGATACAAATAACGTGTTGGAAGAGGTTGTAATGGTTGGATATGGCACGCAGAAAAAAAAAGATTTGACGGGGGCTGTGAGCAAAGTGAATATGGGCGAATTGGCAACTGCTCCGGTTCGTTCTTTTGATGAAGCACTTACAGGCAGAGTGGCTGGGGTTCGAATCAATTCTGATGATGGACAACCTGGTGCTGAAGTTACCATTGCTATTCGTGGTAATGGTTCGGCAACGCAAAATAATTCGCCGCTTTATGTGATTGATGGTTTTCCTGTTGAAAACCAAAACTTGAATGCTATTAACCCAAAAGATATTGAGTCGATTGATATTTTGAAAGATGCTTCGGCAACAGCGATTTATGGTTCTCGTGCGGCAAATGGCGTGATTATACTGACGACAAAACGTGGTAAAATTGGTCCTCCAGTTATTCAGTTTGGCACGTTTTTTGGTGTACAAGAAATTACATCTCGTGTGAAGTTGATGAATGCGGGTGAATTTGTTGCCTATCAATTAGAGAAAGACTTTGTTTCGGGGCAAAACAATTATTTGAAAGACGGCAGAACAATGGCGTATTATACAGATACAACGTCAACCATTGATTGGCAAAATAATTTATACAGAACAGCGTATATGCAAAATTACAACTTGTCAATTTCTGGAGGTTCTGCAAAAAGTAAATATGGAATAAGTGGTTCTGCATTGATGCAAGAAGGCATTGTGATTAATTCAAATTATGAACGTTATCAAGGAAAAGTAAGCATAGATGAAACCTTAAATTCAATTTTGAAAATTGGCGGCAGCCTGAATTATAGTTATTTAGAACAAGGCGGAATTTCACCAGCGCAGCAAGTTACGAGTGCAACGACGAGTGCTGGATTTGCCCCTTTTTATAGTGTGTTTGGTTATTCGCCGGTCAATGTGAACTCAAATATCAATTTAGAAGACGAACTTTCAGACCCTTTAGTAAATACAGCCGCTGACTATAGAATTAACCCGATTAGAAATTTTAAAAGTATTTATAGTAAAAACATTACCAATAACACGATGGCAAATACTTATATTGAAGTAAAACCATTGGCGGGATTGACGATACGTAGCACGGCAGGAATTAATTATAGCAGTTTGCGTCAAGAACGATTTAACGATTCCAATACTTTATATGGTAATACGCGATACAAAAGGACAATTAACGGTAGCGTAGGATATAAAACGACCAATAATTTGGTGAATGAAAACACCATCAACTGGAATAAAAAAATAAACAAGAAACATCAAATTGGCGTGTTAGGCGGCATTACAGAACAAATTACGATCACGGGACAATCTTTTTTTTCTGCAAATCAAATTGCAAACGGAAGTTTAGGTATCAGTTCGTTAAGCCAAGGAATACCAACAGCGTCTTCATTTTCCACATCATCATCAACCTTGATGTCGTTTTTAAGTCGCGTTACTTATGCTTATAATTCACGCTATTTATTAACGCTGTCTTATCGTGCAGATGGATCATCTAAATTTTCTGCAAACAATCGTTGGGGCTATTTTCCTTCAGGATCTATTGCATGGAACTTTGGTGAAGAAAAATTGATGCAACAAAATTATCTGCTGAAAAAATGGTTATCAAAGGGTAAAATACGAATAAGTTATGGTGCAACTGGCAACAATCGCGTTGTTGATTATGCTTATTTAAATCCAATTACAACGTCTCTTTCAACGGGATATTCATTTAATAATTCGCTATCTACAGGAACAGTTTTGGGAACATTAGGTTCTGAAAATTCTGGCGGTGCTTTTGTAGGCACAAATCCAACAACTTTGGGCAATAAAAATTTAAAATGGGAAACGACGTATCAATTTAATATGGGTTTAGACCTTGCTTTTTTGAACAACAAAATTGACATCAACATCGATCTGTATGGCAAAACAACACAAGATCTTTTATTAGCCGCAAGTTTGCCTACATCGTCTGGATATACAACAGGCATCACGAACGCTGGGGCGATAAAAAATCAAGGACTTGAAATTGCTTTGACAACAAAAAACATTAACGCAAATGATTTTTTATGGGAAACAAATTTCAATATCTCATTCAATAAAAATCAATTATTATCATTAAATAACAATCAAAATGCACTCACTCGAAGTGTAAATTTTGACAATACTTGGTCTTCTATTCCTGCGTACATTTCTAGTGTAGGAGAATCGTTGGGACAAATGTTTGGGTATCTTTCTGATGGCGTTTATCAATATGCCGATTTTGACAAAGCCGCTTCTGGAAAATATATTTTAAAAGACAATGTTCCTACAAATGGAAATGAAAGAACGGCTATCCAGCCTGGCGACATCAAGTATAAAGACATCAATGGCGATGGCGTTGTAAACACATCTGACTATACAATTATAGGGTCTGGAGTGCCTATGCATACTGGTGGCATCAATAATCAATTTTCGTATAAAGGCATAGAACTGAACGTGTTTTTACAATGGTCGTATGGAAATGACATCTTAAATGCAAACAGAATTATATTTGAAGGAAACGCATTGGGCAGAAATAATTTAAATCAATTTGCCTCTTATACAGACAGATGGACAGACGCAAATCAAAGCTCAAAAAATTTTAGAACAAATGGATTTTGGGGAGGGGCATACTCGTCGCGTTATGTTGAAGATGGTTCATTTATTCGCTTAAAAACCATTTCTCTTGCCTATCATTTACAAGAAAAATGGACAAAAAAAATGAACATAAAAAAAATGAAAGTTTACATCTCGACACAAAATATATATACCCTAACAAACTATTCTGGCTTTGACCCAGAAGTCAATTCCTTTTCTTCAGCACTCACTCCGGGTTTTGATTATTCAACTTATCCACGTGCAAAAACAATCGTTATAGGCTTAGACATTACACTCTAAAAAAATCAATTTTTTACGCTATGTTTTTCAATCGCTTTGTTTGTTTTCTTTTTGTAATTACAGTTTTTTTTTCTTGTAATAAAATATTAGACACAACGCCTACAAGTCAAATTGACATCAACAGCTATTACTCTTCATTGCCAGAATTAGAAAGTGCTTTGGCTGGTGTTTACAATATATTATTACAAGTCAATAATGGAATTCAAAACATATACGTTGAACTCAACACAACTGATGAATGTGCTTTTAGTAATTCAAATGTAAGTGGATTAGGAACATTTACACACACGTATGCAGACGCAAATGTGGCTAATTTATGGCGTGCTTTATATGGCGGCATTGCCAACGCTAATGTTTTAATTGACAATATTGATAAAGCCACAAAGGCAACACAAGAGCAACGAGATGCTATATTGGGCGAAGCCCTTTTTTTAAGAGCTTATTATTACTTTATGCTCGCTTCTTATTTTGGAGATGTACCTCTCATTTTACATACAACAACAAATCCCGCAGAGACGGATATGCCACGTTCTGCTTTAAGCAAAGTGTACGCACAAATTTTGGCTGATATGCAAGAAGCTGAAAAAAAAGTGTACACAAAAACACAAAGAGGGAACGGTGCATTGGCGGCAACTCACGTTACAAAAACAACAGTACAAGGGATTATTACACGCGTATGTTTACGTATGGCAGGTGCCCCACTCAACGATATTGAAAAATATAAAATGGCTCGCACATACGCCAAATTAGTTATCGACTCAAAAGAACACGCACTCATCACAAATATTACAACGCCTGAGTGCCCAAGTGCTTACGCTCAAGTTTTTATCAATGCCATATTAGACCAATACAACCCAGCAGAAAGTATGTGGGAAATTGATTTCAGCACATTCAATGGAGGTGTACACGCAGGCGGCATATTAGGCAGTTTAATTGGTGTGAATTACACATCAAAAGATTTAAGTGATATCGGAAGGGGCTATATTCGCCTCATTATCAATGGTTCATTATATGCTTTATACGAAAACAATGGCGTAGGCAAAAAAGATTTACGTCGCGACTGGAATATCGCTCCTTATTCTTTTGGTAAAGGAAAACTCGCACAACAAGACACCATTACGGTGCCGGCAATAGCCACAAATACATTTATCAATACACTCTATCCAGGAAAATGGAGAAGGTCGTATGATGAAAAAAATTTATTATCCCCTACCATTCAAAATGTAATGAATACAATCAATGCAAGCTATACAAGTATTAACGCACCTTTATTGCGCTATGCCGATGTATTACTCATGTTTGCAGAAGCTGACTATCAAGTACAAGGAAGCGTTACGGCAGACGCCTTGTATGCCATTAACCAAGTAAGACGAAGAGCATACGGGAAAAACATTGAAGTGAACACCACTGGCGTTGATTTTACAACAAGCTATCCAACAGATTTTCTAAAAGGTATTCAAGATGAAAGGGCTAGAGAATTGTGTTTTGAAACACATCGCCGAAACGATCTTATACGTTGGGGAATTTTTTTGCAAACAATGAATGCGATGACTTCCAATTCGCATACTTATTTTAGAGATTACAAAGGCGATATATTAAGCAAGTATAAGGGCATTGCAACCAAACAAACTACTATTTATCAAAACGTCTATGACAAACACTTGTTACTTCCTATACCAGCCACAGAACTCAATAATAACAAAGGCATCACCTATCAAAATGAAGGTTGGTAAATTCGTGAGGAAAACCCACCGCTCAATTTTCAACTACTGATTGTTGCAATTTTTTCGTCAATTGATTTCAACACCAAACGAGGTATTACAGAATAAAAAAGTCGCATACCGATAAGCCGGATTCTGTCGTGTATTATCATTTATCTTGATTGCCCATTACTGAACAATTCTTTTCTGCCTACCCCTGAACATCGGCGAGCAGCCTATAGCGTCCATGTACGTGGCATTTCAGCACACAAGGTTTACTCCTATCCCTTTTTACAAAGTTATAGAGCAGGTTCTTAGGTCTGCCTTTTCACCCTTACACATCGAAATGTGCGGTTATTTTCTGTAGCCCTTTCTGTAAAATAAATATTACTATTTATCTTCCTGTCTGTTCGGCAGTGTGTTGCTCTTTGCTGTCCAGACTTTCCTCTATGATGTTGCCATCACAGCGATAATATAGTATGCGACTGCAACGAATATATTTTTATTGTTAGTTAAAAAGAAAACGATTGCGGATAATGACAATCATCATTCCACATTACCCTATCATTCTTTTCAGGCGCAACGGTTGATTGTTTAATCAGGCTTGGATTAGAAGGATATGAACGTGTTTTTGCATCATATTGTAAGCGTATGTAGTAACTTGATTGTGAATGCGGCTGCTGCTTTCCATACATGATAATGTTATTCCAGCCGTTCGTTTTTTTTGTGCTTTTAAAAAAAGGAGGTCTTGAGACTACAAATTCTGTATGGAGCGAAAAGTCGTGATTGAGCAAATCATAAGCACAACCTCCAGACCCGCAATGATATTGACCATTGAGCTCTACGAAATATTCATTTGTATGATCTCCATTCAAATCAAGTGCGTAAAAAGTAAATCGTCTATCTTCTTTTTGTAAAAGATTTATTTTTAATTCTTGTTGATATTTTTTTTGCAAATAGGCTTTAATACGGTCTGCCACTTGTTGATGATTTGTGTTCGTGTCAATTTGAATTTTTGTATTGTCTAATTTTTTGTAAAAAACGGCTTGACCATTCGCCACATTATACATGGCTTTGGTGCTGTCATTGATGGCATACAGTTTATTTTCTCCTACTTTAAATTTTTGTCCATTACGAGAAAGTAAAATCGTCTCGCCGTTTTGACTCCATATTATTTCTCCTTGTTGATGCATTGTTTTATTCTTCAACACATAAGTATCATCAGGACGCAGAACGAGTATCGTGTTTTGTTGATGACAACTTTTGCAATTCAGATTAACTTCATAAACACCCACCCAGTCTAATGAATTGTTGCTATTATGCAAATCATTTGGATTTGTATTTGCTAATTTTGGCACGCCTAAAGAGTCCGATTTGTTTTGTGTGGTCGAGCTATTTGTACAAGTAATAAAAAGAAAACAAAACAAACCCAGAGAATAAAACGGTGTATTCATAATAGATTTTTTAGATTAGGGTTTACAAGGTGTAGAATATTTTTTCTTCCAAAATTACCCTTTTCCTTGTATAGTATTTGTTCAACATGATACTTAGTGTTGAAGAATATTTTATTTATATTCGGCATAACCTTTTTTACCTCACATTATTATATCAACGTATGAATACGAAACCTCTTATTTTCTCTAAATTAAAGAATGACCTTCCTGCAAGTCTTGTTGTTTTTTTAGTCGCTTTGCCACTCTGTTTAGGCGTTGCATTAGCCAGCGGAGCACCTTTGTTATCTGGTTTAATTGCTGGTATTATTGGCGGCATTGTCGTTGGATTATTAAGCGGTTCACATACAAGCGTAAGTGGCCCTGCGGCTGGTCTTGCAGCCGTTGTATTGTCGTCGATCACAAGTCTGCAAAGTTTTGAAACATTTTTATTGGCAGTTCTTATTGCAGGATTATTACAACTGATTGGTGGATTTGTAAAGGCTGGCGTTATTGTCAATTATGTGCCATCAAATGTCATTCTTGGGTTGTTAGCCGCAATTGGTATTATTTTAATTTTAAAACAAATTCCTCATGCGGTGGGTTTTGACCGAGATGTTGAAGGCGATATGTCTTTTTTTCAACAAGACGGCGAAAACACTTTTTCAGAATTACTCAAAGTGATTGACTATTTTTCTATAGGAGCGGTTCTTATTTCTATTTTATCGATTACAGTCATTCTCGTATGGGATAAAACGCCAATGAAAAAAATCAAATTTTTCCCTTCATCATTATTCGTTATTATACTTGCTATTGTGCTCAATTCTATCTATACAAAATTTTTTCCAACCCTAACAATTAGTCCAGAACATTTGGTCAAAATTCCAAAAATTGAAGGCGTACATTCTCTCATTAGCCTCCCTAATTTTTCGGCAATTGGCAATTATCATGTATGGATTATAGCCTTTACAATCGCCATTGTTGCAAGTTTAGAAACCTTACTCAACCTTGAAGCGGTTGAAAATTTAGACCCTCAAAAACGCATCGCCTCACCCAACCGAGAGTTAATTGCACAAGGCATAGGAAATATACTATCTGGTTTGGTCGGCGGTTTGCCTGTTACATCTGTTATTGTACGCAGTTCTGTCAATATCAATTCTGGTGTAGCAACAAAACTATCAACGATTGTACACGGCATTTTATTATTGTTGAGTGTGTTTTTATTAAGCCCTTTATTAAACCAAATTCCGTTAGCTTCTTTAGCGTGTATCCTTTTACTCACAGGGTATAAATTAGCAAAAGTGTCTTTGTTTCAAAAAATGTACAAAAAGGGGTTCAATCAATTTATCCCTTTTATCGCAACGGTCTTAGCCATTGTTTTTACAGACTTGCTCATTGGCGTTTTAATTGGGTTGCTCATTAGCCTGTTTTTTGTTTTAAAAAACAACTTTAGAAACCCCTTTATTGTACACACAGAAGAACTTCGTCTTGGTGAAACGATTCACATTACACTGCCTACACAAGTTTCATTTTTAAACAAAGCCGCCATTAGAGAAACCTTATGGAATATGCCTAATGACACAAAAGTAACCATTAATGCCACACAAGTCAGCCATATTGACGATGACGTTTTAGACGTGATTGATGATTTTAAAACTGTTGTATCAAAAGAAAAAAATATCAAATTGAATGTCATCGGCTTAAAAAAACATTACGAATTAGACGACCATATTCAATTTGTCAATGTGTTAGACAAAACAGCTCAAGAAAAATTAAGTGCTGATGACATTTTAGAAATTTTAAAAATGGGCAACAAACGATTTGTCAGTGGGCATGGAACAGAAAAATATTTGCAACAACAAGTCAATGCCACCGCAGGCGGTCAGCACCCATTTGCCATCATTTTAAGTTGCATCGACAGCCGCACAACAAGTGAGCATATTTTTGATTTAGGCTTAGGCGATATTTTTAGTGTGCGTATTGCTGGCAATATTTTAAATACAGACATTTTGGGAAGTATGGAATTTGGAACGTATAAAGTTGGCGTAAAACTGGTTGTCGTTTTAGGGCATACCAAATGCGGCGCAATTACAGGTGCTTGCGATCATGTCAAATTGGGCAACCTTTCTTCTCTTTTAGAAAAAGTTGAACCTGCGATTGCCAAGGAAAAAACAATTAACGAAAACCGAACTGGCAACAATGCCGTCTTTGTTGATAAAGTAGCCGAACAAAATGTTTTGCATACGATTGACAGAATAAGGCTTGAAAGCCCCATCATCAAAGAATTAGAAGGACAAAAAAAAGTGAAAATTGTAGGCGGTATGTATGATATTGAAACAGGTAAAGTGTTGTTTTTTGAATAAACAAAATGACGCATTAGTAAGGCATTATTAGTGTGATACTCGATTTTGTCTTTGTACCTATCAATATTAACTATCGCAAAGCTCAATAGTAAGGCAGACGATGAACGGAGCGCCGCAACAATGCTCCATCAGGGCGTATAGGTTGGGTACAAAAAAAGATTAGACTTGGCACCTAAAAAATGCGTTGATATGAATGATGAAATAAACAACAAACCCATTCGGTTGAGGTTTGCACCAAGCCCTACTGGCGGTCTGCATTTGGGCGGATTGAGAACTTTATTGTACAATTTTTTGTTTGTTCAACAGCAAGGTGGAAAATTGATTTTGCGTATTGAAGATACCGACCAAAAAAGATTTGTTGCGGGTGCTGAACAATACATTTTTGAGTGTTGTCAATGGCTTGGAATCAACATTGATGAAAGCGTGCAACACGGCGGTGAATATGGTCCTTATCGACAGAGCGAACGCAAAGCGTTGTATCAACAATATGTTCAACAATTGATTGATGGAGGTTTGGCGTATTATGCTTTTGACACGCCTGAAGAATTAGATGCGATGCGAGAAAGTTTTAAAAGTGTACTGCCGCATGACCAAATTCAATATGACCAAAAAACGCGGATGAAGATGACGAATTCTTTGACGTTATCTGCTGAGGAAACAAAGAAAAAATTAGACAACAAAACGCCTTTTGTTATTCGCATTAAAATGCCTGAACAAGAGCAAATTGTTTTGCCAGATGCCATTCGTGGTGCAGTTCATTTTGATAGTCAATTATTAGATGATAAAGTGTTGATGAAAGCGGACGGTTTGCCAACGTATCATTTTGCTGTTGTTGTTGATGATTATTTAATGAAAATCAGCCATGTGTTGCGTGGTGAAGAATGGTTGCCGAGTGCTGGTATTCATGCTTTGTTGTGGCGTTATTTAGGTTGGGAAAAGGACATGCCAATATGGATTCATTTGCCTTTGATTTTAAAACCTGACGGAAATGGCAAATTAAGCAAGCGAGACAGCGAACGTTTAGGCATTCCTATTTATGCCCTGCAATGGAAAGATGCCACAAGTGGCGACTTGATTGAGGGCTTTAAAGAAAAAGGATTTGTGCCGCAAGCCTTGTCGAATTTTTTGGCATTGAGTGCTTGGAATGATGGTTCAACGCAAGAGGTTTTTTCAATTGACGAGCTGATTCAAAAATTTAGTCTCGAACGGTTGCACCATCACAGTGCAAAATTTGATTATGAAAAAGCAAAGTGGTATAATGAAACGTATTTGCAACAAATGCCAACAACGGCATTAACAGATTGTGTCAAAAATTGTTTAGTAACAAAACAGATTCAGCATCATTACACCGATACGCAATTGGAAGAGTTGGTTGAATTGACGAAAGCACGTTGCCAATTGATCAATGATTTTTACGACCAAAACGCCTATTTGTTTCACAAGCCTACAAGCATTGACACTGCGGCTTTAACAGGAAAATGGAATGCAGACAAAAAGAAATTATTTGAACAATTGATTGTTGTTTTTGAACAAGCAAACAATTTTTCTCACGATGTGTTGCACCATACTTTGCAAGAGTTTTGTGCTACACAAAACATCAAATTGGGCGAAATTCAATTGCCGCTACGCGTAATGTTGGTTGGCGGAAAATTTGGCATTGGCGTAACACATATTTTGGCTTTGATTGGAAAAAAAGAAAGCATTGAACGAATCACAAATGGCTTGAACGCCTTATCAACAATAGCATAAATGCTTTTTAACAAAATCAATACAAGACATTATTTATCCATTTTTTTTGCTTTAAACAACTATGAATAATACAATTGTCATCATCAATTATGGTTCTCAATACACACAGCTCATTGCCCGCAGAATTAGAGAACTCGGCGTTTATACCGAAGTGATTGGGCATAAAAATGCAAAAGAATATATTCAAAAAAATCAACCTCAAGGTGTCATTTTTTCTGGAGGACCGGCTTCTGTTTATGAGAAAAATTCACCCTCTATCTACAAAGAAATTTTTGATGCTCAAATTCCCATTTTAGGCATTTGTTATGGTATGCAGTTGATGGGAACATTATTGGGTGGAAAAATTCATGCTGGAAAAAGTAAAGAATTTGGAAAGTCTGATTTACGCATCAGTTCAAAAAAATCTTCTTTATTATTAGAAAAAATTCCTCTTCAATCTACAATATGGGCAAGCCATGGAGACGAATTAAATGTTGTGCCAAAAGACTTTTCTGTTCTTGCTAAAAGCAATTATGAAAAATGTATTGCGGTAATTGAACACAATACAAAACCTTTTTATGGCGTACAATTTCACCCAGAAGTTACGCATACAGAACATGGTTCACAATTACTCCACAATTTTGTTTTTTCCATTTGCAAATGCAAAAAAACGTGGCAAACAAAAACGCAAATCACAAACGCCGTCAATCAAATTAAAGACAAAGTAAAAAATCAAAAAGTAGTATTAGGGCTTTCTGGTGGGGTTGATTCTTCTGTTGCAGCTGTTCTTATTCATCAAGCCATTGGCAAAAATCTGACTTGCATTTTTGTAGATACAGGGCTGATGCGTCTCAATGAGGGAAAAAAAGTAATGGACGTATATGCCAAAAACTTACAGCTTAATATTTTGCATATTGATGCAAGCAAGATTTTTTTAACTGCCTTAAAAAATATTGAAGACCCCGAAGAAAAAAGAAAAATTATCGGCAAAAAATTTGTTGAAGTATTTCAACGTGAAGCAAAAAAAATCAAAGGCGTGAAGTTTTTGGCACAAGGAACAATTTATCCTGATGTCATCGAATCTTCTACCGAAGGTGGAAATTCTCATACCATCAAATCACACCATAATGTAGGCGGACTACCCAAAACACTCAATCTTGAATTGTTAGAACCACTACGCAATTTATTTAAAGATGAAGTTCGCAATATGGGCAAAGCACTCGGCATTCCTGCCATTATGATTGACCGCCACCCTTTTCCGGGTCCTGGTCTTGGCATTCGTATTATTGGTGCTATTACAAAAGAAAAAATAAAAATTTTGCAAGAAGCCGATGCCATTTTTATTGAAGCCTTAGAAAAAGAAAAATTGTACAACACGGTCAGCCAAGCCTTTGTTGCCCTTTTGCCTGTGCGGTCTGTAGGCGTTATGGGAGACCAAAGAACCTATGCTTATACAGCGGTTATTCGTGCTGTCAATACAATAGATTTTATGACAGCAACGTGGAGTAAATTACCTTATGAGTTTTTAGAACAAGTGTCGCACGCAATTTGCAATCAAGTTCAAGGCATCAATCGCGTTGTGTATGATATTAGTTCTAAGCCGCCGAGTACAATTGAATGGGAATAATTTTTTTACTGCCTTGTCGTAAAATAAGTCGACTGTGTCTGCCCTTACTTCAAGAGAAAATGCGTTCAACAGCAATATTTTTCATCTGACACTTTACAGCCTATTGGGTGCTTGATAATAACACCAAGCACGGCAGAAAAATTTACATCATTAATTGCAACGCCACCAAAAACATTTCTATTTCTTTTGCAATCGTTTACAAATTTCATTACCTATTATATTGCAGTAATCATCGGAAAAACCAAAAGACGTAGGGTGGTTGACAATGGCATATACAGTATTTTCTTTTTTTAAGATTTGGTATTCGTATTCTTTTCCTTTTGAATTTGTATATTTTTTTGTATGAAAATCATCGCTCTCTAATCCGCAGAGTTGAAGGAAAAAATCCTGTTTACTTTTTCCATATAGCACGATAACTTTAGGTGCATATTGTTTTATGAGGTTCTGATAATGTTGAACCCTATTCGTTTGCTCAAACACATATTTTTCGTATTGTTTTCTGCTTGCTAAAAATTCTAATCCTTCAATTGTCGAACATTCAGAATATGTTTTTTCAAAAGTAGAAGAGTCTGCATCTGCACATTTTAAAGGAAATAATTCTAATAAAACATGTCCGTTTTTGGTAAAGTTTTTATCTATAAAATCGTCATCTTCGCTATTGTCTTGACAAATCGCTTTAAAAATTTTGATTAAGCCTCGCCATGTTCCTGCATTTTTTTTTCTGTCAGTCCATTTGTCAAGGTCTGTTTCTTGTAGCGATGGCGTAATATCTTCAATACTTTTTATCGCTTCAATACCATCTTGTATATCTAAACCTCCTGCTCTTTCTATTCCAAAAAACCAAATGCCATTTTTTTGAAATTGACCAAATCCTCCATTATTAAAGGATAAATAGTCTAAGAACTTTTTTCTATTATGAATATCGGATAAATATTTTTTTAATGCCATAATTATTGATATTTTTTAGATGAAAAAATCCGTTTCAGGAATGAGTATCATGAAACGGCAGAACGGTTAATGTTTAATGCGGGCGATACTTTCTTTATATCCTTCTATTTTGTCTTTAATTTGTTCAATCTTTCTATCAAAGTCGTGTTTTGTTCTTTCTAATTGTTGTTTGTACGAACTCTTACTAGATGATGAAGAAGCCCCTTTAATGAGTTTTTTGTAATACGCAATTTTGTCTTTTTTATCTTCTTTGATTTGTATTCGTTCGTATTTTGCTTTTTCAATATCAATTTTGTATCTTGATATTTTATCTTTATCAGATTGAGAAAGTGCCATATTGTGTATGATTAAATTTTAAAAAAAACGGATATAAATTGAGCATTACAATTGAACATCATTATCTGCCAAAAGTTTTTTATGCGAGATAATTTGATTGAAATATTCTACAGACTCAACCTTAATGCGTTGTAACAAATCATTATAATCCATTGATTTCAATTTCTTATTATAGTTAGAATAGTTACAAATTTGAGCATGGTCATTGTTATCTTGAATTTCAATCTTCAAAGCACCATTTTTATGAAGGTTATTAATCGTTTTGAGTGTATTTTTATCCTTATTTTTATGACAGGCACCAAACCATAAGTCATTATCATCAAAGCAGACAAGAAATAAATATTGCTTCCAACCAGAAGGAGTTATCTGCAATTCGATAATGTCAATATTACCATTCTTGTCTTTTGTCAAATTTACTTTTACGTCATTTTTAGAAGAAGAGAATATTTTTTCTAAAAAGTTGCCTTGAATAAAATTTGAAACGTAACTACCCTGTCTTGCTAAATCATAAATCAACCTATAACGTATGTCATTTTGAATGTCAACATTAACTTCTTTTTCATTCTCTTCTTCTTCTTCTTCTTCTTTCCCTCCATTATATAGGGTTACGCTACCATCTATTCGTTCTCCATTACTTCCCCAAACTTTTACTTTTAATTTTCCATGTTCTTCCATGAAACTTTCAAATGAACCTACGGTTGTATTTCTAACAAAATCAAATGATGATTCTTCTGATCGGGCAATTCTAACATCACTCAATTTATCGTTTTCATCTGCTCTATGGTTACTATTGCCTTTGTACACATAAAGTACAGCACCCGTTTTTTCATTAAATTCATGTTGTAATTTTTTTACTAAAACATTCCCGTTAAGGTTTAATTGAACTTTTCTTGACATAAATTAAAAATTTAAAAAATTTAAAAAATGCCTACTCTATACAGTTTTCGGCTACCCTGTTTTGTACAAAGTTAAAGAGGCGGTACGCCAAACTGCGTCGTTGTTGTTTTTGTAATCCAATTTAAACTGCATATACATAATATCGTAGAATGCGTTAGGCTTGTTTGTTTTATGGTAATGCTTTTTTTTGAGCAGACATAAAAAAAGCCTATCAATGATAGGCTAAAAAAAAATTGCGTTTTTGCTTGAAAAACGTTGCTGAATAAAAAAATTATTGTAGCTTGTAGGCTTGTTTTATTCTGCTGTGCTGTGCTGTGCTGTGCTGTGCTGTGCTGTGCTGTGCTGTGCTGTGCATAAGCAAAAGTTCATTTCAATAGAAACTAAAAGTAAGCTATTGCAATAGTAAAAAAAAATACAAACAGACCGATTAAATTTTATCCAAAATTTTAAATCGTACAAGTAATGTACCCTTTTGCCTCTTTTCGGTGATAACAAGATTATTTGTTCCAATGTGTCAATCTATGTATTATTTGGATTAAAGCCCAAATTACACCTATTGTTATGCCTATTATTTGAAACCAAGCAGGAACCCTATCAGAGAAACCAACAGTAAGCAAAAACAGAGATGTAAACGGCAGACTTTGTTCAGATAACATATAAAAAAAAATTAAGTGAAAGAAAAGGACAAGGGTTACACTGTCTCAATCTTTGAGGTTGCAAATTATACTTCCCACAGCGTGTTAACTATGACAATAATATCATTTTTTTATATCTACATATTTTTTTTCTAATGACACAATATCTTTTTCGCCACGCTAGGTGTTCTCATCTGATGTGTATAGATTTGGACGTGTTGGGTAATAACAAGCACAGAACAAAACTGAATCAAAGTATCAAGTGAAAACAACGAACACGGCTATAAAAATCAATTAAATTTAATACACGTTCCCGTGTGTCCATCATCACTGATAATAACAGCATCAAATGTAAATTTACCTTTCTTTTGTTTGCGTTGTGCGTTGTTAATAATGACAGAACAACTTTCTTTAATTGTACGGTAAGTATTGTCTCCACTAATGGCATTTAAAATGCTGACTGCATCATCATCAGACACGTTAGCAACAACCTCATACGAAGCGGCAGGTTCACACATAACAAAAACAGGAATACCACGAACTTTCGCTACCATTGCGGTGTCGTGTTTGGCTGTTTGTGCTTGAACAAAAACTGAAAGCATTGATAAAGCAAGTAAAAAAAATATTTTTTTCATTTTATGTTTGTCAGTGATTATCGTGCTGACTCCGCACTTTTATTTGATTATTTTTCACTAATAGATTTTTTCAGTACCCTTAATGTTTAGGCTTATTATTTCCTTTTCATATTTGGTTTAAAAAGAAATAAAAAAAAGCTTTGACATGATTGCCAAAGCCCAAAAAAATTACTTTTTAGTGAATTCAATTGTAACCAAAAAGGTAGATTGCACACCTGCAAATTGTCCAGTAAATGTAAACGCTGTTTGTATGGTTGAAGTAGCGGTAAAATAGGCGGCGTGATATTTTGTAGTTCCCAATGTAATATTTTGAATACCAGCCATAGTAACTGTAACACCTTCCTTATCTTTAAAAGATTGAGAAGGAATATCAAAAACAACACCGTTAGAAGCACTTTGTATTTTGACACCAGAAAACATAAGCTCTCCACCTTCTTTAAACTCAATAGAGTTTGCATCTGTTGCATGTTTAGAAACGATAGCTGTTCCAGTACCATTATCTTTTAGTTCTCCTGTTGAGTTATCGTAATAGTTGGCTTTATAACTATAAGTGCCAACTAACGGGTCTCTTACATCTGTTGTTTCTGTTTTTGAGCAAGAGGTAAATATTGTAGATAAAATGGCTATGAATGATAATAATAAAAGATTTGAAAATTTTTTCATGATGGATTTGATTGATTTAATTGAAGAGAATTATTGAATTTTAGAATAGATTGACTGTAGGAATCAATATTAGGCGGTCTGTTTTTCATTTCATATTGGTTTTAAATTGAGGAAATAAGAGATGAATGCAGACACAACTATTCAAAACAGTTATGGTATAGACATAAAAAAAGCATATCAATGATAGGCTAAAAAAGAATTGCGTTTTTGCTTGAAAAACGGTGCTGAATAAAAAAATCATTGTAGCTTGTAGGCTTATTTTATTCAGCTGTGCTGTGCTGTGCTGTGCTGTGCTGTGCTGTGCTGTGCATAAGCAAAAGTTCATTTCAATATAGAAACTAAAAATAAGGAATTACAATAGTAAAAAAACAGTACAAATAGAACGATTAAATTTTATCCGAAATTTTAAATCGTACCAGTAATGTACCCTTTTGCCTCTTTTTGGTGATAACAAGATTATTTGTTATTGGTATCAATCAAATTATTTGATTGACATTGATGTTTCAAAAAAGCCCAATAAATAAGACAATTCGATACTACTTTTGTTGTAATAATCAACGCTGTTGAGATAGTCTAATTTAAATTGAATGGCTTGATTCATGAGTGTTGTATATTGAAAAAAATTGATTTCGCCACTTCCAAATTGTTGCAGTCCTACATTGAGTAATTGCTTGTAATTACGTTCAAATTGGGTTTCAAATTGTTGCACATAAGTTTTTGCTTGTTGATATTGTTGCTGTGCTTTTGCCCATTCGTTTTGTGCTTGTTCGACTTGTACATCATGGTCATTTTGAGCAAGAAGATAGGCGGTTTTTGTGGCTTTAAAATTTGCTTTTTGTCCATGAAAAAACAGCGGAATACCCAAACCAATTTGCAGACTTTGAAAACGAGTTGAAGTGCTATAATATTTTTCATCACTACCAACACCCCTAATTGATGTGTTATTGTAAGTCAAAAAAAAATTGGGTAAAAATTTGCTTTTTTCTAAACCAATCAAAGCATTTTTCATACGAATTTGTTGCAACGCATTGGCAACAAGAGGATGCTTTTCTACAGAGAAAGAATCGTTGTCAAAAGAGCTTGTATATTGAAATGCACCTGTCGGTTCATGCACTTGCTCTGCATGAAGGAGGGTTTGAAATTGCAAATTTAAATTTTTCAATTCTTGTTGAAATTGGTTGAGTTGAAACCGCACAGATAATTGTTGCATTTCGGCACTCGTTTTTTCTAACACATTACTCTCGCCCGCGGCATAACGAATATTTGCTTTTTCAATCAATAGAGCATACATGCTATCGCTACTATTCAACAATTTTATTTTTTGTTGCATTAAAAGATACGCATAAAACGTTGTTGAAATTTGTTTCATCAATTGCTTTTTTTTGTATTCAACACTACTATTGGCGGCACTAATTTCTGCATCGCTTAGTTTTTTTTGTGCCATCAACAAAGTGGGAAAAGGCAACACTTGAGAAATGACAAATCGAGTGTCTTTGTACACGCTATTAAATTGTCCATATTCAAACCCAATGGTTGTGGGGTCTATTTGAAATGCTTTTGCTTTTTGTTGAATGGCAATCAACTGATTCAACTTGTCTGCCTTTAATGTCAAGTTATTTTTCAAACCAAGTTCGATAGCCTCGTGTAAGCTGATTTTTTGTTGCGCACAAATAGGTAAATGCAGAAAAAGACAAACAGTCAAAATTGCAACAACAGATTGAAAATCCATATTCATGCGGATAAAAATTAGAGACATGACGATTAACGATTATTTTTTTGTATCGTAATGATGCTTTCTTGACTCACAAAGTCTTTATGATTGAGTTTATTTTGCAATAACCATTCGTAAAAATCAGCTTCTGTTAAAACGGGTGGTATGGCATTGTCTTTGGTTTTACTCAAAATGGGTTTGTCAAAATCTGTCTTACTAAAAACGACAACAACATTGTTGATGTTTTTGGTGTCTTGCGGATGATCCAAGCTCAAATTCAATTCATCTACAAATTCTTTGGGTAGTTGAGGGTAATTTTTTTTACTGTCAATAGGGTCAAAAAAAATGTATTCTTTATCTGCTTCTATGGGCATATTATTTTGAAAATAGTTGTCGTTACTATTTTGATACGGCAGAATTTTATACGCGGTTTTATTCGCAATAAAAAATACGGCAAGATGCCCTTTTATACTACTCTTAAAATGAAGATACAAGGATTCGCCTTCAGTAAAATCATTTTTTGTTGCTAATTTATTGGCACGATTCAGCGTTGCGAATTCAAAACTTTTTTTTAACCCATCGTTCGTTGCGAACATTTTGCCTTGCACTTTGCATTGAAAACAAAGCTGATTATCTGTTGTTTTTTCTTCACAAAACACACTCGGCACTTGTACAAATTCGCCTTTTAATTCTTCGTTAATCAGGCTAGAAAAAAATTCTTGTATGTCTTCTTTTTTCGTTGTTTCGTTTCTGTCAGACGACCTTTGTAATCTTTGTGTTGCTTGCACTGTTGTGCCAAACGCATTTTCTATAGCATTTTTTTTTGCCAACAAAATGGCTTTTTGTTTAGCTTGATTAGGGGTAATATCATTGCTTACACAGTAGCTTCCAATGCCTTCACCCATTTTTATAGTGATGCTATCTTGTGCAAAAGACACTTGAATAAGGACGATTAAAAAAGAAAAAAACACACAAACAGATAGGGGATTTTTCATGAGATTATTTTTTGAATGTACGACTTCGATTAAAAATACATCATAAAGTTTACAGCAATTTGGAGATTTTCAAATTATCTATTGCCCTTACTTGCATTTAAAAATTTAAGAGCAACAACTTCTTTTTCACTCAACAATCGCCACTTTCCTCTATTGACATTTTTTTTTGTTAAACCCCCAAAAAGCACTCTGTCTAAAGCCACAACTTCATATCCTAAGTGTTCAAATAAGCGTCTTACAATACGATTTCTTCCGCTGTGAATTTCAATTCCTAAATGATTTTTTTCTTTTTCTTCTACATAAGAAAGTGCATCAACATCAACAAGTCCATCTTCTAATTCTACACCATTTATAATGAGGTCAAAATCTTTTTTAGTAATATCTCGGTTGAGTGTAACGTGATAGATTTTTTTGATTTCATATTTTGGGTGCGTTAATTTTTGCGTCAATGCACCATCATTTGTAAGCAATAAAACGCCCGTTGTATTTCTATCTAAACGCCCTATTGGATAAATACGTTCTGCTGTTGCTTGTCTGACTAATTCTAATACCGTGCGACGCTCTTGCGGGTCGTCTAATGTTGTAATATAATCTTTGGGTTTATTGAGTAATACGTAAACAAAATTTTTATTGACATGAAGTGTTTTGTTTTCAAATTCTATTTTGTCTGTCTGGCTATTTACTTTAAAACCGGGTTCTGTAATGGCTTTTTGATTGACTTTGATTTTTCCTGCTTTAATAATTTCAACAGCATCTCGGCGAGAACAAATACCACAATGAGCAATAAATTTATTGAGTGGCATCAAAAGTGCATCAGTCAATTCGCCTTCTGGGTTTCTCAGTTTAGGTTTATACGATTGCTTGCGTGAATTCAATTCTTCTTTAATTTCTACCTCTTCATACTCGTCTATTTTCGACATTTTGTATGCCATAAATTCTCTATTTTCTTCATCTGTTCTACTTGCTCGGGTACTATTTTTGTCGTATACAATAGTTTTTTGTTCAAGTTTTTTTTGTTCTATTTTAGGAACATAAGGTCTGAAATTTTTCTTTTTGATTTCTGTCGAAGAATTAGATTCTTCTAATAAAAAATCATCTTGTGCAGACGAAGAGGTTGGATTGAATTGGGCGATTTCGTTTTGTGGACGTTCAATTTTTTTAAATGGTGGCTTTGAAAAACCTCCGTCATCACGACGCTCAAACTTCTTAAATGGTGGCTTTGAAAAACCTCCGTCATCACGACGCTCAAACTTCTTAAATGGTGGCTTTGAAAAACCTCCGTCATCACGACGCTCAAACTTCTTAAATGGTGGCTTTGAAAAACCTCCTTCATCACGACGCTCAAACTTCTTAAATGGCGGCTTTGAAAAACCTCCGTCATCACGGCGTTCAAACTTTTTAAATGGCGGCTTTGAAAAACCTCCTTCATCACGACGCTCAAACTTTTTAAATGGTGGCTTTGAAAAACCTCCTTCATCACGACGCTCAAACTTTTTAAATGGCGGCTTTGAAAAACCTCCGTCATCACGACGCTCAAACTTCTTAAATGGTGGCTTTGAAAAATCTCCTTCATCACGACGCTCAAACTTTTTAAATGGTGGCTTTGAAAAATCTCCGTCATCACGACGCTCAAACTTTTTAAATGGCGGCTTTGAAAAACCTCCGTCATCACGACGCTCAAACTTTTTAAATGGTGGCTTTGAAAAATCTCCGTCATCACGACGCTCAAACTTCTTAAATGGCGGCTTTGAAAAACCTCCGTCATCACGACGCTCAAATTTTTTAAATGGCTTTTGTGATGAGTTGTTTTTTTCATCACCTAATCGACCATACTTGGGTTTCATTGGTCTAAAATTATCGCTTTCTTTTTTATCAAAAGAAGAGGATTCGCCATTTGTTTTATTTTGTGTTGAACGGTATGATTTTTGTTCAAAACGACTGTCGTTTGTTTTATTGTTAGTGGTATCTTTTCCTTGATAGGGGATTCTTTTTTTCATTAAAATTTGGATTAAAAATAGGGGTGAACTTATTGAACAATCAGAGTAGTGAATTTTTTGGGGTCTAAATATTTAATCGCCAATGTTGTGATATCATCTGCGGTAATTGTTTTAATGGAATGAATATTGCGTTCAAAAAAAGTTTCGTTTACATCATTCATAATCAGGCTTTTCCAAATTGCCATAATGGGTAAAGCTCCTTCTAAATCTCCAAGAATAATGCCGAGATAAAAATTTTTCACCAACTCTAATTCTGCTTGAGTAATTGATTTTTGTTGTAATTTTTTCATCTCCTTATGAATTGCCATAATTGCTTTTTCACACACATGATTTCCCGTTTCTGAAGTAATCATCCATGCACACTCATGCTTGTTATTTTGAATATAACTGTGTATCCCATAGGTATATCCTTTTTTTTCTCTCACTTCTTTCATCAAACGAGAACCAAAATACCCACCAAAAACAACGTTTAAAAATCTGGCTTTAAAAAAATCGGGGTGCTGTTTGTGCAGTCCTACCATGCCCATTCTAATTGACGATTGGACGGCGGCTTCATTATGCGTATGCCGTATTATTTTTTCTTGTGGAGGGGGCGTAACAGGATAAAAATGGAGCGACTTTAGTTGTTCAATCGGCTGAGTTCCAAAATGAAGATTTAAAATATGTTCAAATTGTGGCGGTAAATGTCCTGCAATAAAAATTTTAGACAACGCATTTTGATAAAATTTTTGATAGAATAATTGTATCTCATGTTGCTGTACATGATCATAATCTTCAATCGTAATTTGCCTGCCATAAGGGTGTGTTTGTCCAAATAATAATGTGTTGATTTTTTTATTGGCAATCACATTTCCTTTTTCTGATTCTAAACGAAACTGTTGTTTTGCTTTGTTTAACGCAAGACTTAATTCAGTTTGAGGAAAAATACTTTCTGTGAATATTTCTTTGAGCAGAGGAAGAATTTTTGCAATATGCTTATACAATACTTTGACATTAACATGTGCCGTTTCTGCATAACAATTCAATTCTAAATGCACACCATAATGCTCTAAATATTCATCAATTTCTTTTGCTGTTTTTGTTGTTGTGCCACTTTTTAAAAGTCTGTTTGTGAAGCTCGCTATCAATGGTAACGAGTGATTCATATTTCCTGCATTAAAAATCATATCCATTTCTATGACATCTATTTGTTCATCATGTAAATAATAAACAGGGATTTGATTGTCTAAATTGAAGTTTTTTATGCTCGGAAGCGAGTAGTCAAAATGTAGAGGAGCTTGTACAAAAGGAGCTTGTTTTCTGTTCAGCGATTCAAATGGTTTCATAAAAATAAATAGGTAGCAGAATGGGGAAGATAAGAATATACGTTTAGGCAACAATCATATTCACTTCTGTTTCTAAAGAAATACCAAATGTGTCGAAAACGCTTTGCTGAATGCCTTTTGCATAATCAAGAATTTCTTGTCCACTTGCATTGCCACAATTCATAATCACCAATGCGTGCTGTCGATGCGTGCTCACGTTTCCAATTTGTTTTCCTTTCCAGCCACAGCGTTCTATTAGCCATGCGGCAGGAATTTTTATTGTTGATGGTGATTCGGGATAAGAAGGAATGTCTGGATAGGTTTGTTGATTTTTTTCAAACAAAGACTTGTCTACAATTGGATTTTTAAAAAAGCTACCTGCATTGCCTTGAACCTTATAGTCTGGTAATTTTTGCTGACGTGTATAAACAATCAATCGCCTAATTGCGGCTAATTCTACAAAAGGTACGGTTGAAAAATGTGCGGCTAATTCTTTGTACGTTAAACAGTAATTGTAGTTTTTTTTGCGTAATTCAAAAACGACGGAGGTGATAATTGCTTTGTGTTTTAAATCTGTTTTAAATCGGCTTGTTCTATATGCAAACGCACAATCATGATGTGCAATTTGTTGCATACTTTTTTTTTCAATATCAAAATAATGCACACAAATAATATGCTGTTCTACCTCTACACCATAAGCTCCAATATTTTGTATCGGCGCGGCACCAACAGTTCCTGGTATCAAAGACAAATTTTCTAATCCTTGCCAATGATGGCTTATGGCATATTGCACCCAATCGTCCCAAAGCATTCCTGCAGATACTTCGACTTGAATTGTATTTTCATTTTCATCTACAATCGCAATACCTTCGAGTTGATTTTGAATAACAAGCCCAGCATAATTTTCAATGAATAAAACATTGCTCCCCTGCCCTATAACAAGAAATGGAATTTGTTTTTTATCACACCAATCCAATGCTTCTTGCAATTCCAAAAGACTTTTAACAGAAGTAAAATAGTTGGCAAAAACATCAATTCTAAAAGTATGAAAAGCCCTTAAGTTGAAATGGTTTTGAATAGAGAGTGGCATGAATAACGAACAGATTAAATTGAAAGCAACCAAATGTATTCAGCTTTATGACTTTCATTATGAAACAGAATTGTTATTTAAATTCTATAGGTTCAAAAAAAACTGTGCTTTTAAAATGCCTTTTTTATTGCCTTCAATTTGATTATAAGTATCTCCTCCAATTTGGTCGACATTGTCATAAATAGAGTGCGACCAACGCAAACTGAAATAGTATTTTTTATTGAAATTGTAGTGAAGATTGAGATAGTATCGAAACCCTTTTCCATTTGCATAATTGAAATTAAAATCATGCAATACATCTCGTTCATAGGTATAAATCGCCACATCGTCATTGGCAATTTCAAAATATTGCAATCTCATATTGACGGATAAAGGCAACGAAAAAATATGTTTACAAGTGATATCTTGATATAAAGAAAACCCATTCGTTTGTTGAGATAAATTATTGTCATAAAGTCTGTATTCGGCTTGGGTATGGAGACTAACATCAGGCGAGCATTGCATTTTCAATAATCCCCTAAAATGTTGCGTAATGTCTTGCGTTACAAGTTTCATTATTGTCTCATTGTTTTGATATCGCAAAACGTTTTTGTTTTTATAGGCATAATTGATTTGTAGCGTAAAAATCGATTGTATAGTTGTTGCGTATCGAATAAAATGTTCTGTTGTTTTTGTGTCACTATACGCATTATAATTGAACCATGGAGAAACAGCCAAGTCTGTAAACCACGAAAATTCATGCTTTTTATTGGGCTTAAAAACAGCGGTTAAATAACATCCATTTTCGTTATTCATTGTACTCTTTTCTCTAAACGCATTGCCATATATGCTTTGATAAAAAACATCAAAATGTCTCACCAAAATTCCGATATCTAAATACGCATTCATGGCTTTTACAACTCCGTGTACAGTGCCTATTTGTTTGTTGCTATTGATTGCTAATTCTCCAAAAAACAAATACGAACGAAAGGGCAATTTGTAATCGATGCTTGCAGATGACAAAGATTGAAAAGGAAAATGTGCATTGGGATGAGTAAAATCTGTTGCTGTAATTTTTGTAGAATAATTGTAATTCACTACAGAAAAACCTAATTCTAAGGGAGAAAAATTGTACGCAATACGCCCCCCATAAGAATATTCAAGGACATTGTTTTTGTTGTTCATTTCATTTTCATTTCTGTGATATCCGGTTTTAATAAAACTGGTAACCTCATTGTTTGTGTTCAAATAAGCATCTATATCTCGTGCCGAAAAAAACAAATAGAAACTTCCGCTACCCAATTGCCATTCTGTTGCTATGCCTCTTTTAAAATTTGCTTCAGTAATCGAACGCTTGAGTTGAAAAACAGGTTGGTCTTTTTCAATTCGTAACACATCTGTAGATTTATTGAACCCAAATTGTTGCCAAGCAATTAAGCCTTGTCCTAATTGCAAATTAAAATCACCAAGAATGACCTTTTTTAAATATCGTAATCGCTGTGGAGTAAAGCTGACGTAAGCAGAATAAAAGTCAAATCCTGTTGAATTAAAAGACTCGCCAGCTTGCTGTTTAGCCACACCACCAAAATCAATTTGTCGATTTGAAAAATGATATTTAATGAATGCATCAAACGCTTTTCCTTTGTATGTATTGTTATTAGAGTCTGTTAAAGAAAAGGCTTTGGGCGGATTGGCATAAACCGTACTTTGTATAAATAAAAAATGATGATTCGTTTTTTGTTCTTCACTTAATCCTTTTTCAATTTGTACATATTGTTTAAAAAGCGTACACGTTGTATCATTCCAATAAGGTATGTTTTGCAATTCATTCAAGTCAATCAATTGTCCATTTTCTTTTTGATAATGAAGAAAAGATTGCTTTTGAAATGGTGTTAAAAATGAAAAGACGTGCAGGTCTTTGGCATTCAGTTGATTGACATTTTGTTTTTGATAACGATAGCGTTCAAGCAAGTCATAGTTATTGATGTTTTCAGTATTGTTATCTGTAAAAATTTCGGTTCTGAAACTTACCCCTTGTTCATCTTGTGCATACGAAGACGCACTGATTAAAATCAATAATAAAAAGAAAGCAATGTCATTAAAGCCATAAGAGACTTTTTTCTTTAACGTCCTCAAAAGAAATTTGAACAGCATGTTTAATTTCAGGTATTGATTTTAAATCAAAAACAAATTGAATATAAAATAAGTCTTTTTCTATTGTCAATCCATTTTTAATGAACAATAAAAAGTGATAACTTTTTAATGACTTAAATTGAACGATATCGTGATAAATATAATTGCTGAGTAAGAAATAATTACTGTTAAGATGTTGTGAAGGAGCAATAAAAAGAGGAAATTCATGTTGCGGCAACGATGTCATTGCGGTTGCAAATAAGGGCGTATCAGTGGATTGGGGAAGGGGTATCTTTTGAGGTCTATAATCTTTATATAAAGAAAATAATAACCCCAAATGCTGATATAAGAGATACACAAGAAAAGACATTTTGGAATTACCCCTCATTGTAATTCCAATTAAAACAGATTGTTCAAACAGTTTTTCATAAATCGGAGTAGTATCTAAATATTTATCCGCCATATCACAAACCTATTTGTGTTGCCTGAATAATGGGAGAATTGAAATAATATAAATTCTCATTTTGTAAAACCGAAAAGCCTATTTTTTGTTCTTTCAATTCGTGAAACAAATTCAATAACGTGTCGATAGAAATGGGAGCAGTTGTGATTTTGTACAAATGTGGTTCGAGTTTGTCGACAACGACATGAGGAATGTGGTATTTTTTTTGTACCGTTCGATGAGCATAAGAATAGGCTGAAAATTGAGCTTTTTGAACGTCTGCATCTGTAAGATAAACCGGTGTTTTCAATGTCCATTCTATTTGTAGCGAATCGTCTTTTTTGAGTTGTTTAATATTATTGATTTGACAGTCTTTCCAATAGATAAAATCTATAATGTGTTTGTAATAAACGTTTTGATTTTTGAAAAAAACCGTATCCCATTGTTGTGCGTATCGAGGTTTATCAGTAACAAAATAAATGTCCTTATGTAAGTATAAATAAGGCGGATTAAAGATTTCATATTGTGAAATATAATCGTCATCTGTGGCTATATTAAAGACCTTTTGATTGTTGTAAAAACTATACAGTGAACTTAAATAAGGTGCATTTAAAAAGTGAAGATTAGCACGAGGAATAAGCACGTGAAGGAAGGAAACTTCTTTTTCATTCAGCGTCATTTTGTTGCGTTTAATCAATCGTTCATGATAGCGTGTCAGCATTCTAAAGCATAAGGTCAAAAATAAAAACAAAACAAAATTGACTTTTAACCAATATCGAAAACGATGCAAATAAGCTGTACAAGGATATAGCAAAATGATTAAAGGAATGCTACATAGAGCGTAAACATCAAGCCTAAAGGAATAAAAAGGACTGATTGAAATAATCGATACCGTAAAAACAACAAGAACAATAAACGTAATTTCAAAAAGAGATTTTGGAAGACTTTCTTTTTTTATCGCACTGCGAATACTCATGAACCATATTAACAAACCGCCTTGAAAAAAAAGTAATAGTAAAATGGAATAAATGAATTTACGAACGCTCAAATTAGAACCTATTTTATCAGTAAAAAAATCATAAACATAGTTTTGATTAAGATGCAGCCAATTGATCACAGGCAGAAAAAAAAGCAGAGAAATACATCCCGCTATCAACATTTTTTTTCGATATATTTTATGCCAAGATGTATAAACAATAACAATCAAAAACAAAAAAATACCCCAATAAGAGCTATACAAAATGCCGACTAAAGACAATATATATAAAGGGAAATATTTGGTGTGAAAGTCTTGTTGTAAAAGATGTTCATAGGCAAGTAAAAAGAGACTAAAAAAGAAAAGCAAAAAAACATATTCAGAGAGATAAACGCCAATGACGTTAAGAATAAGAAGAGAAAAACACAACAATAAAAATTGATATTGTTCTTGTTTACTGTCTTTGACTTTTAATACAATAGCTAAGATGATTTTTGTAAATAATAAAAACAAAATCGTTAAAAATCGTATGCCTATAGGCGTTTTACCCAATAAAAAAACTCCACCTTGTATACTCATGGGAAGGAGAGGCGGCATTTCTATGTAAGCCCATCTGAATTGCCTGGTATGTGTAACGTATAAATAAATTTCTTCTGAAGTTAGTTCAGTATAATAGGCTTGAATAAAATTGAGCAGAAAGTCTATTCCTAAAAAAATGAAGAGATATTTAAAGCGTTTGACAAAAGAAATCAACAAGATAAAAGGCATATCAAAATGTTAGAATTGGGTGAATGAGTAATCAATTTATTAAAAGATGAAAATCATTTTCGTGATGTGTAAATTATTATTCAGCGGCTTTCAATAATGCTGCAATATCAAATTTTTTCATTTGCATAAAAGCATACATGGCTTTGGGTGCTGTAATTGGGTTAGACATTAACGTGCCTAAAATACTCGGAACAATTTGCCACGAGACACCAAATTTATCTGTTAACCAACCGCACTTATTATATTTTCCTCCTTCGCCTAATTGCGTCCAATAATGATCAATTTCTGCTTGCGTTTCACATTGTACCACAAATGATGTTGCTGGAGAAAACTGATATTCTGGACCTCCGTTCAGTGCCATAAATTTATTTTCATTGAGTTCAAAAATGACCGCCATTGGGTTTTCTGAAAGAATACGAGACGACTCAAAAATGGAACAATAATAAGTCGCGGCTTCTTTAGCTTGTCCGTCAAACCAAAGGCATGGATACAGTTGCGATGATTTCATAAAATGTGTTTTTTAAGATGGCATTTGAGATATATTTTTGTTAGTCAATAAATAAAAAGACGTGCTTCGTTATAGGCAACAGCTTCGTAAAATCAGAAAATTTGCAATCGTCATACAACATAATGCAACGATTAAAATGAGTGCAATGCGTTTCCATTTTTTTTCTGTATGATTTTTTTCTGTGCTTTGATGCCAAATAAAATCTTTCGTAAGATAATTCAAAGCGTTTACTTTATGCGTAAAATCGCCTTTTAATTTTTGCCTCGCTTGTTGTAATTGAGTAATTGAAATATCAATATCGTCTGGGATAATTTCATAGAATAATTCCTTCATGCGTTTGGCAAGTGTGGGCGATTTTCCATTTGTAGAAATGGCGATTTTGAGTTGCCCTTTTTGAACAATAGACCCCAAATAAAAATCGCAAGAATTTGGTTTATCGGCTACGTTGCATAAAATTTTTTTCGCTTGAATTATGGTTGCAATTTCTTTGCTCACAACTTCATCGTTAATGGCAACAATAGCAATGTAGATACCATTTGTATCTGTCATCTCAAATGGTTTTGTTTTGAGAATAATTGTAGGGTATTGACTTGCCAAGGCAACAATTTGGTCTGAAATTGTAATCCCCACAATCGTTATTTTTGTTTGAGGGGAATGGCTCAAAACAACTTGCAATTTTTCTAACGCAATTGCCCCCGCACCCACAACGAGTAAATGAAATTTTTCTAAGCGTAAAAAAATTGGAAATAAAGGATTTGGGTTTTCTGCTAGAATCATGCTAAGTATAATTTTTTAAATTGTAGAAATGACGTTCAAGATTACCCTTTTCGAGTAATCATATTTCTTTTTTTTGAACGCAAGGCAATGTTATTATTGACGACATTCTTCTTTTTTCGTTTTTTTATTCATCCATATTATTCCAAAAATCATTTTGAAAGCAACCATTTATCCTTCACAATTGTCTGGCTTTGTCAGTGCACCGCCTTCTAAAAGTGCAATGCAAAGAGCGTGTGCATTAGCATTATTATGCAAAGGAAAAACAACCATCACGCACCCTGGAATTTCAAATGATGACAAAGCTGCATTAAGTATTATCCAAGCATTAGGTGCAACAATTGCATCTGCCACAACGGAACAAATTTGCATCGAAAGCAAAGGCGTACAACCAATGAATAATAAAATTCACTGTGGAGAATCTGGACTAAGCATGAGAATGTTTACCCCTCTTGTTGCCTTGTCTTCAAAAGAAATAATCGTTACGGGCGAAGGGTCTTTAAATACAAGGCCAATGAATTTCTTTGATGAAATTTTTCCTGCACTTGACGTTACCATCAAAAGTCAAGCAGGTCATTTGCCCTTACATATTCAAGGTGTTTTACAAGCTAAAAATATTACAATTGATGGATCATTAAGTTCACAATTTTTAACCGGTTTGCTCTTCGCTTTTGCCGCAACAGAAAAAAAAGAAACCATCATCATTACAGTAAAAGACTTAAAAAGTAAGCCTTATATTGATTTGAGTTTGTCTTTATTACATCATTTTGGCATTACCATTCAACACGATCAATACAAACAATTTTTCTTTACACCAGAACAACAATTTTCGCCTGTCAATACTTATCATGTTGAAGGAGATTGGAGTGGTGGTGCATTTTTATTAGTCGCTGGTGCAATCAATGGAAGTGTAAGTGTTACAGATTTAGATTTGATGTCTTCTCAAGGGGATAAAAAAATTATGGAAGCGATACGCAATGCAGGTGCAAATATTGTATTCACAAACAATACAATTTGTGTAAGCCCCAACCAACTCAACGCATTTGAATTTGACGCTACCGATTGTCCTGATTTATTTCCTCCTTTAGTGGCTCTGGCTGTGCGTTGTCAAGGAGTAACAAAACTCAAAGGTGTTCATCGTTTACAATTTAAAGAAAGCAATAGAGGACTCACCTTACAAAGCGAATTTCAAAAATTAGGTTATCAAATTCACCTTCAAGAAGACGAAATGTTCATTGAAGGAAGTACAAAAAAACCAAAAGGAAATGTGATTGTCAATTCTCACCATGACCATCGTATTGCCATGGCACTGACTTTGGCAGCTTTAAATTGTGAAGAAAAAATTGACATTGAACATGCCGAAGCAATCGACAAATCTTATCCTAATTTTTATGCTGATATGCAACAATTAGGCTGTCAAATTGAACTGACATAAAATGCAAATAAGAGAAAATGGAAAATGCGTCAATACAAATTAAAAATGCTACAACACAAGATATTGCTGACATTATTGCCATTGCTTATGATTCTTGGGCTGTTACTTATTCCACCATTTTATCTCAAGAACAAATCACGTATATGCTCAATTTATGGTACGATGCTGTAGGATTAAACAACAAGATGCTTGGTGGTGAAGAATTTTTTTATATCGCACGGTTCAATCATAAAGCGATTGGTTATATGAGTTACAGCCAAACGACAGAACAACAAAAAGCCAAATTGAATAAACTTTACATACTACCCTCTTTTTTAGGTCAAGGGGTAGGAAAAAAATTATTACAACATTTAGTTTTTCTTTTACAACAACAAAACATGAATCGCATCGTGTTAAACGTTAATAAATACAACAGCAATGCAATTGCTTTTTACAAAAAAAACGGTTTTCACGTGTTGAAAGAAGAAGTGTTGCAAATTGGAAACGGTTTTATTATGGACGATTATGTGTTAGAAAAAATATTGCCTTAAAATAAAATTCATGAGTAAAATTAAAACAACTTTTTTTTGTAAACAATGCGGCAACGAAAGTCCAAAGTGGCTTGGAAAATGTCCTTCTTGCAATGCTTGGAATACATTTGTAGAAGAAATTGTAGAAAAAAACATTGCTCAAAAAACAAATTGGAAAGAAGAATATGATAGCGATGGACCAAGAAAAAATCAGCGCACAATTCAACTCCATGAAGTTGAAAATATTGCCGAAGAACGAATTGTAACGCAAGATGAAGAATTTAATCGTGTGCTTGGCGGAGGTATTGTTTTGGGCAGTGTTGTATTGATTGCTGGCGAACCTGGCATTGGAAAATCAACCTTATTTTTACAAACCGCCTTGCTTTTAAAAACAAAAAAAACGCTCTATATCAGCGGTGAAGAAAGTAGCAAGCAAATTAAAATACGTGCTGAACGAATTAGTTTAAGCAATGACAATTTTTATCTATTAACTGAAATTTCAACACAAATTATTTTTCAAGAAATTAAAAAAATAAAGCCTGACATCATCATCGTAGACTCTATTCAAACAATGTTCTCTCCTTTTGTAGAATCAAGTCCAGGAAGCATTACACAAATCAAAGAAACGGCTGCAGAGTTTCAACGCTTTGCTAAAGAAACCGACACGCCTGTATTTTTAATTGGTCATATCAATAAAGATGGCAACATTGCAGGACCAAAAATTTTAGAACATATTGTTGATACGGTTTTACAATTTGAAGGCGATCGCCATTATACATTTAGAATTATTCGTACACTAAAAAATCGTTTTGGTTCAAATGCTGAAATTGGCATTTATGAAATGAAAGATAACGGATTAAGCCCTGTTGCTAATCCTTCGGATATTTTTCTTTCATCAAAAGAAGAGAGTTATAGCGGAACGGCAATTGCTGCAACAATAGAAGGCATACGCCCAATGTTGGTAGAAATTCAAGCACTTGTAACCGGCTCTGTTTATGCGTCTCCACAACGCACAGTCAATGGATTTGATTTGCGTAAATTACAATTGTTATTAGCCGTTTTAGAAAAGCGAGGCGGATTTGCCATTAGCAATAAAGACGTATTTGTAAATATTGTTGGCGGTATTCGTATTGAAGACCCTTCGGTTGATTTGGCTGTAGTGGTGGCTTTGTTGTCATCGTTAGAAGATAAAATTATCAATACAAAAACTTGCTTTGTTGGCGAAGTGGGGTTGAGTGGAGAAATACGTGCGGTAGGCCGCATAGAACAAAGAATTGCAGAAGCACAAAAATTAGGATTTGAAAAAATTGTCATTTCAAAATATAATCTCAAAGGACTACAACAAACAACTTTTAAAATTAAAATTATTGCTTTTGCAAAAGTTGAAGAACTCTATAAAGCCATGTTTTAAATCTATTTTTCTATTGATTCAAATGGCACATTAGTAATTTTTTTGTAAACCCATATTCAATTTAGTTTCTATGGGTTATATCTCCAATGATAATGATTTGAGTTTATCCATTTGCGTTTGAATGCCGTGTATTGATTGGATTTCTTGTAATTGTTTACCACAAAATATTTACATGGCTCAATTTTTGATATAACTAAAACTACCCCCGATAGAAAGACTCGGTGATAGTATGCCGTTTTTGTAATAAGCCCCAACACTGGCATCTAAGCCCAATAAATAAGCCTTTCCCAAGGTTCTTTGCAATCCATAATGTACGCTTGTAAGTAAACTCCAATCACGTTTTTCTATCCTTAAATCTCCCGTAGAAAAAAGTTGTGGAGTAAATCCTTGTATGCTTATAGCATAATAATTTGAGGCATTATTCCTTATGTTTTTATGTTTTTGATAGCGTTGATGTTCGTTGTAATATCTTTTTAAAATTACTCCAGTATTGGCGTACACAATTTGTTTGGACTCATTTCCTACATCAGCATTTTCACTTTGAACACCAAAAAAATAATCTTGATGCAAGCGAACAAAAGTGTTAAGACCCAATAAATGTGCTATTCGCTTTTCATGAAAAGATTCTATCCCAATGCCTCCAATTGTTAATAATGGATTGGGGTTAGAAAAAAGGGGAGTTGTCAATTGAGATAAGCCGCCATGTTTGAAGAGTGGGTTTACAAAAACAGTAAAGGCAACCATATCCTCAATAATAAGACTTGCATAAGGGGTAAAGCTA
The DNA here is from genome assembly GCA_031539345.1 of Chitinophagales bacterium. GTDB lineage: Bacteria > Bacteroidota > Bacteroidia > Chitinophagales > Chitinophagaceae > JAVKMO01. The sequence continues at coordinate 139,671 of JAVKMO010000027.1, read as the reverse complement.
TCGAACGAGTTTGTATCGGTGTTAAAAAGTAAGCTGGAATTTTTGCTATTGACTTTTGTGGGTGGTTTTTGAATATCTTGTGATACAGGTTTAATTTTAGACGTGGTCAACACAGTCGCAAGTTCTAATATTCCTGATGCAATAAGTAATCCGTCTTTATTCAGCTTGTCGTTTGCCTCACGCCCATGGAATCGCATATTTACTCTTTTTTGTTCAGGGAAAATATACATCTGCTCATCGGTAATGACACGTTTATTTTGTGCTTGTATCCCGAGAGAGATACAAGCAAATACAACAAAAAGAAAAAGCCGATCTACCATTTCCAATCGATAACTATTTCACGTTGACTAGAACCTTGTTTAACAACATGGGTAGTAGTCAAAGATTCTACAGATACACTACTACCTCGAACACCAGTAATATAAGATGGATTCGGTATATAAGTAGTAGGAATATTTAGTACAGAAGAAACTGTTTGTTGAAAACCACCAACGGAGCCATTAAAAGTATAACCCACTTCTGCCCCAAAGTGAAAAAAATGCGAAAGTCCGCTACTATTATTTTCAGTTTTTTTGTAAGACTGTAAAGAAACAGGAACAGTATGATAAGGTTCATTAATGTTCAATGTGCCATTAAAAATGATTTCCATTTTTTCAAGAACTGTTTTTTGCCATGAGTCCCAACATATCTTACCAAAAAAAGTACAACGTCTTCTACTTTTTTCAAACCAACTCTCCACCCCAGCAGACTTATAAAAATAGACATCTGTTAAAAAATGTTGGGCAGAAAAAACTCCATCTGCAAAATTGATTTGCTTTAGATTTCTGTTCCAACCATACTTTCCTCCAAAAGACACTCTTGCATTTGACATTCCTTGATTGGAGGGAATTATTGTATTGAGCTTTATGGCATTATTTTCTAAATGAAATTTATTAATACATATTGTCTTCCCTGTGTCTTGATACATAAAAAGGGTATCCCTTATAATCTGAAAGAGCGTATCACCAACCTGTACCTCCATGTTTGTATTAAGTATCAAATTTAAATATGTATCAGGGGAAGCAAAATCTGAGTATAAAAAAGGTCTATCAACATTTAAATTGCTTTTGCACCCAAAATATTGAAGTTGATTCTGTGGTATAACCGAATCGCTGTATTCATATAAAGAGCAATGTCCACTATTTTTATATATAGCAATGTATTTGTCTATACCTTCTTCCATAATGGCATATTTTAATTTTTCGATTTCTTTTCTACTATTGAAACGTAAGCGTCCATTCATAACCATCACATTGCTATATTGTCTCGCTTCAATAATTTCTGTAGGTTGTGTCATATCGTTAGCATTGGGGATTGCATATTTTTTACAACCAACACAAATTAAACTAAGAATGAGTACAAAGAAAAGCATTTTGTTTAAGCAATAAGAAATTTGTTTCATAGGTAACTAATTTTTAAAATAAGTTTGTGATGACAATATTGTCTTCGCAAAGATGGACTCCGCTATACGAGTTACAAAAATTATCAGTTATAAAAAATTATAACCCTAAGGAATAATCGAAGATTACTTTAAACAAAAAAATGTTTGTTTTGTGTACAAAAACAAACTATGAAAATACACCCAATCCATACAAAAATATCTGCAAAACTTATAGCGTTAAGAAATCAAGCTAAATTATCTCAAGAAGAAGTTGCTGAAACACTTGATATATCACAGCCTGCTTACAATAGAATGGAAAGTGGTCAAACCTCTATTGATATTAAGCATCTGTTTGTACTTTCTAATTTATTTCAAATTCCTGTTTCTGAGTTATTGGGAGAAAAAAGTCAAGTAATTATTCAAGATAACCAAAATAATGCTCATGCTCATATTGCTGGCAATATGAATTTTGGAGATAATGCCAATAAGGATAAAGAAAAAATTATAGCCCTCCTTGAACAGCGTATCAAAGAGTTAGAATCTAAGTTATAAAAACGACAACTCCTACGTTAGTCTTATAAATATCAGCATAACAGAATTGCTATTATATGTTGTATCGTGTCTGCATATCTGTTTTTAAAATATTTTTCAATTTCTCTGTAAAAGAACGTTATATTTTATGCCTTTTATTTTCATAATGATATTCATCTACTACAGAAAGTTATTTTTCCAAAAGGTATACATTTAGCCATTGCTTTGATGTCTAAATTTTTTAGTTGTTATAACTTCATCAGTTTGTTTGAATGTCCTTATTAAAGCATTTTTTATCACAGCATAGTGCCTTTCAAAACAAGCAGCACAAATTATTGATTGCTGTTAGTGGCGGAATAGATTCTATGGTATTATTGCATTTATGTCAATCGGCACAACTTGACATTGCAGTTGCACATTGTAATTTTCAATTGCGTGAAAGAGAAAGTGATGCCGATGAAGAGCTGGTAAAACAAACTGCAAAGCAATACGGCATAACATGTTATACAACAAAATTTGAAACTGAAAAAATCATTGCAACAGAAAAAAAAGGCGTCCAAGAAGTAGCAAGAAATTTGCGTTATGAATGGTTTGAACACTTACTTGTAGAACATCATTTTGCCTATTTACTCACTGGTCATCATGCAAATGACAATGCAGAAACAATGTTGTTTCATTTTTGCAAAGGCACAGGAATTAAGGGTTTACGAGGCATTCCTATCACAAATAAAAAAACGATTCGTCCCCTATTATTCATTTCTAAAGAAGCACTTGTTGCTTATGCAACAGAACACAATATTGCTTATAGAAACGATGCGAGCAACGAGAAAAACATTTATACGCGCAATGCTTTACGCTTAGATGTGTTTCCTCAACTCAAAAAAATATTTCCTACAATAGAAAATAATATGGCAGAAAATGCAATTCGTTTTGCAGAAATAGAACAAGTGTATGAAGCGTATTTTGTTGCTCTTAAAAAGAAGTTGTTTCAGTATCAAGGCAATTCGATTCGCGTTTCTATTCCAGCTTTACTCAAACAACAACCATTAACGACAAGCCTTTATGAGCTATTTAAAGAATTTGGAATAAGAGAAAAACAAATCCCAGAATTATTCAAACTACTCCATACAACGAGTGGAAAAAATATGCTCATCGGTGCATATCGCCTGTTTATTAGTCGTAGTTATTTGGTGATTGACAAGCCCAATTTACATCCCTCAACAGACACTTTTTTGATTGACCAGATTCCCGTGCAACAACAAATTAGTACACACGAACAAGTGCAATTTGAGTGGACAAGCTCTATTGAGCAAGAGATAGAAACCAATACGCATAAAGTGTTTGTCAATCCAACTGAATTAGTTTTTCCGCTGTGCGTAAGGCGTTGGAAAGCCGGCGATTATTTTTATCCTTTGGGATTAGGTAAAAAAAAGAAACTGAAAAAATTTTTTGCAGACAAAAAACTCAACCTTGCTGAAAAAGAAAATATTTGGGTCGTAGAGAGTAACAAAAAAATTATTTGGGTCATTGGTTATTGTTTAGACAATCGCTTTGCCATCACGCCAAAACAAATGAGCAACCGAGAAGGATTATCTTTGCAAAAACAAATTTTGTGCATTCAATTAATACAAGATAAAAAATAAGCCCAATTGTTTTTACCCTATTCACTTTACTTGATTAAAAATTATGATTCACTACACAAAAAAAACTTTAAGCAATGGACTGCGTGTGCTTTTTCATTGCAATACAAATTCTCAAATGGCTGTTGTGAATGTATTGTATGATGTGGGAGCAAAAGACGAAAACCCCTCACAAACAGGCTTTGCACATTTATTTGAACATTTAATGTTTGGCGGTTCTAAATACATTAAACATTATGATACCCCATTGCAAGAGGTGGGCGGAGAAAACAATGCTTATACAACGAATGATTTTACCAACTATTATATTCAATTACCAAAACAAAATATTGAAACAGCACTATGGTTAGAAAGCGACCGCATGCTATCACTTGCTTTTAATCAAAGAAGTTTAGACGTACAGAAAAAAGTAGTCTGCGAAGAATTTAAAGAACATTATATCAACAAGCCTTATGGCAACGTGTGGAAATTGCTACGCGAAATGTGTTACACAACACACCCTTATCAATGGATGACCATTGGGAAAGAATTGTCGCACATAGAAGACGCTCAACTGCAAGACGTTAAAAACTTTTTTTACAAACACTATACGCCTGCAAATGCAATACTTGTTGTGAGCGGAAATTTTGAAGAGGCTTTTATTTTCAATCTGATTGAAAAATGGTTTGGCTCAATTCCTAATCGTACAGCATACAAAAGAAATTTGCCGATAGAACCTCTCCAAATAAGTGCAAGAACAATAGAGCATAAAGCAAAAGTGGCAAGCAACGCATTCTATAAATGCTGGCACATTAAAGACCGTTTACACGATGATTATTACACGACCGATGTTTTATCTGACATTCTTGGTCAAGGTCATTCTGCACGTTTGCATCAAACATTGATTAAGGATAAAAAATTACTTTCTCATTGCAACGCTTATCATTTAGGCAGTATTGACAATGGACTTTTTGTTGTTGAAGGAAAATTAAATCCAGATGTTTCATTTGCTCAAGTAGAAACAATTTTACAAGACACACTCGATGATTTACAACAGAATAAAATTGAAGAAAAAGAATTAGAGAAAATTAAAAATCAAATTGAAACGTCTATTGCGTTTGAAAATTTGAGTATGCTGAATGTGGCAAATGAATTAGCCTATTTTGAATTATTAGGTAATGCCAATTTAATTAACGAAGAATTTTCTCATTATGCAAAAATTCAAATTGCAGATATTCAAACTATTTCACAAAATATTTTTCAAGAACACAATTCTAATACGCTCTACTACATTGCCGAGTAGTCAAAAGGTTTCAACCGTATTTTATGGCACATTCTACAAGTCAAGTTTTTATTTTTCCAAACACAATTATTGACGAACAAATTGATTTTTTAAATGCTATGTATTATGAAAAATCGATTCGACAAGTGGATGTGTTTTTTGTAGAAAACATTAAACCCGCACGCCAATTATTAAAACGCATCAATAAAAATATTGACATTGATTCTTTTGAATGGGTTGTATTAAAACATCAAGAACAAGAAAGTAAACAACAATTTGAACAAGCAATTATTGCAAATAAAAACATCGGCATTATCAGTGATTCCGGTTGCCCTTGCATTGCTGACCCTGGTGCAGATTTTGTTTTTATTGCTCAACAATATCACCTTTCTATTCATGCTTTAGTCGGTCCAAATTCTATTGTGTTAGCTTTAATGAGTAGTGGTTTAAATGGACAAGCATTTACTTTTCATGGTTATTTGCCCATTCAACATCCAGACAGAATAAAGCGTTTACAACAAATCGAACAACAATCAAAACAACATCATTACACACAAATTTTCATAGAAACACCCTTTCGCAACCAATCGTTATTCAATAGCATTTTAGACACTTGTCAGCCCCATACGCTTTTGTGCATCGCCTCCAATGTGAGCGGAACGAACCAACTGGTAAAAACAACAACCCTGGCTATTTGGAAAAAACAAAACCTTGTTTTAGAAAAAGCACCGTGTATTTTTTTATTGTTAGGACAATAAAATCAACTCTACTTTGGGGACTAAAAAATAAAATACAAGTATGATTTCAAAAGCTATAGGAATGACCATGAAATAAAACAAGAGCAAGGTTTTTTTTTACATTTACGACCATACGTTTTAGTATTTATTAATTCTTTTATTTCATTCAAAAAGCAGATACAATTATGGCACAAAAAATTAAAGTCGCAAACCCTGTAGTCGAAATGGATGGCGACGAAATGACTCGTATTATTTGGAAAATGATCAAAGACAAACTCATTTTTCCTTATTTAGACGTAGAATTAAAATATTATGACTTGGGCGTAGAAAACCGTGATGCAACGGAAGACCAAGTAACTATCGATGCCGCAGAAGCAACAAAAAAATATGGCGTAGCTGTAAAATGTGCAACCATCACCCCGGACGAAGCAAGAGTAGAAGAATATCATTTAAAAAGTATGTGGAAATCTCCCAACGGCACAATCAGAAATATTTTAGACGGCACTGTTTTTAGAGAACCTATAGTAGTCAATAATATTCCGCATTTAGTGAGCAATTGGAACGCACCAATTTGTATTGGCAGACACGCTTTTGGCGATCAATATCGTGCAACAGATTTTAAAGTAAAAGGAAAAGGAAAACTGAGTATTCAATTAGAACACGAAAACGGAGAGATTGAAAAATACGAAGTGTATAATTTTCAAGGCGACGGCGTTGCCCTTGCAATGTACAATACAGACGAGTCTATCAAAGGCTTTGCTCGGTCTTGCTTTAACATGGCAGTACAAAAAAAATGGCCACTTTATTTTAGTAGCAAGAACACGATTTTGAAAAAATATGACGGCAGATTCAAAGATATTTTTCAAGAAATTTATGATACAGAATTTAAAACCGTTTTCACTCAATTGGGCTTAACGTATGAACATCGCTTAATTGATGACATGGTAGCCTCTTCTCTGAAATGGAACGGCAATTTTGTATGGGCATGCAAAAATTATGATGGCGATGTGCAATCAGATATTGTTGCCCAATCTTTTGGTTCATTAGGTTTAATGACGTCTGTATTAATTACGCCAGATGGCAAAGTGATGGAATCAGAAGCCGCACACGGAACAGTTACAAGACACTACAGAGAACACCAAAAAGGAAAACCGACAAGCACGAACCCTGTAGCCTCAATTTTTGCATGGACAAGAGGCTTAGAATTTAGAGGCCGATTAGACAACAACGAAACCCTTATTCAATTTTGCAACACGTTAGAAAAAGTTTGTGTAGAAACTATAGAATCTGGACAAATGACGAAAGACCTTGCGGTATGTATTCATGGTAACAATGTAGAACACAAAAAACACTATTTATATACAGAAGAGTTTTTAGACGTATTGGCAAAAAATCTAGAAAAAAAATTAGCCTAAACTTTAATCTTTTCATTTTTCACACTCTATTTTCTCACTTTAAAACATCTTTTTAGTTATGGATAAATTAAAGTTAAAATTCAAAAATCTTGCCGAAAAACAAGCTGCCGAAATTAAAGACATGCTAAGTAAAAACGGCTCAAAAGTAGTTGGTGAAGTAACGCTTTCTCAAGTCTATCAAGGCATGCGTGGAATTACAGGATTAGTGACAGAAACGTCTTTATTAGATGCCAACGAAGGCATTCGTTTTAGAGGATATTCTATTCCTGAATTAAAAGAAAAATTACCCAAAGCACCCGGCGGATTAGAACCCTTGCCAGAAGGACTTTTCTATTTAATGCTCATTGGCGAAATTCCAACAGAAGAAGACGTGGACATGGTAACAAGCCATTTACAACGCCGCTCTCATGTGCCTAATCACGTATTTGACACAATCAACTCTTTTCCAAAAACGGCACATCCCATGACGCAATTTGTTGCTGCCGTAATGGCATTACAAACGCAATCAAAGTTTGCAAAAGGATATGCACAAGGCATTGCAAAAAAAGACTATTGGGAATATGCGTATGACGACAGCTTAGATTTAATTGCACGTTTGCCAAGAATTGCAGCTTATATTTATAGAAGAAAATACGACAAAGGCGAAGACATTAGCCCTGATGGCTTGTTAGACTGGGCGGGCAATTTTGCTCATATGCTCGGTTCTCAAAATGAAGAATTTAGTGAACTCATGCGTTTATATTTAACCATTCACGCCGACCACGAAGGCGGAAATGTTTCTGCACACACAACCCATTTGGTGGGTTCTGCTTTAAGCGATCCTTATTTAAGTTATGCAGCGGGTATGAATGGACTCGCAGGACCATTACACGGTTTGGCAAATCAAGAAGTAATTAGCTGGATATTTGAATTACAAAAATCTATCGGCACCAAAAATCCAACCAAAGAACAAATTAAACAGTATGTTGAAAAAACAATCGCTGCTGGAAAAGTAATTCCAGGATATGGACATGCCGTACTCAGAAAAACTGACCCTCGTTTTTTAGCCCAAATGGAATTTGGAAAAACGCATATGCCAACAGACGAACTTGTTAATATCGTATGGAATATTTATGAAGTTGTGCCACCAATTTTAGGCACTTTAGGAAAAATTAAAAATCCATGGCCAAACGTTGATGCTCACTCAGGTGCATTACTCATGCACTTTGGTTTTGTAGAACATGAGTTTTATACTGTCTTTTTTGCCGTGAGCAGAGCCCTTGGTGTATTAGCAAGTTTATGTTGGGACAGAGCCTTAGGGTTTCCTTTAGAACGACCAAAATCTGTTACTACAGACTTAGTGAAAAATTGGTTGGAAGGCAAACCTGAAGCTCACGTTTGGGGAGAATAAGCTATTCTTCAAGTAAAGGCAAATTGGTTTCATCAGATTTTTAGCAGATCAAATCTTTTATTTTCTTAAAAATAGTTTACTTAGACTTGTTTTTGATACTATACTCCATTTATCGAACAGCATTTCATTCATTTATTGTAGTCAATTTCAATGTATTCACGCCTGTTTTTCATCAAAAGATATTGCTTTCCATTTGTCCTGTTGGGATTCTTTTTTTCATCGGCACAAGCACAAAATAATAACGGATTTTCTCAACTGACGTATTCTCCACTCACAACTGCAGTTCCTTTTATGAGCCTTGTAGCTGATGCTAAAACTGGTGGCTTTGGCGGTGCGGGAATTAGTGCAACCGCAAATGTAAGTGCTCCATTTTTTAACATTGCAAAAGTATCACACATAGAAGACAAATACGTCGCAAGCCTTAATTATACTCCACTGTTGGTTAATCTACAAATTGATAACTACGCCCTGTTTACATTTACCAATTCATACAAAATGAGTAATAGCAGTGCCTTTTCTTTGTTTGGAAGATACCTGCATATTAAATCATTTGACATCACCAATCAATTTGGCGAAACCATAGGACGTACAACTCCTATACAAGGCTCTATTGGTGCTGGATTTTCTACACGATTGAATAGATACTTGAGCATTGGAGCATCAGGAAAATTTATTTATTCAGACCTCGCTCCAAACTATAAACCAACAGACGGAGGGTCTGGCTTACAAGCAATTGCTGTTTTTGCCGGTGATTTAGGTTTAGACTATGTAAGAGAAATTAAACCCGATGTTTTTTTAACGGCTGGTGTTTCAATTAGCAACTTAGGCAACAAAGTTGATTACACGAACGACGGCAGATTCAATTTCATTCCTGCTAATTTGGGTATTGGCGTTGGCATAAAAAAAGTCCTTTCTAACCTTCATACCATACAAGCAGGCTTAGACATTAACAAACTATTAGTACCCACAAGGCCTACAAATAGCAACGACACAAATTCAATCAAACAATATTACAATCAAAGCATCTTGTCAAGTTGGTTCTCTTCTTTTTCTGATGCACAAGGCGGTTTTGTAGAAGAGCTCAAAGAAATTACTGCAAACGTTGGCTTTGCTTATGTTTATCGACAATTTTTACATACAAGAATTGGTTATTCATATCAAAATACCTTAAAAGGAAATGGCACATTGGTAACACTTGGTTTGACTTTACAATATAAAGAATTTGATTTTGATTTTGCTTATGGCATACCCACTTATAGCAATGCCACATACAACACATCTCCTTTAGCCAACTCATTTCGATTTAGCTTAGGCTATCGAATTACCGAAGAATAAAAAAATGGCCACATTTTTATTCTTGCTTTCAACCGCAGAAATCACAACGATTATTTTTGAATAAGCGTAGAAAAAATACTTTTCTTTCAAACCACGTTTTATTCTTCTAACTCTATTTTACTGTGTACGCGAACGTTCTCTTGCCATTAGCATTGCCACAAACTTATACCTATGCGGTACCAGAAGAGTTACAACAAAAAATAGAATTAGGCCATTTAGTATCTGTAACTTTACGTGGGATTAAATATACAGGGCTTGTTGCAGACATTCTTTCAACACCGCCAAAACTGAATATTAAATATCAATTCATTGGAACAATTCTTAGCCCAAACCCTCTTATTCTTCCATTACAATTAGCGTTTTGGAAATGGATTGCTTCTTATTATATATGTTCAGAAGGCGAAGTTTTTGCCGCCGCCGTACCCAATATTCTTAGGTTTTCAACAGACAATTTTATTCAACTCAACAATTCAGATGATATCAATGAAAGTGAATATAAAGGCATTGAATTAGACACCATTCACTATTTAAAAAGTACGCAAAAAACAAAAATAAAAGACTTAGAAAAATTAGTACCAACAGAAGAATTGATGCCATTTATCAAAAAAATATTAGACAATAAAGTTGCCGTCATTGTTGAAGAGTTTCAAAATAAATACAAGGTCAAGCAAGAAAAATATGTTCACTTTCATCAACAATACACAACGTCAGAAAGTTTTTTTACACTTTTATCAACCTTTGAAAAAAAACCCGAACACACCAAATTACTCCTCACCTATTGGCAATATTTGAAACAGAAAACACCGCTTGTAAAAAAAGATGTATTACAACAAATTTCTGTTACAGAACATATTTTTAATGCCTGTATCAAAGCGGGCATTTTGGTTTATGAAAGCAAACCAACGAGTCGCATTACCAAAGCAAATACAACAAAAAACATTACGTTATCTTATACGCTAACACAACCACAACAACACGCATTCACGAAAATTACAACCACATTTGAAAGTAAAAACGCCGTCTTATTATTTGGTATTACGGGGAGTGGAAAAACTGAAATTTATGCTCAACTCATTGCCAATTATTTGCAACAAGAAAAACAGATTTTATATCTGTTACCAGAAATTGCTTTAACAACACAAATGATTCAACGCTTAGAAAATTATTTTCAAGGCTATGTGCATGTGTATCATTCTAAGATTGGAGAAGACGTTAAAAAAGAAATTTGGGACAAAGTATTGGCAAAAGAATCGTGTATTATTCTGGGTGCAAGGTCTTCTTTGTTTTTGCCTTTTAGCAATTTGGGGCTGACCATTATCGACGAAGAACACGACCACTCATTCAAGCAAATGGACCCTGCTCCACGTTATCACGCACGCGACGCTGCAATTTATTTTGCTCACTTAAACAACTCAAAAGTATTGCTCGGTTCGGCAACACCCTCATTAGAAAGTTTGCGTAATGCAGAGCAAGATAAAATTGGACTTGTTCATTTAATGCAACGGTTTAATCAACGTGCATTACCTCAATTGCATATTGTGGATATGACTAAAGTAACCTTTGAAAAAGACACACCAAAAATTTTAAGCCCCATTTTAAAAGAAAAAATTGCTGCCGTTTTACAAGCAAACCAACAAGTCATTATTTTTCAAAATAAAAGAGGCTATGCCTCTTATTTAATTTGTGGTGCATGTGGTGCCATTCCGTATTGTCAGCATTGTGATGTAAGCCTTACGCTACACTTAAAAGCAAATGTTCTCAAGTGCCACTACTGTGGAACAAAATATCAAATTATACACCAATGCAAAGTGTGCAAAGCCGTAAAAATGGAAGAAAAAAAATTTGCTACCGAACAAATTGAAGCACACTTAGGTGATGTTTTTCCAAAAGCAAAAACTCTTCGATTAGATGCAGACACTGCAAAAGGACAAAAAAAATACGAAGAGATTTTACAGCGTTTTGCTCGTCATGAAGCGGACATTTTAATTGGAACGCAAATGATTATTAAAGGTTTGGATTTTGAACATGTTGCCTTAGTCGGCATTGTAGATGGTGATGCGTTATTTAATTTTACAGATTTCAGAGTGAGTGAACGTGCCGTACAAACAATTTTGCAAGTGAGTGGAAGAGCAGGTAGAAAAAGCGTTATTGGTGAAGTGTATTTACAACTTTACAATACAAAAATTCCATTTATCGAGCATCTCATACAACAAAATTATAGTGCTTTTGCCTTGCAAGAAATGAATGACCGTAAGGATTTTTCTTATCCACCACACACAAAAATGATAGAAATTATTTTTAAACACAAGGACAAAACAATTGTTGTTGAGGCGGCAGAAAATTTCAAACAACAGATTCCTAAAAATTATCAACCTTTTTTTATTGGTCCATCAGAACCTGTTATTGCAAAAATTAAAGACAAATATTTAATGTCTTTAATCGGAAAATTGCCAAAAGATACGGCTCGACTGGCTTATATCAAACAAGTTTTATTAAGCATAGAACCCCTATTGCACACCAACCGCAAATGGCGTAGTGTACAAATCAATTTTTTGGTCGATATATAAAAAGTAAAGCGATTGTAATTGGTCAAAATAATTCACAATGATGGACAAACATACGAACAACTCGTTCTTGTCATTCTGTATGTCTTTTTATATTTGAATTACCTTTTATTGTATTGTCTATGTCTTTATCCACTGCTGTCATTCAGTCTGTTATTGCGTTATTACATCAACGCATACTCAAAAACAAAAAAAATGCAATTGTAACGCAGCAAAAAATTTTCCAACAACTTGTACAGACAGGAAAAAAAACCTTGATTGGAAAAGACTTACACTTTCAAGACATCAACACACAAAAAGAATTTCAACAAGCTGTTCCTATTACAGATTATGAAAATTTAAAACCCTATATCCATAAAATTCAACAGGGCGAGCAAAACGTTTTGTGGAAAGGTCAGCCACTCTATTTTGCAAAAACAAGCGGCACAACAAGTGGCATCAAATATATTCCCATTACAGCAGCGTCTATTCATAACCATATCAATACCGCACGCAATGCGTTAATTAGTTATGCCCATGAAAAAAAAACGACAAAAGCATTTGAGGGCAAAATGATTTTTTTAAGCGGGTCTCCGATTTTAGACTCTTCGACAAAGATTTTAACTGGTCGCTTAAGCGGTATTGTTAATCACCACGTACCTGCTTACATCAAAACAAAACAATTACCTACTTACCAAACAAATTGCATTGCTGATTGGGAAGAAAAATTAGACCATATTGTAAGTGAAACAATGGATGCGGATATGCGTTTAATCAGTGGCATTCCGCCTTGGGTGCAAATGTATTTTGAGCAGTTATTAGCCCGAACAAAAAAGAAAAACATCAAAGAAATTTTTCCGCATTTGGAGTTGTTTGTACACGGTGGAGTCAATTTTCAACCTTACAAAAAAAATTTAGAACAATATATTGGAACGGCGATTGACACGATAGAAACGTATCCTGCATCTGAAGGTTTTATTGCGTATCAAGATAGTCTTGAAGAAACGGGTTTATTGCTGAATACAAATTCAGGCATTTTATTTGAATTTGTTCTTGCTGTTGACATACACGAAAAAAATCCTCGTCGCTTTTTTTTACCTGAAGTAGAATTAAACAAAAATTATGTTGTAATTATCAGTAGTAATGCTGGTTTGTGGGGCTATAATATTGGTGACACAATCAAATTTGTAAGCCTCAATCCGTACAAAATCATAGTTACGGGTCGCATCAAACATTTTATTTCTGCCTTTGGCGAACACGTTATTGCAGAAGAGGTTGAATATGCAATGCAACATACAATGCAAAAATTCAATTTTAGTATCAAAGATTTTACTGTTGCACCTCATTTTACACAGAATGGAAAAGCCTATCACGAATGGTTTATTGCATTTGAAAACAACTGTGAAGTTGATTTATCTGCCATTGCAAAAGACTTAAATGAACAACTTTGCAAAAAAAACATTTACTACAAAGACCTCATACAAGGCAACGTTTTGAACAGTTTACACATTACACGTGTTGAAGAAAATGCGTTTATTTTATACATGAAAAGCATCGGTAAATTAGGCGAACAAAATAAAGTTCCTCGATTGAGCAATGACAGAATTATCGCAGACGCACTTCGTCCTTATTGTTATCCCATTTAAATACAATACAAATGAACAAGAAAAAAATAGGAATTTTTGGTTCTACAGGTTCTATAGGAACACAAACGTTACAAGTCATCAGAAATTGTAGTGAGCAATTTGAAGCCACTGTATTAGTAGCCAATAACAATGCGGCACTTTTGATTGAACAAGCCATCGAATTTAGACCTGCTTTAGTCGTTATTGCAAATACAGATTTATATGCTACTGTCTCACAAGCCTTGTCTGCTTATGACATTATAGTAACAAGCGGAACAGATGCAATTCTTGAGGCTGCACAAAGTGATTATTATGATTTTATGATGGCGGCAATTAGCGGATACAATGGATTATTTTCTGTTGTAGAAGCCATTCAAAAAGGAAAAACGATTGGGCTGGCAAACAAAGAATCGATTGTTGTTGCGGGTAATGTTATCATGGATTTATGCAAAAAACACAATGCTCTTTTATTGCCCGTTGACTCTGAACACGCAGCTATTTTTCAATGTTTAATGGGGGAACACAATTTGCCACACAGCATTGAAAAAATTATTCTTACGGCATCTGGTGGGCCTTTTCGGGGTCGTAAGCCGAATTTTTTAATCAATGTACGCAAAGAACACGCTTTGCAACATCCGGTATGGAAAATGGGTTCAAAAATAAGCATTGACTCTGCAACCTTGATGAATAAAGGCTTAGAACTGATTGAAGCAAAATGGTTGTTTGATGTTGCCCCAGAACAATTAGACGTATTAGTCCATCCTCAATGTATTATTCATAGCATTGTCTGTTTTAAAGATGGCAATATTAAAGCACAACTTTCTACCCCAAGTATGTGTTTTCCCATTCAATTTGCATTGACGTATCCGCAGCGTCTTTCTACACACCATGAGACTGTAAAGTTTGCCCAAATTGGTTCGCTAAATTTAGAAGAGCCCGACATCAAAACATTTCGTTGCTTGCAATTAGCAAAAGATGCTCTTGCCAAAGGGGGCAATTTTCCAAGCATTTTAAACACCGCCAACGAAGAAGCCGTAAGTGCTTTTTTAGACAACAAAATTAAATTTTTAGAAATCGCCGATATTGTTGAAAGCGTTTTAGAACAAGCCGAATTTATTGCACAACCAAGTTTAGACGACTATAAACAATTACATAAAAAATATCAAATCATCACACAGCAGATGATCAATAAACCCAAAGCTGAGTCGGCTTTTTTTTAGTCACGTTTTTCAACGTTTATTTTTTTACATTCGTTTACACTTTTTTTCATCATCGATAAATCCTATGTTATGAAACGTATTTACTCTTTCATCAATTTGTTTTTTGTTACATTTTTTATCCATGCAGCATCTTTTGCTCAAAATATTCAGAATAACCCCAGCTCGAATCACGGCAATAAATTTGAACAATTAGGCACACTGTTGAGTAGCCCTAACGAATACAGAACAGCAAGCGGTGCACCTGCAGAAAAATATTGGCAACAAAAAACAGACTATGATATCACTTGCGAATTAGATGAACAAAAACAACTATTAAGCGGTTTTGAAACAATTACTTATACAAATAATTCACCAGACAATTTAAATTATCTATGGTTACAATTAGATGAAAATGAACATCACCCAAAATCAGACAATAATTATTTTGACCAAAGTAAAATGAGAGATATTGTGAGTGATTTGGCACTCGAACAATTGAAACACCCAACAGAAAGGTTGAAAGGATTAGGCGTGCAGATTATAGAAGTAAAAGACGCTTTAGGCAAAAATTTATCTTATACCATCAATCAAACGATGATGCGCATAGACCTTAAACAAACACTCCAAAGCAAAAGCAAAATTGTTTTTACCATCAAATGGCGTTATCAAATTCCAGATCGGATTTATCTCAATTCAAGTCGAGGCGGTTATGAATATTTTCCTGAAGACAAAAATTATTTATTCACGATTGCCCAATGGTATCCTCGCCTTTGCGTGTATAGTGATTTTCAAGGTTGGCAAAACAAACAATTTACAGGCAGAGGAGAATTTGCTGTCGGATTTGGCGATTTTAAAGTACGCATGAAAGTGCCTGCAGACCACGTTGTAATTGGCACTGGCGAATGTCAAAATTATGAAGAGGTGCTTACGCCAACACAACTATCGCGCTGGAAAAAAGCACAAACAACGAAAGAACCTTTAGAAATTGTAACACTCAATGAAGCCATTGCCAATTCAAAAAATAGCACTTCTCCGAAAACAAAAACATGGACTTTTTCCGCAAAAAATGTACGCGACTTTGCATGGACAAGTTCACGCAGATTTGTTTGGGACGCATTGCCAACAATTGTCAATAACAAAAAAATTATGTGCATGAGCTTGTATTGTAAAGAAGCCTATCCTCTTTACAGAAAATATTCAACAAAAACAGTTGCCCATACCATTCAATCTTATAGCAAACACACCATCAATTATCCCTACCCTGTTGCCATTTCTGTTGAAGCATCAAACGGCATGGAATATCCAATGATTTGTTTTAATTATGGCAGAACAAATGCCGACGGCACTTATTCTCAAGCAGTAAAATATGGCATGATTAGCGTTGTTATACACGAAGTTGGACATAATTTTTTTCCTATGATGATTAACAGCGACGAACGTCAATGGTCTTGGATGGACGAAGGTTTAAACACTTTTGTTCAATACCTTACAGAACAAACATTCAGTAATCGCTACCCTTCTCGTAGAGGTCCCGCACACCTCATTACGAATTATATGCGTTTGCCCAAAAATGATTTAGAACCTATTATGACAAATTCTGAAAACATCATTCGTTTTGGCGACAATGCTTATGGAAAGCCAGCAGTAGGATTAAATATTTTAAGAGAAACGATTATGGGTAGAGAATTATTTGACCACGCCTTTAAAGAATATACAAGACGTTGGGCGTTTAAACATCCTACACCGGCGGATTTTTTCAGAACAATGGAAGATGCGTCAGGCGTAGATTTAGACTGGTTTTGGCGTGCATGGTTTTATAGCATAGAACCTGTAGATATTTCTTTAGACAGCGTAAAACTTTTTGTTGGCGACAAGGAAACAAACCCGCTTATCATCAAAGACACAATGAAAACAATTGCACAAAAACCATTTATAGATATTTCTCGCTTACGCAACAAAGCGGATAAAAACATTCACTTTTTAGTAGAACAAGACACTTCTCTATCTGATTTTTATGAACACTACGAACCATGGAACATGGAAGATTCTGTCATTCAAAAAATCACCAATCGTTATGAAGACACGCTCTCAACAGAAACAAAAACAAACTTGACCCAAAATCAATTTCTTTATGAACTCAATTTGTCTAACAAAGGAGGTAGTGTGATGCCCATTTTAATTGAATGGACATTTAAAGACAGCTCACAAGAAATAGAAAAAGTGCCTGTAGAAATTTGGAGAAAAAATGAACTCAATGTAAAAAAAGTCTTTCTCAAAAACAAAGAAGTCAGTCGCATTGTTATTGACCCAATGAAAGAAACGGCAGATATTAACGAAAGCAACAACTCATTTCCTCAAAACATCACAACGAGCAAATTTCAACTGTTTAAAGCAAAACAAATGACAAGAAATTTCAATGACGACTTAGAAGGAAATCCAATGCAAAAACACCGCAAAAAAATGCAACAATAATTTGCTTTTTCTGTAGAATTATTACAAGCAAAAACTATTCGATTAAATAGCACTTTGCACAATACGAAAAGGGGGCACGAGTCAATTAAAAAAATAGATTCGTGCCTTTCTTTTTTCACTCATTATTTTTCTCATCAATGCGTTTTTTATTGTGTGTTTTATTGGTTACTGCCTCTTTATTTTTATCTATAAAAGTATCCGCTCAAAACACAACCGATTCGACTTTATCGCAAACAGAGGTAATCACTCCGATTGAAAAAAATGATAGTGCAACAAAACCGAGTCAATATTTTTATGACAAAGAAATTGAAGGAGCTTTACAATCAAAACTTCCGAAAGAATATATCATTGGTGGCATAGACATAACAGGCATAAAATTTATGGACAAAGCATTTTTATTGTCCTTAGCACATTTGCAAATTGGCGAAAAAATCACTTTGCCTGGTGGCGACCAATTAAGTAAAGCCATTCAGCACTTATGGGGTCAAAATTTATTTGATGACATTAAAATTTTTATTGCAAAAATTGTTGAACGCACAATTTATTTAGAATTACAAGTAAGTGAAAAACCACGCCTATCAAGTTTGGTTTTTGTAGGCAAAGTGTCGAAAACACAAAGCGAAGAACTGTATGAAAAAATTGGAAGCCTAAGAAAGAAAATTATTACCAATCAAATGAAGCGCAACGTAACCGACATTGTGCGTAAATATTATTTAGAGAAAGGGTATTTGAATATTGATGTTTCATTCCAAGAACAAAAAAGTAAGCAAGAGGATAATTTTAAAATCTTATACGTTTACATCAATAAAGGCAACAAAAATAAAATTACAGATATTGTTTTTTTCAATAACACCATCTTTGACAACTATAAATTACGGTCGCAATTTTCAGAAACAAAAGTCTTGCCGCGATTGACTCTTTATCCACGACAAGACAATTTTCACTTAGGAAAATTAAAGCACTATTCTTTTAAAGAATATGTATTGAGTGGCGATATTTTAACGCCATCAAAAGCACTTCAAGTGCTTGACCCTTATTTTAGATGGAACATTTTTAGTGGTGCAAAATTCAACAAAGAAAAGTATGCCGAAGACCAAGAAAAATTATTAGACTTTTATCGCAGCCATGGCTACCGAGACATTGTCATTGAAAAAGACACGCTTTATATTGACCCATTTACGCAACGTTTAGTCATCGAATCAAAACTGCGAGAAGGTAAAAAATATTATTTCGGCGATATTGCTTTTACTGGAAACACAAAATTTTCTGACAGTATTTTAAAAATTGTGCTTGATATTCATAAAGGAGACGTTTACAATATTGAAAACCTCAATAGCAAATTGGGCAAAAAAATGACACCTGATGGCATGGGCAATGACTTGAGCAGTTTATACATGGACGACGGATATTTATTTTTTAATGTTGAAACCATTGAAACAAAAATCTACAACGACACGATTGATTATTTGATTAGCATTCGAGAAGGCCCACAAGCAACAATAAAAAAAATCAACATTTTTGGCAACGAAAAAACAAGAGACTATGTTGTGCGAAGAGAGTTACGCACTTACCCTGGTGCAAAATTTAGTCGTAGTGATTTAATTCGTTCGCAACGCGAATTGTCCAATTTGAGTTTTTTCAATCCTGAAAAAATTGGCATCAACCCTGTTCCCAATATTGAAGAAGGCACGGTTGATATTAACTATACCGTAGAAGAAAAATCTTCTGACCAAGTCCAATTATCTGCAGGTTATTCAGGCTTTATAGGCATTACAGGAACGGTAGGGTTGAACTTTAATAATTTTTCTACAAAACATTTTTTTGAAAAAGACGCGTGGAAACCATTGCCTTCTGGCGACGGACAAAAATTAGGCATACAAGTACAAGCCAACGGAAGAAGTTATTACAATGCTAGTATTTCTTTTACAGAACCTTGGCTCACAAAAAAAAGAAGAACGTCGCTCACACTTTCTAACAGCTATAGTTTTTTTGGTAGAACACAAAACCCCAATACTGGAGCATACGACATCAACTATGCAGACTCTTCTTATTTGCGTTCGTTTACTTCGGCAATTTCAATTGGGCGACAACTCAAATGGCCCGACGATTATTTTACCCTTAGCATGGGCTTAAATTATACTTTATACAATGCAAAAAATTATGCTTTAGGTAGAGACTTTTCTAATGGCATGGCAAATAATTTGAGTTTAAAACTCATCTTATCTCGCAATTCAATTGACCAACCTTTATTTACGCGCAGCGGTTCAAACATTTCATTGACAGGGCAATTTACACTTCCTTATGCTTTATTTTTTCCACAAGCCAATTCGTTTACATGGGTTGAATATCACAAATGGCGTTTCAATGCCGAGTGGTATTTGCCTTTGACAAGAGGATTTGGCGTGGATAAAAACAGACAATTGATTTTGAAATTAGCCGCTAAATATGGCATATTGGGACGCTATAATAGCGACTTGGCAACCTCGCCTTTTGAACGCTTTCAAGTAGGTGATGCGGGTTTAATGAACACGTTTTCATTTACGGGGTTTGACGTAGTCGCCCAAAGAGGGTATTATGTGTACCGAAATTCTGACCCTAAAATCAATCCGCAACAAAGTACAGGAGATAATTTTACGATGTTTAACAAACTCTTAGCAGAATTACGTTACCCCATTTCAACAAGCCCAACAGCAACAATTTTTGTAACAAGTTATTTTGAAGCGGCAAATGGTTGGTTTAATATCAAAGACTATAACCCAATGCAATTGCGTCGTTCTGTTGGTGTGGGGGCAAGATTTTTTCTTCCTGCATTTGGCTTGTTAGGCTTTGATTATGCTGTTGGCATAGACCGTATTAACGAAACAGGCAGCTTCGGTGGTGCCGCAAAATTCAATTTTATCTTAGGCTTTGAGCCAGAATAAAAAGAGTGTTTTTAGTTGCAGGAGGTTAGAATTACAAATGCTCAATTTAGCACCGAACCCCACTTTGGGCAAACCCTTTTTGTAGGCTGTTTTTTTCGGTTTATTCTTTATTTCCTTTTTTTTCGTTTTCACTTCTTGTCAATAATTGTAAATTTTCTATGACTGTCAAACCTCAATTAGATATTGGTTTAATATGGTCAATTTGAAAATCTAATTTGTTTTTATTTTTATAACCACTTTCAGCACTTACATAAAAAACTTCGTTGTCTGTCTGCTTTTTAAATACTTCATTTCTTAAATATCTTTCAAAATAGCATCTTGTTTTGAACTCAGCAATTCATTGAATGTTACTGAATAGCAACATTGTTCATAGCGATTAAATAGATACATACCAGTAAAATAAAAACAGCAATTGCGTTTTTGATTTTCATAAAATATCGGATTGGAAAACTGAACAATAAAGGAATCAATACCGATAAAAATAAAACTTGACCCACTTCAACACCAAGATTGAAAAATAAAATACTCAACAGTTTTGACAAAACATCAACGTCTAATTGTTGCGTTAATTCTGCAAAAGCAAAGTCATGTATCAACCCAAAAAATAAAACGATATTGATTTTTTTCTGATTGAAAATGGGTTTGATGCAATGAACGGCACTGAAAAATAAAGTAGCGATTACGCCATATTCAATGACACGAACAGAAATAATGCCCCCACTATAAGAACCAATCAACAAACTAATGCTATGTCCTATTGTAAACCAAATGGTCATAGCGACAATTTTTGAAATAACTTTTTTCTTCGACAATTCTATATCCCATTTGTTTGCCACTCGCTTTAAACGTACAGTAAGCAACAAGGCGAATAAAAACAATAAATGGTCGTAGCCTTGTAGAATATGCCAAACGCCAATCACAATAAGTGGGAGATATGCATAACGATTTTGTTTGCCTAAATCAATATTTACAAATTTAATTTTATTAGACACGATATCATTTTCAATCGTTCCAACAAACCGAGAATCGTTTAATCCGAAAATGCCATTTTCAACATCTTGTATAACAAATACATAGGCTTGGTGATTGAATACCTGATGCAAAACAACATCATAATATAAATTTGAATTGAGACGCATCATTAAAATGAACACGATTAAAATGAAATTGTATTACAACAGTTTGATACAACCCAATAAAAGAATCTTTTGCATTTGCAAAATAAACCGTGTCAATTTGTGTTTGCAAAAATTGGCCTTGTATGTGTGTTCGAATATGTTGAGAAAAATATTTAACAAGTAATGGATTGATGTCTCGAACACTATCTTTTAAAGCACTTTCTAATTCAATTAGAGGCACTTTTGCAATGCCTTCAATTTTTTTTTTAATTTTTAATTGAACTATACTATTCGGGAGGGGATGAGAAAATAACTCTTCTCTAATACTACAAAAGAAAAACAAACAACATAGAATACTTGTGGCTACGGTTTTAATTACCGCCATAATCCGTTAGTTTATCTCGCCAAACCGAATGAGGATGCGTTGGGCTTTGTACAATGCCACGCTGACAAGAATATTCTATCCATACAGATGGTCCATCAATGTGGATATAATCATTTTGTGTCGTTAAATTTGTTGAGCCTGAATAAGCAATATAAGTTGCGTCTAATTCGTTCTCATATTTTGTCATAATAGTTTTTGCACTTAAAGAATATAGGTCTTCTACATACGTTTTAATGGCTTTCAACAGCAAGTCTTTTTTATCACTTGATAAATTAGACGCTCTTCACCCAGACGGTGTGCTAGGAAAATTTCCATCTTTTTGAGGTCCAACAACAAGGTCTGAAAACGTTGAAGACAAAGTTGCTGTAGTTAATTCGGCTGATGATAATGCCTTTAAAACGTTCGATAAAGATGCTCTTTCTTGTTCTAAAGGTTGATTTGTAACGTTGTTCCAAGTGAATGCAGCAAAGGGTTCTGAAGAACGAAAAGCAGGCGTTGCACCTATCAATTTTCCCTCTTTATAGGTATTCGCAAAAGCCAAATGATGACCACCAAATTGTAATTCCCATTGCGTTGTTGTACTTGGAGTTCCTAAAAAAGCAATGTAATAATTACCCGCACCATAAACAGCTCCGCCACCGTTTACATTTAAATATTCATCTGCATTGATAATCTGTTGCATTTCGTCAAAACCTTCAAAATTGGTATGCCAGATGCTAATTTAACGAGTGCCTTTGCATATTGTACTTGCTCTGCTGTGAGGGATCTAAATGGCAACCCTACGCGTATTGCATTCAAACCATTAGGCAGGTTAGACCATTTTTTTGCTTCTGTTAAAGTGTAAGTTCTTTTTACAACACTTTGTTGAGATGATGACAGTTTGGATAAAAATAATTCTGCAGCACAAACAACCTTTTCCATTTGTGTGCCTGTACAAGGAACGTCAACGACAGTCGGATTATATGCACCTGAAGAAGAACTACTTGTTGTATCTGTATTTTTTGAACACGCAATAGCGAAAATCAAAAACAAAAAACAAAAAGGCACAAACTGATTTTTAGTCATTCTCATAGCATATATTTTAGAAGTAATACAAATAATTGACTTCTATAGAGATGAGGTTGCAATGAAAGTTTAATCTTCTTTTTTGTCAATGCAATTGTCATTGCAAACCTTGGTGTGTTCAAATAAATGGGCGGTTGAACGCTGTTGATTGAATTATTTTTTATGTCGCTGTAAAAAAACGCCGTATAAAACAATGCCCGTTGCAACAGATACATTGAGCGAATCAAACGAAGTATGCAAAGGGATTTTTATACTCTCATCGCACTGTTTCAAAATGTTGTGATGAACGCCATCGTCTTCATTGCCGACAACAATTGCACACGGTGTTGTCAAATCTGCATCGGCGACAAATGTTGTTGCTTTTAAATCTGTGCCAATCACTTTTATACCATTTAAACGCAATACATCAATTGCTTCTTGTAAATATTTCACTCTACACACGGTCATGTTATTGAGTGCTCCAGCAGAAGTTTTCATCGCATCTTCACGTAAAGGGGCAACGCCATTTTCAGGGATAACAATAGCGTGTACGCCATAAGAATAGGCGGTGCGAATAATGCCACCAATATTTTTAACATCAGTAATTCCGTCTAATAAAAGGAATAAAGGCACTTGTCCTTTATCATTGGCAAGGTCAATCACACTTTGCAAATCATAATAAGGCACTAAAGCCAAAAAAGCAATTACGCCCTGGTGATTTGCGTTGGTTATTTTATTGATTTTGTCAATCGGCACTCTTTGAATAAGGATGTTGTTTTCCTTTGCTCGCTGATAAATTTCTTTAATTCCCTCGCCTTCTGCTTGGGGCGAGATTAAAATTTTATCAATTTTTTTTTGATTTAAAATGGCTTCTAAAACGGGTTTTCTACCTACAAGCAAAGTTTTTTGTGAAGTCATGTGCTGTAAGTGATTGATACCGTTTTTTCGTTATGGCAAAAGCGACCAAAAATTATTTATACCGTTTTTTCAATTTGTACAAAGCCTAATTCTACTGGCGTTGAACGTCCAAATATTTTTACAATAACTTTTACTTTTTTCTTATCGTCATTGATTTCTTCTATCACGCCATTAAAATTATTGAAAGGTCCATCAATGATTTTAATCGTTTCACCAACGATATATGGTTCAATCATAATGCTACCGCCTTCGCTCATTTCATCTACACGTCCTAACATTTTATTGACTTCAGATTTACGCAAAGCAACAGGGTGTTGTTTACCTAAAAAATGAATCACGTTTGGTGCGTTCCTAATTTCTTCTCTTAAATCATCATGAAATTTTCCATTGATAATTTCTATCATTAAATACCCTGGATAATAATTTCTTTCTTTTGTTGTCTTTTTCCCGTTCTGAACTTTATAAACTTTTTCTGTTGGCAATAAAATTTGCTTGATATGTGATGTCCAATTTTTTTTCAACAATTCTTTTTCCAAAGATTCTTTTACTTTTTTTTCTTTTCCACTAACTACACGTAACACATACCATTTTGTATCTTCTGCTTGCACAACAGCACTATTGTTTTCGGCTACTAAATTTGTCATTCAAATTGGTTTAAAAATGGGTTTTGAAAATTATTTGATAACGCTATAAACGGTTTTTAATAAAAAGGCTGCCCCCGTATCCATCAACCACACTATAAAGGTAATCAATAAGGTTGAAGTCAATACTATCATGGTCGATTGTTGTAAACTTTCCATTGTTGGCCAAGTAACTTCTTTTGTTATTTCGGTATAAGAATTACCTAAATAAGAAATCATTTTTTTTATCATAACGTTAATTTTTTCGTCAATTTGTTTGAGTAATAAAGCAGATTATTGATTGAAAGAAATGCAAAGTCAGAGGCATCTTGTTGAAGAACTACTTTTACATTTAAACAAGTGTTTAATATTCTTCTTCATTAAACATAAAGTCGTCTTTATTCGGATAGTCTGCCCATATATCTTCAATACTTTCATACACTTCTCCCTCCTCGTCCAATTCTTGCAAATTTTCAATAACTTGAATTGGTGATCCGCTACGAATAGCGAAATCAATTAATTCGTCTTTAGTAGAAGGCCAAGGAGCATCTTCTAAATAAGACGCTAGTTCGATTGTCCAAAACATAGGATTATTTTTTAGTCGGCGAAAATATTTTTTTTTATGAAAGATTTTGATTTCTTTTTTGAATAGTCAAACACGTGGTATCAAATGGTCGACGATGGAAAACTATTCAAAGGTTTTTATTTTTGTAGATGCAGAGAAATGAAATTGCTATCAAGTCATTTTAAATTATATATTCACCGCCCTATTGTGGGGTAGAGCAGAGGTAGCTCGCCAGGCTCATAACCTGGAGGTCGTTGGTTCGAGTCCATCCCCCGCAACAACAATATCGTTTGGTGCGGTAGCTCAGTTGGTAGAGCAAGGGACTGAAAATCCCTGTGTCGGCGGTTCAATTCCGTCCCGCACCACTTTTATTTGAGGATTTTATTCCTCTCTTCCCCCTCTTCTTTTTTGCTTTGACTTTTTAAAGTTTCAGCAATTAAAAAGGTCTCCAATCACTTTAAAATTTGCAGTTGTTGCTTTTGCGTTGGCAAAAAACACGTTGAAGATTTGAACAATCGATGTCGATTTTTAGCAATCAACGTATACATACTATCTCTTAAAAAAAGGGGGATACGTAAGGCGATTTTATACAACAATTTTTGTTGCGGATGGATAAGCATAAAGACCCTTAACACGGCTGTAGATTTATGAAAAGGCTGATTATTTTCTATCAAATAAATTGTATTGAGTTGTTGATTTGACAACTTGTATGTGCTTAGAATATCTTTTGCAATTGGCAAATTGAGGTCGCAAAAAAAGAGATGTGGAATTTCTTTTTTGATGACATACGCAATAAAAGTGCTGCAGAGCATACAATTACCATCAAAAAAAATAATTGCATTTGAAGTGTTCATTGTACGCTGTTTTAATCACGTGTAATTCGGCATTAAATAAAGAT
This sequence comes from Chitinophagales bacterium, assembly GCA_031539345.1. GTDB lineage: Bacteria > Bacteroidota > Bacteroidia > Chitinophagales > Chitinophagaceae > JAVKMO01. Next base: position 113,634 of record JAVKMO010000027.1, on the reverse strand, counting down.
GAAAAACAAATCCGATTTTCTATTGAATAAGCGTAATACTACCTTTATAATAATTGACTTGTCCGGTTTCTGTTTGATATTCTACAACAAAATTATAGGCATCGGGGGCTTGTAGTTTACCCAAATAAGTTCCGTCCCATGCCTCGTTTTCTTTTGTGGTTTCAAACACCAATTGCCCCCATCTGTTGTAAATTTTTTTTTGGACAAAAGTGCCTCCAATAACACGTACAAAAAATTTGTCATTGATGCCATCGCCATTGGGGGTAAAGGCATTCGGTGATAATACCGTAGGTGTAAGTGCGATAGAAATATTCTTGCACGTTTGATGAAAACAATTTTGATTATGTGCAGTGAGGCAAGCGAGATAAGTAGTCGAATTTTTATAAAAATGATACAGTAGGGTATCTTTTTGTGTTGTTACAATACTTGTGCTGTCACCAAAATTCCATGTGTATAGAGTTGCATTGGTAGATTGGTTAATAAATTTTGGAATAAGATTTTGTTCTGACGATTCATAAACAACAGAAAAGTTACTCTGCGGTGGTAGTAATGGAATAATCGTCAAGCTCATCGAATCAATTTTATTACATGAAAAAGAATTGACTGTTTTGAGTTGAATGATATAAGGTTTTTGTTGTATAAAAAGAAAGGTAGGACTTTGTTCTTTTGAAAACAGATTACCATCAACATACCAAAAATATTCGTCTGCACCAACAGATGTATTATTCACGGTAACATTTTGTTTTAGACACGCACCGTGAGGAAAAGAAAATGCTGCCGTAGTCGTTGGAGTTAAAAGAAAGATTGTGCTGATTGCTTGGCTTTCGTTACAAAATTGGCTTACGACAGTCAACGTTACAGTGTACTGTCCGCCTTTTGCATAAATATGTGTTGGGTGATTTTTTTTAGGCAATATTTCTTGCGTTCCATCGCCATAATTCCATTTAAATAAACTGTCTTCAATATTTGTATTCTCTGTCATTGCACTCAGATTTTTAAAATTTACTTTTAATACATCGCACCTTGTACTATCTCTTGCCAAACTCATTTTTGATTGTACTTTATTTTCGGTAATTGTCATTACACGAAAACTTGTATCACTACCATTGCATGTTGATGCTCTAAAAGAAACGAGGCGTACATTATACCTGCCAGGCCTTGCAAACGCGTGGTTGATTTTAGGTACTGTTGTTGTGATATTTCCTGTTCCGTCATCAAAATTCCATTCGTAGCGTTCGCCTTGTTCTTTGGTATCTACAAACAAAATAGTAGAATTGAAGCAGGCTTTTACGGCAGAAGGAAAAGCAAGAAATTCACTGTTCAAAGACGCCACCACACCACTGAGATTAAAATCAATTTTTACACCAAGCATATTACATTCTTCTATTGGTGCGCCCTTGCTGGGAAAAATAACGCCTGGTGTTGTAGGGTAACGGCTATTGACGCTGCAAGAGGCACAAATGGCTTGATAAATAACTCCGTTGGGGTCAAACCTGCTCGTGCCTCCGTCAACATGGTCGCCAAAGGTATTTGTCGTAATACCATAAAAAGTACTGTATAAAATTCTATTGGCATTTTTTTCAAATACAATAAAATAAAAGTCTCCGCCATCTGTTGTTTTTTTGATTGCATCTGCAGAAACTGGCAAACCTGTTGTTCCTGCGACTCGATATAAAGACCTCTCCGAAAGGTGTGTTTGACCAAAGCCTGCGATATAAAGATTTTCACAGCGATCGACAGCAAAAGCAACTGGAGAAATATTGGGATCGATACTATTTGTTCCGAACCTTGTTGTATAAATATATGTATCTAAATCGGCAGGTAATTTGGCTATAAATTGTTTTCCATATCCAATGTTGTAAGCACTATTGACAACATTCCAATTTCCTTCTGTAACGCCCATGATATAAATATTTCCATTCTTATCTGACCTTATTCCATAGAGATAATCGTTACTTGGTGTTCCAATAAAAGTTGTTTTTTCTAAAGTGTAATTTGTGTTAGAAATGCGACTAACAAATCCGTCTGTTGGTCCCGATAAAGTGCTTTGAAGAACGCCTGTTTTATCGCCAGGAAAATTGGCACTCATCGTTGTTCCTGCAAGGTAAATCATATTATTTTGTTTATTGTAATTCAAAACAAAACCAGCATCTGTACGATTTCCTCCCAAAAAAGAAGAACACAAAATCGTATTCATATCAGGTGATATTTTTACAAAAGCGGCATCTTGTGTGCCACCTCCAAAGGTGTTTTGAAAAGCCGCAAAAGTGGGGAAATTGGCTGATTGTGTCTGAGAAAGAACATAAATATTGTCTTGTTCATCAAGAATAATTTCACCGCGACTCATATCAGAATAAAAACGATTTGTTTCTGTCTGCCTTTGTGATATATAAGATACAAACACATTCACCCCATCAGCACCAGAGCCACCAATTAGCCAAGATTTTACAACTGCACTTCCATTTACATTGAGTTTGGTAATAAAAATATCGGTGCTACCAAGAGAACCATAAGAGGATCTATTTTGACGAGGAAAATTTGTACCAGAGCTTGTTCTTCCTAAAATCAGCAAATTGCCTTTGCTGTCTTCTATTAAACTATTTGGCAGTTCATCGCCTTGTCCTCCAAGATACGTGGCGTATAAAACTTCTGTTCCTGTAGCGTTAAATTTCATTATCACGGCATCAGTAGGAAAAGAACCGCCCAATCCTGTTGACGGAACAAAAGAACTGCTACCTCTGGCTCCTCCCCCAAAAGACAATTGAAATGCACCAATAGACGTATTATACCCTGAAGCAAATACAATGCCACCCAAATAAAAAGAGCCGTCTGCACCATAGGTTGATGTAAAGCCCCAGTTGTCTATTGGGCTACCAGAAAATGACGCAAATACTAAAGTGGGATCAATGGTTAAGGTTTTGTTTTTGGCATAGTTTTTAATTTGAAAACGAACAACATTTTTATCTAAAGCATAACGCACTTTCACCATTTCTTTTTTACCCTCACCATCATGCAAAAAACTTTCTGGTATGTCTTCTTCAATTGTTTCTAAAGACGTTTCATATACCAATTTATGTTGATGGATACGCATATTTTCTACGCCAGAATAACCAAAGGAAAAGTCTTTGATATTTCCATTTGGATGAACAACAATATCATATTTGAGTTGTTGATTATGAACAAAAAAACGAACGTCAATGCCGGCATATACATTTTCATAAACCAGCGTTTGATAAGCAGCACAAGAAGCCGTTATTTCTTTTTCTACTGTATTTAAAATATAATTAAATCGTGTGGCAATGAGCCTTTGCGGACGAAGCGTAGAACCAAGATTGTAATGATCAAAACGGATTTGATAGTTATGTCCTTTTACAATTGACAGGTCATTTTCTGTTTTCCCAGTCCTTCTTGCATTACTATCAATTTGTTCTTGATGAAAAGATTTATGTGAAGGTAAAGGCTGTGTTTTACTAACAATAAACCCATTTTTCATAAAATAAAAGTGTCCATTTTTAGTTGGGCAATCAAATAAAATAGAGTCCGGGAGCTGTCCTTTGTTTTCAATAAAATGATGCACCAAGTAATCTTGACTTGGCATCGCACGCGTTGTTTGAGATTGCGCACTAAGGGTTTGCACAGAAAATAGTAAGACGTATAAATAGACTATACTAAAGGACAATCGAGTTATGAAATTTTTTTCCATGACGTGTTTTTAAGCGTATCGATAAGTAAATAGTTTTTGAGTGCTGCGTGTTCTTGATTGAGCAATTCTGGGTCGCCATGAATAATTTCTTCTGTTTTATTTTTAGCCAAATCCAACAATCCTTTGTCTTGCGTAATGCTTGCAAGTTTAAAATTCAATAGTCCACTTTGTTTTGTTCCGTCAATTTCTCCAGGACCTCTTATTTCCAAATCTTTTTCTGCAATGACAAAACCGTCATTCGTGTTACACATCGTCGCCAATCGTTGTTTCGCTTCATGAGATAATTTTTGTCCTGACAATAAAACGCAATAACTTTTTTCACTCCCCCTACCTACCCTTCCTCGCAGTTGATGAAGTTGCGAGAGCCCAAATTTTTCTGCACTTTCAATAATCATCATTGACGCATTGGGCACATTTACACCCACTTCAATCACTGTTGTACTCAACATAATTTGCGTATGCCCTTGAATAAAGCGTTGCATATTGGTTTCTTTTAACGCAGGGGTTTGTTGTCCATGCACCACACTAAGATAATAATGAGGTTCTCTAAAATACGTTTGATAAATTTCTATGCCATGAAATAAATTTTTGTAGTCCATTTTTTCCGACTCTTCTATAAGAGGAAACACAACATAAATTTGTCTCCCACTCGCAATTTCTTTTTTCATAAAATCAATCAGTAGCGGACGCTCTCTGTCATAACGATGAACCGTTTTAATAGCTTGTCGTCCTGGCGGCAATTCATCAATCACGCTACATTCTAAATCACCATAAGCAGTCATTGCAAGCGTGCGTGGAATGGGGGTTGCTGTCATGACTAAAATATGTGGCGGCACAATATTTTTTTGCCACAATGCACTACGTTGAGCAACTCCAAATTTATGCTGTTCGTCAATAACGGCTAAGCCTAAACAAGCAAATACAACATTCTTTTCTACTAAAGAATGTGTGCCAATCAGCAAATGAATTTCATTATTTGCCAATTGTTCTAACAGTAATTTTCTTGCCTTCCCTTTGACTGAAGATGTAAGTAACGCAATTTTTAAATTTAGTTTTTGTGTTAGTTGAATGATGTTTTGATAATGTTGTGTGGCTAAAATTTCTGTTGGTGCCATAATACAAGCCTGACAATTATTGTCTAACGCCATCAATGCCACCATCAAAGCAACAACTGTTTTTCCGCTTCCCACATCGCCTTGTAACAAGCGATTCATTTGTGCCCCAGACATCGTATCTTTTCTAATTTCTTTCAAGACACGCTTTTGTGCACCCGTTAAAGCAAAGGGCAAACACGTATCGTAAAATGTATTAAAGAAAAATCCAAGACGTTCAAACACAATGCCTTTAGTATGCTTATATCGTCCACTACGAATATTAGCGAGTCGCATTTGTGCAATAAAAAATTCTTCAAATTTTAATCTGTGTTTGGCGGATTCTAAAGATTGCAAATTTCGAGGAAAATGAATTTGTGAAAAAGCCTCTTGCCTCAACATCATTTTTTGGCTTTCTAAAATTGACGATGGAATATTTTCAACAATGGTATCTGGCGGCATAATGTCAAATAAATGCTCGACCATTTTAGCAATGACTTTAGAAGTGATGCCTCGCATTTTTAATTTTTCTGTTCCTGCATAAATGGGTTTAAATAAAAACCGATTTGCTTGAAAAGCGACCCATGGTTCTATTTCTGGGTGAGCAATTTGAGGCTTTCCCATAAAAAAAGAAACCTTTCCATACACAACAATTTCTTGTTGCAATGGAAGATTTTTGACAACCCATTGAACGCCTTTAAACCATAATAATTCAAGCGTGTTTTTATCATCTTGAAAAAGAGCAACAAGGCGTTTTTGGTGTCCTGCACCTTGTTCTTGATAACGAACTATTTTTCCTTTTATTTGAACGTATTCAGTATCAGACTGTATTTTTTCAATCGTATAAAACATACTTTTGTCCACATGCCTAAAAGGGAAACAATGGAGCAAATCTTGATATGTACTAATGTCTAATTCGTTTTTTAATAAAGCTGCTTTTTGAGGCCCAACGCCTTTTAAATACGCAATAGAGTTTTCCAAAAAAGACATAGAAACAAAAGATAAAACGCACAATAAAACGACACAAACAAACTTATGCAAATTCAAGAAATAAACACGAAAGCATTAGCACAAATCTTTTACAATTTGCCTTATGAATTATACGCAAAAGACAAATCATGGATTGCTCCATTAGAGGTTGATATTGAAAAAGTTTTCTCTCTCAACAACCGCCATTACAATAAAAACAAGTGCAGACGTTGGGTTATTTTTGATAAACAAAAAAAAGTCATTGGGCGTATTGCAGCTTTTGTTAATCCTAATTATACGAACAAAGGCGACAATTTTTTAGCTGGAGGATTTGGTTTTTTTGAATGTATCAACGACCAAAAAGCGGCCAATTTGTTATTGAATACAGCAAAACAATTTTTACTTTCTATGCACTGTGTGGCAATGGACGGGCCTATCAATTTAGGCGAACGAGACCAGTTTTGGGGCTTGCTCACCGACGGGTTTCACGCTCCACTTTATGGCATGAATTATCACTTGCCTTACTATAAAAAATTATTGGAAGAGTATGGATTACAAGTTTTTTACGAACAATTTTGTTTTGAAATTCAATTGAACAATTGGCAACCCAATGCACTCAATAATTTATACGAACGAATACAAAAAAACAATCAATATGAAATACGTCTTTTCAATAAAAAAAAGATAACACAATTTGTCATTGACTTTGTACACATTTATAACGAAGCATGGACAACACATGACGGCAACAAAAAAATTACGATAGAAGAGACGCTCATACTATTTAAGCAAATGAATGTATTGATTGACGAACGCCTTATTTGTTTTGTATATGAACAGCAAAAACCAGTTGCTTTTTTCATCAATCTGCCCGATTTGAATTTTTATTTCAAACACTTGGATGGCAAATTTTCTTTTTGGAAAAAAATTCAATTGTTATTCAATTTACATTTTCAACATAATCAAAAAGCCGTTGGTTTGGTGTATGGCGTTGTGCCAAGTCATCAACACAAAGGCATTGATGCCTTACTCATCAATACAATATTAACACAATTGAAACATAGAAATTATAGTGTGTATGAAATGCAATGGATTGGTTCTTTTAATCCCAAAATGCTCAAACTGATGATAAAATTAAATGCTGTATGCAGTAGAACCCTTGCAACATATAGGCTAATGCTCAATTCAGAAGTTACCTTTTCTCGCCACCCGACTATTTAAAATAGAATGCAAAAAAATTTCCACTCAACTTTTATGCCATAAGATAAAAATAACCACTTGACGTATTTCCTATTTCAAACCTTATCTTGCTTCGCTTTCAAAACAACTCAATCGTTATTCAATTAAAATTTTATGCGTTCTTATTTTCTTTTTATCTGTATCCTTTTTGTGTCTTTTTATACTCCTACCAATGCGTTTTCTCAACAACCATTTCGGTCGATTGAATGGAAACAAATGACAGAGCCAAATATCCCCAAAAACAAATTATTATTTATTGATGTTTATACGAGTTGGTGCGGTTGGTGCAAAGAATTAGACAGAACAACGTTTAAAGACAGTAATTTAGTATCGTATTTAAATACTTATTATACGCCGATTAAATTTAATGCCGAAATACAACAAGACATTATTTACAACAATAAAAAATACACCTATAATGATGAGTATGGCGTTCATAATTTGGCCATAGCATTAGCAAATGGAAAAATGGCATTTCCTTTGATATTGATTATTAACCCTGAAAATAATCAGGCGTATGCTTTTCCTGGTTACAAAAAGGCACAAGATTTTGAATTGATTGTGAAGTTTTTTCAGTCTGCAGAAGTTATCAATGAAGAACGTTTTATGGCATTTCGATCAACCTTTGTTGGCACGTGGAAATGACTTTTTTGTTTACATTCGTTAGACTTTATTATTTTATTCTGTTTTAAAAAAATTTGAAAATTTTTATGGCAAAAAACAACTCTGATTCTCATTTAAATTCAACCTCACTCATTAGTGAAACAGCAAGTATAAAAGGAGATATTGATTGCGGCGGAGACATGCGCGTCGATGGAAATGTGCTTGGAAACATTGTTTGTAAAGGAAAATTAGTCATTGGTTTCAATTCTAAAATTACAGGTGATATCAATGCAGAAAATTTAGACATTGGCGGAACTGTGCTTGGTCATGTAAAAATTATGTCTTCGATTGTGTTGCGTTCGGGGTCATCTTTAACGGGAAATATTGAACTCATTTCTGCTAATTTAGAAATCGAAGAAACAGCACTATTTAACGGTTCTTGTTCGATGGGGTCGCGTTAAAACTTTCATCAATATGAGACTGTTGTTAGAAATTATTGCGATTTATTTTTTGTACAAATTGGTTGTGGGAATTATTATTCCCCTTTTTAAAGTTGGTATTTCTATCAATAAAACAGCAACACATTTAAAACAAAAGATGGAAGAAGAACAAAACCCAACACAACAAAAAGCAAAACCTAATCATAACAAAAAGCAAAACGAAGAGTCCATCGGTGAATACATTGATTTTGAAGAAATTGATAAAAAATAAAATATGAATATCGCCCTTATTGGTTATGGAAAAATGGGCAAAGCGATTGAGCAAATTGCCCTACAACGTAAGCATACTATCGGTTTAATTATTGATATGCATAATCAAAATGATTGCAATGCGGAAAAATTACAATCGATTGACCTTGCCATAGAATTTACAAATCCTGAAGTGGCACCTCACAATGTAAAACAATTATTGTCCTTCAATATTCCTGTTGTATGTGGCTCTACAGGTTGGCAAAATGAATTGCCTGTTATCGAACAATTTTGCAAAGAAAAAAATGGCAGCTTGATTGTTTCGAGCAATTTTAGTTTGGGTGTGAACTTATTTTTTGCACTCAACACCTATTTAGCCAAAATGATGGACAACTTTAAAGACTATCAAATCTCCTTAGAAGAAATTCACCATACACAAAAAAAAGATGCTCCAAGTGGCACAGCAATTAGTTTGGCACAACAAATTTTACAACAACGAAATGACAAAACAAACTGGGTCAATCACCCCACAAACAACAATAATGAATTGGGTATTACGAGCAAAAGAATAGACGACGTTTTTGGCATTCATACCATCAATTACAAAAACGATATCGACGAGATTGAAATTACACATACGGCATTTCACAGAATGGGTTTTGCATTAGGCGTCATTTTAGCGGCAGAATATATTGTTGATAAAAAAGGAATCCATACGATGCAAGAAGTATTAAACATCTCTTTTTAGTGTCTATACACCACCCATTTAAAATGAAACGTTTTTTACTTTTCTTGTTTACCCTGTTTCAACTTTCTACAACTGCATCAAGCCGACCTCTCAACGTTGACTCTTTGTCAGAAGGTTTTTTGTACAATAGTAAATTTATAGATGCCCATGTTGGAATTTCAATTTTCAATTTAGACAATAACAAATCTGTTTATCATTTTCAAGCCAATAAAAAGTTTTTGCCTGCGAGTAATCTCAAACTCTTTATTGCATATTTATCTTTAAAGTATTTACGAAAAGAATTAGCCGCGTTTGAATATATAGAGAATCAAAACACGCTCATTATCTTGCCTTGTGCAGATCCTACTTTTTTGTACAAAAGTTTTTCTTCAGACAAAGTTTTGGATTTTTTAAGCCAAAAAAAATACAAAAAAATTATACTGAATACCTCTTTATGGAGAGAAAGTCCTTATAGTGCAGGCTGGGTTTGGGATGATTATCAAGACGATTTTATGTCGGAGAAATCTTGCTTTCCTCTATATGGGAATACGGCAAATTTTGAAATCAAAAATGGAAACCTTGTGGTTCTGCCATCAATGTTTCAATCAAAACTCATCAATTGCAAAATTGATAAGAATATTGTTGCGAGCAATCACTTTAAAATTACAAGAGACTTTAATACAAATACGTTTACAACAACCGCTTCTGCAAAAACATTTAAACACACTTCTGTTCCACTATTGATGAGCGGACATTCATTAACCGCAAATATGTTGAGCCTCTTACTCAACAAAAAAGTAGAATTAGACAAGACAAAAATAGACAACTATAAAAGTACATGGACTCGGTTTTACAATACCCCAACTCTTGACGCATTAAAAGTGATGATGAAAGAAAGCGACAATTTTATTGCCGAACATTTACTCTTAATGCTAAGCAAAGAAGTGTTAGGCTATATGAATACACAAGCTATCATACAAAAAACAATTGAAACAGATTTTCAAGAGTTTGCAAGATTACATGCTTGGAAAGATGCATCTGGACTTAGTCGCTACAATTTAATTTCGTCTAATGAAATGAATTTGCTATTACAAAAAATGGCAAATGAATTTGGTTTTGAAAAAGCATCGTCCATTTTTCCTACAGGCAATGAAGGCACATTAAAAAATTATTTTATAGATTATGGCGATATGATTTTTGCCAAAACAGGTAGCATGAACAATACTTTTGCACTCAGTGGTTTTTTTATTGGCAAAGCAACGCACCAAAAACATTCTTTTTCTATCATGATAAATGGCTGTGCAGAAAGTACGCCAACTACAAAAAAAGAAATTGAAAAATACCTTTCAAAACTAATCGACCATCTTTAAACGCAAAGACGACAAACAAATACTTTTATATTCGTTCACTTTCAATTTTTCTCATCGCAAAAAAAATGTTTCATGGACTTTATTGTTCTCAATTCGCTTATTGGCATTTTCATCTTTTTTTCTAGCACGTTTTCTGCATTTTCTGCATCAAAAAAAGTTCGCTTACTAACCTATGCAGGGGTTGCTATTACATTATTTATTAGCCTATTTAATTTTTTAGATGGCAGTTTGTTTCCATCACTCATCAACAATGCCTACAACAGTTTTCATAAAATGGCATGGCTGTTTTTAATTTGCATGGATGTTTGTTTTTTAATTTTCTTGTTCCTTAATTTCAATGGCATTGAACAGCTAAAACGTCCTTTACACGAACAAATTGCACTGCTCTTTTTCATTCGCACCGGTTGTGCAATTATCATTTCTTACAACAGCCTACTGATGTTATTTATTGGTTTAGAAATTGTGTCTATTCCACTTTATATTCTTACAGGCATCAACAAAAAACAACTCAAAGGCAATGAAGCCGCACTAAAATATTTACTCTTAGGGTCGCTTTCAACGTGCATTTTACTTATGGGTATTACTTTAATTTATGGGGCGACAGGAACATTCTTTATTCAAAACAATATTGGGTTTTTAACCTCCCCCAACACTTTGTTTCATATCGGATTGATTTTTGTTTTTATCTCAATGGCATTTAAAATATCTGCTGCACCGTTTCACTTTTGGACTCCCGATATTTATGAAGGGGCACCAACGGTTTACACATCATTTATGGCAAGCATCGTCAAATCTTTTTTTGTACTTGCATTTTTACGCCTTTTTAGTGCCGATTGGGCTGTGGCAAAACAACTTCTCTCTGTTCAAATTCTAATTGTTATTGTATGTACATTAATCATCGGAAATTTTACCGCCTTATACCAACAAGGGTTAAAACGCCTGATGGCTTATTCTAGCATATCGCAAATTGGTTTTATGTTATTGGGCATTTTTGGTGCAACACAATACGCCAACGAAGGTTTGTTATTATACACGTTGTCTTATACCTTAGCGTCAATCAGTATTTTTTATATTATCAATACGCAAACCAATGATGCCATAGAAAACTTAAAAGGTTTTGGAAAATCACACCCTATCATTGCACTGTGTTTTACCATTTATTTATTGTCTTTAGCGGGTATTCCTTTTACCGCAGGCTTTTTGTCTAAATATTTTATGCTATTTGGTGCATTAAAAAACAAAGTGCCTTTTCTAATTTTGGTTGTCATTGTCCTCTCTGCAAGCATCAGCATATTTTACTACTTCCGCCTTATTCAAAATATGTATTTTAAAGAAAAAACAGCCCAAGAAACAAGCTACCCTACCATCCATAAAGGCGAACTCGCTTTGTTGGTTGTAAACGCACTTATCCTTATTATTTTAGGTATGAAGCCGTCTTTGTTATTGTCTTTTTTATACTATTAGATACTTGTTTTAAAAGCGTTTAAAAATATTTGGAATCATGCTTTTTAATAAAGAAAAATTTATCTCTTTTGTTGTTGATGAACAACTTTTGCGATTTGGAGATTTTGTAACAAAGTCGGGCAGAAAGACGCCTTATTTTTTTAATGTTGGCAATATTCAATCGGGTAAAAAACTCAAACAGTTTGCTTCTTTTTATGCCACGTTTATTGTGGACAATCATCTTTTATGCCCCACTTTATTTGGTCCTGCATACAAAGGAATTTCTTTATCCATTGCAACAAGCATCGCTTTGTCAGAACTGGGTTATGACTGCAATTTTTGTTACAACCGCAAAGAAGCAAAAACACACGGTGAGGGAGGCAACTTGATTGGTGCAAAATTAGAAGGCAATATACTTGTGTTAGACGATGTCATCACTTCTGGATTGTCCATACACGAAAGCATGAAAATTATTCAACAATACGATGCAAAAGCCCAAAGTATTGTGGTGGCATTAGACCGAAAAGAAAACGCCATTGACGAGCAAGTGCCTGCAACAACAAGCATAGAAAAAAAATATGGCATTCACGTACACAGCCTTTTAAGCGTCGAAGACATCGTTAAAAAATAACATTTCTATATATACAAACAGTCCAAAGAGTACAACGCAATGTGGCATAAAATTTTAGTTTTACGACCACTTTAACAACGTCAATTTATTTTCATTTTATTAAAATCATACCGCAATGTCAGTATTACTCAATAAAAATTCTAAAGTTATTGTTCAAGGATTTACAGGAACAGAAGGCACTTTCCACGCTATGCAAATGATTGAATATGGTACAAAAGTTGTGGGAGGCATTACGCCAGGAAAAGGAGGCAGCAAGCATTTAGACTTACCAGTTTTTAATACCGTTTATGAAGCCGTAAAAACAACAGGTGCAAATGTGAGCATCATTTTTGTTCCTCCAGCTTTTGCTGCAGACGCAATTATGGAAGCTACTGCTGCAAATATCGAACTGGTTATTTGTATTACAGAAGGTATTCCCGTTCAAGATATGGTAAAAGTAAAACACTTTTTACAAGGCACAACAACAAGACTCATTGGACCAAATTGCCCTGGCGTTATTACAGCTGGCGAATGTAAAGTCGGCATTATGCCAGGCTTTATTTTCAAAGCAGGTCGCATTGGCATTGTGTCAAAATCAGGCACATTAACTTATGAAGCCGCAGACCAAATTGTAAAAGCAGGCATGGGCGTTTCAACAGCAATTGGCATTGGCGGAGACCCTATTATAGGAACACCAACAAGAGACGCAGTAGAACTTTTAATGAACGATAAAGACACCGACGGCATTGTAATGATTGGAGAAATTGGCGGAAGTATGGAAGCTGAAGCCGCTCAATGGATAAAACAAAATTCAACAAAACCTGTTGTAGGGTTTATTGCAGGACAAACCGCACCAGCAGGCAGAAGAATGGGACACGCTGGAGCGATTGTTGGAGGTGCCGAAGACACCGCAGCCGCAAAAATGAAAATTATGGCAGCTTGTGGTATTTATGTTGTAGAAAGCCCTGCTAATATTGGTGCTACAATGAAAGAAGCCTTAGCAAAAAAATAAAACCAACTGTGCAATAAAAAAAATATGAATTACGATGTAGAAGAAACTACATCTTGTAACCCTTTTCATTGCCTGTTGTTCATTCTTTAGTAAAACAGTTTTCCGATATTTATGTCTGATATTTCATCACTCGCTCAAATTTCAAAACAAGCTATCATTGGAAAAAATGTTACCGTTTCTGCATTCACAACGATTTATGAAGACGTAGAAATTGGAGACAATACATGGATTGCCCCGAATGTTACCATTTTTCAAGGTTCTCGCATTGGAAAAAATTGTAAAATATTTTCAGGTGCCGTGATTGGTGCCGTTCCTCAAGATTTAAAATTTCATGGTGAATATTCAACCGCAGTCATTGGCGACAATACAACCATTCGTGAATGTGTAACCATCAATAGAGGCACAGAAGACAAAGAAACAACAACCGTTGGAAGCAATTGCTTGATTATGGCATATTCTCACGTTGCACACGATTGTATTGTTGGCAACCACTGTATTTTAAGTAACGGAACACAACTTGCAGGACACGTAACCATTGAAGATTGGGCAATTATGGGCGGCATGAGTGGGGCATTACAAAGAACACGCGTAGGCGCACACGCTTTTGTTTCTGGAGGAACGCTAATTGGAAGAGACGTGCCACCGTTTACAAAAGTCATTTATACACCCGGAAATTACGCAGGTATCAATACGCTTGGATTATTACGACGTAAATATTCAAGAGAACAAATGCAATACATTTCAGACATCTACAAATTGATTTATCAGTCTGAATTAAACTTGTCGCAAGCAGTAGAGCAAATTAAAAACACGATTGCTGACTCAGAAGACAAAAAAAGCATTTTGACTTTTATTGCAGAAACCAAAAACGGCATTATTTTAAAAAGTAACAATAGAAATGAATCAAATTCTATTGAATAATATTACCTACTCTTTTGGAACAGCTGACGCAATTATTTCCAACTGCACCCTCACTTTAAATTCGTCGATCCCCAATATCATCAAAGGAAAAAACGGATCTGGAAAATCAACACTCTTGCAACTGATATTAGGACTTCTTTCTCCACAAACAGGAACAATAAATTATGAAGTCAATCAACAATCCATTGTTCCAGAAAAGTTATACCAACACTTTTCATACGCAGCACCAAGCATTCAACTGATTGATAGTTTTACGGTAATGGAATTATTGAATTGGCTGTCTTCTTTACGACCATTTTATAGTAGTCCACAAGAAATTATCACAGCATTTGGTTTACAAAAAATTGCCCATAAACGTCTCCGCAATTTGTCAAGTGGAATGTATCAACGCATAAAACTCTTACAAGGGTTTTTTTGTACAAGCGACTTTTTACTTTTAGACGAACCTTGCTCTAATTTTGACCAAGAAGGTTATGCCTTGTATCGCAGGTTATGTGCAGAATATAGTTACAATCGACTTGTCATTATTGCGTCTAACGACGAGCAGGAGTTTGCTTTTCCACACAACGAAATTTGGATAGAGCAATTAAAATCTTAGTTGCTGATAAAACAAAAAAAGCCGTAATTAAAAAATTACGGCTTTTTTTATTGGATACTAATGATTATTAATCTACGATACTAAAAGTTTGTTTTACTGTTTTTAATATTTTTTTATTAACATGGTCATATAAATCTAAAGTTACTCTATGCTCACCTTTTGTATTAAGCCCTTGAAAAACTACGGGTTTCCACTCTCTAATTAAATAAGGAGTTTGATTTATTGTTGCCCTTACAGAATAGGCACTAGTAGTTCCTGTTAATTTACCTTTTACATTATCAGACATCATTAAATCAACAAGAATTTTTTCATTTTCTTTTTTTGCTAAACTATACACTCTAATCGGTCTGCTACCGTAAATACTATCTGCTGTAGGTTCTGCTCTAAAAGGTATTCTTGCAGTTTGAGAATTTGACGCAACGGTAATCTTTGCCATTACGATAGCTTCAGGATTTTTAAAAGACTCGTGATAAGAACGAGACGGAAAGGCAACTATTGTATGGTCTCCATCTGCTAAAGGAAGCGAATATGTAACTTTCATTGTAGCCATATCAACACCCGCCATTGGTAAAGCAATATAAGGAGCACCATCAACGATTAAATGAACATGCTGCCCGGCAGCGCTTACCGCTAAACCTAATGTAGACGCATCAGAAGTTACAGCACCATACTCAAAATTTGTATAATCAAAAGTAAAGACACCACTTTGGTAAGTCCATGAAGTTGGTAAAGTTGGTAAAGCTGTTGGTTGAAAAGTATTAATACCATTAAAAGATAATGCCTCCAATGGATATTTTATAGTTGGCGTTGCGTTCTTTACAAATGTATTTGAGAGCCTTGCTAATACTGCTGCAGAAACATCTAAATCAGCAGGTAATACTTTTACGTTTGTAAAATTAACAGACGATTGATCAGATGATAATGTGGCAGTTGCAGTAATACTTGTTATTTTTTGTGAAGACCACAAATGTGCTAAGTTAGAATTACTTACTGTAACACTTAATTGATCTCCATTAACTGTTGCAGTACCTTCAACAGCATAATTATTAGCATAAGAGACATCTCCTGCTACCCAACGTTGTGCAGTAAATTTTCCATCTGCACCGATACTCAAACGTACAGAGTCGTTTTTATCCCAAGTGCCAACAAAAGGACTTAAGTTTGAATTATTAGCACTGCTGTCATTTTTTTTACAACTTATAGTAAAAAAAAGGAATCCCATTGCAATCAATAAAGCGAATGAAGACAAAGAAAATTTAAAAGATTTTTTTTTGATGGGTAATGACATTTTGTTTTTTAATAACATAATTATTTTGGTTTTAAATTTTGAAAAAAGATTTTTGCGAAGATAAAAACGCTTAAATATCTATTGGGTAATACAAGTTACAAAACTCAAATCTATAGATCAGTTCTTTTTTAAACCATTTATTAGAAAGGCTTATAGGGGTTTTTAAGGATTGGCTAAATAGTAAAAGACTTTGCTTCTTTGAGTTACAGCAAAATTGTTTTATTATTTTGCACAGTCAAATAATTGAAATACAAACAGTATTATGAAAGCAAAATACCTTAACCCGTTTACAGATTTTGGTTTTAAAAAGTTGTTTGGTGAAGAAATGAGTAAGCCTTTGCTGATTGATTTTTTAAATCCTTTGCTGTATCCCAAAGAACATATTTTGGATTTGACGTTTAAACAGATCTGAACAAGCATAAAAAAAGCGGCGAATAAAATTCACCGCTTTTGTTGATTAAGACCTAAAAATCACTTACATTTTTTTTGCATCTTCTAAAAACTTCGCTAAACCAATATCTGTAAGCGGATGTTTCAGCAAACCCAAAATTGAATCTAAAGGGCAAGTGCAAACATCTGCACCCGCTTCGGCACATTTTACAATGTGCAGTGGATTGCGAATAGACGCAGCAAGAATTTCTGTTTTGAAATTTTGAATTTGATAAATATGGGCAACTTGTCGTATCAGTTCAATTCCGTCCCAAGAACTGTCGTCTATGCGTCCAATAAAAGGAGACAAATAAGTTGCTCCAGCTTTAGCTGCAAGAATAGCCTGTCCAGCAGAAAAAACGAGCGTACAATTTGTTCTAATATGATGTTCTGTAAACCATTTAATGGCTTTGATGCCGTCTTTTATCATAGGTATTTTAACCACAATATTTGGGTGTATGCTCGCCAATTCTTTGCCTTCGGCAATCATGCCATCAAAATCTGTAGAAAGGACTTCGGCACTAATATCGCCGTCAACAATTTCACAAATCGTTTTGTAATGATTCAGAATGGCTTGTTTTCCTTTAATGCCCTCTTTTGCCATCAACGATGGATTGGTTGTTACGCCGTCTAAAATGCCAAGACTATTTGCCTCTTCAATTTGTACAAGGTTGGCAGTGTCAATAAAAAATTTCATAAGAGATTATTTTTTGATCAATTGAGAAAAATATTTTAATGTTCTTACAAGCTGTGATACGTAAGACATTTCATTATCATACCAAGACACTGTTTTAACAAGTTGAGTGTCCCCTACTTGAATCACTTTTGTTTGTGTTGCATCAAAAAGCGAACCGTAAGAAATGCCGATAATATCAGTAGAAACAATTTCGTCTGTTGTATAACCAAAAGATTCATTTGAACCTGCTTTCATCGCAGCATTGACTTCTTCTACAGTTACTGTTTTACCCAATGTGGTTACGAGTTCTGTCAACGAACCTGTAATTGTTGGTACGCGTTGAGCACTGCCGTCTAATTTTCCTTTTAATTCTGGAAGAACTAAACCAATTGCTTTTGCTGCACCAGTAGAATTCGGAACAATATTTGCAGCCGCCGCTCTGCCTCTTCTCAAGTCGCCTTTTGGGTGCGGTGCATCTAAAGTATTTTGGTCATTTGTATAAGCGTGAATAGTTGTCATAAAACCTGCTTTAATACCAAAGCTATTGTTTAACACTTGTGCCATTGGTGCTAAACAGTTTGTCGTGCAAGACGCTCCTGAAATAACGGTTTCGCTACCGTCCAAAATTTGGTGGTTTACATTAAACACAACTGTTTTCATTTCGCCTGTAGCAGGTGCAGAAATAACTACTTTTTTTGCCCCAGCTTGAATGTGCAATTCAGCTTTTTCTTTATCAGTAAAAAATCCTGTACTTTCAATTACAACGTCCACGTTTAAGGCTTTCCAAGGCAATTTACTTGGGTCTTTTTCGGCATAAATTTTAACTTCTTTGCCAGACACAATAATTGAATTTGCTGTGTTTGTAACATCTTTGTCAAAACGCCCTTGGGCAGAATCATATTTTAATAAATGTGCTAAAACGCTTGGGTTAGTAAGGTCATTGATGGCAACAATTTCAAATTCTGGCGCGCCAAACATGTTACGAAATGCCAAACGACCGATTCTTCCAAAGCCATTGATGGCAACTTTAATTGTGTTCATGGATAAAAAATTTAAGATAAGAAAAAACAATGTCGCCGAATGTATTAAAGTTGATGAAAAAGGAACAACAGAAACTGAACATTTTTCAACAAACATTTCTATTTTGGCAATCCGTCTTTTATTTTATTCATTTTAAGTACTTAAACAAACTATTTATGGGGTTTTCTACAAAACGTCTTACTCAACATACAATAGGTCTATTTCTCTTTGTATTGCAAACTGCTTGTTATATTAAAGACAGTACCTTTTTAAAGATACAATACATTGACCAAAACATTGAATTTACGGTACAAGGTGCTGGAAACGGAACAGGTTTGAACAATATGTACATTGCTCAAACAGGTGGTACAAAAGCTTTTGTTGTGCCAGAACAAACCTTACCTGGCTTTGATTTAAAAGCTGAATTAAAAAAAATAGGACTTCCTACGACTGATATAGAGAATGCAGTTAAGACGATGGAAATAGATACATTAAAAATGTCTATAAACCCTTCGGATATGGCTATTGCTGGTGCAGATTTTCATTATTTCAACAATTTAAAGATAAAATTGGGGGCAAAACAATTAGCGTCTTATACGAGCAACGAAACGCCACCGAAAATAACGCAAAGTATATTATTTCAAAAAGGAGACAACATCAAAGACGAACTGTTAAGTGGCCAAGCATTAAAAATCAATATTAACGGCGAGGCAAATAGTATTCCTCAAAATTCGTTTAGGGTGCGTTTATATTTACGCATTAAAATTGTTGCTGAAATTCCTTTTAAAATAGACTCTTAGCCTTCCGTTTTTTACACACAAAATTTATTTAAAATTATGAAACAGCGATTGCTCACCCATTTTTGTTTGTTTATTGTTATTCTATTGATGAATAAGACCAGTTTTTCTCAATCCTACTACGGAACATCTTTAGGGAGCTACGGCGGACTAAACGCTTTAGAAATAAACCCCGCAAATGTTGTCGGGTCGCCGTTTAGTTTTTTGATGGATTGGGGTTCGTCAAGCATCACAATCAATAACAATTTTATTCAAACAAGTATTCCCGGTTTAATCAGAGACCCAAATGGTTTTGAAAATAAATTCAAAACAGAATATACGGGGTCTTCTTCGGCACAAACCTTAGCCTCTTTGGGTGCTGTGAATAAAACATATTATGGACACTTGAACGCAAGTGCGAGTATACCAATTTTTAATTTTATGTTTAGTATAGGGCGACATCAAGGCTTTGCGTTCACAACCTCGTCCAGGTCATTTACCCAAATCAATGACTTTAATTTTAACACAAGTGCGTATCAAGCACAACAAGACATCAACAATTTGTTGTCTAGTGGTTTAGACATTACACTCAATAACTCGAATGGAACAATCACTCCAACTTTAAATAATGATTTCAAAACGAGCATCAATTTAAATCAAGTGTCTTTAATTACAAATCACTTTGCTCAATTAGGATTGACGTACGGAAGAAATGTCATGGAAAACAAAGAACATACCGTGAAAGTTGGGTTCGCTTATAAATATCTTCTTGGTCTATTTTCTGGTGGCATAAAATCAAATAATCTAGGATTTAATTTTTCGGGATCAAGTGACAAAGTAAACATAAAGGGTGCGGGATCGGTCGAGTCTTATTTCGGTTCACCAGTCAATACCATCAATTCTGACAAAAACCCTCTCCTTGAATCATTGCGGACAAATTCTGGATTTGGCATTGATATGGGAATAATGTATGAATGGAATCCAAATTATGTTCGACCAGTAGATACAGGCAAAATAAGCTATGACCGATACGCCAATCCGTACAAATTAAAAATCGGTTTCTCGATTGTTGATTTAGGCAAAGTCTCTTATCAATCCGTTAGTCAAAAAATAGACTTCAGTGCCTTAAACTACAGTCTATCTAAAGACTCCCTTAACAAACAAGAGGTCAATAAAGAGACAAATAAAACTAGAAACGAGACCATTTCTAAAACAGTAAAACCTTATGGACTTAATACAGACACTACGTCAAACCAAAATATTGGTATTAGTTTGCCTACACTGATGAACATTTATGCAGATTATTATATCGGAGAAAAATTCTACGTTTCTGGTTTATTGGCCTTAAATATCTCAGGCATTTTTGGAACGTATAGCACGCCAATACATTCTCGCTTAGTCATTGCACCTCGGTTTCAAGGATCGTTTTTAGAAGTATCTGTTCCAATAAGTTTGGTACCCAATGGCTTACAATTTAAATACGGACTTGGCATTCGCGTTGGCGGATTTTTTATCGGCTCTGATGATATGCACAGTTTTTTTGGCAATAGTTATGGCATGAATGTTTATGCTGGCATACGTTTAGGTTTCTTAAAAAGTCATTCTAAATTAAAAAAATATTGGTCCGAAAGAGCGACAGGCTTATCTTCTGGCATTATTCCAGTAAGCACATCGGCAACGTCTATTCTGCCAGAAAAAAAAAGTAAAATAACCCAAGAACAAAAAGATAAAATCAACGAGTCTCAAAAATCTTTTCAAAACAATCAGAATGAGAGCAAAATATCACCCTTAAAAATTTTGAATTAGTAGAGTTCTTTTTTACTTTGTTAGAGACATTCAAAATAGAAATTAAAACGATTGCATGAAAGTTATCATTCCTGTTGCAGGCATTGGATTTAAATTAAGACCACATACAAACACACAACCTAAAGCCTTAATTCCTTTAGCAGGAAAAACAATTTTGTCCATTATTATAGAACAATTTAGGGACAAAGGGGTCAAAGAATTTATTTTTATTGTTGGACATTTGGGAGAAAAAATTGAAGAGTATGTAAAAGAAAACCACACAAATATTAAAGGCGTTTTTATTTATCAAAACGAAAGAAAAGGAACCGCACACGCCATTTCTTTAACTGAAGATTGGGTGAAAAACGAAGATGCAATTATCGTTTTTGGTGATACAATTTGTGAGTTTGATGTCAAAAAATTAATCAAATCAAAAACATCTGTACTCTGTGTTCATAAAGTTGATGACCCTCGACAATTTGGTGTTGCTGTTATTGAAGAAGACACTTTGTTAATCAACAAAGTGGTCGAAAAACCACAAATACCAACATCTAATCTTGCCTTAGTTGGCATTTATAAAATCAAAGAAACAAAACTATTATTTGAGTGTATTACTCAACTTTTAAAAGCACATACAAACGATGAAAAACCCTTGTCTTTAACCGATTGTTTAGAATGTATGATTCAAAAACACATCAGTATGCACGCCATGAAAGTTGAAAGTTGGTTTGATTGTGGAAAAGCAGAAAACATCCTCAATACAAACGCCATTTTATTGAAAAAATTTAAACAAAAAACAATTACCAAGTCGTCATCAATTATACGATCTGTCATTATTCCGCCAGTGAGCATTCCGCCATCTTGTAAAATTGAAAATTCAATTATAGGACCTAATGTAACCATTGGTGAGTACGCCAAAATAACGAATACCGTAATTCACAATTCAATTATTGGATCTTATTCAAGCCTTCATCATTGCATACTTCAAAACTCTTTAATTGGTAGCGATACCGAAGTGCAAAGCTTGCCAAAATCACTCAATATTGGTGATGATACAAAAGTTGATTTATAGTTGATGGGCGTTATTTGAGTAACTTAAAATTTCGATATTCTCCAATTCTAACCCCTGTTAAATGTTCTATAAAAAATCGAATTCTATTTTTTAAGGATAGTTTTTTTCTACGAATATCAAAATCAAATTGCCAACTTACTCGTTCAATTCGTTCGTGCATAACAGCAGGATGAGTGCCTGTAAATGAAGCTAAAGAATCTATACCTGAGTAGTCAAAATGTTCATCATATTCTTTTTTGATTTGTTCTGCAATGGCATCATTCTTCCAAAACTTTATAGAACTTTTCATTTTCTCTTTTTGAATTTCTACAGGTTTTACCCAACCATAATGATACACATACGCATCCACTTTTTTAACGCAAAGTTTTTGATTATGGATTGTTCTAAAGCCTTGTGCATCGCGATAAGAACGAATATTTTTTTGATTTCGGATTACTCTAATTTCTTGACGATACCATTTTTGAGAATCCGCAACATACCGATATGAACCATAAAAATGCAAATATTGAAGTAGTAAACCTTCAACCTTGGAGTCATTTAAATAATACTGCATTACTTGTTTAAGAGTAGGCAAAAATTGTTCATGTATCACCTCATCACCTTGAATATAAAAACACCAGTCCGAATCAGGCGATACTGCCGCTAAGGCTTTATCGGTTTCAACAGCCAAAACTTTTCCTCCTTCACGCAGTGTGTCATCCCAAATCGTTTCAATAATTTTAATTTTAGGAGAACCTATATTTTGTATTAACTGTAAAGTCATATCTTCTGAATGACCAACGGCAACAATCATTTCATCACAAATAGGAAGAATCGAATTAATCGCTTCTACAATCGGATAATCATATTTTATAGCATTTCGTACAAAAGTAAATCCTGATATTTTCATTTTTAAGGCACAAATAGTAGTAAATAAGTATTAAAACTGGAGTGGAACAAACTCTTTATTTTCAGAAGGAAATATATTTTCGATTAATTTTTTAAGTCGCTTTTGTGTATTCGGAATACGCTTAGAAATTGCAATTTTCCCAAAATCAAATTTTTTGATTGCGGCAATATCATCTGTTAATGAATGTTGTTTAAAAAAAGAAGTGGCAATGAACCGCTGAATTTCGGCATTCCAATCTTCTTTATTTGACCAATAATGTGCGAGGTAGCTATTGGCGGGTAATAGTTTTCCATTTTCAGATAAAGCAACAGACAAGGCAAATTGTTCTATCAACCTACGAACAACATTTTTCGCCAACATATCATCACAAATATTTAATGCGAGTTGAATAATTTTCATTCCAGAATTTGCTGGAATTCCCACAACACCAGCATTCCACATTGCATGGTTAATGATTACACCGCCAAAAGATTGATTCCCTGTTTGCGTCCACATCAATTTTTCTGTCTTGCTTTTTAAACGACATAAATGTCCTTCTTGCACGTGCATAACAGGATTGCCCAAATCTTCTCTTAGTTGTTTAATATCACTAAATAAAAAAGTATCTGTATCCAAATACACAACTTGTTCATTGGGATGAAGTGCACAGATAAATTCAATTGCCTTAATTTTTATACGCCAAAAAAATTGATGCTCGCCTTGCCAATCAGAAAGTTGCTCTTGCGTAATCGGCAAAACATGAATTACAGTATTCAGTTTTTGATAAAATTCTGGTGCATCGGTCATCATATAAATTCTATCTGATTGATCTGTTTGACTCAAAAAAGAACAAATAGAAAAATATGCTTGAACATGATTTTCAAGACGATGACCAAAAACAATATAAAGAATATTCATTGCTATAAAGTGAGTGAGTGGGGTAAAATATTATTCAGAACAGTCTGTATAAAAACTCTTAAGTGATATTTATTTTTGATTGTTTGGTCAATAGGTTCAAATGGAGTTTCAAAAAATGATTTTGGTATCGTTAATCGATCAAAATCAACAACACAAATATTATTGGGAGAATAAAAATCGTAATTCATTACTGCACAGTTATTCGTAATAACTTTTTTATTCATGCCCATGCTTTCAAAAATCCTAAAAGAAAGTCCATTTTGTTGAGGCTTAGCAATATCCAAAATGATGTCGTACTGATTCAATAACTGCAACATCTCTGCATAAGGAATCACGTCTTTCAGATATTCCACATACTTACTTTTTAATTTATTTTTTGACTGCTTTGTTAAAAATCGAAAAGCAATATGACTATCTTCTAAAAATTGACCCATTTTATTGAATAATAAAAATCGCCTTTTTTCTAAATGAGAAATACAAAAAACCATTTTATAAGTTTCAATAGGCGGAGATGGTTCATAGTAATAAAAATTGCTGAGAAACGTCAGTCCATAATTTTTGCAATCATCAACATCAAACGAATACACTTTATCAAAAAAAGCGAGGATGCTTTTTTTTCTTGGAAAGAAAGACATTGAATCCCAATAATATGCAATGAAATTAGAAGTTTTTGATTTCAATAATAACAACACGTCATTGCTAAGTAAATCTGGACGAATGATAAAAATGAGGACATATTTATCTTGAAGATTTTGAATCCTTTTTGCGATGATTTTATCGTGAGCGATTTTCTTTAGATTCCTATTAAAAAAAAGTTTAGAAAAAAAGTTATATACTTTTTCAACTTTATTTTTATACTCATATTGCGGTGTCGTTAGCAACATCAGTTCAGTTTCAACTTGAGGAGCATAAGTGCAAAACCCTTCTAATATGACTTGATAAATATTAGACGCATCTGGGGAAATAAATAACACATTAGGCATTCGTTTCATCAAAAAAAAATTAAACCAAACAAAAATCATTTTCAAATTTTCTCTATATCAAGCTACTCTTACAGTCTTTACAAAACAAGAATAGGAATCGTAGCAACTTGATTTTTTGATTTTAATTCTATTGTTAAAAACAAAAGTTCTGCACTATAAAATCCGCTCAAAATATAATGTAAGTCATAATGAAAAGCATTGTATGCATTCAATACCAATTCTTCTTTTATCCAAATAATATTACCAGCACGTGTGCATAATTTAAAATTATACGTTCCCAATTCTACTTGCTGTAAAAGAATATTGAGCTGATACGGCGATTGAACAGGATTGGGAAAAACAGTAACTTGTTGCGTTACAGTTTGTTGTATCGCATTTTTGTGATTTGTTTTTATCGCCACATGCACTACTGTTCTTGCAGAGATTGGGGGGGGAAAGATAGAAATCAAAAAGAAAAAAAAGAGGTTTTTCATCACTTCAATTAAAAATACAATGACACACTCGATGGGGTGCTACACAAAAAACAAATAAACTAAAAATACCGTCCGCATTGTTTTTTATTTTTGTATTAAAGTGAAAATATTCGCATTTTGATGTTCTGTTTTTTGGTATCAATAAAGTGAATAAAACAGAGATTTTTTACTTAAAAAAAATATTTTTTCTTATCAATATAAAACTCATACATTCGCACCCTATTTTAAAATTTGAACCATGCCAAAAGTAAAAACGCACTCAAGAGCAAAGAAAACATTTAAACTCACCAAAACTGGAGAAATTAAATATCAAAAAGCTGGTAAACGCCATCTTTTAAGAAAAAAATCTGCACAACAAAAAAGACGCTTATCAGAAGTTGGAATTGTTGGAAAAACCAATAAAGATTTTGTTATGCGTTTATTACGTTTGAAATAAATCAAAATTTCAATTCGTCTCTATCTAAATTTTAATTATACGATTTTAAAAAACTACAACAATGCCAAGATCAGTAAATGCAGTTGCATCAAGAGAAAGAAGAAAAAGAATATTAAAACAAGCCAAAGGCTTTTATGGTAAAAGAAAAAATGTTTACACCGTTGCAAAAAACGTTGTAGAAAAAGGAATGACCTACGCTTATGTTGGTCGTAAACTTAAAAAAAGAGAATATAGAAGTTTGTGGATTATTCGTATTAATGCGGCTGTTCGTGAAGAAGGGCTTACCTATTCAGAATTTATCCATTTACTTTCTAAAAAAAATATTAACATTGACAGAAAGATTTTAGCAGACTTAGCCATGAACAACGAAACCGCATTTAAACAATTAATACAACAAGTTAAAGCATAATCTATTTTCTAAGGAAACACTCCTTAGGGGCTCATAGCTCAGCTGGTTAGAGCACCTGACTCATAATCAGGGGGTCACAGGTTCAATCCCTGTTGAGCCCACAAAATAAAACTATAACTTGTTGATGACATAAATAATTGGATTTTTTACACTGAAAGATTTTAGCAAATTGAATGACAAATAAATTCAAAAAAATTTTTGATTTTTTTACCCAAGAAGTGGCTATTGATTTAGGCACTGCAAATACCCTCATCATTTACAATGACGAACTCGTTGTAAATGAACCCTCAATTATTGCATTAGATAGATATAATCCCAAAAATGTCTTAGCAGTTGGGAAAAAGGCACTATTGATGCACGAAAAATCTCATGAAAACATCAAAACAATACGTCCACTAAGAGATGGGGTAATAGCAGATTTTAATGCAACAGAATTGATGATTAGAGAATTTGTAAAAATGCTTTATCCTAAAAAAAATCTTTTTTTACCATCCTTACGAATGATGATATGCATTCCTTCAAATATTACAGAGGTTGAAAAAAGAGCCGTGAGAGATAGTGCAGAACAAGCGGGGGCAAAAGAAGTTTATCTTATTCACGAACCAATGGCAGCAGCTTTAGGCATTGGCATTCACGTAGAAGCACCTATAGGAAATATGATTGTTGATATTGGCGGTGGAACAACAGGAATCTCTGTTATTGCGCTTGCTGGGATTGTTTGCGATCAAAGTATACGAATTGCAGGCGATGAATTGAATGCGGCAATTTTAGAATCCTTACGAAAAAATCATAGCCTCTTAATTGGTGAAAGAACCGCAGAAAAAATAAAAATACAAATTGGAGCTGCCCATAAAAATTTAGATGTTCCGCCAGATGACATGCAAGTTTATGGCAGAGACTTGGTTACAGGTGTTCCCAAACAAGTAACTGTAAGTTATCAAGAAGTAGTTGAAGCCTTAGACTCTTCGATTAAAAAAATTGAAGAAGCTATTATAAAGGCGTTGGAGCATACTCCACCAGAATTATCATCTGATATTTTCAAAAGAGGGATTCATCTTTCTGGAGGGGGATCAATGTTAAGAGGTTTGGATAAACGCATTAGTTATCGATTACAATTGCCTGTTTATGTTGCAGATGATCCTTTGATGAATGTCGTTAAAGGAACAGGAATGGCATTAAAAAATCTCAAAAGGTTTCCTTTTATTATTAAATAATTTTTTTATCTCATACCATAATTTATTATCATGTTAGCAGTAGTTAGAATTTCTGGAAATCAATTTAAAATACAAAAAGACTCTACACTTTTTGTTCCTCACCTTGATTTTCCTTTAGGACACCAAATCGAATTGAAAGAAGTCTTATTAGTAGAAAAAGAAGGAAAAGTTTTTGTAGGATCCGATGCAAAAGCAACCGTAAAAGCACAAATTATAAAACATTTGCAAGGCGATAAAGTGATTGCTTTTAAAATGAAAAGAAGAAAAGGTTTTAGAAAAAAGAAAGGACATAGAACACATTATACAGAAGTGAAAATTGTTGATATTATCTAATTCATTATTCATTCATTTTTATATCTTTGAAAAAATAAAATCAAAATAAATTTATATATGGCACATAAAAAAGGCGAAGGAAGTGTAAGAAACGGAAGAGACTCTAATAGCAAAAGGCTAGGAGTAAAAATTTTTGGCGGACAACCTGCAATTTCTGGAAATATTATTGTAAGGCAGAGAGGGACTGTTTATCATCCAGGAAAAAACATTGGTGTAGGAAAAGATTTTACACTGTATGCCCTTGCAGATGGATTAGTCGAATTTAGAAAATCAACAAATAATAAAACTTTTGTATCTGTAGTATAATCCCCCCTTATATTACAGCCCATAACTATTGCATTAAATTATAATTTCTTTACTAACCCAAAAACAACCAATTATGGCAACAAAAAAAGCAACCAAAAAAGCTGCCCCAAAAGCAACTAAAAAAGCTGCCCCAAAAGCAACTAAAAAAGTTGCCCCAAAAGCAACTAAAAAAGCTGCCCCAAAAGCAACTAAAAAAGCTGCCCCAAAAGCAACTAAAAAAGCTGCCCCAAAAGCAACTAAAAAAGCTGCCCCAGAAGCAACTAAAAAAGCTACACCAAAAGCAACTAAAAAAGCTGTTAAAAAATAGTTTTTTAATGTTATCAAAAAAAGTCCCGATACAAATTGTGTTGGGACTTTTTTTTATCTTATTTGAAAGAAAAATATACAATCCTAAAAATTGAAACAGATTTAATTTATTGAAAAATAATATCCATTTTAATTAAAAGAAGACTTCCATTAAATAAAATTACCTCTCCCATTTTTCTATTCTATGTAGCCCGTCGTCTGCTATATAAATATCGCCATTAGCTAAAAAAAGCATACTATGAGGCTTGTTGAGGGAACCGCTAGAAATCACTTTTCCACTTGATTGTCCAATACGCCATTTAACAATTCGCTTATTGTCATAATCAACAATATACAAATTATCACAGCCGTCTTTAATGACACTTCGAGGCTTATTAAATTGATTTAATCCAGCACCTTTACCATTTCCTCCTGCAACAACATCGCCTTGTGAAGCACCTTTTATCCACCTGATAATTCTGTGATTATTTTCATCAGCAATATAAATCGTTTCGTTTTCGTCGACAAATAAATTATGGGGAGAATTAAATTGATTGAGTTCACTGCCTGTACCATTTCCACCGGCTACGCGTACAGGATTATCAAAATTGGGGAGATCAAGTTTGTAAATAGAAGACCCTATTCCGTCACAGACATAAACAGAACCATTTTTATGCGTAAATAAGCCAAAAAAACCATAGTTTGGTATATGAGATTCTGATTGCATAACAATTCTTCCATTTGTAGCCGATGTGCTATTCGCAGGAAATAGCATTACCCTATCATTATACACATCAGACACCAAGGTTCTTCCATCACGCGTTCTCGAAATGCTATGGGGTTGTATTTGATTTAACTTACTACCGAGATTATTACCTCCGGCAATTGTAATGCCAGACGTTGCTCCAAGCGACCATTTTTGAACTCGAAAATTTGCTTGATCAGCAACATAAATCGTCATTGTGCTATCAATAAATAAATCTGACGAAAAATTAAATTGATTAGCCCAATTTCCCTTATTATTTCCTCCAGCAACAATGCTTACTTTGGCATAAGTTTCTATCGTAGAAATATTGAGTTCGACAATATTAGAGGATCTTTTTTTTGCCTTCAAATTTGTACTTGCTTCAATTTGGAGATAATATTTTCCTTGAGGCAAGTCAAAATAACTTAACTGTATTGCCGTATCTGTTCGATTACTATCTATTTTTTTTATAGGAATGGGGTTGGTATCTAAATATACGTCATAGCGTATTGTTCCCCCAAGCGGATCAGAAGAAGAACCCCATTTTAAGTTGATACTATTGTCTAAAAAAATACAGTCATTTTTAATTTTAGAAATTGAATTTGCTGGGTTTAGAATAGGAAAATCCCTTGGAGAAGGTAATGGCTGTTGAATAATTTGTATGTGTTTTGTTTTCTTTGTTCTAGTGCTTACGGTAATCGTTGCTTTTCTATATTCTGGAGTGAGATTAAAATTTAAAATAAACGGCACTGAAAGGATGCCTTGTCCATTAGCATAATGAAATTGAACGAAGGGCTGGTCGGCACTAATTGAGAAAGTCGTGTTACTCACAATATCTAAAGTTGCATAATCTAAAGGCTGATAAGAAAACGTATCTGCTGAAACGTGAGCAAGAATATTTTCTTCTGTACCCAATTGGTTAATGGAAATCGTTTTGTGCTCAGAAACTTCGTCTGAAAAAACGTCTATTATCGTCGAACGAATATCTACACTCGTATTTTCTAAAAATGTAACTGTAATTTCATGAATGCCAGCTTCCCCTACCATTGGGCTAACAGTCAGCCAATTTGCTTTTGTATTTGTGGTGATTTTCCAAGGCACAGTAGATGAAATTCTAAACGTATAAGTTTGAGTTGTTTTTTGGGGAACATTGATATAACCCCTGTTCAGAAGAAAATATTTTTCAGGTGCTGGGTCTTCTAATTTTTTGCACGTAGAAAAAATGATACTCAGTGAACTATAAAGGAAAAAATAGAAAATAAATTTTTGCATACTATATTGATAAAAATAAATACATAAAACACACAGACAGCGCTTACAAATAGAGCTAACAAGAATAATTTATTTTTCTATGTTACCGTTTGTAAAATGTTACAAAAAGAAAAAAATAAGTATTAACATTTTGTTTTTATCCATTTGGGTTAAGTTTGCATATTGTTTTAGTTTTTCAATCTTGTTTTGATTATGAAAAT
The DNA here is from genome assembly GCA_031539345.1 of Chitinophagales bacterium. Taxonomy (GTDB): domain Bacteria; phylum Bacteroidota; class Bacteroidia; order Chitinophagales; family Chitinophagaceae; genus JAVKMO01. The sequence continues at coordinate 83,171 of JAVKMO010000027.1, read as the reverse complement.
TTCAAAGTCTTATCTTTCGCCTGTTCTATTTATGTCATCAATATTTATACTATTGATGTTTGTTTTCACAACAATATCGTGCTCGAAAGAAGTCGATACTCAGCCAAAGGAATTCTTGCCCAATAAAAACAATTTTCTAGCGTATAGGGTTGTCTTTACGGTATCTGTAGATGAAAATTCTTTTTTTATTTCTGCATTAAAAGAGGTGCCTTTACTACCTTTATTACAAGACCAAAACTTAATGGTGTTAAAAGTGTCTTATACAGATTCTGTTACAAAAAAAGTCATTGATAGTACATATAAATTAGATTTGATTGATATACCAGGAAGACCGAATGTCAAACAAACCGACACCTTAGTTTTGTCATATGGAGGAATTCATAAGGTACTTAAAATCAAAACCTTAAATAAAGCGTCAGTTGTGGGTTTTTCTATTCCTATATCAGGTTCTCCGAATGAAAACTATACCACATTTAGTGTTCCTAATATTTCATTCAGTGTTCCTAAAAGTCTGACGCCTAGTAATGAAGCACTTTTTCTTACTTATGTGCAAGAAGACCAAACGACTGATTTTGGTTATAGCAGTGGAGATTTTACTGGCGAAAAATTTAAGTAAAACTTTACAATAGTTGATATAAAGCCACCACTAATGGGTGGCTTTTTTTATGCCTAGCAGCCATACAAACAAGCCTATTTTCTAACAATAAATTCCCTGCAAGAAAAACTCACCTATACTATTTTAGCCTAAAAATAGAATAAAGAATGAGATATTTTATATTTTCATTTTCACATTTAATTCTTCTTCCTCACATTTTAAATCAAAAACTCATTATGAAAAAAACAAGTTTAACCTTTGCCAGTCTTGCACTTTGCTTTGGCATTGCATCGGCACAAACAGCCACTCCACCACCCACAGAAGTGGCACAGCAAGCTGCCCCAGTTGCAACTACCCCTGCACCTGTAACTACCCCTACCCCTGTAACTACTACAGCACCACAAGCAACGCCAGTTGTTGCAGCACCTGAACAAAAAGTAACTGTTTATGGTTTTGTGCGAAATGATATGTATTACAACACGCGTAAAAATCTCGATTTAAGAGATGGCGTACTAGACGTTTATCCTTTAGATGCATCAAATTTAACCACAGCAACTAATGATGACGATAAAGCCGTTCCTCAATTAGGTTTTTCTGCTATTGTTACAAGGTTAGGTGTGAAATTTGCTGGCATTAAAGCTTTTGGTGCAAATGCAAGTGGAACTTTAGAAAGCGATTTCTTTGGTATTACCAACGGAGCTTCAGCAGCTGGAGTAACAGCCGGTATTGGTGCTGGTTCTGGAACAGAAAACTTATTGCGTCTTCGTCATGCTTATGTAAAATTAGATTGGACAAAAACATCTTTGCTTGTAGGGCAATATTGGAATCCTAATTTTATCATTAAATGTTTTCCAGGAACGGCAAACTTTAGCACAGGCATTCCTTTTAACCCATTTAGTTTTGTGCCGCAAATTCGTTTAGAACATAAACTAACTCCAGAATTGTCTGTAACAGCAATGACTTTTGGTTATGACTTAGCAGGCTTTAGTCCTGCAGGAGCATTTCCTGCGGGGAGTGGTGTAGACGCTTTTAAATATTCTACCATTCCGTCTTTTGCTGGTCAATTGACTTTTGAAAACAAAAGCTTTTTGGCAGGTGCAGGCATAGAAACGAATGTGTTAAGACCAAGAACACAAAATACAACAGGCAGAACAACAAATATCGAAACTAATCTTTTGCAGTTGAACTTTATGGCTTATGCGAAATATACAAGTAAATCTGTTGTGTTAAAAGCTTATACAAATTATGGTCAATCTTATTCTCAATACGTAGGCTTTGGTGGCTTTGCAGAATACAAAGATTCATCTACACAAATGTGGAAATATGTTGCACACAATCAGCTCAACGCTTGGGGAGAAATTATCATTACTAACCACGCGATGTTTCAACCTGCTTTATTTATTGGTTATGCCCAAAACCTTGGTTTAGCATCTGATATCAGTAAATTTGAAGCAAAATTTGGAACAACGAGTTTTTATGGCAGAGGAATTACCGGCACACGTTCTTATCACAATATGTTGCGCCTTGCACCTCGTTTAGATATTTTGTCTGGCAAAATGAAATTTTCATTTGAATATGAATTTTCTACTATCAAATGGGCTGCAACAACTGGTACAGCTTCAACGGAAACGGCTTGGTCTTATAAAGCAAATACAAGTTCAAGTGCTTTTGATGCGACCAACCACAGACTATTATTTTTAATGGTTTACAATTTCTAAAAATTCACACACAGTTTTTTAATTCTTTTTCTTCACTTAAAATTCACAAACTATGTCTCAAAACAATTCTACAAAGGGGCTCGCAAGCGTAATTGCGGCTTCTTCTGTCGGCACACTCATTGAGTGGTACGATTTTTACATCTTTGGTAGTTTGGCTACCATTATTGCTACAAAGTTTTTTCCATCTGGCAATCAAACTTTAGCCCTCATTTCTACACTAGCAACTTTTGCGGCTGGGTTTGTAGTTCGTCCTTTTGGGGCGTTATTTTTTGGTCGTTTGGGAGACTTAATCGGCAGAAAATACACCTTTATGGTAACGCTTTTGCTTATGGGCGGTGCCACTTTTTTAATCGGTTTAGTGCCGAGTTATGAAAGCATTGGTATGCTTGCACCTATTGCTGTTCTTATTTTACGCTTATTACAAGGCTTGGCACTTGGTGGCGAATATGGCGGTGCAGCAACGTATGTTGCAGAACATTCTCCAGTAGCAAGAAGAGGTTTTTGGACTTCTTGGATTCAAACAACAGCAACAATTGGATTATTCGTTTCTCTCCTTGTCATTTATTTTACAAGAACGACTTTAGGTAAAGAAAAATTTGAAGATTGGGGTTGGAGAGTTCCATTTTTAATTTCTATTATTATGGTTATCATCTCTTACTTTATTCGTAAAGGCATGGAGGAATCGCCTTTATTTAAAAAAGTAAAAGCAGAAGGAAAAACCGCTACAAATCCATTAAAAGAATCTTTTGGTAACAAATACAATTTCAAATTTGTATTACTTGCTTTATTAGGTGCTACAATGGGTCAAGGCGTAGTTTGGTACACAGGGCAATTTTATGCAATGGGTTTTATGAAAACCACAATGGCAGTAGAAGCAGACCAAGCAGAAAGCATTATCACTTGGGCTTTAATTTTCGCAACGCCTTTGTTTATTGTATTTGCAAGTTTGTCTGATAAAATTGGCAGAAAATGGATTATGCTTGGCGGTATGTTACTTGCTGTTTTATGTTATAGACCTATCTATGAAAAAATGTATCAAACAGCAAATTTGAAAAATAAAGTGGCTTTAAAAATTACCGATAAATGCAAAATTGATACCGTAAAAACAGTTGTGATGAAAGACGGCGTTGCCACAGCAGACAGCAGTGTAACAGTTAAAATTCACGAAGCATATTCGGACTCAACTGTGTTTGACAAAACAATCAAAACCATTATTTTTGCTGACACAACAAGCGCCGCCGCAAAAGCCGCAAAACCAGAAATCAAACAGAAAAAAGTATTGAATGATGACGACAAATCAACATTGATTTGGATGGTGTTTATTCAAATGATTTTTGTTACCATGGCTTATGGTCCAATTGCAGCTTACTTAGTAGAATTATTCCCAACAAAAATTCGTTACACATCAATGTCATTACCTTATCATATTGGTAATGGAATTTTTGGCGGTTTATTACCTGCTATCGCAACAGCGCTTACGCTCAACGCAAAAACCTTGTTTGATAAAGTTGAAGAAGGCAAAAAATTAGGCACTATCGCAACAGACGTTGTGAATGAACATTCTCAACATTATTTAGAAGGATTGTGGTATCCTATTGTAATTGCAGGCGTATGCTTTGTTATTGGAGCAATTTATCTCAAAGAAACCCTGAATACAGATAAACAACATCACTAAATTTTTCTCATCATTAAATTTTTATTTTATGGATATCATTAAAAAAATTCTCGGCATTGTTTGGATTGCCGCAGGATTATACGCCGCTTATTACCTCATTACGGTTTTAGCATTACCAAAATTTGCAACAGGAAAACCAGAAGACAAAATACCAGCAATTATTTACTGCTTCTTAGTTCCTATTATTTCTTTGAGCCTCATTTTGTTTGGAAAATACTCTCTCCAAAATGAATATCAAGAAGAAAATATGTAAACTGTTGAATAAAAAAGAAAAGCCCTTCCGATTTCGGAGGGGCTTTTTTTATAGCCGTTTGAAACCCCTTTTATGCAAATTTCTTTTCCTTTTTTTGTTTTTTAATATCCAGCAACCGCAACGGTAAGCACAGAAATTTGAACCTGCGGAATGGTGCATAAAATTTGTATGCACGCATTGATGGTTGAGCCGGTTGTAAGCACGTCGTCAATCAAAAGAATGTGTTTGCCGAAGAGATGTTCATGCTGGCATAAAGAAAAAGCATCTTCTAAATTTTCTGCTCTTGCTTTACTATTTTGTAAACGAGCTTGCGATTGTGTATTTTTTTTTCTGATGAGAGAGCTTGTGTCTATTGGCTTGTTTAATAATTCTGCAATTCCCAAAGCAATTTTTTGAGATTGATTATAGCCTCTTTGACGTGTTTTTTTTTCATGTAATGGAACAGGCACAATAATATCAACGTACTGATAGTTTGTTTGTAACAGTTGCTTACCAATTTTTTTTCCTAAAAAAACACCAATGTCTGGTTGGTTCTTATATTTTAAATGATGAATGAGATTACGCAAAGGCGAATTGTCTTGAAAAAAATAAAACGCACAAGCATCAACAATGCCGTGCTGTTCGGAAAGTGATTGAAACACAGGATTGTGGTGTGCAAGATGAAAATTGGTTTGCGGAAGATTGTGCTGGCATTGATAACAAACATAGTCTATGTGTGGTGGCAAATACCCAAAACAGCCCAAACAAAAATGAGGGAATAAAAGCTGGTGTACCTCGTGCCACAAATGTTTTATCGCAGAAAATTTAATCATTCCATCTGCCATTATCTTTAATCAATTGAATCAACTCTTCAACAGCAACCGAAGCGTCAATGTTTTTTTTGACAATTTCTTTTTCTTTATACAAGTGAATTTTTCCCACGCCGCTTCCCACATAACCAAAATCAGCGTCTGCCATTTCTCCAGGACCATTGACAATACAACCCATAACACCAATTTTCAAACCTTTTAAATGTTTGGTTGCATTTCTAATTTTTGTTGTTGTCGTCTGCAAATCAAATTGTGTTCGCCCACAAGAAGGACAAGAAATATATTCTGTCTTTGACATACGTGTACGTGTTGCTTGTAAAATTGAAAACGCCGTTTGGTTTAAAAAATCGTTGATATGTGTTATTTCTAAATAAGTTCTTCCTGTGGCTTGCATATTTTGAATAGGGTGATTGGCATATAAACACAAACCATCGCCAAATCCGTCTAAAAAAAGAGCCCCAAGTTCCGTTGCAAAATGAATGAGTTGTTTGTCAATCGTGGCATTTTCTATACTTTCTAATTTCCAAATAAAGGGCAATTCATTGTGTGCAATTTGCTTTTTAATTGCCCATGTTCGAAAAGCCAAATACGGAGAATTTTGTTTTGTAGTAACAATAAAAACAACGCTTTTTTCGTTTGCAAAAAGAGGAAATACATCTTCACCACTCGCCTCATCAATATTCCATTCTACAAAGTTCATGCTTGCTGCAGACATTTTTTTTTCCTTCCATTGTTGTAGCGAAAACAACGGAAAAACATTTGCTGCTTGATTGGTAAATGTGGCAACAGGCACAATACATTTTAAACTTTGAGGAAAATCAAAAGCGTGTTCTTGATCTAATAAAACATAATCACACGCATTGTCTTTGATATTCCATTTATCATCTGTTGGGTTATAATTATATCCAACGTATCCAAGTTCTTCAAACGATATTTTTTTATGACGAGAAAAATCAGCAACCACAATCGGCAAATTTTTAGCACCCATATTGTCTATGGCAAGGGTCTTATTTCTTTTGTATTCATACGGATTATATAAAATTTTTTCTATTGCAGGCATTGTGTTTTTTCTGTTTTCATACCTACTCACAATGTCTTTGCACACAGGGATTTCAAATTCTGGGTCTTCAGTAAGAGACACACGAATGGTGTCGCCAATGCCATCTTCTAAAAGTGTGCCAATGCCAATGGCAGATTTTATTCTACCGTCTTCTCCGTCTCCCGCTTCTGTTACCCCCAAATGCAATGGAAAACAAAAGCCAAATTCTTCTTTCATTTTTTGCACTAACACACGATAAGCTTGCACCATAATAAGCGGATTGCTCGCCTTCATACTCAAAACAATTTGCTGGTATTGTTCTGACAAAGCAATGCGTAAAAATTCCATTGCACTTTCTACCATGCCAATGGGCGTATCGCCGTAACGGCTTAAAATTCTGTCACTCAACGAACCGTGATTTGTGCCAATACGCATTGCCGTTCCTTCGCGTTTGCAAATTTTAACTAAAGGCAAAAATCGCTGACTGATTTTTTCTACTTCTAATTCATATTCGTTATTGCTATACGTGATGGTTTCAAATTTTTTTTTGTCGATATAATTACCAGGATTGATACGTACTTTTTCTACAATTTGTGCCGCAATTTCTGCCGCATTTGGAGTGTAATGAATGTCTGCAATGAGCGGCGTTTGATACCCTTTTTGTCGTAATAATTTTTTAATCTGCAATAAATTTTCAGCTTCTTTTTTGCTTGGTGCGGTTACACGTATCAACTCTGCCCCAGCCTCAATACAGCGAATAGCTTGTGCCACAGTGGCTTCTGTGTCTAAAGTGTTTGTCGTTGTCATGGTTTGAATACGAATCGGATTTTTTCCGCCAATGCCAATATTGCCTACTTTTACTTCTAAAGTATCGAGGCGTAACGATGTGCCAAATTGTTGGCAATAATTGATATTCATGAGATGGATTGTTTTGAACACAAATAAAGCAAAACATTCATAGTATAAAATAGTTGGTGAAAAAATCTTTAGTATTAAATTTTATGTTTGAACCGATTGGATTTTTTACTCAAACAGTTTTTTATGAAGCATACAGTGGCGATTCAAGGCTTTGAAGGTAGCTTTCATCAATATGCGGCACAACAATATTTTGGGCAAAAAGTAAGTGTTGTATGTTGTCCGACATTTCGAGGAGTGATTCAAAAAACAACAGACAAAACAGCCACCAGTGCTGGTTTGATGGCGATAGAAAATTCTATCGCAGGGAGTATTTTGCCCAATTATTCTTTATTGAAAAATAGCGGATTAGTGGTTACTGGTGAAGTATATTTAAAAATTGCCCAACAATTGATTGGCTTAAAGGGGGCATCACTCAAAGACATTCAAGAAGTGCATTCTCATCCGATTGCGATTTTACAATGTTCTCATTTTTTAGAAAAACAAACATGGCAAATTGTTGAAACTGAAGACACCGCTTTAAGTGTAAAACGAATTGCAGAAAGCAAAACCAAACATATTGCTGGCATTGCCGGATCAATTGCTGCAGACATTTATGATATGCAGATTTTGGCAAAAGACATCAATACAATGAAAGAAAATTTTACGCGTTTTTTGGTTTTACAAAGAAAAGAAGACGTGAAGCCTTCGGTAAAAGCAAATAAAATTTCATTGTCTTTTGAAGTAGAAAATCGACACGGAAGTTTGTCGCAAGTATTAACGCGTATTCATTATAGAGGCATGAATTTGACAAAATTGCAATCATTCCCCATTCCTGGTAGCAAGTGGAATTATTTTTTTCATTGCGATATGGAATTTAGCAACCGTAAAGAAATAGAATTTTTATTAGAAGAAATTAAAAGTGTAACAAAAAATATTCAAGTTTATGGCATATATGAAAAAGGGCTTACGCATTAGTTTTTTCCTTGTTGGCATCGTCGTCTTGTTTAGTTTTTGTAACGACGTTTTTGTTCCCAAACACAAAGCATACCCCAAAATTATTTTCCCTACAAAAACGTATCAAACGTTTACCAACGGTCAATATCCTTATACATTTTCTTATCCAACGTATGCCAAATGTCTCCAAGACAGTGCATTTATAGATTACAAAACGGACAATCCTTTTTGGTTGAATGTACAAATTGATGCGTTGAATGCAACCCTTTATTTGACGTATAAAAATTTACGACAACATCAATTAGACAAACTCATTTACGACTCTTACAAAATTACAAATAAGCAAGTCTATAAAGCAACAAGCATACAAGATAGTGCGGTTTCATCTCCTTATGGGTATCAAATTGTTTTTTATACCGTAACTGGAGATGCTGCAACAACGCATCAATTTTTTGTTACAGATCAAAAGAAACATTTCTTGCGTGGCTCATTATATTTAAATACAACACCGAATGAAGACTCTTTAAAAATAGTAACCGATTTTATCAAACCAGACATTATTCACTTATTAAAAACCGTCAAATTCAATGATTAAAAAAATCCTTAAAAAAACATTCATCATCATAGTTAGCCTGATTGCATTCGTGCTTATTATTGGATTATTTATCCCAAACAAATACGAGGTTTTAGTTTCAACAACCATTCGTCAGCCTCAACGCATTGTTTTTGATTACGTCAAATTGATTAAAAACCAAGAACACTATAGCGTATGGGTAATGCAAGATACGACTTCAAAAATGATGTATAAAGGAACAGACGGCACCGTTGGTTTTACGGCTTCGTGGAATAGCACAAATGACAATGTGGGTGAAGGTTTTCAAACAATTACCAAAATTGACAGCAATCGCATCGATGTTGATTTGCATTTTATTCGACCTTTTGAAGGACACGACAACGCCGCAACAATACTCAAAGCCATCAACGATTCTACAACTGGAGTGAGTGCCGTTTTTTATGGCAACGCATCTTATCCAATGAACATTATGTCTATCATTGGCAAAAAAATAATTCGTGATGCTGAAACACAAAATCTAACGAACCTTAAAAAAAATTTAGAGCATTAGCCAGATGTTTCTATTTTAACCCTTAGTGCGCTTACCCATCTTTTTTTTAAAACCTTTTAAAACAAGAAATAATGAGCATTGAAAGCAAGAAATTAGAAGCCCTTCATTATCACGCCAAAGGCAGACCAGGAAAAATTACGGTTGTGCCAACCAAAGAAACAAAGACACAAAAAGACCTCTCACTCGCTTATTCTCCGGGGGTAGCAGAGCCTTGTTTAGAAATTGCAAAGCAAATAGAAGACGTTTACAAATACACCGCAAAGGGCAATTTAGTTGCTGTTATTACGAATGGCACTGCAGTTCTTGGCTTGGGTGATATTGGACCAGAAGCCAGCAAACCTGTGATGGAAGGCAAAGGCGTTTTGTTCAAAGTATTTGCTGATATTGATGTATTTGATATTGAGATTAACGAAAAAGATCCCAAAAAATTTATTGAAATTGTAAAATCTTTAGAACCAACTTTTGGAGGAATCAATTTAGAAGATATTAAAGCCCCAGAATGTTTTGAAATTGAAGACGCACTAAAAAAGAGTTTGAAAATTCCTGTGATGCACGACGACCAACACGGCACGGCAATCATTAGTACCGCAGGACTTATCAACGCTTTAGAAGTTCAGCAAAAAGATATTAGCAAAGTTAAATTGGTTGTCAATGGAGCGGGAGCTGCGGCAATTTCTTGTATGAGTCTCTATTTAGAAGTTGGCGTAAAAATGGAAAACATTTTTCTTTTTGACTCAAAAGGTTGCGTATGCGAAAGCCGAAAAGATTTGACTGAATCAAAAATTCCTTTCGCTAAAGGCAAAAAAGATATTTCTCTTGCCGACGCGTTTCAATTTGCAGATGTGTTTATTGGATTGAGCAAAGGCAATGTTGTAAGCGAAGCGATGGTAAAAAGTATGCCACCTAAACCAATTGTTTTTGCCATGGCAAACCCCGACCCTGAAATTCCTTATGACGTTGCAACGGCGTGCAGAAAAGACATTATTATGGCAACAGGACGGAGTGATTTTCCTAATCAAATCAATAACGTACTTGGTTTTCCGTATATTTTCAGAGGTGCCTTAGATGTAAAAGCAACAACCATTAACGAACAGATGAAATTAGCGGCGGTTTATGCCATTGCCAAACTTGCCAAAGAACCCGTGCCAAGCATTGTGAGTATGGCATACAATAATCAGAATTTAAATTACGGTGCAGAATATGTTATCCCAAAACCTTTTGACCCAAGACTTTTAGCCACTGTATCTCCAGCGGTTGCAGATGCGGCAATCAAAAGCGGCGTTGCCAAATCAACAATTACCGATTGGGAAAAATACAAACACGACCTTAATGAAAGGCTTGGCGTTGATCCTTTGCTCATCAGAATTTTGCACACAAGAGCAAAAACTGATCCAAAAAAAATTCTCTACATGAATGGAGAGCAAACCAATGTTTTAAAAGCTGCAACACAAGTTTTAGAAGAAAAAATTGCTTATCCAATTTTGATGGGTAATAAAGAAATAATAGTAAGAAATGCAGAAGCCAATAAAATCAACATTGAAGGCATTGAAATTATCGACCAACGTTCACCAGCATACAGCCAAAAAGTTGATGCCTTTGGAGAACTATTATTTCACAAAATGTATCGCAAGGGCGTAAACAAATTAGACGCCAAAAGACTAATGAAAGACCGCGTACATTTTGCCTGTATGATGCTTGCTCAAGGCGAAGTTGATGCCGCAATTTCTTCTGATGCAATGCGGCTTGCAGATATTATTTCAAAAGGTCTAAACATTATTGGCAGAAAAAATAACATCGCTAGAATTGCTGGCATGTATTTATTGTTTACAGAAAAAGGACCTATCTTTTTTGCAGACACCAATGTTATTTTAAACCCTAAGCCAGAAGACATTGTAGAAATTTGCTTGGTTGCCGCACAAAAAGTAAAAGAGCTTGGCATCACACCACGCCTTGCTTTATTGAGTTATTCTAACTACGGAAGTATTCGTAATAATCAAACCAAACACTATCCAAAAATCATCGAACTTGTCAAACAAAGAGACCCTTCAATTATTATTGACGGTGAAGTACAAGGCATTTATGCTTTTGACAAAAAAGTATTACAAGAGAATTATCCTTTTAGTGAATTTGCACAAGAACCACCAAACGTGTTAATTTTTCCAGACGTTGCGTCAGCAAATATTGCTTACAATTTAATGCAAGAATTTTTGCAATGTGAAAGCGTAGGACCAATGCTTTTAGGATTACAAAAACCTTTACACGTCGTGCAACTTGGCAGTAGTGTAAGGCAATTAGTCAATATTAGTGCAATATCAGTTATCGAATCTCAAAATTTGTAAACCTTTCAAACCATTTCATGTTCTTATGTTTATCCTTCAATTATCAATAAGAATCTTTTCTAAATGATGTGTTTATCTTATTTTAACATAATTAAACTTGTAATAAAATGAGTTTAAAACAGACTATCAGTATCAATGAATTTGACGGCAAAAACTATCAAATCAGGCTTGTTGAAAGCATTGAAGACAAGGCTGTTTTGACACATTACCTTCATAATTATAAAAATGGAATTAAGAAACATTATGAAAAAGATGCATTAAAATCTTTTTACAATCTTGTAGAATACAAACAAATTGAAGAAGAAATCTCAATTGTTGCAGAAGATGCGTTACAACAATTATTATTTGAGGTTGAAAAAGTGCCATTCCCAACTCCCAAAAATTACACTTTCAAATTTATAGACCTATTTGCTGGTATTGGAGGGTTTAGACTTGCACTACAAAACACAGGAGGAAAGTGTGTTTTCACAAGCGAATGGAATAACGAAGCAAAAAAAACATACCGAGAAAACTTCGGAGAAATACCATTTGGCGACATTACTAAGGATAGCAATAAAAATTATATACCAGATAATTTTGACATACTATGTGCAGGGTTTCCCTGCCAAGCATTTTCAATTGCAGGCTATCAAAAGGGATTTTCCGATACAAGAGGAACTTTATTTTTTGATATTGAACAAATAATTGAAAAACGAAAACCAAAGGTTGTTTTTCTAGAAAATGTGAAAAATTTAGTTTCTCACGATAGTGGAAATACATTCAAAACCATAATTGAAACATTAGAATTAAAATTGGGTTATAAGGTATTTCATAAAATACTCAATACCGCAACGCATGCCAATATTCCTCAAAATAGGGAACGTATTTTTATTGTTGCATTAGATCCTAAACAAGTGAAAAATTTTGCAGAATTTGAATTTCCGAAACCAATAAAACTTACTACAACTATTCACGACTTTATAAAAAAAGACAAACAAGACGATATTTATTATTACAAATCCGACCACCAATATTATACAGAACTTGACAAATCAATGACTTCAAAAGACACGGTTTATCAATGGAGAAGAGTTTATGCTCGAGAAAACAAAAGTAACTTTTGCCCAACTTTGACAGCAAATATGGGAACTGGCGGACACAATGTTCCACTTATAAAAGATGATTTTGGAATTAGAAAATTAACGCCAAAAGAATGTTTTGCTTTTCAAGGTTATCCTACCAAGAAATATATTTTACCACCACTTGCAAATAGTAAATTGTATATGCAAGCAGGCAATTCTGTAACAACAACTTTAATAGAACGTATTGCAAAGCAAATCATAAGAATTTTATAAAATGCAATTACAAGATTTGTCGAAATATAATTTTCAAGTTCAAACTAAAAATTTACCTATAAATATTTATGGATTGAGAATTATTGATAACGATAAAAATCAAACTTATGATGTGGTAATAAATCATAACGGTTATTCCCTATTATTTATACAGAAAGAGAACAATCAAATTATAATGATTATTTAAGTCATCTTGAAGCAACTGTTATTAACCAATTTCTTCAAACTACGAGAATAAAAAATTACTCTTGTACTATTGAAATTGTAACAAACGACAAAGCTGAATTATATCACTTTTTAAGAAGTGTAACTTTATGATATCATTTGCAAAAATAGATAAAGAAAAAAATGGAAATTATTTAAAACTGCTTTCGGCAATTTCAAAATTGTCTGGTTTATTCAGCGAAAGTTCTGTCCCTTTTATTAACTATCGTGTTGCAGAGAATATTTTTTGTAGAAGTTTTGATGCAAATAATTTAAGTCGCTCGGATACAGCTTTTGATGCCAATTACAAATCAATTGGTATTGGTTTGAAAACATTTACTTGTAATTCAAATAATAGCACAGAGAAAGTGGCAGAATTTAATTCTCTTTCAAGATTTTTAGCAAATTTCAAAAACAAAGACCTTGCGATAAAATTAAGCGAATTTAGAAACGACAGAATAGATTTAGCTAACAGGGTTTATAATATTAAGAGTTCTTTGTATCACATTGTTGCAAGAAAAGAAAAAGAACTTTTGCTTTTTGAAACTGATTATGATACTATTGACATTACAAATATCCATTCCGTTAAAGACAATAAAGCGAGTCTGCAATTTGAAGATGGAAATAATTTTTATTCTTTCAACTATTCAAAAAGTACCCTTTTTCGAAAATTTATTATTCCCGGAAATGCGTTTAGACTTCCAATTGAAATAATTGAAGACCCTTATACTTTGTTGCTTGAACTCTTTGAAAATAAAGACTTCAAACCTGCAACAGACAAATTAATCAAAGGACAAAATTTTGTAATCCTTCCATTATACGGAATTCAAAACAACGAAAAATTTGTTTTTGAAAAATCGGCATTAAATCAATGGAATGCAGGAGGTAGAAAAAGAAATTTTGGAGAAATTTATATCCCGATTCCAATAGAAATACATAAAAAATATCCAACATTTTTTCCTGCAAAAGACAACCATTTCAACTTAACAATACCGACAGGAGAAATCTTTACAGCAAAGGTGTGTCAAGACAATTCAAAAGCATTAATGACAGACCCCAATAAAGCGATTTCTGACTGGCTTTTGCGTAAGGTTTTACAACTCCAAGAAGGTGAATTAGCTACAATTGAAAAGTTAGACGAGTTGGGCTTTGATAGCGTAATGATTACAAAAATAGACCAAAAAAATTTCAAAATAGACATCATGAAAACTAACTCATATAACGAATTTAACGTTGAACATTTATAACCTCTTCGTTTAGAAATTTTAACCTCCTACCCGCCTCTAAATTGTTCTAAAAAGCGAACATCATTTTCGCTAAACAAACGTAAGTCTTTAATTTCATATTTTAACATGGCAATTCTTTCTACGCCCATTCCCCAAGCATAACCAGTATATTGTTGTTCATCAATGCCGCAATTTTTAAACAATTGTGGGTGAACCATACCACTACCCAAAATTTCTACCCAACCAGATTGTTTACAAACACTGCAACCCTTGCCTTTGCAAATCAGGCAACTGATATCCATTTCGGCACTCGGTTCTGTAAAAGGAAAATAAGACGGGCGAAAACGAATTTTAATATCTGACCCAAAAAATTCTTTCACAAAAAAATAAAGTGTTTGCTTGAGGTCTGCAAAAGACACTTTTTTATCTACGTATAAACCTTCTATTTGATGAAAAAAACAATGCGACCTTGCACTAATTGTTTCGTTTCTAAACACACGTCCAGGACAAATAATACGCAAAGGCAATTCCTTTTTTTTCAATGCTCTAATTTGCACATTGCTTGTATGGGTTCTTAATAGCGTGGTGGGATTTTGAGAAATATAAAACGTGTCTTGCATGTCTCTTGCAGGATGCGTTTCAGGAATATTCAGTGCTGTAAAATTATGCCAATCATCTTCTATTTCAGGTCCTTCGGCAATGCTAAATCCGATTTTTTGGAACACTTTAATAATGTCATTTTTGATGATATTGATAGGATGCCTTGCACCTATTTTCAAATTGTCTCCTGGCGGCAGGCTAATATCTTTTTCGCTGTATTGTGTGGTTGTATTGGACGTGGTCAAAAATGTTTTTTTTTCTGTTTCCAATTGCTCTTCTAAAGCGATTTTAAATTGTTGAATGGCTTGACCCAAGGCTTTTTTTTCTTCAACAGGTGCGAGTTTTAAATCTTCATAACAATTTTTCAAAATCCCTTTTGTACCCAAATATTGAATACGAAATTGTTCTACGTCTTTTTCAGATTGAAAAGAAAAAGATTGAGCTTGAGCTTGTAAATGTTGGATTTTTTCAATAAAAGAGGGCATAAAAAAACATTAAAATTTAACCAGGCATACGAGACATATATTTGTCCATTTGTTTTAATTGGTCTTTGATTTCAGGCGTTTTAGGATTTAATCCTTTTGCTTTTCGATAATACTCTTTCGCTACTCTAAACTCTCTTTTGTTAGCAAAAATAGAAGACAGTTGCAAGAACGCCATTGCTCTACTTTCATCGTCAGTGAGACCGTCTTTCAATGCTTGTTTGATATATGATTCTCCCTTTTTCATATCTCCTTTTTGAATCGACAACATTCCGAGTTGCAATTTATTGCTGCCTTCAGCTTCTTTCATCGGCAAGCCTAAATCTAAACTTTTCTTCATGTGGAGTTCGGCGTTTGTAAAGTCTTTATCCATCATAGCAATACTTCCTTTCACGGTATAATAAACAGCACGAATTGGTTTGTATAATAAATTCGGAAACCAAATTTGCGACAGCAATTTTTTAGCCTCAGGCATATTTCCTTTTTCTATAGCATCTTGAATAAGTCGAAGTGAACCAAAAATAAAATGACTGACAAAAGCAATAAAAAAAATGACGTAAAGCACAAACGCTGGCCAAAAACCCGCTTGCACGTGAGTATAAATGGCTAATATCAAAAGAAGAAGAGCAAATTGCAAACGGTATTTTAATAAAAACAAATAGAATTTCATAAGAAAGGAGGGGTATAAAAATGAATTTCTCTATCGTCATCAAGAGAAAAAAATAAAAATATTGAGGCTATACTAAAAGTGATTACAAAGCAATTTCAAAACTGCCTTGTAACGTTTGTTCGATAATATGTTTTAATCTTTCTTCTCTCTCTGCCATATTCGTTGCGGCTTCTAACCAAAGAATAAAATTGCGTTTTAAATCAAAAATTAAACTTTCAAAAAACAATTGTGCGTGTTCAAATTGTTCAAATAAGTTCTTCAAATCTTCAGGGTAGATTACCGATTGTTTTTCATAATCAATATACACTGATTCTATTTTGGTTGGAAATAAGGTTTTCGGGATAGCCGATTTTTTTTCAAACCTTGCTCCGCTCCAAACATGGTCAATCGCAATCAACCGCACCAATTGATAATCTCTTTTTAAAATCACATTCCACCCACGCACATGGGTTAAATCGCTCACAATTTTTGATGTACTTTTAGGAAAGGCAATCCACAGTTTTCCTTTTTCGCCCATTGCGTCTAAAACTTCAGGTGCAATTTTTTCTAACTGAATTTTATTAATTGCAAACAAGAGTGCAAAGTCAATTTTTTTATTTTTCAATAATGGGGTAACGTTTTTAGAATACCTTAATTTGATAAACGTACGCTCAATAGAAACTGGCGTTCCTTGAACTAAAATATTTTTTTCATCAGTAAAAAATAATTTCTCAAATAAAGTTTGGTTCATTTTTGCTCTCGTACGTTGCGAAGAATAGAAAGTGGCAAATTTAATTTTTTTGAGGATATAATTTGATGCTAAATATCAAAAAAGCGAATAGTTTTGTTTTTTATTTTTCATTTTTCTTTTCACCTTTAATCTCTTATTCATGTCTATTTTTTGTTTGCTTGTTGCTGCCTTAGTGTCTGTTTTTCTTGGTTTTATTTGGTATAACCCGAATGTATTTGGCACAATTTGGATGAAAGAGTCCAATATCGAAGGAAAAGCAAAACCGTCTTCTGGACAAATGTTTAAACTGATTGCCTTACATTTTGTGGGTGCTTTTTTCTTGTCTTTTGTTTTGCAAATGTTGGTGATTCATCAATTTGGTGTAACAAGTAGTGTTGGCGGAGACCCTTCAAAATTGGCTCCCACATCTTCTTATTTTGCTTTTATGGCAGAATATGGAACAGCGTTTAGAACCTTCAAACACGGTGCTTTGCACGGATTCATGACGGGCTTGTTTTTTCTATTTCCAGTAATTATGCTCAATGGATTGTATGAATCTAAATCATGGAAATACATTTTTATTACGGCGGGTTATTGGACAATTTCTTTGACAATAATGGGAGGCATTATTTGTGCTTGGTAGCACCAATAAGCAAGACACAATTGACATATGTATGTATTAACGCAAGGCTATACGGCTGTAGTTTTCAATAGCACCAGCCATCTGCCTAAAGAGTGGGACACGTTTGCTCCTTCTCACGTTTTTTTGTCTATTCCTTTTTTGCACGTATTAGAAACATCATCGCCTAATAATATGCACTGTTATTTTGTTGGCGTTTTTAATACTCAAAATCAACTTGTCGGAAAGGTATTAGTGCAACATATTGACATTTCTAATACAGAATTGTTTCAATCGAAATCTGTTTGGATAAACAAACTCAAGCATTTTGCGGCACGTTTTCTTGCACGCCATATTCTTCTTGTTGGAAATAATTTATTGACTGGAGAACATGCTTTTTCTTTCAACTCTACTGCTGTTTCACAAACGCAATTTTCGGTTTTGTTGGAACGCGTTCATCATTGTATGCTTGATTACTTCAAAAAAAAGAACATCAAAATACGTTTGAGTATGATAAAAGATATTCACGAGAAAAACAAATCGGGCTTTGTGCAAACAAGTTTTAAAAATTACGCATGGACAAAATTTCAACCAACAATGATTTTTAATTCCCATTCAACATGGCATCATTTTAGTGATTACACAAAAGCTCTCAATACAAAATATCGAACGCAACTCAACCGTGCAAGAAAAAAATCTTCACAAATAGAAAAGAAAGCTTTGACCGAAGACGACATTGCACACCATACTCAAACGATTGATAATTTATATCTACAAGTTCAACAACAAGCAAAATTTAACACCTTTGTTTTACCACCAAACCACTTCTTTACATTAAAGAAACAGCTGCAAGATGAATTGTATGTGTATGGTTATTTTCTTGCCAATGAATTAGTTGGATTTTATACCATTATCAAAAATAAAGAAGAGTTACAAACTTATTTTTTAGGCTATAATAATAACTTACAAAAAGACAGTTTGTTATATTTGAATATGTTGTATGACATGATTGAATTTTGTATTGCACAAAAAGGAAAGACCCTACATTTTGGCAGAACAGCAATGGAAATAAAAAGTTCTGTTGGCGCGATACCAACTGAATTATTTGTTTTGGTTAAGCATCACAACATGTTCGTGAATGCGGCACTTCGGTATGGATTAAAAATATTTACTCCAAAAATAAATTGGAAAAACAGACAGCCGTTTAAATAGAAATTGAACTTTATTTTTTTTCTACTACAGGGGCGTTTTTGTATTTGATGATTTTGTAAAACACAGGAAATGTTGTGATCACAATAATGCCAATAACAATGAAGTCTAAATATTTTGTAAGTTCAGGAAAAATTCTTCCAAGAAAAAATCCTAACAAAACCATACTCAACACCCAAACAACGCAACCAATTACATTATATAGAAAAAACGCTTTTTTATTCATTTTAACAATGCCTGCGATAATGGGAGCAAAGGTTCTGATAATGGGCAGAAAGCGGGCAATAACAATTGTTGATGCTCCATTTTTATCATAAAAACTTTGGGCTTGATGGAGATATTTTTTCTTAAAGAAGAGAGAATCTTTTTTTTGAAAAAGAAGGTCGCCTGATTTATAGCCAAACCAATAGCCAACAAAATTGCCTAATACACCTGCAAAAATAATCAGCACCATACACGGTATAAGGCTAAGTGTTGATGTATTTGTAAAATGTACGCCGCCTTTTGCAAGCACCATGCCAGTAATAAATAACAAAGAATCGCCCGGTAAAAAGAAACCAAGAAACAAGCCTGTTTCAGCAAAAATAATCAGTAACACCAACCATATTCCACCATGCGTGAGTATCCATTCTGGGTTAATAATATTTCTAATTGTGTTGATTGTTTCCATAATTATTGATCTTGTTTTGGTTTAGTTTTTGAACGACAAGAATAGCTTTTTGTAGGAAAGCAAGGCTTACAAAATTTTTACAACAACGTAATTTTTCTTTCCTTTTTGAACTAAAATATATTCATCAAAAAGCAACCATTTTTTGCCAATGCTTGTTTCTGGATTGTCTATTTTTTGTTTGTTGATGCTAATGCCATTATTGGCGAGCATTTTTTTTGCTTCAGATTTACTCGGAAAAATTTGCGTTGTACAAAGCAAGTCGATGATTGTAATTTCTTTTTCAATGTCTTGTTGTGTGATATTGACAAGCGGCAAATTTTGAATAAGGTGTAAAAAATCGGTTTGATTGAGTTGTTGTAAAGTTTCTGTATTCCCGTTACCGAATAATAAATCTGTTGTGATGATAGCCTTTTCAAAAGCCGTTTGATTGTGTACAAAAATAGTCAGTTCTTGTGCAATTCGTTTTTGCAAAATTCGTTGATGAGGAGCAAAGTCATGCTCTTGTATCAGTTGTTTGATTGTTGCTTCGTCTAAAAAAGTAAAAATTTTAATCCATGATTTAGCATCGTCGTCTGAAATGTTAAGCCAAAATTGATAAAAAATATACGGGCTCGTTTTTGTTTCGTCTAACCAAATATTTCCACTTTCTGTTTTACCAAATTTTCCTCCATCTGCTTTTTTTAATAAGGGGCAAGTCAATGCAAAAGCCTCTTTGCCAGTTTTTTTTCTAATGAGTTCAATGCCAGTTGTAATGTTTCCCCATTGGTCGCTCCCGCCCATTTGAAGTGTGCAGCAATGATGTTCAAACAAATGTAAAAAATCATAACCCTGTAAAAGTTGATACGTAAATTCTGTAAAAGAAATTCCATTGTCAGATTCTAATCTTTTTTTTACACTGTCTTTTGCCATCATATAATTGATGGTAATATGTTTGCCGATGTCTCTGATAAAAGACAAAAAAGAAATGGGTTGAAACCAGTCTAAATTATTAACGACAAGTGCAGCATTTTTTTGCGATTGTTCAAACGATAAAAAACGAGATAATTGTGTTTTAATTTTTGAAAGATTATGTTGCAATGTTGCTTCGTCTAACAAATTTCTTTCTTTACTTTTCCCCGAAGGGTCGCCAACCATTCCTGTTGCTCCACCAACTAAAATAATCGGTTGATGTCCGTGTTGTTGAAAATGTACAAGTAACATAATCGCTACCAAATTGCCAATATGTAATGAGTCTGCAGTTGGGTCAAAACCAATATAAGCACGCATACTTTCTTTGTTAAGGTGGTCTTCTAATTGCGGCGTTGAGTCGCTATATAAACCTCGCCATTGAAGTTCTTGAATAAAAGAATTTGCCATTTTGATAAATAATTTGATGAAATATTGTTTTGAAGCAAGGATAAAAAAAATGTATAAAGACAGCAGACTTTAGATACTTGATAAATGAAAAAGAAAGGCGTGTATGTAAGTTGATTTTATTTGCTTGTCGAAAAAGATAACACAGCAAAAAAAATGAACGATGCGATAAAAAAAGACTTGGCACTTTTTTTTGATATGCTGATTATTTCATAAACGATTTTTCACAAACAGCCTATGCATTAAAATATAAAAATTTTAAAATGAAGAAAGGGCAATAACAGAAAATGAAATATTTTTTGCTATGAAAACAAAATAAATAGATTTGTACAAAGAGCGAATTAGCAATAAGGAAGCTTTTATTTTTTTTTTTAATAACTAACAAATTTTAAGCATGAAAAAAGGAAAAGTAAAATTCTTTAATAACCAAAAAGGTTTTGGTTTCATTAAAGGAGACGATGGACAAGAAGTTTTTGTTCACGTATCAGGGTTAAAAGATCAAATCGCAGAAAACGACGAAGTGATCTTTGATGTGCAAGAAGGACAAAAAGGTCTGAATGCAGTAAATGTAAGAAGAGCGTAACCCACCTCTTTAATTCATAAAATGTTTGATACGAACAATACTACAAAGTAGTTAACTTGAATAGTTTCATTTCCCCTCACACTAAAAATGTGAGGGTTTTTTTATGCGTTTATCGTCAGGGATAACCCATCATAAGCTAAGTGCATATTGGGTGGGAGCATTTTACTCACGTTTGCATGCAAGCCCATTTGGTGGCTGATATGCGTAAAATAAACTTTTGGAACTACCAATTCTTGAGCAATAGCAATGGCTTGGGGCAAGGTAAAATGAGAGTGATGTTCTGTATGTCGCAAGGCATTGATAACAAGCACTTCACTATTTTTTATTTTTTCTAATTCACAAACAGGAATACAACTTGCATCTGTGATGTATGTAAAATTGTTGATTCTAAATCCCAACACGTCCATTTTTCCATGAAGAACATGAATAGGAATGACTTTAATTTTATTGATAAAAAAAGGTTCTTGTTGAACTTCTATTAAATCTACTTCAAATAAACCTGGGTATCGATTGGTTTCAAATGCGTAATAAAAATCTCGATGAATGGCGGCAATGGTATTCGAGTTGGTATAAAGAGGAATGCGTTTTTTTTGTGCGTGGTTAATGGCACGAATGTCATCTAAGCCTGATAAATGATCTTTATGCGAGTGTGTAACGAGAATGGCATCGACATTTGTAATGTCAGATCGCAGAAATTGTTGGCGTAAATCGGGGCTTGTATCAATTAAAATAGTCGTGTCATCAACGGTAACTAAAACACTACTTCGCAACCTTTTGTTATGCGAATCGGCAGACGTGCAAACCTCACATTGGCAGGCAATCATAGGCACGCCAGTGCTTGTCCCTGTTCCTAAAAATTGTACACTAAAAGACTTTTTCACGAAGCTGAATGTATTTTTTTGATATATAAACGTCCTGAATTGAGTGCTAATACGACATCGCTTGCACCCATCATCAATGCACCAAAAGTAGGTGATAAAAAACCAAATGCTGCAACAGGAATAGCAATAATATTATACGAAAATGCCCAAAATAAATTTTCTTGAATTGTACGATAAGTGTGTTTTCCTAACTCTAATGCTGTAATAACATTTCTCAAATTTGAGTTCATTAAAACAATTGATGCCGCTTCGATAGAAATTTGAGAAGCTCCGTTAATTGAAATGCCAATACTTGCTTTTGCTAATGCTGGTGCATCGTTGATGCCATCGCCAACCATTACTGTTGGGGCGTTTTTTTCTAATTGCTCTATCCATTTTATTTTTTGTTCTGGGCTTTGACTGGCATGATAATGTTCAATGCCCAACTGTTGAGCAACTTGTTTACACTTTAATTCATTGTCGCCACTAATCAAATAAACACGAATGTTTTTTTCTTGTAAGTTTTGAATTACGCTTTTTGCTTCTGGTCTCAATTCATCTTCTAAATCAATCCAACCAATATTTTTTTTGTTTTTAAAAACATAAATAGACTGATGTGGCGGCATGTTTGCGGCACGGTGAGGATTCATTTTTTCAGACCCTATTTCATACACATTGCCCTCATCGTCTTGTGCGGTCATGCCAATGCCTTTTATTTCTTGTATATTTTTTAAAGGTAGATATTTTTCTTGTTGCCATTCTTGCACAATAGAATGGGCAATCGGATGAGTGGAAAATTTTTCTATTGAGGTAACAAGTTGTTTGAAATATTCTGTACCAATGTCGTTACAAGAAAATTTTTTGATGCGTAATTTTCCTGTCGTTAAAGTTCCTGTTTTATCAAATACAATTTGACGAATGTGCTTACAGCGTTCTAAGATTTTTGCTTGACGAAATAGAATGCCATATTTAGCACCCCTTCCTAAACCAACAGCAATTGCGGCAGGCGTTGCCAAACCTAAAGCACAAGGACAAGCAATGACTAATACAGCAATTGTGCGCATCAGAGCAGTTTCAAAAAGGTATTCTGCAAAAAAATAATTGCCTAAAAAAGTAATCCCTGCAATGAATAAAACAAGTGGAACAAAAACGGCACTAATTTTATCTGCAAGAAGTTGAACGGGTGCTTTTTCAGCCTCAGCTTCTCGTACAGATTGGATAATTTTTCCTAATACAGACAAGTCGCCTACTGCCGTAATTTGTGCCTTTACATTGCCTTCTTCTATGATACTGCCACCAATTATATTGTCTTTATTTTGCTTCCATACCCCTGCACTTTCGCCGGTAATGACAGACTCATTAAAACAAGCTTGACCAGATAAAATTTTTGCATCAGCAGGAACAACCTCTCCACTTTTTACCAAAATTAAATCCCCTACTCTTAAATCTGCAATCGCAACTTCTAAAAATTGTTCTGCATATTGGTCATCAAAAGCAATCATTGTTGCCTTTGTTGATTGTGCAGAAATCAAGCGTTTTACTGCTCGTTGTGTAAATTCTGCAGAGCGATGCTCAAGCCAATTACCAAATAACACTAAGGTGAAAATTGATGCTGTTGTTTCAAAAAATAAATACGTTGTGTCATTTAAAATAAAACAACCAACAAGGCTATAAATAAATGCTGCACTTGCCCCAACAATAATGAGTACGTCCATATTAGGTGCATTGTTTTTAATGCTCCTGAATGCACTTTTTCCAAACGACAATAAACCTAAAAAATAAACAGGTAAGGCAAAGAAAAATTGTACCAAAGGGTTCATCAACCAATCAATATGCACAAACATGTGCAACAAAAGAGGCAACGTAAATAAAAAACTAATGACAAGGCGATGAGACAATTTAGTCCACCAAGCTGTTTTTTTTGTTATTGTAGATGATGAAGAAAAATGATATCCGAGTTGCTCGATTTCTTTTTGGAGCATTTGTTCGCTTACATTTTGATTATGGTCAAATGCAACTCTACCGCTGGCAATACTGACTTCAATATTTTTTTGTGCATGTGTTTCTAAACTTCTAGAAATGGTATGAGCACAAGTGGCACACGTAATATTTGAAATATTCCAAGTGATTTTTGCCATAATATTTTTATAGAAAATAAATAATAGTAAAATAAAATTGGTGGCATTTTTTTATTCAGTCAATGTTCAACTACAATTTTAATTCTGCGGCGGTTCTAATTTGTTGAACATTTTCAACAATATTTTTCTCATTAAAAATGGCACTACCAACAACAGCAATTGTTGCACCCGCATTTGCAATCGAGGCAATATTTGTAGCATTCACGCCGCCGTCAATTTGAATGTCAATTGTTTTTTGATACTGACCACAAAGGGTTTTGAGCTGTTTGATTTTTTGAATTGTATGAGAAATAAATGCTTGTCCCCCAAATCCTGGATTTACACTCATTAAAACAACGATGTCAATTTCGCTCAACACATTTTCTAACACACTAACACTTGTTGCTGGGTTGAGAGCAACGCCCACTTTACAACCAGCTTGTTTGATTTCTTGAATTGTTCTATGCAAATGCGTACACGCTTCGTAATGAATGCTAATCATTCCTGCACCTGCATTGGCAAATTGTTGAATATATTTTTCTGGTTGAACAATCATTAAATGAACGTCTAATAAAAGTTTTGTTTGCTTGCGAATCGCAGCAACAACAAGCGGTCCAAAAGAAATGTTTGGCACAAAAACGCCGTCCATAACATCTAAGTGAATAGCATCAATTCCGCCTTGTTCTGCGGCTTTGATATCTTGTTCTAAGTGTAAAAAATTGCAAGTTAAAATCGAAGGTGCAATTTGAATCATGGCAAAGGGTTAAACAAAAAAGAATTGAAAAAAGTGTAAAATCTAAGTCTTGCAAAAAATATATATTTATGTTCGGGGCAATCATTCACGAACATCTTACAATACTAAATTTTTGTTGTAGATGACGATGCGTTTGAATGGCTTATTTGTAAAAAATATTTTAAATCTATAATTAACACAATGACTTTATGATGACATCAATACCGCTATCAAAGTCAAATTAAACACTCATCTAAAACAGACAAATGGACAAACAAAATAACTCAAAACCTATTGTTGGATTTACGCTTGGCGACATCAATGGTATAGGACCCGAACTCATTTTACAAACTTTTAATCACCCTTTACTTTTAGAACAAATCACACCGATTGTTTTTGGTTCTACAAAAGTGTTGAATTTTTACAAAAAAATAATGCCTGATAATACAGTGCAAATACAACAAATCAAAGACATTCAATATGCTGCACCGAAACAAGTTAATGTGATTAACTGTTGGGAAGAAGTGGTCAATATTCTTCCGGGTGAAATTACAGCTGAAGGAGGAAAGTATGCGGCACAATCACTGCTTGCAGGAGCGAAAGCCTTAAAAGAAAAAAAAATCAATTGTTTGATAACTGCACCCATTCACAAAAAAAACATCAAATCTGCAGACTTTAATTTTGTTGGACATACGCCATTCTTTCAACATTTTTTTGAAGCAAGCGAAGTGATTATGCTGATGGTTGCAGAAAATATGAAAGTTGCTTTGCTTACAGAACATTTGAGCATAAAAGATGTGCCAGCCAAGATTACGGTATCTGCAATTGTTAATAAAGTAACGCTCTTGAATAAAATTTTACGAGAAGATTTTCTCATTGATAAACCTAAAATTGCGGTGCTTGGTTTGAATCCACATAATGGTGATGAAGGCTTGATGGGTAAAGAAGAAACAGACACCATTCAGCCTGCGGTGAAGCAATTATTCGACCATCATTTACTTGTTTTTGGACCGTATAGTGCTGATGCTTTTTTTGCACGCGGACATCATGAAAAATTCGACGCCGTTCTCGCACTATATCACGATCAAGGTTTAATTCCTTTTAAATCATTGGCAAATGGTTTTGGCGTTAATTATACAGCAGGATTATCCGTTGTAAGAACTTCACCAGATCATGGTACAGGTTTTGACATTGCAGGAAAAAACAAAGCTGATATAGGTGCATTTCAAGAAGCTATTTTTAAAGCCGTTGATATTTTTAGAAACAAAAAAATGTTTATTGAACAAGGTCAAAATGCGTTGAAAAAAAACGTCTCTAAATGGGTACAAGAAGACAATAAACGAGAACCTGCTTTTGAAGAATAAAAATCTATGCAACAACTTTTTTTTTCTTTCTGTTTCATTTTATCTACACAATTGATATTGACACAGCCTATTTATTATCGTTATCAAAATCATGAGCAAGTAGCTTTTGCAACAAGCAATTTATCTGCGGCATCTTCAGAAACACTTTTTAATAGCCCAACTTTGGCAAGTGTTGAAAATGCTGGAATTGCTGTAATGGGGACGAATCCTTATTTAACGAATAATATGCTTGACGTGCGATTGATGGGGTGGAAAAACACCAAACAAGTTGCTGTTGGTGGCATAATTTATAGTGAACAAACGCCCTCTCTCAACACTTATGAATATACTTTTGTAAGTGCCAAAAATATCAGACCTTATTGGAATATGGGAGCAAAGTTTACTTTTTTTCAATTGAATTTTAAAGGTGTAGTCCCAAATAAAAATGCCTACTATTTTGAATGGCGAAATCAATTTTTGCTCACGCCAAATTGGAACATCAACGTTCAAGTTTTCAATCCAATTGGTGGTGATTTAGATTTACTCACCAAAGAAAAAATTCCTCGCGTATTATCTATTTCAACATCTTATACCTATAAAACGTTTGCTGTTCAAGGTGGCTTAGTTAAAGAAGAAAATAAAACTCCCTATCTAAGTGCATCAATTTTCACTGCCATAGGCAAACAATTTTTTGCAGGTTTTGGTTATCTTGGAGATTATCAAAGAACATGGTTTTATACAAAATATCAAACATCAAAAAAAACAAATCTAATTGGCACACTTCATTATCATCCTTACTTAGGTTTTTCTCCTTCATTAGGTTTTGAGTATCTGTTTTAATCCAACACCTCTTTTTTATTCATGAATTTAAATCCGTTTTTATGAAACAATTTTTTAGCAATTTTTTATCCTCATTTTTAGCACTCGTTATTTTTTCGGTGTGTACTTGCCTCTTGATTTTGGGCATCATTATTGCCATTGTGAGTTTGAGCCAAAAAGAAGATATAGAAATAGAATCTAAAAGCGTTTTAGTGATCAATACCAATCAGCTGTTTAACGAGCGTGGCACAGAAGACGGCTGGGATAAAATATGGAATGATGAAAGTTCTCTGGGTATGCGTACGGTTAAAAAACTCATTAAAGACGCGAGTCAAAATCCAAAAATTAGTGCCGTATTGATTAAGTGTCAAGGGCAAGCCAATAATTTAAGTGTGTCTAATGAATTGTATAATTACTTGAATCAATTTAAAAGCTCAGGCAAAAAAATTTATGCCTATGGCACATACAATGAAAAAAATTATTTCATCGCATCAATGGCACATCATATTTATGCCGAACCTGCGGGCATTTTTGAATGGAATGGATTTGGCATTCAGTCTTTATTTTTTAAAAAATTATTAGACAAGTTGGATTTGAAAGCACAAATTTTTTATGCCGGAAAATTTAAAAGTGCAACAGAGCCATTGAGAAGAGAGTCTATGTCAGAAGAAAATAAATTACAACTCGGCACTTTACTCAAAGCTTTTCAAACAGGTATGTATGAAAAAATTGCTTCTCAAAGAGGCATGACAAAAGAAGAATTAATCCGCTTAGAAAATAATTTATTGATTCAAAATTTGAGTGACGCAAAAAAATATCACCTCATTGACGACGTAAAATATAGTGACGAAGTAGAAGCAAAAATCAAAGCTGACATTGGCATAGGCAACAAAGAAAAATTATCCCTCATTAGTTTGCAAGAATATCAAGAACAAATGGATGATGTATTATCATCATCAAACAAAAAAAATATTGCTGTTATTTATGCCGATGGAACAATTGTTCACGGAACGTCAGACAACGAAGGTGAAATCAATACAACCGACATTGTTCAAAGTTTGCGTGAAGCACAAGCTGATGAAGATATTAAGGGTATTGTACTGCGTGTTAATTCACCCGGTGGCGATGTACAAGCGAGTGAAAAAATTTGGCGTGCTGTTTCAGAAGCAAAAAAACACAAACCACTTGTTGTAAGTTTTGGTAGTGTTGCAGCGTCCGGAGGATATTATATTGCTACAGGTGCTGATGAAATTTTTGCAGAACCTTTTACCATTACAGGATCAATTGGCGTGTTTGCTATTATTCCCAATATTGGTGATTTTACAAGTAAGCATCTCGGCATTACAACCGACGAAGTGGGAACTTCTCCGCACGCTAATTTTGGCATACATAAAGAATTGACACCCTTACAAGCCAAATTTGTACAAAATCATATTGACTCTGTTTATATCGATTTTAAAACTCATGTGAGCAATGCCCGTAAATTAAATTTGCAACAAGTTGAAGCGATTGCACAAGGCAGAGTATGGATTGCACAACAAGCAGTAGAAAACAAATTGGTCGATAAAATAGGCAGCTTAGACGATGCTATTCAATTTGTACAACAAAAAGCACAACTCACAGAAATTGGTGTAGAAGAGTATCCAAAACAAAAAAGTTCTGTCGAAAGGATAATGAACAAATTGAATAAAAAAACGAACTCTTGGTTTAATACTACAGTCATTGACGAAGATGTGGCGATGCTTACAAAGCAACTCAAAGTTGTAAAAAAAATGGTCAATCATAGTCATGCCCAAATGAAGTTGCCTTATTTTTTTGAAGCGTATTAAAAATAAAAAACCTTTCATCAAAGGCTGTCATCGTGTTGGCATAACAAATAATTCAGTTGCTATTGTGCCTCAAATGATGCGTTGTTTCAATTTCTATCGGTTGATGAAAACAATTATTTACAAAATCAACATGCCAAGCAATGACCTTTATTAACAAAAAAAAGCAATATTTTATAGCGTATAAAATTCGATTGCTTTTTTTAATAACAGTGCGATGTCTTGACCGCAAAAATTGATATGACCAATTTTTCTATTATGTCGATTTTCGTGTTTGCCATACCAATGAAAAATTGTATAATCATTCCAAGTGGTTTGTTCAACATGCGTTGCGTGTTGTCCCAAAACGTTTAGCATCACTGTTGCATGTTGCATTTTAACTTCGGGTAAAGACTGATTCGTAATGGCTTTAAGGTGCATATCAAACTGACTGTAATTGCATCCATCTAACGAAAAATGGCCGCTATTATGTGGGCGAGGTGCAATTTCGTTAATCAAAATTTGATTGTCTTGTGTAATAAAAAATTCAATTGCTAACGTTCCACATACGTTTAACTCCGTCATTACTTTTTTTGTTATAGCAACAATTTGTTCGTTCAAATTGTCGTCAATTCTTGCAGGAGCAATGCTGATATTCAAAATGCCATTATGGTGCATATTTTCTACAACTGGCAAATGTTGAAAATGACCGTCTGCATTTCTAAATCCAATGCAAGATACTTCTTTGCTAAACGGTATTTTTTGTTCTAAAATATATTCTCTATTCTCTTCTATTTGAATGGCATGAAGGGCTTTGAGGTCGTTGATTGTCCATTGGTTTTTGCCATCATAACCACCTTGACACGTTTTTAAAATGCAAGGGAATTTTATCGCCCAATTGTCTTTTTGTAAGTCTTGTTTTGTATTGATTGCTTGAAAGGGTGCTGTTAATAAGCCCAAATATTGCAAGGTTGTTTTTTCTTTTATGCGGTGTTGTGAAATGTCTAAAAGGCGAACTGACGGCGTTAATGTTTTTTTTGTGATGCGTTGAATCTGCTCTAATGTATGGGCAGGGATATTTTCAAACTCGTAAGTAATAAAATCACTTTGAACAAATAATTGCTCTAACAACAATGGGTCGTCATACGCTCCTTCAATAAAAACATCTGCTTTAGGATAGGCACAAACGTTGGTGTTTGTATCCAAAACAACAAAGCGATAGGATTGATTTTTTTTTCCTGCATCAATCATCATACTCCCCAATTGTCCACCACCGATAATGCCTATTGTTTGCATAGGAGACTTATTTCCAATTTAAGTTTTGACTACTGTTTAATGTTTGTGCTGTTTGTTCTTTGATATACTGTTCGACTTTTTGTTTGACGGTAGGATTAGACAGTGCTAAAATTTTGGCTACTAAAATGGCGGCATTTTTTGCCCCTGCCTCTCCTATTGCCACAGTGGCAACGGGAACACCTGCCGGCATTTGCACAATAGAAAGTAAGGAGTCTAATCCATTCAATGCTTTAGATTGAACGGGAACGCCAATAACGGGAAGATTTGTTAATGCTGCAACCATACCGGGCAAATGAGCTGCACCACCTGCACCGGCAATAATCACTTTAATATTTTTTTGTTCTGCGGCTTTTGCATAAGCAAACATTTTTTCTGGGGTGCGGTGAGCAGATACAATTTCAACTTCAAAAGAAATGCCCAAAGTGTCCAAAATTTGAATGCCTTGTCGCATAGTTTCTAAATCACTTTTACTCCCCATAATAACCGCAACGTCAGCCATATTGTTCATTAAATGAGACAGAAAAGTGAATTAAAAATGCTTAATTATTTTTTTGATGTTTCTTTTAATGTTTCTTTTGATTGCAGTGTATTGTTTTTGTCAAAATCAACCAACACAGGTGCCGCAACAAAAATAGACGAATACGTTCCTGTAATAACCCCAATCAGCATTGCAAATGCAAAGCCTTTTGTAACTTCTCCGCCAATTAAAAATAAAACCAACAACGTGATGAACACAGTTGCCGATGTCATAATCGTTCTACTTAACGTGTCGTTAATGGCTTTGTTGATAATAACTTTATTAGAAGTGTTCGGCATAATTTTAAAATACTCTCTAATTCTATCAAATACAATCACCGTATCATTCATAGAAAAACCGATAACAGTTAGAATGGCTGCGATAAAATGTTGGTCTATTTCTAAAGGAAAAGGGACAACTGTACGTGCAAAAGAAAATACAATTAAGGTTACAAAAACATCATGAAACAAAGCAATAATTGTGCCTAAAGAATATTGCCATTTTCTAAATCGAATAAAGATGTAAATAAAAATAATGATAAGGGATAAAATAGTTGCTTCAAAAGCACCTTTTTTTAAATCGTCAGAAATAGTAGGCAATACTGTCATTGAGGCGATTTTGTGCTTTTTCACAAAGTCTTCATAGCTGGTATTTGTAGGCAAGTAAGTAAGCAAACTTTGATACAGCAAATGCTCTATTTTATCATCAATTTCTTTGCCATTTTTTTCGATTAAATAAGACGTTGTAATGCTCAATTGTTTATTATCTCCTATCGTTTTTAAAACGGGGTTTTCTCCCTCAAACACTTGCTTTACAGATTGACGCACTTGTTCTACAGGAACTTCTTGGTCAAAGCGTATGGTATAACTTCTGCCACCTTTAAATTCAACGCCTTCATCAAAGCCATTCACAAAAGATAATACACCAAAAACAAGAACTAAGATGGAAATAAAATAAGCGTATTTTCTAAATTCAATAAATTTAAAATTGGATTGTTGGAAAATGCTTTTGCTCAATTTGGTAAAATATTCAAAGTGTCTGTTTTTGCTTGTCCACCAGTCGCTAATTTGACGAGAAATGAGAATACCACACAAGAGCGATAATAAAATGCCGAGAATTTGTGTTGTTGCAAAACCTTTAACAGGACCTAAACCAAATTTGAATAAAATGATTGCCGTTAAAAGGGTTGTTACGTGGGCATCTAAAACGGGTGCTAATGATTTTTTATATGCAGTAATGATGGCATTTAAATAAGATGACCCTTTTGTAATTTCTTCTTTTATTCTTTCAAAAATAATCACGTTCGTATCAACCGCCATGCCAATGGTAAGTACCAAACCTGCAATGCCTGGTGCTGTAAGTGAAGCCCCCAATGCAGATAAAACGCCTACGGTAAATAACAAATTTAGAATGAGGGAAACGTTGGCAACTGTTCCGCCAGAATTATAGTAGGCGAACATAAGAATGGCAATAATTAAAAATGATACTAAGAATGCGTTAATGCCACCAGCCACAGCTTCTTTTCCAAGCGTTGGTCCAACAATTTGTTCTTGCACAATTTTTGCTGGTGCAGGCAATTTTCCTGATTTTAAAATATTGGCTAAATCTTGTGATTCTTGCACACTAAAACTTCCTGATATTTGTGAAACGCCTCCTGTAATCGCACTGTTGACAACGGGTGCTGAATAAACCATATTATCTAAAACAATGGCAATAGGCATTCCAACATTTTCAGCTGTCATATCTTCCCATAATTTTTCACCTGTTTTTGACATAACCATGCGAATGGCAGGGCGACCGCGTTCGTCAAAATCTTGTGAAGCATCAGCAACGTTATCGCCTTCTAATTTTGCATTGTCAGAGCCTTCAACAGTTTTTATTGCATAGACTACAACAAATTTATTGTCGTCTTTTTTTTCTGGCATACCATATAAAAATTTCACATCGGCGGGCAATGAATTTTTTACAAAATCTTGCTGTAATAATTCTTCAAAAATGGCAACATTCTTTTTTTCGATTTGTACCACAAATGGGATTTTATCGGCACTTGTTTTTTGTTGTTGTGCCTGCTGTGTGATATATTGAATTTGGGCAATCATTTGTCCTAAAACATTCTCGTCTTGTCCTGATGTTGTCGAGTCTGCTTTTGCAGTAATTAAATTAGCAATAGATCCTTGCTCTTTTTTTTCTGTTGTCGATGGCGTGGCTTGTGTGGCTTTTTTTACTTTATTTTTTGCTTTTAAATAATCATCAGCAAGGCTGGCTGCTTGACCAAAACTTGTTGCTAAATCTGCCACAGAATGAACTTCCCAAAATTGTAAATTCGCAGTTGCTTGTAAATATTTTCTTACACGCTCTGGGTCTTCTTGGTTGCCGGGTAATTCTACATTGATAACGCCTTTGTTTTCATCTAAATTGACAGTTGGTTGTGCAACGCCAAATTGGTCAATACGCGTTTGCAAAATATCAAAGGTTCTTTTTGTCGCTTCTCTTACTTCAATTCTAATCACATTTAAAACGGCTTCGTCGGTAGCACCTTTTTTTAATCGTGCAGGATTGTAATTAGTAAAATAATTGGTGAGCTGTCCGTTTGGATTTTGTTGTTTAAAGGTTTCATAAAACAAGTCGATATAATTTGCATTACTGCTTGATTTTTTTTCTTCAGTAGCAAGTAAAACTTTGTTCAATACAGGGTCTTTTGAGTTATTCGACATATTACGAATCAAGTCGTCTAACTTAACGTCTAAAGTAACGTTCATGCCGCCTTGCAAGTCTAAGCCCAAATTCAATTCTTGCTCTTTTGCTTTACGATAATTGATTGCACCGTTAATGCCATAAGTGATGGTAGTGTTGGCCGCACTGTCAACAAGTTTTTTATACACTTTTTTGTAAGCAGAATCTTTCTGAAAATTACTCGTGAGGTCTGTGAAAGTGGCTACACGTTGAAGAGCTTTAGTTTTTAACTTTCCTTCATAAACTTTTACAACAGCAGTAAAATGCAATTGATAGATAGAAATGATAATAAGTGCGATAGAAAAAAAGCGAATGAGTCCTTTAAATTGCATAGAATTTGAATGTATGAAATGAAATGAAATAAAAAATAAAAATAAAAAACGCCCTAAAATATTTAAAAATTGTACTGCAAGAAATTTTTAAAATACGGTTGTTAAATACAAACAAAATAAAAGAGAAAGTATCGCCTTCCAAGTACGCTCCTTTTTTACATTAGCCGCTTGACTTAAAATAATTGATTGTTATGGCTAAATACATTTTTGTAACGGGGGGGGTTTCTTCTTCTTTAGGCAAAGGCATTATCGCTGCGTCTTTAGCTAAACTGTTGCAAGCACGTGGTTTTCGTGTAACGATTCAAAAATTTGACCCTTATATTAATGTTGATCCTGGCACTTTAAATCCGTATGAGCATGGTGAATGTTTTGTTACTGAAGATGGTGCAGAAACAGATTTAGACTTGGGACACTACGAACGTTTTTTAAATATTCATACTTCACAAGCCAACAATGTAACCACGGGTAAAATTTACAAAACGGTGATTGACAAAGAAAGGGAGGGTGCTTTTTTGGGTAAAACGGTGCAAATTATTCCGCATATCACTGATGAAATTAAAACCCGGATTCAACAAGTTGCACAACAAAATGAATATGATATTGTAATTACTGAAATTGGTGGCACGGTCGGAGACATTGAGTCTTTACCTTATATTGAAACTATTCGTCAATTGCAATGGGAAATGCCCGAAGAAGATTGTGTTGTTATTCACCTTGCGTTATTGCCGTATTTAAAAGCAGCGGGAGAATTAAAAACAAAACCCGTTCAACATTCTGTAAAAATGTTAAGTCAAGACGGTGTTCGCCCTGACGTTATTGTGTGTAGAACAGAAACGCCTTTGAGTGACGAGCATCGCAAAAAAATTGCTTTGTTCTGTAATGTAAAAGTTGAAGCTGTAATAGAATCTTTAGATGCGGAAACAATTTATGAAGTTCCTTTATTCATGGCACAAGAAAGGTTAGACATTATTTGTTTAAAGAAAATGAATCTGCCAACAAATCAAGAACAGAATTTAAATAAATGGAAGGCTGTTTTACAAAAAATAAAATATCCAAGCTATAAAATCAATATCGGATTAGTCGGAAAATATACCCAATTGCAAGATGCGTATAAATCCATTCTCGAATCTTTTATTCATGCAGGTGCGGTGGCAGACACAAAAGTGAAAATTCATTTTATCAACAGTGAAATCATTACCGCAGAAAATGTTGCAGCACAATTTTCTTCCTTGCATGGTGTGCTTGTTGCACCTGGTTTTGGCAATCGAGGATTAGAAGGAAAAATCAAAGCCATCGAATATTTACGCAAAAACAAAATACCTTTTTTGGGCATTTGTTTAGGTATGCAAATGGCGTGTATAGAGTTTGCACGCAATGTGCTGGGCTTAGAAAAAGCATCCACAACAGAGTTAGATGAAACAACCCCTCACCCTATTATTCACTTGATGGAGGAACAAAAAAAGACAACGAAAAAAGGCGGCACAATGCGCAAAGGGGCATATGCATGTGCAATTACACCTAACACAAGAGCAGAAAAAATTTACGGAACGACAACTATTTTTGAACGCCATAGACACCGTTGGGAATTTAACAACGCCTATGAAAAACAATTTAATGAGAACGGTTTTATAACGTCTGGCATCAATCCAGACAACAAATTGATCGAAATTGTAGAGTTGGAGGGTCATCCGTTTTTTATTGGCGTACAATTTCACCCCGAACTAAAAAGTACAGTAGAAAATCCTCATCCTCTGTTTGTCGCTTTTGTGCAAGCGGGATTAAACTTTTCAAACACAATGATTTCTTAACGCATTATTCTTTTATTTTTTAAATCCCTTCTTATGAACAAACTGATTACAACAACCCTCGTTGCAAGTGTATTATTCAACCATGCTTTTGCAACAACACATCAAGACCATGCACTTAAAAATGAAAAATTTAAACGCCATCAAAAAAATGCTAAAAAATATAGCGAGTTTGTAAAAGACTCTCTTGGATTGAGTGCAGAACAACAACAAAAATTAGAAGGATTTGCAAACTCTATGAGCGAAGCCCAAGTTAATCAACAAGTTAAAGGTTTGACCAATAATTTGGGTTTATCTTCAACTCAAACAACACAAATCAAAGAAACATTGATGAGCAAACTTGCCGAAATTAAAAACATTAAAGGCGATAAAAGTTTGTCTGGAGAAGCTAAAAAATCTTTGTTAGAAAGCGCCAAAGACCAAGTACAGGCAAAGATAATGGGCTATTTAACCGATGCACAAAAAGAAAAATATACTGCCTTAGTGCAAAACTTAACTAAAGCAAAAGCCTTGCAATCTTTAATCGGTGGGGGTAATAGCACAACAAATCCCACAACTACAATAATCAATGAAGCTGCAACAAATGCTGTAAAAGCAAAAGCGGAAGAAATTATTGATGTAAAAGCAAAAGAACAAATTCAAGAAGCAATCGGCGAACCAAAGAAAACAATCAAAACAGATTTGATTAACAAAGCGAATGAATTAGGGTTTTAAACTCGTCTTTTTTATTAAGTGCCAGCGTCTATCAAATGCTGGCTTTTTTTATTGAACGAAACCCATATTGTCAATTTGAATATCTATTATTGTCGCTTTAAAAAAGCACTGCTTTTTTTGATAAAAAAATATTATGGCTACGAATCAATACGAAATTAAACTCTCTCATTTTGAAGGTCCTTTTGACCTTTTACTTTTTTTTGTAGAACGTGACGAGTTGAACATTTATGACATTCCGATTACAAAACTCATTGAAGATTTTTTACTTCATATACGAAATTTAGAAAAACTCAATATCGAATTAGCGAGCGAATTTATTTTGTTTGTTTCTACACTGATGCGCATTAAGGCAAAAATGTTAATACCACGAAAAGAAATCGACGAAGTCGGCAATGAAATTGACCCACGAGAAGAACTTGTCAATAAAATTATCGAATACAAAAAATTCAAAGAAGTTGCAGCAGAAATGGCAAAATTGGAAGAGATGCGCGTGCTTGTTGCCAAGCGAGGAAATTTAAATTCAGAACTCGTTAAAATCGGTAATGCCCAATCAGAAGGAACAGAAATACAAACACTCACATTGTTTAAATTGATGCGTACTTTTGAAAAAACACTCAAACGATTTAATGACAAGATGAATAAACCCATTCACGTGGTTGAAAAACATCCATACACAATGGAAAGTAGTAGAAACTATTTATTAGACACCTTGTCGCAGACTAAAAGCGTTGCTTTTGAATTGGTTTTTTCTGCATGTGAAAATCGCATTCATGCGATATTTTTATTTCTTTCTTTATTAGAATTGATTCAGCAAAATTTTATGACGATTATGGTTGGCAATAACAAAAACAATTTTATTGTTGAATATATTGAACCTGAAAATCGACCAATCGGAGAAGCGTAAAACATACTCATTTCATCATCAATAAATTCATTTCTATGGCACAAAAATTTACAACTATCCAAAGCAAAGGAGTTCCTTTATCAATCGAAAACATTGACACAGATCAGATTATTCCAGCACGCTTTTTAAAAGCAACAACAAGAGATGGATTTGGTGAAAACTTATTTAGAGATTGGCGTTATGATACAAACAACAAACCGATTGAAAACTTTATTTTGAACAATAAATTATACGCTGGCGAAATTTTAATTGCTGGTAAAAATTTTGGTTGTGGGTCAAGCCGCGAACACGCTGCATGGGCGATTAAAGACTATGGATTTAAAGTTGTTGTGAGTAGTTTCTTTGCCGACATTTTTAAAAACAATGCGTTGAATAATGGATTGTTGCCGATACAAGTGAGTGAAGATTTTTTGCAACAATTATTTCGTCAAATTGAAGCTGACAGAAACAGCTTATTTGAAGTGAATTTAGAGCAACAATATCTTGCTTGTGCAGAAGCAAATCTGAAAGCGACTTTTGATATCAATGCTTACAAAAAAACCTGCCTTATCAATGGCTATGATGATATTGACTACCTGCTCAGCATCACAAAAAAAATTCAACAGTATGAAAGTGCGAATGGAAAATGAAAATTTATAAAATACAAAAATGGAAAGGCTTTTTTAATCAATACAATCACTCATTATGGCAAATCCTGTAATAAGATACGACTTAGAAAAGAAACTCTTTTGGGGTTTATCACAATAAATTCCCGGAATTTAAAGACTCCAATACACAAGAATGGAACGATAATTTATATAACGATGAAGCCACCCCTACATCTATTGCCCATACTAAAGACACAAAAAAAATACTCGGTATTAGTATGAAGAATTTTTTAGATACAGAGAGTCCAAACTACAAAGGCTTACAAGCAGAAAAAGATTTTAGAACACTGTTAAATAAAAAAAACATACCCTGTTTATATGTCGGGCAAGGAATTAATTTTACAGAAAGAACGCCTGAATTGGAATATTGTAATGAAAAGATTAAAATTAAACGCCCTGATTTTTTGGTTTGTTTTCCTGAATTAGGAAATGTATTGATAGATGTTAAGTGTAGAAAAAAATGGGCATATGGAAATGATAACGTTTTTTATTTAAACTATAGCGATATAGATCAATTATATCAGTTGAGAACCTATTTAAATTTACCTGTTTGGATAGCTTTTAAAGAAAGTGATGACAAAGACTTTTACATTTCTAATATTAAGATTATTTACGAGATAAAAAAAGAGTTTTTTGATAATTATAAAGAAAATCGAAGAACAAAACATTTACGTATTCCAAATGAAATTCTGACTAACATCGGTGAGCAAATTCCTTTTCAATCTACCAATAATTTCAACAGAGTCGAGTATGTAAAAGATTTAATTTGTTTCGAAGAAACGACTGATTTAGATGACAAGTATTTATTACCTGATGAAAAAAATTAGTAAAGCTAGGAGTGTAGAAGGATAAAAAAATTCTGTACGGTTTATAATCTTATCTATCAAGACTAATATGTTATTCTTCTCTCTCTCTTATACTGCTGATACAATTGCTTAAAAGAATGTTGCGGAAATTCGAGCATACTTCTTTTTTTTCTCCAATTGGGAGCAATGACATAATTAACAAAAAAAGTTTTTAGTCTTCCATTAACGCGATTGAAAAGCCATTGATGTTTCATCAATATGGACCACATTTTCCATTTAATTGTTTCTGTTTCTGAAAACATTTTTTTTTGTACAGCCTCTTTTCTGTTGCTTAATAAAAGTTCATGGAGATTGATTTTTACAGGACAAGTTGCCGTGCATGCACCACAAAGCGATGACGCAAAACTTAAATGGGCAAAGTGTTCCATGCCTTTAAGGTGTGGAGAAATAACGCTGCCGATTGGTCCAGAATAAGTTGTGTCATAGCCATGTCCACCAGCCAAATTTTTGTAAACAGGACAAGCATTTAAACAAGAGCCACAACGAATACAATACAAACTTTCTCTTTTTATTGGATCGGCTAAAATATTTGTGCGTCCATTG
Organism: Chitinophagales bacterium; assembly: GCA_031539345.1. Classification (GTDB taxonomy): domain Bacteria; phylum Bacteroidota; class Bacteroidia; order Chitinophagales; family Chitinophagaceae; genus JAVKMO01. Next base: position 44,075 of record JAVKMO010000027.1, on the reverse strand, counting down.
TCCAAGAGAATTACATACATGTCATCAGGGCCATTGTGTTCATAAAGATTTTTTGGACCTGTAATAATTGTGCTGTAAGATGTAATGTTTTGCCCTGTGCCATAAGTTGAAAGAAGGGGCCAAAAGAGGTTTAAATCTTCTGTTGCTGGCAATACTTTTTCAATGCCAACAATGACAATATGCGTTTTAGGAAAAGCTGTTGTAAGCCTTGCATTTCCTTCGTTTTCTGTAATTGCAATGCCGCCAATATCGGGCAAAATAAAATTTGCTCCAGTGATGCCAATTTCTGCTTGAAGGTATTTCTTACGTAATACTTGGCGTGCTATTTTTGTTAATTCATACGGCGATAAATTCGGTTCTGTTTGTAGTTTTTGATGAAAAAGGTCTGCCACATTTTCTTTGCTTTTGTGCATAGCAGGTGTTAAAATATGGATTGGTGGCTCGCCGTCTAACTGTTGAATAAATTCACCTAAGTCGGTTTCAATTGCTGCAATTCCCATTTGTTCTAAAAACGCATTGAGATGAATTTCTTCACTCACCATACTTTTACTTTTCACAACGGTGGTGGCTTTTTTTTCTATTGCAATTTCTTTGATATAAGACAAAGCATCATCTGCGTCGCTCGCCCATAAGACTTTGCAACCATTCATTATGCTGTTGCGTTCAAAGGTAATGAGGTGCGAGTACAAATTTTCTATCGCCATTTTTTTTCGCTCATTTGCGGTCTGCCGCACTTGTTCTAAATCTGTAAATTGTAATTTTCCTTTCGGCAATGCTTCATGATATTTGCCGATGTTATGATGCAAATTATTTTTTATCGAACGCATTTGTGTTCGCTCTTGTGCAAGGTGAACAAAATGTTTGTAATGACTTGTTTTCATAGGTTTCTTTTAATGTTTAAAGTGCCTCATTCCTGTAAATAGCATTGCTATTTGGTGGTCGTCGCAAGCCTTTATCGAAGCGGCATCTTTAATACTTCCACCAGGTTGAATAATTGCAGAAACATGATAGTCTTTTGCCATTTGTACAACATCATCAAAAGGGAAAAAAGCATCTGATGCTAGCACAAGGCCTTGTTTGTCATATTGTATTTGCGTATTATTTTTAGCTTGTTCTAACGCAATTTTTGCAGAACCAATGCGATTCATTTGTCCTGCACCAACGCCCAATGTTTGTGAATTTTGAGCTACAACGATGGCATTTGACTTTACATGTTTAACCACTTTCCAAGCAAATTTCAAATCATCAATTTGTTGTGGAGTGGGTTGTTTTTTAGTTACACATTCAAGCGTACATTGGTCTAACATTCCTTTGTCAGCATCTTGCATTAACAATCCTCCGTTCAAACTTACAATTTGCTTGTGGTCTATTCCTGCTGTTGTAGTCATATTGACTTGCAAGATTCTTAGGTTCTTTTTTTCTTGTAAAATGGTAAGTGCGGCTGGCGAAAAATCAGGAGCTAAAATCACTTCTAAAAAAACGTCCTTCATTGCATTGGCAAGTGTTTCGTCGATTGATTGGTTGCAAGCAACAATGCCGCCAAAAATAGAAATTGTATCGCTATAAAACATTTTCATCCATGCTTCCAAAACCGTTTTTCCTACGCCAACGCCACATGGATTAGCGTGTTTGATGCCAACACAAACAATATCTCCATGAAATTCACTTGCAATTTGTAATGCTGCATTGGCGTCTTGAATATTGTTATACGACAATTCTTTTCCATGCAATTGTTTTGCAGAAACAACGGAATACGGGCTACTCGCATTACCCATAAAAAGGCTTGCTTGTTGATGCGGATTTTCTCCATAACGCAAGTCGCTTTTTTTAGAATAAGACAAAACAAGTGGCGTTGTTAAAGACTGTTTGACGCGTTCAATGTCTTCTGGGCGGTTGGAAAAAAGTGGATTTTGTTGTAATGCGTTTTCTGTTTGCTCTTTTAAATAATTGGCAATAATGCTGTCATATTGTGCAGTATGCAAAAATACTTTCGTCGCTAATAACTGTTTAAGCGACAACGAAAATTCGCCATTTTTTTTTCTGTCTTCGATAACAACATCATAATCTTCAGGATTAACAATTACGGTTAAATGTTTAAAATTTTTTGCCGCACTGCGTAACATCGCTGGTCCACCAATATCAATTTGTTCTATTGCGTCTTCAAATTGTACGTTCGGTTTTTGTATCGTTGCTTGAAAGGGGTATAAATTAACAACTAGTAAATCAATCCATTCAATGTGCAAAGAAGCGAGTGTTGCAACGTGTTCAGGAATGTCTCTGTTACACAATAATGCAGCGTGAATATGTGGATGTAAAGTTTTTACTCGTCCGTCTAAAATTTCTGGAAAGTGTGTAATATCAGAAATGCCAATCACAGGCATTTGATTTTCTTCTAAATATTTTTTTGTGCCGCCTGTAGAAATAATTTCAAAATCAAGGGTCAATAATTGTTTACAGAAAGGGAGCAAATGGACTTTGTCAGAGACACTAATCAGGGCTCTTTTTTTCATAAAATAGAAAGAATTAAATACAAAAAATAATAAAAAATGAGGTTGATTTATTCTACTTGTGGTTTAAATTGTTGTTGATATAAATCATAATAAATGGTGTGTTGTTGGAGTAAATTTTCATGTGTTCCGTGTTCTACAATACTTCCATTTTCCATTACATAAATCGTGTCAAAATGCAAGTCGTCATACACACGATGAGTAATAAAAATCAATGTTTTATTGGCTAACAGCACATTCAGTGCTTGTATGATTTTTCTTTCTGTAATTAAATCAATGGCACTAAAACTATCATCAAAAATATAAATTGATTTGTCTGTCATTAAGGCTCTTGCTATTGCTAATCGTTGTTTTTGACCGCCGCTCAAATTGATGCCTCTTTCTCCAAGCACTGTATTCCATTGGTCTGGCATTTGCATAATTTCATCATACAACTGAACCGTTTTAGTAATGGCAATCAGTTGGTCTTCCTGAATTGTTTGTTGTTGATGAATGAGCAAATTGTTTTTAATCGTATCACTAAAAATAAAATTGTCTTGTGCTATGTAGGCTATGTGTTGTCGCAAGTGTTTTAAATCAATGTCGCGAATGTCATTGTTATCAATTGTTATTTTTCCATTGCTAATATCAAAATTGCGGACAAGCAATTGCCCAAGCGTACTTTTTCCACTTGCCATGCGACCCATAAAAGCAATTTTTTTTCCTTGCTCAATGTAAAAGTTGAGTTGTTTAATGGCATGAATTTTTGTATGCTCATAAATAAAATCAACGTCATGAAATTGAATTCGACCCGTTATCAACGGAACAATAGCCGCATCATTTTTTTTGTTTACGACAGGTGAAATTGCCATAAATTCAGTAATTCTTTTTTGAGACGCAATGGCACTTTGAATAATCGAAGCAATAAACCCAATCGAGCTGACAGGAAAAATGAGCATATTGATATACATCACAAATTCAACAATAACAGCAACAGAAATTGTTTTCTGTACAACCATAATGCCACCAACGGCAATCGTTAAAAGCGTACTTACACTAATTAAAAAAATCATTGCAGGTGAATAAAACGCCTCCAATTTTGCAAGGCGTAACATTTTGTCTTGATACGTTTTTGCAGTAGCCGAAAATTTTGAGAACATATTTTTTTCATACGCAAAGGCTTGAACGACTTTAATGCCTGAATATGTTTCTGTTGCTTGCACGGTCAATGCAGATAATTCTTGTTGAGCAAGCGTTGTTCCTTGTTGAATTTTTGAACTGATTTTGTAAATAATAAACGCCAATAAAGGCAAAGGCGAAAGTGTAATGATGGCTAAAACAACGTTTGTATCAAACATAAAATAAACACTCAAAACCAACAAAACAAGCATATTGACAATGTACATAAGGGCGGGTCCTGCATACATTCTCACTTTACTCACGTCTTCAGAAATGCGGTTCATCATGTCGCCAACAAAATTCTTTTTGTAAAAAGATAAATCCAATTGTTGATATTGTGCGTAGATGTCATTTTTTAAATCATACTCAACTTGTCTGCTACCAACTATTATTGTTTGGCGCATCATAAACATAAACAAACCCCTCAAAATTGCCAAAACCAGCAAGACTATTGTTGCAGACAAAATGACTCCACGAATACCTTGCATGTCGTTTAGCATATAGCCAACTATTTTTTTTACAATAAAATTGTAATTGTTGTATTCAGCATTCGACACATCTTTAAATGTGAGTTTGTTGATAATAAAGCCTGTGATTTGAGGAGATAAAATGGCGATATAGTTGGCAATTACAGTACAAATAATACCAATGATAAACTGCCATTTATAGCGATAAAAATATTTATTAAGAGGGGCTAAATGCTTCATAAAAACGAATAAAATATAAGGCGGCAATATAAAATAACAATATAAAGCAAGGCAATAATCGAAAACACTTTTGTATATCAAGAGGGGTTGGGCTATTTTAAAAAACCTGATTACGGCTCTTGTTTTTATTTACATTCGGCAACATTCTTTTACACTTAATTTCATAGTTCATGTTAGACCTTCCTATTTATTTAGACCATAATGCGACAACCCCTTGTGATGCAAGAGTGATTGATGCTATGCTTCCCTATTTTACAAACAAATTTGGCAATGCCGCAAGCCGTAACCACCCCTTTGGTTGGGATGCAGAAAAAGCCGTTAATAATGCACGCGAACAAGTGGCAGCCTTGATTAACGCAGATCCAAAAGAAATTATTTTTACATCTGGTGCAACAGAAAGCGACAACCTTGCCATCAAAGGTGTATTTGATATGTATGCGTCAAAAGGCAATCATATTATCACTTGCACAACAGAACATAAAGCCGTTTTAGACACTTGCAAACACATTGAAAAAATGGGTGGTCAAGTTACTTATCTCAAAGTACAACCCGACGGATTGATTGACCTCAAAGAACTCGAACAAGCCATTAAACCTAACACGGTTTTAATTTCTATCATGTTTGCCAACAATGAAATTGGCGTTGTTCAACCCATAGAAGAAATTGCTCAATTAGCCAAAAAAAATAACATTTTATTCTTTACCGATGGCGTACAAGCTGTGGGAAAAATTCCTGTTGATGTACAAAAAATGGGGATTGATTTAATGGCGTTTACGGCACATAAAATGTACGGACCAAAAGGCGTTGGTGCATTATATGTAAGAAGAAAAAACCCTCGTGTAAAAGTAAGTTCTCAAATGGACGGCGGTGGACACGAACGTGGTATGCGTAGCGGAACATTAAACGTTCCTGCAATTGTTGGATTTGGAAAAGCGTGTGAATTATGCCGTTTAGAAATGGACGCAGACGCAAAACGCTTGAGTGTGTTGAGAGACAAATTGGAAAAAGGATTATTAAAACTTGAAGAAGCCTATTTAAATGGACATCAAACAAAACGCTTGCCACACGTAACAAATATTTCATTCAAATATGTTGAAGGAGAAGGTTTGTTGATGGGCTTTAATGAAAACATTGCTTTGTCTTCAGGCTCTGCATGCACGTCTGCATCATTAGAACCATCTTATGTTTTAAAAGCATTAGGGCTTGGTGATGACCTTGCTCACTCCTCTTTACGCTTTGGGTTGGGACGCACAACAACAGAAGAACAAATTGATTATACGATTGAAGCAATTACAAAAACCGTTCTCAAATTACGAGATATGAGTCCTTTGTGGGAAATGTTTAAAGAAGGAATTGACTTTGATTCTATTCAATGGAATCACCATTAAAATCAATATCATAATTACTTAATCCTATTTATTTAAACCTTATTCTTTCAGCCTAAAATAAACGCAATGCAAACATTCTCTGAATATAATTTTCACAATCAAAAAGCACTTGTAAGAGTTGATTTTAATGTGCCTTTAAACAAAAAATTTGAAATTACAGACGACACAAGAATGGTTGCGGTTATACCAACATTGAAAAAAATTTTAACAGACGGCGGATCTGTTATTTTAATGTCTCACTTAGGCAGACCAAAAGACGGCTCGAGTGCAGAATTTTCTTTACGCCATTTATTAAAACACTTGCAAAGCCTTTTAGATAAAGAAAAAATTGCTTGCGAGCCTGAAGTTTTTTTTGCGAGTGATTGCATCAGCGAAGAGGCAATAGAAAAAGTAAAATACTTAGAAAATGGTTCTGTTTTGTTATTAGAAAATTTACGCTTTTACAAAGAAGAAGAAAAAGGAGACGAGGCTTTTGCAAAAAAAATAAGCCAACTCGGAGACGTTTATGTCAATGACGCATTTGGCACAGCACACAGAGCACACGCCTCAACGGCAATTATGGCAAAGTATTTTTCGCCTGAAAAAAAAATGTTTGGTGCATTGATGGAAGCTGAAGTTCTCAATGCGGAAAAAGTATTGTTGAAATCTGAAAAGCCTTTTACGGCAATTATCGGCGGTGCGAAAGTAAGTGATAAAATTCTGATTTTAGAAAATTTGTTAGACCGAGCAAACAATATTATTGTGGGCGGTGGAATGGCTTATACCTTTTTAAAAGCGATGGGATATGCGATTGGAAAAAGTCTTTGTGAAAATGACAAAATAGAATTAGCGAAAACGCTATTAGAAAAAGCAAAACAAAAAGGCGTTACATTTTTATTGCCAGTGGACAGCATTGCAGCAGACAATTTTTCTAATGATGCCGTTTTTAAAAATGTAAGCAACGAAGAAGGAATTCCTGATGATTATATGGGCTTAGATATTGGCACAAAAAGCATAGAATTATTTACAACAACCATTTTAGGTAGTAAAACGATTTTATGGAATGGGCCAATGGGCGTATTTGAAATGTCAAATTTTCAAAAAGGCACACGCTTAGTTGCCGAAGCGGTTGCGGAAGCAACTCAAAAACAAAGGGCTTTTTCTCTTATTGGTGGCGGGGATAGCGTTGCTGCAATCAATCAATTTCGACTCAGCAAACACGTCAGTTATATTTCTACAGGCGGCGGTGCGATGTTGGAATTTTTTGAAGGAAAAATATTGCCAGGAGTTGCTGCAATTCAAAAAAAATAATCAATACAAAAAAAATATGAAACTTCTTTCTATCTCGGGTCTGTTGATTTTGATGTCTTCTTTTTGTTTTTCACAACGAAAAATCGAAAACACCAAGCTGTCTATTTTTAATAACGGCCGCGTATTTATTCATCAAGAAAACGTGTTTGATAAAAACGATAGCGTGTATGTATTACCTATTCCAGAAACCGCAGTTGCAGGCACTTATTGGTTGTTGTCGGCAACAAAAGACAACGACATCAAACAAATTAAATATGAATACACGCCACTACCTTTATTGAATGAAAACGAAGCGATTATAAGTGCTTTTTATAAAAGCAAAAAAAGTGAACTGAAGATAAAAAACAATCTCAAGCAAAGCTTTTTTGGAACGATTGAAAAAATTAATCTCAAAGACTCTTGCATTATTTTGAAACAACGTGATGCAAAAGACAGCCTCGTTACGATTCCTCTTCATAGCATCAATCATATTGAAGAATTAAATGTAGATAAGCCACAAGCATATTCGTTTCATATACCCAAAATTGAACGCAGAGCCAATGTGATTCCTCTATTCGCAAATAAAAAATTAGACCTCAAAGAATATTATTTAAGGAATAACATGAATTGGTATGCATCTACTTTTTTTAAAATTATTGATAAAAAAGAAGCCAGTTTTATTATTCGCGTAACGATTGAAAATGACTTACAAGACTTTCATCATGCCGAAGTGAACCTTCTTTTAAACACACCATTGATAGACAATTTAAACGAAGAAGACCCTTTAGTGAAAGATAGAATTAGCGTACAAGGTGGGACAGCACAAAGTTTTGTTCATGAAAAACGTTATGCAAAAGCAATGCCCATGATGGCAAGCAGAATGGCTGATGTGCAAGAAGCGGACGAAATAACAATCGAACAAATAGAAAGCCTTGCAAATATGCAAGCCTATAATTTCAAAAACATTTCATTGCCAAAAAGTTCTAAAAATTCTTTTATCTATTTCAATAAAAACATTGCGTACAAAAACTTTTATCAAGTCTCTTTACAACCGAATTATTTTGGTATGCACCATTTGTACGAAACAAACACAATAGAAAACAAGGCTTTCTTTCATACGTCTTTTACCAATACAACAGGAAATTATATTCCAACAAACAGCATTTTGTTTTCAGACAATAACGGCGACATCATTGCAAAAAAAAGTTTTCAATCACTTGCTCCTTTGACAGAAGTTGATTTTGAACTTATACAAGCCAATGACATCAATATCAAAAATAAAGAAGAGATACACAATATCACCTTCATTAAAAACGTGAACGATAAAGAAAAACTATATCGCTATACGATTAAGGGAAAAATATTGATAGAAAATTTTAAACGCACAAGCGAAGACATGAGAATAAATAAAATGCTAGATCAAACGATGCGTCTTAGTCCTTTAGAAAAAACAATACAAAACGAATCTGCAAAAATTATTTCTACAGAAAATAATAGCGGCAAAACAATTCAATGGAATGTACTGTTGAATGCAAATGAAAAAAAAGAGCTCTCTTACGAATATGAAAAAGAACAAATTCAGTATCATTAAAATGAACAAACAATAAATAATATGAAAGGAATTATTCTTGCTGGCGGTTCAGGTACAAGGTTATATCCAATTACCTATGCCATTAGCAAACAAATCATGCCCATCTATGACAAGCCGATGATTTATTATCCGCTTTCTACCCTACTTTTGTCTGGCATTAAAGAAGTTTTAATTATTAGTACGCCAACAGACTTGCCACAATTTCAACGCTTGTTGGGCAATGGAAATCAAATTGGCATTCAGATTGAATATGCTGTGCAAGAAGTACCGAACGGTTTGGCACAAGCATTTGTGATTGGAAAAGAATTTATCGGTAAAGAAAAAGTTGCCCTTGTATTAGGTGATAATATTTTTTATGGTCAAGGCTTAGGCAATCAATTAGAAAAAAACACCACTGTTGAAGGCGGTATTATTTATGCTTATCAAGTCAATGATCCAGAACGTTATGGCGTGGTTGAATTTGACAAATCTTTTAATGCCATTTCTTTAGAAGAAAAACCAACGCAACCCAAAAGCAAATTCGCCATTCCGGGATTATATTATTATGACAATCAGGTTGTAGAAATTGCTCAACAGATTCAACCTTCTCCAAGAGGTGAATATGAAATTACGGACATCAATAAAGAATACTTAACCCGAAAGCAACTCAAAGTTTCTGTTCTTAACCGCGGCGTGGCCTGGTTAGACACGGGTACATTTGATTCACTCAACGAAGCGTCCCAATTTGTACAAGTCATCGAACAGCGACAAGGCATTAAAGTTGCCTGCATTGAAGAGATTGCTTATCGCAAAAAATTTATCACCGCCACACAATTAGAAACTATCGCCAAACCATTATTAAAAAGTGGCTATGGTCAATATTTGCTAAATGTTTTAAAGGAAGACTAAAAAATTAAGAGAAAAATTACATTAGCCTCATCTATTTCATCATTGCATTGCTTAATTTTATGCTTTTTGTTCGATTTGTTGTTTTTTTTATTGCAAGTGCTTTAGTTGGCACATTGCAAGCACAGCGTTATTTAGGCGTGGCAACCAGCAATTATGGAGGCATACAATCGTTGTATTTAAATCCTGCGAATGTTTCGGGTTCAAAATTGCGTTTTGACTTTAACTTAGGTTCATTAAATACAACCTTTGCAAATAATATTTATACCACAAACGGAAGTTTGTTTGGATTATTATCTGATAACGACAAACAGAACGCCTTCAAGCAACTTGCACAACGATTTGATGTAAATACACCACTCATTGACAATGTAGATTATCAGCAATTAAAAAAGACTGTTATTTCAAAATCAGATTATACTGTTTTGCCTGAAGTATATGGATCAGACGAACGCATCGGTCCTAGCATTATGTTTGATATCAACCATCGATGGGGCTTTGCGCTGACAACAAGGTTTATCAATGCCAGCAATTTTATCGACCAAATGGAAAGCGGAGAAACTTTTCAAGCCTTCGAAACATATATCCTCAAGAAAGCACTTACGGCAGAAGCAGTTTCTGCAAAATATAATTTTGGAAATTTCAAATCGTCGTCTATACGATATGCAGAGATGGGACTTACTTTGGGAACAACGCTAATAGAAAACAATGCCATATTTGTAAAAATTGGAGGAACACTAAAAAGATATGTTGGCATTGAAACTTCTCTATTAAACACATTACGAACAGAAGTTGAGATAACAAATATAAGAACCGTTCCAAGCGTTATTTTACAAGGAGAACTCAATACGTTTCGCTCTTACAATCCGCACCTTGCTACGTCTTCTTCAATTACAGACCATACAAATTATTTCTTTAATGGTCTTTTGGGTACAGATTCCAAAATACCCAATGGATGGGGTTTTGATGGAGGTTTGGTTTTTGAATATAGACCACAGACAAGTCAAAGTCGATTTTCACATTCCTCTCACCAATACAATAAAGACTTTACGAATAATAATTTAGATTATACAAAAAGTAATTATCTATTTAAAATATCTGCTGCGTTTACAGATATTGGTTATATCGATTTTAGTACAGACTTAAATAATTTATACGCAACAAAAATCAGCATTTCACAAAAACAAGCTTATACATTTTCGAATGCCTCTAATATGCTCATCAATTCAACACAAGAATTGGTAAATTTGCTTTCTACGGGAGACAAAAATCTAAATTCTGCCACAATCACAATTGATCAAAGCGATAAATTCAAAGAACGTGCGGTTTGGAGGCCTGGGCCAATGTTTAATTTCAGTGTTGATTACAAATTCACAGAAAACTGTTACGTTTCTTTCAATTGGTTACAAAACCTATTGGTCAAATTTACACCAGGTTTACGCCACCATTCGCTTCTCAATATTACGCCTCGCTATGAAAGCAGGCATATTGACTTTGGCATACCCTTAACTTACAATTTGGTTACTAAACAATTTTACTGGGGCTTAGGATGTCGTATATCCGCAATTCATTTTGGCATGGATAACGCAATTGGGTCATTAACAAATTTTCAAAGCATCAATATTTATGGTGGAATAAGAATTTCTATCTCAAAAGAAAATCGTTTTGTGCGATTTTTTAACCCCCACAAAAAACCAGGAACGTCTTCATTTATTCGTCAAGCATTGATGGGAGAAGAAAATGTAACACCAATACAAAACCCTATTCCTGTGAATCACGAAGTCATTTTATCACAAGAAAAATCCGCCCCTGTATTACGTTCTGCATCTCTATTAAACGCTGAAAAAACTTTCGGCAATCGGTTTGCAAAAGATTTAGAACAAAGCCAGGCAATACAAACAAAAGAAGTTGTTGCGTTTACGCCTACAACAAAAAGTATGGCAACAAACTTTGATTCACATACCAATCCTTTGCAATTTCAAAAAGGTTTAAACAAAACGGTAAATCCAAGAAAAAACAGTAAATCATGGGTCAATACCACAGTACGGAAATTATTCTCTCGATCAAAAAGGTCATCAGACGAAGCAATATTTCAATATCGCTATCAGCCTAAACAAAACAATAATCCAAAGGATCTTGGATATAGAAAAAAGGCAAATGAACAACCGAAACAAATGAATAAGACTTCATCGTCAAATCAAAAAGGAATCTCCTCACCGGCAATCAATCCGCCAAAAGCACCTTCAATTCGCCTACAAGGTTCTAAAAAATAACAACGCAATTGAATTGCATCTACTCTAAATAAGACTTAAAATGAATATGAATTTACAACATGACATTTTTCAAAAAATTATAGACAACGAAGGTGGTCCAATTGGAAAGTACAGAAAACAAGTGCACGGCTATTTTGCATTTCCAAAATTAGATGGTCCAATTAGCAATAGAATGTTCTTTAAAGGAAAAGAAAAAATTGTATGGAGTTTGAATAATTATTTGGGCTTAGCCAACCATCCAGAAATTAGAGAAGCGGACGCAAAAGCAAGTGCAGAATACGGTTTAGCCAGTCCAATGGGTGCAAGAATGATGACAGGCAACACAGACAAACATGAAGAATTAGAAAGTAAGCTCGCCGAGTTTGTACAAAAAGAGGACGCCATTCTTTTTAATTTTGGCTATCAAGGCATTATGAGTGCAATTGATTGCATTTGCACACGCCACGACGTGATTGTATATGACGCAGAAAGCCATGCTTGCATTATTGATGGCTTACGCCTACACCCAGGACATCGTTTTGTGTTTAAACATAACGATGTGGCAGATTGCGAAAAACAACTTCAACGTGCACAAGAATTATTAAAAGACAAAACACAAGGTGGCATTTTACTCATTACAGAAGGCGTGTTTGGAATGGCTGGTGATCAAGGAAAAATTAAAGAAATTGTAGCCTTAAAAAAGAACTATTCATTTCGACTGTTGGTTGATGATGCACACGGTTTTGGCACATTGGGTAAACAAGGATTTGGTATTGGAGAAGAACAAAATTGTCAGCATGACATCGACCTTTACTTTTCGACATTTGCAAAATCAATGGCATCTATTGGTGCCTTTATTGCCGGCGACAAAAACATTATGGATTATATCCGCTATAATATTCGCTCACAAATTTTTGCTAAATCAATGCCAATGCCCTTTGTAATTGGCAATTTAAAACGCTTAGACGTATTGAAAAAAAACCCTCAACTCAAAGCCCAATTATGGCATAATGTCAATGCACTACAAAAAGGCTTACGTGATTGTCAATGTGATATTGGCAACACAAACACGCCCGTAACACCTGTTTATATGAAAGGCGGCGTTGAAGAAGCAAGCCTTATGGCAATGGATTTAAGAGAGCATTATGACGTATTTTGTTCTATTATCACATACCCCGTTATTCCTAAAGGACAAATTATTTATCGCCTTATTCCAACAGCCATACATACCGAAGAAGATATTCGCATTACGCTAAAAGCATTTGCAACCACACAGGGTAATTTACTTGCTGGAAAATACAAAGCCAGCACGATGCCAACGTTTTCGTCATAATTATTTGAAGTGAAAAAATATTTAATTTCTCTTTGTATTATTAGTGGGATTTCACTACTGAGTATTATTTATATTCAGGTAGCATGGCTCAAATTAAATATGGAGCAAGAACAAAGGTTCCTCAATCAAAACATCATTAAAATATTGCGAAATGTTGGCGAAACAATTTCCAAAGACATTATCCTTAAATATAAAGACCTTTCAGATAGTCTACAAAGGACATCTTCAGACTCTAAATTAATCAAAGACAATAAAGCCTTTTTCTTTGAAATGATTGATGCCACAAAAAGTGTCAAAAAAAGCAATCTGCAAATATTGCTTAAAACGTATTTAAAGCAAGACGGATATCAGGCACTTGAATTTCAATTTGGAATAGTGAAAAATAATCGAGCACTCTTGTCTTCTCTGAAAAGCAACAACGATTTCTTAAAATTACTCAACGATACAACAGAAAATAAAATTTACGGCTACCCTATCAACTATAAACTACACGTCAAAAACCTCAATAATATTGACAATATTGAAGTCCTTTATTTGGTAGTCAAAAACACAAAACAATTTGTATTACAAAAAGTTGCCCCTTCATTAGCACTGATGATTTTGTTTGCTATTGTCATTTTAACCGGCATCTATATCACAATCAGTTTTATATTAAAACAAGAACACGTAGAAGAAATGCAGACGCATTTTATCAATAATATGACGCATGAATTTAAAACACCAATTGCCACAATATCTATCGCCACCAAATCGATTCAACACCCCAATACAATTAAAAACAAAGAAGACATTATACATTATACCAAAATTATTCAAACCGAAAATGCTAGAATGTTAGAAATGGTAGAACTGATTTTGAGCCACGCTACCGTTTCAAAAGGAGAAATTCGATTGACCATGCAGCCAATGAGTATGCATGATTTATTAGAAAAAATTCTTCAAAAACTTCAGCTCTTGCTCGACTCAAAAAACACACAACTGAACGCCACCCTCAATGCCAACAACGATATTGTAATGGGAGATAGTGTGCAACTGTTAATTGCTTTGTCCAATCTGGTAGAAAATGCGATTAAATACACAAAGAATGATTTAAAATTAAACATTCAAACGTCAAATGACAATGGCTATTTTATCCTTTCAATTAAAGACAATGGAATTGGTATTCATCCGAAACATTTAAAACATTTATTCAAAAAATTTTATCGCGTAGGCAATGAAAATATGCACAATGTAAAAGGTTTTGGGTTAGGGTTAAGCTATACAAAATCAATTACTGAAGCACATAAAGGCAATATTAAAGTTGAAAGCACGCTCGGTGTAGGCACTACCTTTACGGTTCAAATTCCTTCTTTTTCTATTCCAGAAAATGAAGAATATGCTTAACGTCATTCAACTTTTGCCGGACAATATTGCCAACCAAATTGCAGCTGGCGAGGTGGTTCAATCGCCTGCTCACATTGTAAAAGAATTGGTAGAAAATGCCATTGACGCAGGTGCAACAAAAGTTATTGTTTTAGTTGAAGACGGTGGAATCAGAAGCGTCCAAGTCATAGATAATGGAAAAGGCATGAGTGTGATTGATGCACGCATGTGTTTTGAAAGACATGCAACATCAAAAATAAAATCTATAGACGACATTTATGCCATTCGCACAATGGGCTTTCGCGGAGAAGCGTTGGCGTCTATTGCTGCTGTTGCAAGCGTAACACTAAAAACAAAATTAGAATCGGAACAAGTTGGCACAATGGTAGAAATAGGAAACGCTGTTGTACAAAAACAAGAACCGTATATGTGTAATAACGGAACCGATATTGTTGTTAAAAATTTGTTTTTTACTGTTCCTGCTCGCAAGCATTTTTTAAAGTCTGAAAAAAAAGAATTAGAACAAATTGTGAACGAATTTTTACGCATCGCAATACCGTTTTATCATCTCGATTTTCAATTGATTCATAATACAAAAACAATCTATAATTTATCAAAAACAAATTTAAAAAATCGCATTCTGCAAATTTACAAAACGTATTATGCTGATGCAGACTTTATCCCTGTGCAACAAGAATATAATGACATTACATTTAAAGGATTTGTTGGAAAGCCACAGTCAGCAAGAACTTCTCGTGGGCATCAATATTTTTTTGTCAATCAACGTTTCATTAAAAATAATTATTTGGGACATGCTGTCAACAGTGCATTTGCCAGCCTCATTGATAAAGAACATCACCCTTCTTATTTTATTTTTATTGACATCAACACGCGTCAAATTGATGTAAACGTTCATCCAACAAAACAAGAAATTAAATTTCAAGACGAAAAAATAGTCTATGCATTTTTGCAAGCCTGTTTAAGAAAAAGTTTAAGTCAATATGCCCTTGCACCAAGCATTAATTTTGAGTCTGCAAAAATCGAACGCTTGTATGATTCGCTCAACACACCAAGCAACAACACAACAACAGAAAAAACGCAATCATCAGAACTGTATCAAGGATTTACAAAAAAAAATCAGGCTCATTTTATTCCATCAGAAAACAGCGATTGGAAAAAATTTTATGAAACACAAAATCCACAACAGCACGGTACTGAAAAAATTGATACGCCGTTACTGTTTTCTTTGCCAAAATTAAAAAATGAAGATTGGCTACACAAAAATTATATCCAACTCAAACAAGAATACATTGTTACGACCATACAAAATAGCCTCTTAATTGTGCATCAACAATTAGCACATCAAATTATTTTATACGAGCGTTATGCGATAAGAAAAGAAACAACAAAAATCTTTTCTGAACCTTTATTATTTCCATTTGAATTTTCTCTTTCCCCTGAAGACGCTTTGATATTGACCGATTTGCTTGCAGACATCAATAAATTGGGTTATCAAATTAACCCTACAACAGAAAATGCATTCATTTTATTAGCAACGCCAAATGATTTTGTGATTACAAATTTTCAAACTGATATTGAAAAAATCATTGAAACGTATCAGTATATCAGACCCTTGACGAACATTGATAAAAAAGAAAAACTCATTCGGTGTATGGCATTAAAAAACAGTTTGAAAGCTGGCAAATTATTGTCTCAAACAGAAATGCAGCAATTGATGTTTGACCTTTTTCAAACGACCAATCCGCAATATACATACGGCAATATGCGGTCGTTTATTTTGTTAGAAGAGCCAACGATACAAAACTTGTTCTAAATTTTTTTATATTCACATTCAGTTTTTTCTGAATTATACTTACCATTTAAATGAATCGCAGGCTTGTTATAGGAGTTATGTTGAGTGTATTGACAAGTCAAATCATAGCCCAAAAAACAAATAGTGTTGCTCGTCCGTGGATTTTAAAAACGACCATTCACTTAACAAACAACGGCGTTTCCCCCATACCAGTACTGAGTTTGGGAAAGCCCGCAACGATTTTTAGTACATCAATAGGCAAAAAGAAACTTTTTTTTGAACCTCAACTCCGTTTTGCAATTGAAGATTTTGCCCCTTGGGTATTTCTTTTTTGGTGGCGATACAAACATCACAGTCAAAATAATAAATGGCATATCAACTTTGGTGTCAATCCGGCTTTTGCGTTTAAAAAAACTCCCTTAGCAAATGGTAGTGTAACCGACAATTACACAACCGTCAATCAATCTATTTTGACAGAAATCAACCCGACTTATTCGTTTACAAAAAACATCGAAATCGGCATATTGCATTTG
Source organism: Chitinophagales bacterium (assembly GCA_031539345.1). Classification (GTDB taxonomy): domain Bacteria; phylum Bacteroidota; class Bacteroidia; order Chitinophagales; family Chitinophagaceae; genus JAVKMO01. The sequence goes on along the minus strand of JAVKMO010000027.1, from coordinate 27,277 downwards.
TTTTCTCAAGCCTTACAAAAAACAAGCACACAACACACAAACCTTTTAACCCTGTACGGAAACCTGAATTTGCCTATATCAAAAATGCTTGCATTAAAATTAACTCCGCAGTTGTTATATGTAAAAATCGATGCTACTGATGGATATTATGCGTCCTTCAATGTTACACTTTCTCATCTTAAATCGCCCTTTTCATTTTCACTTTTTGGCAATAGAGAGTTGAATAGCAACATCGCTGAAAGCAAGCAATTGATATGTAATGCTACTTTGTCTTATACGCGATAAGAAACTGATTATTCTGCTCAAACACACATCCACAGAAAAAAATAATCTTTGAAATAAGGCTTCAACTTAGGGTCAAGGCAAATGGCATAAAGCCTTTCAGAAAAACAAAAACTTATATTTTTTTATTCTTTCAAAAAAAATAGTTTCGTCGCCACTTTCTTTCTTTTTCAAACTGAAAGAAGGTAAAATCTTATATAAAAGGAGGACCCAAATCAATGACATTAAAAAATGAAAACAACACCCAAACTCAAAGCGCTCATGACGATTTTGATTGGAGCATTGACAAAAGAAATGTGATATCATACACTGCTGCTGAAAAGCAAAAGTATGATGCCATGTACGATAATTCTTTTGTCAGCATTACCGACGGAAAAATTTTTACTGGACATATTATGTCCGTATCAAAAACAGACGTTGTGGTAAGCATTGGATACAAAAGTGACGGCTTAGTATCTTTAAATGAGTTTAAAGATATGGCTGTAAAAGTAGGCGACGAAGTAGAAGTATTAGTCGTAGAAAAAGAAGACAAACAAGGTCAGTTAATTTTGAGTCGTAAAAGGGCTCAAATTGAAAAGGCATGGCTTAGAATTCTTGAACTCAACCAAACGGGCGAAATCGTTATTGGTCGCATTACATCAAAAACAAAAGGCGGCTTAATTGTTGAATTATTTGGCATTGACACCTTTTTACCAGGTTCTCAAATTGACGTTAAACCCGTTACGGATTATGACCAATTTGTAGGAAAAACAATGGAGTTTAAAGTCGTAAAAATCAACGAAACCATTCGCAATGCAGTTGTTTCGCATAAAATTTTAATCGAAAAAGATATGGAATCTCAGCGTGCTGAGATGATGGGCAAATTAGAAAAAGGACAAATTGTTGAAGGTACTGTAAAAAATATTACTGACTTCGGTGCGTTCTTAGACTTAGGCGGATTAGATGGCTTACTTTATATTACCGACATCAGTTGGGGAAGAATTTCTCACCCAAGCGAATTGTTAAAAATCGATCAAAAATTAAACGTTGTTGTTTTAGATTTTAATGACAATAAAAAACGAATTAGTCTTGGTTTAAAACAATTAAGCCCTCACCCTTGGGACAGCTTAGACACAAGCATTGGCGAAGGGTCTAAAGTAAAAGCAAAAGTTGTAAACGTAGAAGATTATGGCGGGTTTTTAGAAATTATTCCTGGTGTAGAAGGCTTAGTTCACGTAAGTGAAATTACTTGGTCAAATACAATTATCAACTCAAGAGACTTCTTTCAACTTGGCGATTTACACGAAGTGATGATTGCTAAATTAAATAGAGAAGAAAGAAAAATTAGCCTTTCTATCAAACGATTGGTGCCAGATCCTTGGGATAACATTGAGGAAAAATATGCTGTTCAGACAAGACACAAAGGAACTGTAAAAAATATGACCCAATACGGTGTGTTTATAGACCTTGAACCTGGTATCGGTGGCATGATTCATGTCAGCGACCTCAGTTGGCTCAAACGCTTCAATCACCCAAGCCAATATGTACAAGTTGGTGCAGAAATCGAAGCTATTGTAACAAACATTGACAAAGACAACAGAAAAATACAATTGGGACATAAACAAATTGAAGAAGACCCTTGGGTTTCTTTAGAATCTGTGTTTACAATTGGTTCAATTCATGAAGGCACGCTCATTAAAAAAGATGACAAAGGCGGTGCTATCATTGGTATGCCTTACGGCTTAGAAGCGTATGCTACAGACAGACAATTACAAACTGCTGAAGGCAAAGCTCTCACCGTTGATGCAAGTGTTGAATTTGTGATTACAGACTTTGATGTAAATGAAAGAAAATTTCATGTAAGTCATACGCGTGTTTGGGAACAAGATAAAAGAAGCCAAAAAGAACAAGAAGTGAGAGAACACAAACAAGACGCTATAGACACAACAAAAAAAATAAAATCTATTCAAAGCAAAATAGAAAAATCGACTATTGGAGACTTATCTGCCCTCACAGATTTAAAAAAGAAAATGCAAGAAAAAGAAAACAAATAGTCCTCTTTTCAACTTTTATCACCGCATAAATTAAACCAAATGAAACAAACTTTTCAACCACATAAAAGAAGACGCAAATCTGTTCACGGATTTAGAAAAAGAATGAGCACACCAAACGGCAAAAGAGTATTGGCTGCAAGAAGACAAAAAGGAAGAAAAAAACTAACCGTATCAAGCGAACAAAAAGGGAAATAAGAAAAATACCCTTGTACTGATTTTAAATAGCCCTTATTCAAGGGCTATTTTTTTTGTAAAAAAGAAGACAAGTGATTTCGCTTAAATTGTTTGTCAGCCTAAACCAAACAAAAATTGCCTATTGTCATTCGTATTGTAATGACAAATTCATGTGATAGCTAATTGACAATAAATATGTCTGCCGCGCACTTTACGATGGTATGCAGTTACTCACTACAGCAATATCATTCTCATTACTTTTATTTAAAGTGTTGTTCAAAAAAGTCTGTAAAACTTTTGTTTGTCTTTATTTTTAATTTTTGCCTAAGTCTATAACGGCTAATTTCTACTCCGCGTATTGAAATATTGAGGAGTTGAGCAATTTCTTTTGACGACAAATTCAATTTTAAATACGAACACAACTTTAAATCTGTGTGCGAAAGCTGGCGGTATTTATTTTTTAATTTTTCTAAAAAGCTATCATTAATTTCATCAAAATGAATCGCAAACTGATGCCAATTCTCGTTTGCATATTCTGCATTTTTTAAAATTTGAACGATGTTTTTAATGTGCGATTCTTTGTCCCTATTTTTTAACCCTGTGGTAAGTTCTTGTGTTATTTTTTTCAACACATTATTTCTTTCGTCCAAGTGCATTGCTGTTGTAACCAATTCTTTTGTCTTAGATTTAACTTCGTTTTCTAATTTTTCATTTTGTAATTTGATAATGGTTTGCTCTTGTCTATCAATTTCTAACTTTTGGATGTAAATCATTTTCTGTTGCTCTGCTTCATACAACAATTTCTTCTTGTCATATTTTTTTTGTTGATAGACTTTGTAATAATAAATGGCATATACTGCGAAAAAAGCATACAAAATATAAGCCCAAATGCTATTATACCAAGCAGGTTTTACAATAAAAGAATAAGACAATACAACAGACTCATTGTTAATATTCTCTCTTGCTTTTACTAAAAAAGTATATTTTTTGTCTGTCAAGTTTGTATAATGCATAAATGTTTTGGAAGACCAATTTGACCACCGTTCGTCATATCCGACTAATTGATACGCATATTCTATATGATTTTGAGAAGTAATGATATTAGGGCAGCTATATTCAAAAGCAAAAGAACTTAACCGATAATCAAATTGGGGTATTTTCTCTGTGCTATTTTGTGAAGAAGATAATGTTTTGTAACCAGCGTAAATAACACTATCTCCATCACCCAAAATTTTAATCTGATGCAAATAAACTTGAGGTTTAATCTGCTTTTCTAAATACTTTGCGAAGTCCAAGTGTATAACCCCATTTTCTGCACCAATAAAAATATTGCCCTTGTTGTAAGGATAGATATTTTGAAATTTTTTAAGAAACTGATATTGCAATTCTGAAAAATAGATTAACTCATAACTGTTGTTTGTGCTGCGTTTGGCAACCCCAATATTTTTGTCATTCGCAAACCAGAGGTTACCCTCTTCGTCTTCAATCAGATATTGAATCGGGATATGCTGAAATATATTGTCAAAATGAAACGAAGGTTCAAAGCGTTTTGTGATAGGATTAAATTGATAAATACCATCAATTGTTCCACAGATAATTTCACCTTTTATTTTAAAAACATAGTTATCCATGTCTGCTGGCAAACCATCTTTTTTTGTATATAAAGTAGAGGTATATTGTTTTGATGAAGGACGTTTTTGGATTTTGTAAACGCCATGCAACGGGTGAGACGCCCATATATTCAACTCACTATCAAGGCATAAGAACCGTAATGAAACTGCCGGACTATCAATATAATCTGCAATGCTCAATTGCTTATTGCGTTTGTTTATTTTGTAAACCCCATAATATGTTCCAATCAGCATCTCTGTGCTATCATTACTTTTTTCGTTTAAAACCGCTCGCCAAAGACCAGATTGAGACAAGATACTTTTTACCTTATTGTTTTGTATCGTATAAAGCCCCTCGCTGTGTAAAACAAATAACTCATTATTGATTGTATTCAAATTCCATACTTGTCCATCTGTATTTTTTACAAACTCAAAATTACCTTGAATAAACCCACCATCTTTATTGCTATGATTGAAAGACGACCTGTAGACCCCGTTTGAAGTTGCGACATACAAATTATTTTTGTGTACGCTCGTAGCATAACCAAATAATTCGTTTGTTTTATTAGGGTGTATAAATGAGATAGCAGAATTAAATTTTACAACGCTAATTCCATTATTTAAGCCCACCCATAAATTATTATGCTTGTCTAAAAAAACACTCAATACATCATTATCTTGCAACCTTAATTTATTGTTGAGTTCTTGTATTAATTGCCCATGCTTATCAATGATCAAAATTCCTTTAGAATTTGTTGTCAGGGCAATATGATTCGGATTGATTTGAACAACTCCAGAAATTAAAGTCGTGGCATATTCTTTATCAAGAAACGTATGCTTTTTGGCTAGCGTGTTATTATGCAATAAATAGATGCCATGTTTTAAAGTGAAAATCAAACTGCTATCTACACCAATTTTTACTATGCCTGTAATGGTTGTATTTTTTAAAGGAATTTGTAGGGCTAAAAACGAGTTACTTTTTTCATCAAATTGAAACAACCCATTCAATTTATCTTGAACCAATAGTTGCTTAGATGTGGTTTGAAAAAATACCCATTCTGACTTCGGCAAATAGGTCTGTATGCTGTCTTGTTTTAGTTGAAATATTTTTTGGTTCGTTCTAAAAAAAACAGATTGTCCGTATAGGTCAATATTCCATACATCGGCGAATTCTTTATCGTTTTCTTGCAATAAATATAATAATGAATGATAGTTCAAAACGCCATTTTGATTCGGATAATAAAACCCAATTTGATTTTGTCCACCAACATAGATTCTCCCGTCATCTGCAATAGCAATGGAACGGACTATGCTTTTATTAGGAAGTTGATATTGACTCCAACGGGTGCCATCAAAAGTCAACATTGCATTGTTATTTGCAAAATACATGATGCCATTTTTGTCTTGATTGATATTCCATGTTTGACTTCCACCACCATAAATATTCTTATCGTAATTGATAATTTCTGGCAAGGCAATAATATTTTGCGTTTGCATAAAATGTAAACAAGCAAAAATCCAGCCGAAGAACAAGGATATCTTTTTCATCAAATGAAAATATAAAATATGCCCATATTATGAAAAAGTAGTTTGCAGTAGTAGTGATGTAATGAGTATGTATTTAATCGGTTTGTAAAAGAGATTGAGCATCATTTTCGGCTCTTTTGCAACTCATCATAGAAATTTTAGTGATGCCAATTACACCATTTTTTTTGTTCATCTTTGGTATAAGAAACCATAAAAAAACATTTTTTAAAATGATGTAGTAATGATGTAGTGTCGTTTTTTCGTTTTGTTTTTTCATTTTCTACATTGCTTTATGTTTTTGAGAGAAAGTCCTTGTGAATGACACTCAAAATTCTTAACAATTGTAAAATGAATAGTAATGAAAAAACTTCAACAATTCGTAATCGTTATGCTGACTTATACATTGCTTGTAGGCAATGTTGTTGATGCGCAAAATGTAAACACAAGCATACAGCAAAATCAAGTTGAACTATTAGAAAATAACAATAGAAAAGGAACTATTGATACTGCCCAATCTTTAGACGAAGTGGTTGTGTCTGTTGGTTATGGCACACAAAAGAAAAGTAACCTTACAGGTGCGATTAGCGTTATTGGTGCAAAGCAAATTGCTGAACTGAACTCAACAAGAATAGAACAAGTTTTACAAGGTCAAGTGGCAGGGGTTAATATCACGTCTGGTTCAGGAGCCCAGGAGGAGGATTAAATATTCGCATTCGCGGAGTTTCGACAAACGGAGATAATAAACCTTTGATTTTGGTAGATGGAAACGTGGTAGAAGAATTGAACATTCTCAATCCGAATGATATCGAATCGATCAACGTTTTAAAAGACGCTACAGCTACAATTTATGGTGCGAGGGGTGCAAATGGTGTCATTTTAATTACAACTAAAAAAGGCTATAAAACGAAAGCCTTACAAATTAATTATGATGCTTCCATGGCATGGCAACAAATGTCTCGCAAAATACCAACGTTAAATGCTTTAGAATATGCTGCCATATTGAATGAATCCTATATCGCCAATAATGAAAAACCGCCTTTTCCAGATTTAAACAATTTACCTGCTACTACAGATTGGCAAAGCGAAGTTTCGCAGATTGCGCCAATGGTGCAACAAAATTTAACCCTTTCGGGTACTGTGAAAAACTATCGCTATTCTTTAGGCGGTTCGCATTTAACTCAAGATGGAATTATTGGCGGGGACAAATCAAATTTTACTCGATATACAGGCAGACTCAATTTAGGAAAAACTTTTTTTAAAAAGCTAATGCTTGAAACCTCTACCATGTATATGCAAATTCAAAATAAAAATTTACCGTCAGAAGGCTTAGGATCAATTCTTTTTAATGCTCTCAACTTGCCGCCTACACTTCCCATACGGCAAGCAAACGGTACTTTTACCTTGCCTGTTGATGGTTTGGGAAATGAGATTGTAAACCCCATTCAACAAATTCAAAACACCTTTAATGCCAGCACAACAAATAAAATCAGCGGTTCGTATAATCTTGAATACAAATTTTACAAAGGTTTTAGTGCCGAAGTTTCTACGCAGTTTAATTATGCCGTAGGTTCAGGCAGATCATATCACCCTGCTATTGATTATGGCACTGGAAAAACTTTAAACATCGCTCAAGGTCAAGATAGATATGTTACGAGTACAAACGTTTTTAATGACTATACCATCAATGCTCTTTTGCGTTATACAGAAACTTTTTTTGACCACCACAACTTAAAATTATTGTTAGGCAATTCGATTTTTAGAACCCGATTGGTGGAAAGCAACTCTACAACAAGTACGGGATTACAACCCAATTTATCTTTTGATGAAGTGCCTAATTCAACTGCAACGGCAGTTTTAAAAATCAATAATGTGCTTTGGGATAGTCGTTTGCTATCCTATTTTGGAAGAGTAGAATATGATTATGACGGAAAATATTTATTGTCTTTAGTGTTGAGAAGAGACGGTTCTTCTGCCTTTGGTCCTAATAATAGATTTGGGTATTTTCCGTCTGTATCTGGCGGATGGGTTGTATCAAAAGAAAAGTTTTACAATTTCAAGCCTATCCATTTTGTAAAGTTAAGAGCCAGTTATGGAATTATTGGCAACGACAGAATAGCAGGGTCTGGAGGCTCTTATCGAACAGATATTCTTTTTGCTAATGTAGGCAGATATGCGTTCGGTCAAAACCCTATTCAACAAGGTGCAGCAGTCGGCGTATTGCCCAATCCGTCGATACAATGGGAACAACAAACCAGCACAGATATAGGTTTAGAATTGCAATTTTTAAATGGCGATTTGGAATTCATTGTGGACTATTTTCATAAAAAAACAGACAACCTCCTCGCCCAACCAGAAGTGTCAGGCTTGTTAGGTGCTACAGGGCCCGGTTCTGGACCTCCTGTAACCAATGCAGGCTCTATCGTCAACAGCGGATTTGAATTTAGCTTAGCATATAAAAAACGATTGAATAAAGATTGGTCTTTTAATGCCAACTGTAATTTGACAACTTTGGCGAATGAGGTGATTTTTATAGGTGATGATAAAACTCCTTTACAAGGCGGTTCTTTTGGCGTAGGACAAAACCCTCCTTCACGTATGGAAAAAGGCTACCCAATAGGTTATTTTTATGGATACAAGACAGACGGCGTTTTTCAAAATCAAGAACAAATTGATGCACTGACCAAAGTAAAAGCTGACGGAACAAAAATACCCTATCAACAATATGCCAAACCCGGAGAGTTAAAATATAAAGACATGAACGGTGATGGCGTAATTACTACTGATGACAGAACGAACATTGGAAATCCTTTTCCAGACATCAATGCAGGAATAAACATTTCTGTAGAATATAAAAATGTTGATGTTCAGTTTTATGCCTTTGGCGTGGTAGGTAATGAGATTGTTAGAAATTATGAAAGAACACAACCAAAAGTAAACAGAGGTACTTATGTATTAGAAAGATGGAGAGGTACTAATTCAACAAATACTTCTCCTTATGTTACAACAGGCAGTACACTCACAACTGTTTTTTCAGATTATTATGTAGAAGACGGCTCGTTTTTGAGAATACAAAATATTCAAGTAGGATATAATTTCCCTAAAAAATGGATAGAAAAAGCCAACATATCTAAGTTGAGAATTTATGCCTCAATCAACAACTTATACACGTTCACAAATTATAGAGGTTATGACCCTTCTTTTTCTTCTGGTGCACCTATAGGCGGCGGCATTGATGCAGGTTTTTATCCTGGAGCCAGAACTTATTTTATAGGCATTAACCTCTCTTTATTGTAACCATTCTTATGCATATCATTATGAAATCACGCACTATCTACGTCTTATTTTTTACGGTATCCCTGCTCTTATCATGTTCTGATAAATACTTAGATGTTCCCTCTCAAACCGTCAATTCAGAAAATTATTTTACGCAAGAACAAGATTTTAATAAAGCACTTATTGCCACATATTCTCTCCTGTATTCAAGTTATTTAAATGTAATGTTAGGAGAAATCGCTTCTGACAATACACTGGCAGGAGGAGAAAGCGCACAAGACGTGCCCGGAATTCAAGAAATTGACAATATGACCCACACACCTGTTAATGCACAATTAAGAAACATTTGGCAATGGATGTATGCAGGCATCGCAAGGTGTAATTACATCATGGAATTTAAAGACAATATAGATTTTACAAATAAACAAGGCATTATTGCACAAGTGCGATTTTTAAGAGCTTATTACTATTTTGAATTAGTCAAATGGTTTGGAGGAGTGCCTCTGTATATTGATAAAAGATTAGCATTCGGACAACAAAACACCATTGAAAGAGCAAGTGCTACACAGGTTTATGAACAAATAGAAAAAGATTTAATTTTTGCTGTTGACAATTTGCCGATGACACAAGCGGATAAAGGTCGTGCAACTAAAGGTGCTGCCTTAGCGTTATTGGGCAAAGCGTATTTATATCAAAACAAATTTGACCTCGCTGCCTCAACTTTGCAAAAAGTCGTTGACCAAGGAACATATCAATTGGCAGATGATTACGCCAGAATGTTTGAACAAGAGGGCGAAAACAATGCAGAATCTGTATTTGAAATTCAATATACAGACAACACCAATGGAGATGGTGCTGGGTTTGATTGTTTGCAATGTAGCCCAGGAAATATCGCCATAGGCTTTAGTGGTATAAGGGCTTACAATGGTCCTACTTTTGATGTTGGATATAGCTTTAATGTACCTACAAAAAAACTAGTAGATGCTTTTGAAAATGGTGATATAAGAAAAGACGTTACCATTTTAGATATCGTTACGTGGAGTGCCGCTAATAATGCCACTTATGCCAAAGGATTTGAACATACTGGATATTACAACCGAAAATACATTGCACGAAAAGGAGATAGAAATATCCCTGACCAAAATTTAACCAACCCGAATAATTATAGAGCAATCAGATATGCCGATGTGTTATTAATGTTAGCCGAAGCGTATGCAAAATCAAGCACAGCAAACGAAAGTCAAGCTAAGGTGTATTTAAACGTTGTCCGTTCAAGGGCAAAACTTGCTGCCGTTAATTTTTCTGGAAATAATCTCATAGAAGCCATTTACAAAGAACGCAGAGTAGAATTAGCAGGTGAAGGACATCGTTTTTTTGACTTAGTAAGAACAGGAAAAGCCGCTCAAGAAATGAAAGGAGACAATGAACAGGGTACTTTTGTAACTGGCAAACACGAGCTTTTTCCTATACCACAAGTTGAAATTGAACTAACAGGAAATCGCTGGAAACAAAACCCGAATTATTAAACTCATTAACCACAACAAACAAAATGCTTATGAAACACACAACCACAAGGCGTTATGACCACTTTCCGTAGTCAAGACAAACAATCCTTCTTTATTGACACAAACCCTTTTATCGAATTTTTATTCACTTAAAACAAATCTTTATGAACTTAAAATCACTATTCATCTGTGGTATTGCAGTATTGGTATTCAGTTGCTCTAAAAATGAAACAACGCCAACAGTAGTACCCCCAACCCCAACCAATACAACAACAAAAGATTCAAACATTGTGTTGCCGATTACTTTTGAAGACACGAATATCATTTACAAAACAGTGAGCTTTTCAAGTGCATCAAGCGGTAATGACGCAACTACAACCGCATCAATAGTTGATAATCCAAGCAAAACAGGGCTAAACACAACTGGAAAAGTGTTAAAAATTGTAGAACCTGCAACAGGCTCTTCAACTTGGGGCGGCGCACATATTACGCTAAAAGACCCGATTGATTTTGCTACTAAAAAAGGAATCAAAATAAAAATTTATAGCACTGTCGCGGGACAAAAAATTAGTATCAAATTAGAAAACAAAACCGACGGAAACATCAACAAAACCGTAACACAAACTTTAACTGCGGCGAACACTTGGGAAGAAATTACGTTTAATTTTTCTGCTGTTGATTTAACCCAAACATATCAAAGAATAACATTTGTGTATGACGTTATAGACGGCACAACGTTTTATATTGATGATATCACCCAAGCAGACGTTGTAACCCTAACAGCAGCAACTTTACCTATGACCTTTGAAACTGCCAATACAGATTATGGCGGATGGGCAGGTTTTGATGGTGGTGAATATGCTTTAGCAGACAACCCTTCTAAAACAGGCGTAAACACTTCTACAAAAGTGGCGAAATATACCAAAGGCGGTGCGACAACTTGGGCAGGTATTGCATATACTTTAAATGCGAATATCGACTTTACAACCAACAAAGCAATCAAAATGAAAGTATATAGCCCAGTTGCAGGAAAAAAAGTGTTATTAAAATTGGAAGGCACTCCAGCAAACATCGAAAAAGAATTTACTATCACTGCCGCGAATACATGGCAAGACATCGAATTTTATTTTGGACCAACAGGCACACCTGCATACAAAAAATTAGTAGTCATTTTTGATAACGGAGCCGCAGGCAACGGCGCGGTTTATTATTTTGATGACATTACACAAGTAGTAGGAACAGCTCCACCTGCAGCAGCAGCTCCAACAACAGCACCTACAGCACCTACAACAACTGCGGCAGATGTGATTAGTTTGTATAGCGAGACTTATACTGCTGGCATTACAGTTACAAATTGGAATCCAGGTTGGGGCCAAGCAACTACATATTCTGAAGAAACAATAGCTGGAAACAAAGTCATCAAATATGCCAATCTCAACTATCAAGGCACAGAATTTACATCTGTCAATTTATCTACCAAAGCAACCATGCACGTAGATTATTGGACGCCTGATATGAATGACTTTAAAATAACAATAATAGGAGGAGGAGAAACATTGGTAACAGTACCGGTAACTACTAAAAATCAATGGGGCAGTATAGATATTCCACTATCAAGTTTTACGGCGGTTAATTTGACAAATGTTATCCAAATGAAAGTAGTAGGTAGCGGAACGCTCTATTTAGACAATATTTATTTTTTTGGCATAGGAACACCCCCTGCTGCAGCAGCAGCTCCAATAACAGTTCCTACAGCACCTACAACAGATGCGGCAAATGTTATTAGCTTGTATAGTAATGCCTACACGAATGTTGCGAGTAGTACAAATCCAGGCTGGGGTGAGACTGTAACAGAAGAAACAATAGCCGGAAACGCTGTGAAGAAAACGCCAAATTTTTTACCATTTGCTCTTACTTCATCAATAGACATTACAGGAAAAACAAAATTACATTATGATATTTGGGTATCTAAAAAACCAACCACAGGAGCTGGCGTTTTAGTGAAACTCGTAAATACGAATAGTAGTGCTACATACGAAGCTACTACCGCATGGTCAGCTATTGCCGAAGGAAGTTGGGTGAGTATGGATATCCCTCTTAGTAATTTCTCTGGGTTATCAACTACACTACACCAAGTATTGATTGACCCTGTAGATGATTTGGCTGGTGGTCAAGCTGTCTATATCGACAACGTTTATTTCTACTAATTTTTTTAAGTATCCAAAAGACAAGCAAACAATACCCTTCATTTAAAATGTATGATTTATGCAAACCCTAAAAACCATTCGTATCTTTTTTTTATTGTTATTGTTTGTTTGTCTTTTTATTTTTTGCAACAAAACATACCGTTTAGGCAACTTGGTTACGCCATCAAAATTGAGCATATCTACAACCATCAGCCAAGATGAATCTGGAAAGGTTGAGTTTGTAGCCCAAGCAGATGACGCGAACGTGTATCATTATTTATTTGAAGAAGACGCTACCGTGCCTTTTATTTCGGCAAACGGAAAGGCAACTAACGTTTATACCAAACCCGGCAAAAGAAAATACAAAGTCTATGTCATTGCTTATGGCAACGGAGGATTGTATCAAAAAGACTCTCTCAATATAGAGGTGAGCGTTAAATTTGAACTAACACAAGAATTACAGTTTTTAACAAAAGGAAATCGTAAAACGTGGAAATGGAAAAAAACAGAAACAAATTATTTTGGCGTTGGCGACCCCAATAAAAATTTTCCTGATTATTATTCAGCCTCAGAGTCTGCTATATCTCCTTGTATGGAAGATGATTTATTAACTTTTGGGTCTGACTTTTCGTATCGATTAAATACAGGTTCTAATCAACAAATACGCATCAACTGGCAAGAAGTAAAAGGCTTGTATCCAACAGCAAATCCATCACAAAACAATGATGAATGCAGAGCTGTTAACAATAAAATAAAAACAAATTCAAATTTTTCAATATATAAAAACAGTGCTGGAAAAAAGATGCTGAGTGTGTCTTCAAGCACCTTGTCTTATTTTGCAGGTGTTACAGAATATGAAATTATAGAACTAACAGACACTAAATTGTCAGTAGCGGGCATTCAACAAACCCCAACGGGTGCTTTAAAATGGTATCACATTTTTGAAGCCACGACTGACGACACAGGCGGAGAAACAGTAGAAGTGTGTGGCAATACTGAAACAGCCAATCCCGTTGCTTGTGCAAATAGCGGAGTAACAGGAAATGCAGGTACAGGCAATTTTGCTACTTTAGTTTGGGCAGACGAATTTAATACAGATGGGCCGCCATGTAGCAAAAATTGGACTTATGATGTCGGTACAGGTAGTGGCGGATGGGGAAATAACGAAGCTCAATACTATACCAATCTCCAAAAAAACGTTACCGCAAAAGACGGCATTTTAAAAATAACAGCAATCAAAGAAAGCTATCAAGGACGTTCTTATACTTCAGCACGCATAAAAACACAAACCCTTTTTAATTTTAAATATGGAAAAGTAGAAGTAAAAGCAAAATTGCCTGCTGGTGGAGGCACATGGCCTGCGATATGGATGTTAGGTTCTAATTTTAGCTCTGCAGCAGGTTGGCCTGCTTGCGGCGAAATCGACATCATGGAACACGTGGGCAACGATCCGAATACGATCATTAGTGCTTTGCATTATCCAGGAAATTCTGCCGGCAATGCTGTTGTACAAAGGACAACAATTACAAATGCAACGAGTGCCTTTCATGTTTACGCAATGGAATGGAATAGTACACAGATTAAATTTTTTGTGGACGGCAATTTATTTCACACGTTTACAAATAATGCAAGTGTCCCTTACAATCAAAACTTTTTTCTCCTTCTGAACGTGGCTATGGATGGCACTTTAGGTGGCAATATTCCTACAAATTTTAATTGCTCTACTATGGAAATAGATTATGTTAGAGTGTATCAATAAATAATTTTTCGCCATCTCAATTTTCAAAATCGATGTTTTTATCTTCTCTTTTTGCTTCTTTACTTTTACTATCAGCAGATAGCAACACAATTATTCATCAACAAAAAAATCATCAATCAAATTTTTCTCAACTTGTTTGGTCAGATGAATTTAATGTTGATGGTGCCCCTGATTCTACAAAATGGTCTTATGATTTAGGCAATAACGGCTGGGGCAACTACGAAGAGCAATATTATACAAACAGAACAAACAATGCGATTGTGCAGAAAGGCGTATTAAAAATTATTGCCCAAAAAGAAAATTACGAGAACGCAAAATACACCTCTGCGAGGCTACACTCCTACAAAAAATTTATGTTTCAATATGGCAAAGTAGAAGTGCGTGCAAAAGTGCCAATGGGCGTAGGCACGTGGCCTGCAGTATGGATGCTTGGCGAAACTTTTCATCCTAAATCAAAATGGCCACAATGTGGCGAAATAGATATTTTGGAACATGTAGGCAGACAACAAAATAAAGTGTATGGCACTTTGCATTATCCTGAACGATACGGAGACAATGGTAATGGATTGACCACAATGATACCGACGGCTTCTACCGAATTTCATCTCTATCAATTAGAATGGTCGCCAAAAACAATTACAATTTCTGTTGATAAGGTTCCTTTTTTCACTTTTAAAAACAAAAACAAGTTTCCCTTCAATCACAATTTTTTCTTGTTGATAAACATGGCTTTAGGCGGACATTTCGGTCAAACGATCGACCCTAATTTTACATCGGCAACACTCGAAATAGATTATATCAGAGTGTATCAGTAACGATAAGTACATTAGACAATATCAATACACAAATAGTCAATATCAAACCAAAAAATAGAAAGCCTGAAATGGACAATTATCATCGTTGGTAGTGCAATTGGCATTATTCTAAGCATCATTGCCTTAAAATAAGCCGAATTTTACCGATACCTCGGATGGTGTTTTTGTAGCGTATCACGCAAAAAAGATTTATTTAAATGTGTATAAATTTCTGTCGTTACGATGCTTTCGTGTCCGAGCATTTCTTGAATGGCGCGTAAATCAGCTCCGTTTTCAATTAAATGCGTTGCAAAAGAATGACGAAAAGTATGCGGTGAAATTTCTTTTTGTATGCCGCTTTGTTTAGCGAATGCTTTGATAATATAAAAAACCATCACGCGACTAATCGGCTTGCCCGCAGCAGAAACAAAAACCATATCACTATATTTTTCTACAAAAGTTGCTTTTTTTCTATCCGTTTCCACATACAGCCGAACTTGCTTTAAGGCACTATCGCCAATCGGAATAAGACGCTCTTTATTGCCCTTACCAATCACTTTTATAATTTGTTCTGCACTATAAATATGCGAAAGTTTAAGGTCTATCAACTCGCTTACACGCAATCCACAACTATACAATACTTCGAGCATTGCTTTATTACGTGTGCCATTGACGTGGCTTAAATCAATGCATTGAATCATGTGTTCAATTTCTGCAAATGCCAATACATCAGGAAGGTATTTCGGCAGTTTGGGTGCTTCTAATAATTCGCTGGGATTTTCTTTGACAATTTGTTCGATAATGCAATACTGAAAAAAATGTTTGATACCAGAGATAATTCTTGCTTGAGAACGTGCATGCAGACCTAAGTCATGAAAATATTTTACGCAGGCTTGCAAATCGTCAAGTGTAACTTGTGTCGGTTGTTTAGAAATAGCCTGAAGGGTACAATAGGTATGTAATTTTTCAACGTCGTTGATGTAGGCTGCAATTGTGTTTGCTGATAAGGAACGCTCTAAAATTAAATAGGCTTGAAATCCTTTGATACAACTTTGCCAAGTCATACGTAAGTGGTTGAGGACGTTACCATTCTAATAATAACATACCTAATCCGCTGATTAAAATGGTGATACCAGCAATGCAATGAATGTATTTTTCTAATGCATTCGTTTTTTTCATCCACCCTAAACCATAAAAACCTGCCACTACCATAAGGAGCATGCTGACTAAAGTTCCGATGGAAAAGCAGACTAATACAAATAATAAAGTAGAAATAGATTGTTCGTTTGCGGTCGAAAATAACAAGGGAATTAAAGGTTCACAAGGCCCTAAAACAAATACAATAAACAAAACCCAAAGAGTTGTTTTTTTACCTTTTTGGTTTTGATGTTGGTGTACATACACTTCGTTGTCTTGGATATGAAAATGCTGATGAACGCGATTAATTTTCCAATATCCCCATATTGTATAAGCCAATCCAATCACAATAAAAATCCATGCCACCCAAGTTCCTCTGTTACTTTCAATGTGCAACAACGTGCTCATTGTCCAACCCAACCAAGCGCCGAACAAACCTAATACAACAGAGCTTGCCAAATGTCCTATGCCACAAATCAAAGTCCACAAAAGAGTTGTTTGCAAACTCCAACGCTTCGATTTAGACAAAACAATAAAAGGTAAATAATGGTCAGGTCCTGTGAGTGTATGCAAAATGCTAATTGACAAAGTACTTGTGCCTAGAAGAAATATGTTTTGCATAAATTAAACTCCGTTTAATCTGTTAAATTGCAAAATGAGCAAACACTTTTTTTGGCAAAATTAACACCTGTTGAATTGAGTTTTAAAAGGGTTTTGTAAAAGAATGAAAACCCTTTTAGATTGATATAAAAGCAATCGCAATTAGTGATGTGCTTGATGGTCTGTTGTAGAATTTGCTTTTAGCGTTGTTTCAGAATTGAACTTTTTTTTGTTTTCTAAAAATGCTCCTCCGTCATAACAAAAGGCAATAATGAACCAGAAAAAAAACACTAAAGGAACTAAAATCGCCATTCTAAAAGCCTTATGTTCATACTTTAAGTGCATAAATTCTGCTACAATATAACCAGCTTTAATGAGTGTAAAACTCAAAAAGAATAAGGCATTGATAAATTTTGGAAGTCCATGGCTGATAAACATACCCCATACAATTTCAATAATGGTGATAACCAATAAAATCCAAAACACTTTCATGAGTTTTTTTTTCGATGATGTATCGTGCGACATAGAAAATAATTTATGATGAAGAATAAATTGTTACAATAAATAGTAGCAAGTAAATACGAATACCCACACCAAATCTACAAAGTGCCAGTACAAGCCAATTTTTTCAACCATTTCATAATGTCCTCTTCTTTCGTACGTGCCTTTTAGGGTATTGACTAAAACCATGATATTAAATAATACGCCTGTAAAAACGTGAAAACCATGAAAGCCGGTTACGGTGAAAAAATAATTTGTAAAGGCTGGCGTTCCCACTGTTCCATCAACATTTGTAAATGGGTTACTACCCCACCAAGCTCCTTGATGATACAAGTGATTCCATTCCCACGCTTGGCAAGCTAAGAAAGCTGCACCGCCAATAATCGTCCATATCATCCATTTTGTTACGCCTGATTTATCCATATTATGACCCGCTTGCACCGCCATAACCATAGTTACAGAGCTAGCAATTAAGATGAAAGTCATTAAACTAACAAACATCAATGGCAAATAAGTGTGTCCCATAAAAGGGAAAGAGCTAAACACTTCGTTGGGGTCTGGCCAAGAGGTCAATGAAAAACGGTTTGTCCATAATGAAATTAACAATGCTCCAAAAGAGAACGCATCGCTAACAAGAAAAAACCAAATCATAATTTTTCCATAACTCACGTTATAGGGGCTTTTTCCTCCACTCCAAGGGTTTGCAACGTTTAATTGTTGGCTGTGTGCTGTTAACATAAAAGAATAATTTTAATTCAGTCTAATAAAAGAAAATCATTTCAATGAATAAGAACAAGAGTATTTTTATTGTACAAAAAGGAGTGCATAAAATCGCACATTCTCTATAGGTCAATTATTCTGCAATAATTTCAAAAGAAAATTTCGCTATTTTATCTTTTCCAAAATTCACTTCTCCTTCATAAACGCCAATTTCTTTAATCGTTTCAGGAATGCTAATTCTTTTTCTTTCAATTTGATAGCCTAATTGTTCTTTCATTTGTCGAGCAATCATCACGGTGCTAATGCTACCAAAAATTTTTCCTGTTGTGCCGACTTTGGTTTTTAACAAAAGTTTTAAAGCCGATAATTGTTGCATTACCTGTTGGATTTCCGCCAACATTTTTTCTTCTTTTTTGGTAATGATTTTTATTTTTTCTTCTAATTGTTTAAGTGCTGAAGGCGTTGCTTCGATGGCAAACTTTTGGGGTATAAGGTAGTTTCTGCCATAACCATTTTTAACTTTGACGATTTCATTTATTGCACCCAAATGGTTCACGTCTTGTATAAGTATCAATTGCATATTGTAGAGAATGAAGGGTTATTTTAAAAGGTCTGTAACATAAGGCAAGAGTGCCATTTGTCTGCATTTTTTTATCGCATTAGAAATTTTGCGTTGAAATTTTAAAGAGTTACCAGTAATTCTACGTGGCAACATTTTTCCTTGTTCGTTTAAAAATTTCTTCAAAAATTCTGGGTCTTTATAGTCAATATAATGAATGCCCATTTTTTTAAAGCGACAATATTTTTTTTCTCTATTGTCTACCTTCTGTGTAGTGAGGTATTTAATGTCTTTATTCTGTGCCATAATTTTTTTTTGTGAACAGTTTGAGCCGTTCGTTAAGAAGCAATTTTTCTCTTTTTTAGATTATACGCAACAGCGTGTTTATCTAATTTTGTAATGAGGTGACGAATAACAGAATCGTCTCGTAAAAATTGAGTTTTCAATTTTTCATTAGTGTCGGATGGCGCTTTGTATTCTACTACCCAATAAAAACCGCTGGTTTTTTTTTGAATAGGAAAGGCCAGTGTTTTCAATCCCCAAAAATTCGTGTACTCTACTAATCCACCGTTTTCTTTAATTAAGTTGGTGTACTTAGTTTGCAATTGAGCACAGGCTTCCTCTGTAAGAAGCGGGGACAAAATCACCATTAATTCGTAATCTTGCATGGTAAAAATTGATTGGTTTGAATAAAAAATAAAGAGTAGCGAATGTATTTTTTTACGCTAATTGCCAAAATTTAATTTTTCATTTTGGAAGCAACACAAAATGAGAATAAAAATGAGAAAGAACGCCCTGTTGAAATTATGTTTTTCTAATGAGGCTTGTGTCACAAGAAAGCGTAGAAATGACCAAAGGAAACTTTTCAACACGAACATTATTAGCATCTAAGCCAAAACTTTTCTCTTCAGAAATATTTGCATGGCGGAGTAAAAAATACACTCGCATAACCAAGCGTTCAAAGAAAGGCAGTTCGTTGTCGTTGCTTAAAAATTTTTCGATGACAATAAAACGATAGTCGCCAATGATGTTTTTATTTAAAACGGTTTCGTATTTATTGTCAAAAGAAATTTCTTCTGTTTTTTTTAAATCTTCGATCACTTGTCTAAAAAACAAATCTACTCTCGGCTGTACACGAAAGCCTATTTTAAAATCAATTCTATAAACGTCATTTTTTTTATACGTAATCACTTTGTAAGATTGTCCGTAGGGTTGGTCTAAAGTGTCTAAATGAACAAACCAATAAATGTCTGCTCGTTTTGGTTTGCGATTAAAAATAGAATGTAAAATTTTGTATTCGATTTGATTAGGAATATTGGCACTTGCCATATAAGCCAAATGGGTTGCATATTTAGGAACGCCTTGGTCTCTGCTCAATTGTTCTAATGGGGCGAGATACGTTTCTAATTCTGCAAATTCAACGTAACGGTTTTTAATTTTTCTTGCTCTGTACCAAACAAAAGTAACGACAAATAAAAGGCTGCCAACAATAAGTGTGATATAACCGCCATGAAAAAACTTTACCAAATTGGCAATGAGAAAAGAAAATTCTATGCTTAAATAAACGAGTAAATAAAGACCCACATACACCCAAGCAAATCGTTTTACACGTAAGTAATAAGCAAAAAGAATAGAGGTCATAATCATACAAACGCAAATGGATAAGCCATAAGCGGCTTCCATGTTGGACGATTTTCTAAAATAAAATACAACGCAAATACAACCTGCCCATAATAAATAATTAATGTACGGAATATAAATTTGGCCTTTTTCTTTTGTTGGAAAAACGATTTTAAGTTTTGGCCACAAGTTGAGTCGCATGGCTTCACCAATGAGCGTAAATGAGCCTGATATGAGGGCTTGGCTGGCAATGATGGCAGCCATTGTTGCAATTAAAATTCCAATGACTAAAAAAGACGGTGACATCAAACTATAAAATGGATTGACAGTACTAAAATCAATCAGTTTACCTTCTTGATTTAACAGCCATGCACCTTGTCCCAAATAATTAAAAATTAAGCAACTTTTTACAAACATCCACGTGAGGCGAATATTTCTGCGTCCACAATGTCCTAAATCTGAATATAAAGCCTCTGCCCCTGTGGTGCATAAAAAAACGGCTCCTAATATCCAAAACCCCTTACCGCCGCCACTCGTTAATAACCGTATGGCATAAACGGGATTAAATGCTTTTAAAATATTGTAATTGTCTTGTATATGTTGTATGCCCAAAATTGCCAAAAGCAAAAACCAAATAAACATAATTGGACCAAAGGCTTTGCCGATATATTCTGTGCCAAATTGTTGTGCAAAAAATAAAATGCTTAAAATAAAAACAACAATGATTACAATCGTGTTATCGCTAATGCCGTGCATACCTGGTAAAAGTTGTAAACCTTCAACAGCTGATACAACAGAAATTGGTGGCGTAATAATGCCATCAGCGATTAAGGCAACCCCGCCAACCATAGCCGGATAAACCATAAATTTTCCATACCTGCGAATGAGTGCATACAAAGAAAAAATGCCTCCTTCGCCATTGTTGTCTGCACGTAGCGTAAGGATAACGTACTTAATTGTTGTTTGTAAAGTGAGTGTCCAAATAATGCAAGAAAGACTTCCCAAAATTAAATCTGAAGAAATGGAATTCGTGCCAACAATGGCTTTAAACACATATAAAGGAGACGTGCCAATGTCACCATAAATAATTCCCAACGCAATGAGCAATCCTGCAAAAGAAATTTTATCAACTTTAGAATGTGAGCTCATACAAAAAGATTTTTAAAACGGGGGCGAATGTAATTATCTGCACTATTTACATCTATTTCTACAAGTATTTTTATACACAAATGAAGGCTTGTATAAAAAAATATATTCGCCAATAAAAAAATATATGAACAATATTAGCCCACAACGATTTGATATTTTGCCTACTGCGATTAAAAATTTGCTCATTATCAATGGGTTGTTGTATTTAGCAAAAGTTACGTTTGGGGTATATAGTAGCGAGTTTATTTATACCTATTTGGAGCTACATACTTTTCATTCTGATTATTTTAAAGTGTATCAACTCATCACGTATTTGTTTATTCATGCTGATTTTACGCACTTGTTTTTTAACATGTTTGCGTTGTGGATGTTTGGAGCAATTTTGGAAAACGTATGGGGAACAAAAAAATTTATTCGCTTTTATTTAATCTGTGGTATTGGTGGCGGATTGTTGCACTTACTCTTTATGGCGTATTCTCAAAGTCAATTTTTAGCTGCAGTTACACAAGAATTAAAAACTTATTCTCAAGAAAATCAAACCCTTGCTTGGGAGGAAATAAATCGTGTCATTAACATTCCTACTGTTGGTGCTTCTGGTGCTATTTTTGGTTGTTTGGCAGCCTTTGGTTATTTGTTTCCGAACACTTATTTGCACGTTTATTTTTTTATTCCTGTAAAGGCAAAATGGTTTGTAACAATTTACATTTTAATTGAGGTGATTTATTTATGGCGGTCTCAATATAGCGGATCAATGTTAGACAGCATTGCTCGTGTGGCACATTTGGGCGGTGCATTGATTGGTTTGTTATTTGTCATCATCGAAAATCGCCTAAACAGAAAACAATTTTGGTAAGCGTACGAACACATATGAACCATGACGTATAAAGTAATTGGTGTAATGAGTGGAAGCTCTTTAGATGGCATAGATATTGTGTATACCCACATAACAGAAAAAAGTGGCACATGGTCTTCAACAATTTTAGCAGCAATGTGCGTTCCCACTACCCAAAATTGGCAACAACGATTAAGTCAATCCACGCAATTGCATACGTTTGATTATTTATACTTACACAAACAATATGGCGTTTATATCGGCGAGTGCATCAACAATTTTATTGAGCAAAATAAATTAGCATATCAGGTTGATTTTGTTGCTGTTCATGGACATACAACATTTCATAGTCCAGAAAAAGGGTTTACTGCACAGCTTGGTTGTGGTGCAAATATTGCAGCACAAATTCAACTTCCTGTGATAGACAATTTAAGAGCTATAGATATGGCATATCAAGGACAAGGTGCCCCGATTGTGCCTATTGGAGAACAACTTTTATTTTCTACCCAACAATTATTTTTAAATCTTGGTGGCATTGCCAATCTTTCGTTTCATCATAACAACAAGGTCATTGCTTTGGATATTTGCCCAGCCAATGCAGTCTGTAATGCACTTGTGCAAGAAATAAATTTGCCAATGGACACAAATGGACAAGCTGGACAACAAGGAAAAATTAACGAAGAAATATTGCGTTCTCTAAATGAAAGCACGCACTATTTTCAACAACCTTACCCTAAATCTTTATCCAATCATTTAGGTAAAAATTTGATTGCCTATTTCGAGAGTCTCACAGATATTGACGTGAATGACAAGTTGAGAACGTACTATCATTTTATCGCCCAAAAAATTAAAGCGGCAATACAACAAATACAACAACAAGAACAAATTAGCCTTACAAATGAAACTATGCTCATCAGTGGCGGAGGTGCTTACAATGATTTTTTAGTACAGTGCATACAAGAACAATTAAGTCAAGTAGAAATTAAAATTGTTGTGCCAGACGACAATGTCATTCAATTTAAAGAGGCACTAACGATGTGTTTAATCGGCATTCTTCGTTGGCGAGAATCTTTTAATGTTTTGAAAAGTGCAAGCGGTGCAAAACAAAACACCGTGAATGGTTCAATTTGGTATGCAAATAAGTTAGAAGAATAGCCTTACAAATAGAAAAAATTTGAAAGACAAGATGTCTTATTTCATAAGACATTCAACAACCCAAAGCGGTGTTTCTACAGCATCATTCAAGGCAACGTCTATTCCATTAGTAATTTCTACAATGAGGTTACCTTGCGAATTTGTATTGTCAAAAACATACGCTCTATGGGTTTGTTTGATAGCCTCTTTTAAATTATTGAGACTTTTGTAATATCTGTTTTTGATTACATCTGGAGTAATATAGTGCCCACCTTGTTCAACTCTTATATTTACTCGTTGTGTACTTATTATAGGATCTTCTGTTGCAACATAATATAAGTAAACTCTAAACCCTTTGTTGCGAGCTTTTTTCAAAAATTCAATTTTATGCGGATGGCTCATTACTGTTTCATAGGTAAATGCAATGTCATTGGCTAATAATTGTTGGCGAATCAGTTCCGCTAAGTCTGCAGACAGATAAGAATCTACAACCGCCGTGGTTGATAAAATATTATTTTCAGTATGTATTTTGGTGTATAAATCTGGTTCTTTTCTTTTTATAGGCGAAAAGCTACTTTGCTTAAAAAAATCTTTTACCACCTCATCGCTTATCATGATGTTGAAAATAGACAAATTAATTTGTTTGTTTTTCTTTAATGAAACTTCGATTTCATCTGCATTGACATAAATGCCTAAATTGACTTTCGTCTCAGTAAGCATACGTTTAAACATGGTTGTTTTACCAGAACCATTCGGACCCGCAAATACCCTCATGCGTTTTGCAATCATTTATTTTAACTTGAATTGTAATGGCAAAGGAGTCATATTTTTTTTGAGCTTTTTAATAAACCGTTTTTCTCCTTTAGCATTTACCTCATATAAATTTTCACCCTCTTTGATGAGTTGTGGAATAGTCGTTTTTTTTGCGTCTTCACTTGCTTTTGCAGTAGCAGCAATTGCAGCACCCAACAAAGCCCCAATAACAGCACCCTCTTCTTTGTCTTTTGATAACAAAGCCCCAATGGCTGTTCCCAAAACTCCACCTGCAATCAATGTTTCTATCGTGTCTTTCGTATTATCCATAATTCAAAAATAAAGATTTTATTTTCAAAAAAAGTCTTTTCTCTATTTTCATCGTTATTATTGGGCAAAAAATATATGCAAAATAATAAGCGTGTTTTAGTTGCCATGAGTGGCGGAATTGACAGTAGCGTTGCGGCGATATTGTTGAAAGAACAAGGTTATGAAGTGATTGGCATTACAATGAAAACTTGGGACTATGCAAGCCATAGCACAAGCACAGGACAAAAACAAACTGGCTGTTGCGATTTAGATGCGTTTAATGATGCTCGAAGCATTGCCGTTCAATATGGATTTCCGCACTATATTTTGGATATTAGAGAAGAGTTTACAACCGATGTGATTCAAAATTTTATTAGTGAATACGTGGCGGGTAGAACGCCCAATCCTTGTGTTTTGTGCAATACGCATATTAAATGGAAGGCACTATTAAAAAGAGCCAATGCTTTACAGTGTGATTTTATTGCAACGGGACATTATGCCAAAATTCGCCATGAAAAAGAACGATATGTTTTATCAAAAGCAAAAGACTTGAGTAAAGATCAGAGCTATGTACTATGGGGATTAACACAAGATGTATTGAAAAAAACAATTTTTCCACTTGGCAATTTGTATAAAACAGAAGTGCGTGAATTGGCGAAACAAAAAGGACTCATTGCTTTGTCTCAAAAAAAAGAGAGTTATGAAATTTGTTTTATTCCTGATAACGATTACCGCAAATTTTTACTTCAACAAAATCCTGCTTTAGAAGCACAACTTGCAAATGGCGTTTTTAAAAACACAAAAGGCGAAATTATTGGTTCTCATCAAGGCTATCCATTTTTTACAATCGGTCAACGCAAAGGTTTGGGCGTTACTTTTGGCAAACCTGTTTTTGTATTAGAGATTTTGCCACAAGAAAATGTTGTTGTTTTAGGCAGCGAAGATGAATTGTTAGAAAGTGAAATGTTAATTACAAATTTAAATATGATTAAGCAAGAAATTGTCGCACCAGATTTTCTTGCAACAATAAAAATAAGATACCGCGATTTTGGAGCGACAGCAAGGTTAGAACACCTTTCATCAAACTCTTTAAAAGTTCTTTTCACACAACAAGTAAAGGGCATTGCTCCTGGTCAGAGTGCTGTATTTTATGACAATGACGATGTTATTGGCGGCGGCATTATTCAAAAAATAACAGATTGATGTAAAAAGCACAGGCAGAAAAAACGCCACTTTTTGCCTCAACAGAATTGTTTTTATCCGCAATTATGAAATTTACAAATTCCGTTTTGGAGGAATTTTCGAGTTGAATTTTCAGCTCTTCAATTTTTTCATCACGGCGTTTTATTTTTTCGTTCTGTTGAGCGACCCTTTCTTTATATTCTGCTATCATATTTTTGTATTCTGCGACGAATTGTTCTAGTTGGTTGTTAGATACATTCATCGTATTTGCCATTTGAGCCTGTTGATTATTTTCTTGAATGAACACGTTTGCGTTTTCGCCAAAGAACTCTCCTCTCCTATCTGAATTTTATAGAATCCAGCTAATCACAATATTCAAAAAATAAACAATTAAATCTTGGTAGAACTTTTGGTTCTACCACTAATCAAGAACCTTTGCCTCAACAAAATTGTTTATCTGCAGAAAACAAATTTTGTGTATTTTTATTTTAGTTTTTTGCTCTCACTAAGATACAAATACTCAACTTCAAAGAGAGCAGTAATTTTTAAATTTATATTTTATGAAAAATCTAAACATCGAAGCGCTTGGGCTTCAAGAAATGACAAAAGAAGAAATGAGAGAAATTGAAGGCGGTGCCTGTATTAATTTTTTTGGAATTTGCCATATTGATGGCGTTGGAGATGGAATAAAAGGAAATACCTCTTTTGGATGGGGAGCATGTAAATAAACTCTGCCTCTAAAAGATTTAGTGGGGGGACAATTTTGTTTCCCCACATTTATTTACAATTATAATTCAATCTCTGAATGTTTCGTTTGTCTCAAGTGTGTGTTTTCACAGTCTATCTATTTAGTTTGAAAAACTATTGTTTTAACCAATCGATAGACACTTTTAAGATTACTACCTTGCCGACTGTAGAGGTTGCTTCTGATAAACAAAAATATTCGTATCAGATTCTGAAAGGATATCTCAAAAGATATATTATAGCAGATCAAAAAGTGCAGTATGTGTCAATTGGACCAATAGAATATTACACAAAATCAAAAAAATCGAAAAACAAAAACGTTAAATTAGATTATAAAAATATAGACCTTTTCATTTATCAAGAACCCCCACTCCCAGAATCACAGCAGAAAAGAACAATTTCAATTTCCTTTAGCCCAAATGTACGAGTGCCTACAATGTATCACAATGGTCAATTGTCTTACTTTCTGAACCAGTTCGATTTAGATACAACCAACAATAATATCATAGTAAAAAAAAACTAGAAGAGTAATTGGAAATCATAACCAAAGCAATTTTCAAATTGATCTTGTTTTGATAGATTCTACAGATGTTGAAGAAAACTTTTTAGGTTACCAAATTAGGCTAAAAAGCCACATCATTAAGCAACGTAGAAACGATACCGTATGTTTAGAAAAACAATCAACCAATACAAATACATTTTACATTAAAGATTCTTTTTCGTATTCCTTCAAACACAAACAAAACACTGTATATAAAAGAACCCTTTGCAAAAGCCATTTCTTGGTTAGGTGCTTTTTAAATTAGGTTGTTTTGAGGATTTTCGTTTTAAAAAGCATGATCATAAGCATGAATTACTGTTTATTTTTTGTTGTTTGAATGGGTTTGCTTGTTT
>JAVKMO010000026.1:0-13156 GCA_031539345.1 Chitinophagales bacterium | reverse complement strand
CAATGGAGTAAAGTAAGGTCTCGCGTAGAACATTGTTTTGCGTATATTAAAACACGCTTGCATTATCAACAAGCAAGAGCAAAAAACTTACTCAGAAATAAGTTAAGTTTTATGATGAATGTAGTGATGTATAATATTTTTAGAACAGAGTTTTTATTGAAACAATTGTCAAAACAGGTAGCTTAATGGGATACGTGTGTCAAAAAAAAATCAAACCCATTCAAACAACAAAAAATAAACATTAATTCATGCTTATGCTTACGCTTTTTAAAACGAAAATTCTCAAAACAACCTAATTTAAAAAGCACCTAACCCAAAAATGGCTTTTGCAAAGAGTTCTTGTACTTAGCTTAATTATTAATGTCCAGCCAGAACAAAAGCAAAATTGAAAAACAAATGTTGAAACACGGCTTCCTTCCGTCTGCCCCCATTTTGGCAAACCGCTTGTTGCCTGCAGTAATTTGTCTTAAAGCTCTTTCAACTTTTCAGGATTTTTCTTGAAATATTCATCACATTCTTTTCCTGTCCAATCTTTTTTTGCTAAATACTTATAAATTAGGTCTTCATCGAATGTTAGGTCAATGGATGCTCTTGATGCGTTGCCAATATAACTTGTATAGAAACTGAATGATTTGCTTTCACCAGCTTCAATTACATCATAAGTAATGTAGCCATCGTCAGATGTAATTTCATCGCCTTGACCGTTTTTATATGTCACTTTGTATTTGAGTTTAGGAACTGAAAATGTCGAACCATTTTTTACAATCCCTTTGCCAGAACCTGAACCACCATAACCTGATTCCCAAGTCCAATTTACCACTTTGATTTGGCTCTTTAATTCTAAATAAACGTCTACTGCTTTGTCAAGCATAACAATTTTTGCTTTTTTAATAGCTTTTAAAATTTGCTGGTCGGTTGTGTCAGAGCTTTTATTTATGCAACCAGTGCTAACGCCAAAGATGTAATCATCTTTTTCAGCAAATTCTGAAAGCCCTTTTGAATCAATTAGTTTTAATTGTCCAGTCGAATCCTTTTTGAAAAATAACGAAATATCTTTTTCTGTCAATTTACCGTAACCATTTGTAAATCTATTATGAACAGAAACTGTTATAACACCTTTTTTTTCAGCCGAAAAATTAATCCTCGCTGAATCAGATTTGAAATAAGTGTCGAACTTTTCAAAGTCGGGGTAAAGTGCAACTAATTTCTTTTCATCGCTATCTTTAAGAACTGCAAAAAAATCTTTTGATTTTGTCTCAGCTTCTTTTTTTAGTTTTGATGATTCACAAGAAATGAGAAGTGTCCCAATAATGAAAGTAAAAATTGTCAGTTTAAGTTTTATATTTTTGTTAGTTGGTTTGAGTATTAGGGTGTCGCTGTATTATTGCAGGCAACGGACAGGGCTTGTCAAAGTACTTGAATTAGTATTCCGTCAGCCCGGTACCGATGATGATTGAAAAACTGAAGATGAAGTTAACAACAAAAAGCTAAATAGATAATGTCCAGCCAGATATGAAGCACAATAGAATTACAAAAAGCCGAAGATAACTTCCGTCAGCCCGTATTTTGGCAAACCCCTTGTTATGTGCATACCCTTGTGCTGTCAGGTCAAGATTTTTTGTAACGCTAAAGTTAAAAATAGACATATTGTCAAATCATGTTAAACTGTTTTCTATTTCTGTTATTTTATTTACAGTTCTGCCTGATTTGAAGATCTCAATATTTTTCTAATCCTTTGTCGCATTTAGGATTTTTGTTTTCTCATTTCTCTTAGTGCCAATAAAAAACCTACGGCGAATAGTAGTGTAATTAGGCCAGCAAAATATGGTATTATTTCAGTCATTTTTCTTGTTGTTTATAAGTTTTAAATAAATTCCAAATGCCAGTATGGAAGGCACCCAAATGCCAATAAATATGGCGACGTTTGCTTCTCCTTTGAAATACAATATTTCGGAAAAAATAAGCGAAAGAAATGCTGAGATAAATAATAATTTATCTGTAGTTGTAAACTTTTGAAACATAATGTTATTAATTTAAAAATTACCTAAATGAACAATGTAAATAATGAATTTAAAACGAACTTACGATTTTTATTTTATAAGCAGTGTTTCTCCAAGTTAACCAGCCAGACAATTGCACAAAGAGATTATTTAGTATACGGCAGCGACATGAAAAAAATGTATGAATTTAGTAACATAAAAAACAAGGCAGGTAATGATATCCAAAGGCTATCTTTAACTTTTATTCTTATTGCAAGACCTAAAAACATTAATAGTGCTAAGCCTCCTGCGGAAATCAATAAAATAAGATGGAACTTTAAACCTACAAGCAGACCCACTGCACCCAATAATTCTAAAACTGCCGTAAGTATTCCTGCTTTCTCAAGCCCAAAGCGTTTGAATTCATTTTTCATTTGTGGTGATTTGAAATAAGCAATTCCATAACTCATAAAAGACAGACTTGAAATTAAAATCAGGACATTAAGTAAATTCATTACTATACTAATTTTAGCGATACAGCCGCAATGAAAAGACATAGTATCAGAAGCATTAGAGAAGGTATATGCTTTTGCCACGGGTTGCCCACTTTAAAGTGAGAATATTGTGCTGATAACATAAGAAATGCAATCAATAATGCTGGAATAAGTACCAAATCCGAATGCCAAATACCTGCAACCAGCAATGTTGACAAAGCTATTTTAGCGAACCCTACTATGCTACGGGTGAAATCACTCAAGCCATATTGTTTAAATTCCTTCACTATATTATCAAAACGAAATACCCAAACATATACTATTGATAAAGCAACTATAATTTGAGCGATGGTGGAGTAATTAGTCATTTGTTTTTGTTTTAATTTTTCCTATTTGGTTATTAGGGCTTAGAATAACATTTAGTTTTGTGTTTTTTTATTTGTCTTTCCGCCGAAGCTAAGGACTGTGTCCAATACGGTTGCACATAACGTTTTGGGGCTTGGCGAAGTGGGGGAATTAGAAGCACAAATGTTTAGTTTTGCACAAATGCCAAATAGAATTCCAAATGTTCAATTTAGCACTTCTGCCCCCATTTTGCCAAACCCCTGTTGTGCGAAGTTTATTTTAATTTAGATAATTCATTAATTAGTTTATTTATAAATAACTCTAATTGCAGTTCTTCTTCTGGAAATGAAAATTTTGCATATAATCTGTCTGAATTTTCTCTTTCTTGTAATTCAATTTCAGTATTCTTAATCAATTTTAGTGAAGTAGAATTATCATCACAATTTCTATCAAATAAACTAACATCGTAATAATTTTCATAACAATCAATATCTATTGCAAAATTAGATTCATTAATTACCAATTTATTAAAATACATGGTGGTGTCCTTCCAAATTAATGCTTCTTCAAATGGATAATGATTATTTTCAAACTTATTTTTAAGTCTTGTTGCTCTAAATTTTGGCAAGTCATTAGTCAATCTTTTTAAAGAAATTAATTCATCTAAATCTTGCTTTGTTTTAATTTCCATATAAAATTTTTCCATAATATTATAATTTGTTTGTTCTTTAGAAAGTTGCTTTAATAACTTCAAATATTGTCTAATAAATACTATATGGTCAATGTTCGAAATTGAATTTACCACAGAATTTAATATTTCCTCTAAACTAATTTTATCACTTAACTTCATAGCCGACATTGATTTATACAAAGTTTTTAACTTTGTTTTTTCGTCTTCTGTCCAATCATTTTTGGAAGGTATTTTATCTCCATCCATTGATAAATAAATGACTATGGAAATTTCGTATTTTAAATTTTCAAAGTATTCAATATATTTCGGTAATTGTCTAGGCGTATCTCCTGCATTATTAATTTTATTTTCAATAATAATTACTCTTTTATGATGCTTATTAATAATTGAAACATCTATTCTTCCTTTTTCTCTTTCAAAAGTTACGTCATTAAAATTAAAGAATACTAATTGCGTTTTATCTACAATTACTTTTTCAATAAATATCAAAAAGAATTCTTCTATTCGTAAAAGCGATTGCAGTATATCACTATGAAAGTTTTCTTTGTAAAAAGTACCCGAAATAGTTTCAAAAAAATTAAATCCACTTTTTTCTTCTTTATAGTATTCTTTCGTTACTTCCTTTACTAAACTTCTGTATTTTTCATCTATCATAAGTGTCTAATTCAATAGGTTGGTATTTGAAGATTTCGCACAACTCGTAAATATACGCAATAGTATCATTTTTTATTCCACTTTCAAACTAAATTTAAAAATCAAAAATTCAACATATTATAAAGAAAGATAACCATTTTATGCATTGCGTTTTTTTGAATAAAAAAGGTGCTTTAATAATCGATGACTTGTTCTTCTATTGTTGTAGGAATTGGTCGAAATTCATATTGTTGGTTTCTGAGTTGTGGCTCAAAACCGGCTTCTTTGATGGCTTCTTGAATGCCTTTGTAGGTAAAGCGATGCGGTGCACCTGCAGCACTCACTACATTTTCTTCAATCATAATGCTGCCAAAATCGTTTGCTCCAGCGTGTAAACACAATTGGGCGACTTGCTTGCCTACTGTCAGCCAAGACACTTGAATGTTTGTAATATTCGGTAAAAATAGTCTACTCAAGGCGATCATTCTGATATATTCTTCTGATGTGGTTTGATTGTGAACGCCTTTTACTTTTCTTAATAGCGTATCTACATCTTGAAAAGTCCATGCGATAAAAGCGATAAAGCCTTTTGCAGTTTCAGGTTTTTGTGCTTGCACGGCTCTTAATTTTTGCAAGTGTTCAAAGCGTTCTTCTACTGTTTCTACGTGTCCAAACATCATGGTTGCACTTGTAGTTAAGTTTAATTGATGGGCAACACGCATAATTTCGAGCCATTCTGCCGATGCACATTTGCCTTTAGAAATCAGCCTTCGCACTCTATCAACCAAAATTTCGGCTCCTGGTCCTGGCAGGCTGTCTAAGCCAGCTTCTTTGAGTGCTGTTAAAACTTCAAGGTGAGATTTTTGTGAAATTTTTGCAATATGGGCAACTTCTGGTGGTCCTAAAGCGTGTAGTTTGAGTGTTGGATAAAGTTTTTTTAGCGTAGAAAATAAATCGACATAATAGGCTAAAGTTAAATCGGGGTGATGTCCGCCTTGTAATAATAATTGTTCACCGCCGTATCGAAATGTTTCGTGAATTTTTTTTTGATATGTGGCAAGGTCTGTAATGTAAGCCTCTTTGTGTCCGGGTATTCTATAAAAATTACAAAATTTACAATTTGCAATGCACACATTTGTGGTATTGACGTTTCGGTCAATAATCCATGTTACTTTATTGTGAGGTACGTGGATTTTTCGGAGTTGATTGCCGATAAACATTAACTCATTGAGCGGTGCATGATGATATAAATACAGGGCTTCTTCAATGGTTAAAAACTCTAATTGTAGGGCTTTATTGTAAAGGGTTTGGAGCATTTTGTACAAGATAGGTGAATACGTTTGAACCTTAAAAAGAAGACGAAACAAGTTGATGGTGTAGTATTCAATTTGTTTGAATTCAGTATTTAACTACACATCAATTTTTGCGTATTTAGCATGCGTTTCAATAAATTCTCTGCGTGGGGGCACTTCGTCGCCCATAAGCATGCTGAAAATTCTGTCTGCTTCGGCTGCACTATCAATGGTTACGCGTTTTAGACTTCTTGTTTCTGGGTTCATTGTTGTGCTCCACAATTGGTCGGCGTTCATTTCTCCCAATCCTTTGTAACGCTGAATGTTTACGCTGTCTTCTTTTCCTTTTGCAAATTGTTCGACATATTTTTTGCGTTCTTCTTCTGTCCACGCATAGGCTTGTTCTTTTCCTTTTTTAACAAGATACAGCGGTGGTTGAGCTAAATACACAAATCCTTGTTCGATAAGGGCTTTCATGTATCTAAATAAAAATGTTAAGATGAGTGTTGCAATATGGCTTCCGTCCACGTCGGCATCGGTCATGATGACCAATTTGTGATAACGGAGTTTTGTTAAGTTGAGTTGTTTTTTATCTTCTTCTGTGCCAATGGTTACGCCGAGTGCAACGAACATATTTCTGATTTCTTCGTTTTCATAAATTTTATGCTCCATGGCTTTTTCTACGTTCAAAATTTTTCCTTTTAAAGGCAGTATGGCTTGAAAATCTCTTTCTCTTCCTTGCTTTGCTGTTCCGCCCGCAGAATCTCCTTCAACTAAAAACAGTTCGCATTTCATGGGGTCTTTGTTGGCACAATCGGCTAATTTTCCGGGCAATCCTCCAAGGCTTAACACACTTTTTCTTTGCACCATTTCACGTGCTTTTTTTGCAGCAGAGCGTGCTTGTGCAGCAAGAATTACTTTTTGAATAATGTTTTTTGCTTCTTTGGGGTTTTCTTCCAAATAGGCTTCTAAGGCTTTGCTGACAATGCCATCAACAATGCCTGCAATTTCACTGTTGCCTAATTTGGTTTTTGTTTGTCCTTCAAATTGTGGTTCCGGAACTTTAACAGAAATGACAGTGCTTAAGCCTTCTCGAAAATCTTCTCCTTCAATTTCTACTTTTGCTTTTTCAAATAATTTTTCTCTGTCTCCATAATTTTTAAAAATTCTGGTAATGGCTCTTCTAAACCCTGCAACGTGTGTTCCTCCTTCGATGGTGTTAATGTTATTAACATACGAATAAATGTTTTCGGTATAGCTGTCATTATACATTAAAGCGACTTCAACAGCTACGTTGGCTTCTTTATGAACGCCTTCGGTAAAAATAATATTCGGCAAAAGGGGAAGTCTTTTTGCTGCTTTGTCTAACATTTCTACAAAGTCAGGAATACCGCCTTCGCTATAAAACATTTTTTGAAACGCTTCTTTAGTGTCTTCATCAATTTCTCGTAAATCTGTAAGCGTAATTTTTATTTTTTTATTGAGGTACGACAGTTCGCGCATTCTACCTTCAATAATTTCTCTTTTGTAAATACTTTCTGTAAAAATTTGTTCTGTATCGGGCCAAAAGTGTACATACGTTCCTGTGCGGTTAGATTCGCCAATTTCTCGTACGCTATATTGAGGCGTTCCTCGTTGATATTCTTGTTCAAATTTTTTGCCTTCACGTTCAACAACAACGTGCAATTTTGTACTTAACGCATTGACGCAACTTACCCCAACGCCGTGCAATCCGCCTGATACTTTGTAAGTGTCTTTATCAAACTTTCCGCCTGCGTGCAAAACGGTCATTACCACTTCGAGTGCACTTCGTTTTTCTTTTAGGTGAATGCCTGTTGGAATGCCACGTCCATTATCTTGTACACTGATAGAATTATCTTGGTGAATGATAATTTGAATATCATTACAATAACCCGCTAATGCCTCGTCAATAGAATTGTCCACAACTTCATAAACCAAGTGGTGCAAACCCTTCACACCAATATCGCCAATGTACATGGCGGGGCGTTTACGTACTGCTTCTAAACCTTCTAAAACCTGTATGTTTCCTGCGTCATAATTCTGTTTATTCTGTTCCATTCAATTGTGTTTAAGAGTAAAAAATGATTTGCACCGAATGTAAAATTTCGTTGCCTTTCGTAGAGAATAGTTATTCAATTCTATCCCCATTTTGACAGAAAAATTTGTTTGTTTAAAACCCTTGATTTTGCTCTCTTACAAGGCAAGCGTAACAAAAAACTTTTCTGTATTGCTGTGTCCTTCGGTATCGAAGTAATGGACTAAAATGATATAATTTCCACTTGCCAATACGTTATTGCTATCATTTGTTCCAGCCCATAATAATTGGCCATCTATCCCTGCAAGCGTTCCATTTGCGATTGTACAAACTGGGTCTCCTTGTAGGCTGAAAATTTTTATTGAAAAGGAAATGTCGTGTCGTGAAAATTGGTATCGGAGTAAAACAAAGTCGTTGTTGCCGTCTCCGTTTGGAGAAAGGAAAGAAGTGCTGAGCGCAAAGTGCGAAGCGGGTAGAGGAAACTGTTTGAATTGAGAATTTTCTTTTGTAGGCGTTCCGTAATAGGGGTATGCTGAAGAATACCAATTTGCTTTTTCAGTGCCGTTTAAAGTGTAATAGATTTTTTCTAAAGACACGCCCTCAATTGTGGGCAGGTTAGGGTAGTGCCATAATTTTGAATAGCACATTTTGTCAATTGTGTCAGACGCTCTATTTGCAATTATCAAACAACTACTGTCATTTGAAAGACTTGGCATGTCAAAACCAATCAAATTTGTTTTGTCGGCAGAAGGATATTTTTCTGCTATTTGTTGAATGTTGGGCGTAAGGGCTACAAATGTTTTTGGAAAAAAATAGCGTGGTTGATTACTGACACGAACAATATTTTCTAAGGCGTTATTTTTTACTGTTGCAAAATATAATTCGCTTAAATCAAAAATGTGGTTGCTGTTATTGTATAATTCGATGAAGCGATTTTCGTATGCTAAGGGATTAAATAAAACTTCATTGATGATAATGTCTTGTTGTTTGATTGGTGAGGGCAACCCAAATGAAATGTTGAATGCTTTGCTTATGAGTTGCGACAAATCGATGAGCCACAAGATTTGTAAATCATAAATGATATCTTCTTGAAATTCTTTTGCAACATAAATAACAAAACTTTTGTAAAGCGGCTTGACGAGAATAATACTGTCGATTTGCGGTGTTTTATTTTTAAATAAAATTGATTTTTGTGTTTGAATAAACGCAGGAGAAATGGCTTTGTTGAAATGACACATGATCGATTTTGCACGTACTTCATACGATAGCAATTCAAGACTTGTTGTGTCGGGTTGATTGTTTTTGATGGAGTTTTCTTTACCTGGTGTTCCTCCTTTTTTGTCGATTGAATAACCCCAATTGGCTGATTCTGCAAACGGAAATCTTCCGTCTATAAGTTCTAAACTCCAGCCTCCGTCTTGTTTTATGCTATTCTTAAACCACGTTTCATCATATGTGAGTGAGTGTATAATTTGTTGTTGTGCATTATACAGAATGAGCGTGTCTTTATCATTATTTAAAGATGGAAAATTGGCAAGTCCAAATGTTTTTCCATAAACTGAAAATGCACTTGCATTGGTACTCGAACACAAAATAATGCAACTATCTTTCGGTAAAATATAGCTGGGGAGTTTTGCTGTTTTTGTTTGATCGGTGATGCTGTAATTGAAAACATTGACAGACGAATCTGAAACATTTTTGAGTTCAATGTATTCGGCATTTGGCAATCTTACCGTTGGCGTTGGGTCTATCATCATTTCATTGATGATGACAGTATGCTTTTGACTAAAAAGAGAATTTGAGAAACAAAAGAGCAAAAGCAAAAAAAATCTTTCTCTACAAGCTGCCAGCACTCTGTTTAAAATCAAATAAGGTATAGTAAGAGATACAAAGTCTTTGTAAATAATGATACCTATACCGAGAGTCTTTTTCTTTCTCATTGATTTTGTTGAGATAGCGATGATGAAAACATTCTTCTTATAGGGATTAGAGTTTGCCTATTTCTTTTTCTGTCAGTCCTGTCCCTTCTATGATTATTTTCAGTGATACTCCTAATTGTTTTAAGGCTTTTGCTATTTCAATTTTCCCTTCAATTTTTCCTTCATCAAAAGCCGTTTCTACTGCATAATCAAAGGTGTTTTTATTATCTCTAAACACTTTTAAACTATGTTCGTATTTCCATCGTTCCTGTTCGTTCAGTTGGGCTAATGCGGCAGTTTCAAACGCCTTTGTAAACACCTTGTCCACGTCTTTAAAAATCAGCGGTATGGTTTGAAAATCTTCTAAATGTTTGATAAAATAAAGCCATTTGTCTAAGCGTGTTTTTAATTTATGTTCTTGTAAATGAAAATTCGGCATTTCTAAATACAAGTAGGTGAGTTTGTCATAAAACACTTTGCCATGTTGATTTTTTAATTGTATTGTATGCAAAACTTCTTTTTTATCTTCTTCGTTGGCATAATCATTAAATACAAAATCTAAAATACCAATACAATAAACGGCTTTGAGTTGAAAGTTCCATTCGCCTTTTTCAGCTTGTTCTTGAATTGGAAATGTGGAGTAAAAAATAGTTCTGTCTTTAAAATAATTTTGCTTTGCTTTTTGGAGTTCTACAATAAATTTTTCGCCTTTGTCATTCTCGCAATAAATGTCATAAACGGCTTTTCTGTTTGTGTCCGAAAACCCTAATTGTTCAATGTTTTTAAAACTCAAATCTAAAATATGTTCTTTGGGATAGAGCAAAGCATTTAAAAAATCAATCAGCAAAGGCTTACTCATTTCTTCGCCAAACAACTTCTTAAAACCAAAATCTGTAAACGGGTTGAGGTATTTTGCTTTCATGACATTTTTTCTATTGGATGGATACACGAATGTAAAAACAATTTGAGTGTCGCTTAGAAAAATTAAACGCTTTTTTTGTTCAAAAAGATGACCACTGTTGAATTATTCTTATCAATATCGATGATATTATTGAGGTTGGGTTCTGCTATTGAAATCACGCCCTGCCAACGCTATTTTCAATTCATCTATGACGCTATCTTTTTGGAGTAATAAAATTTTGTAATCCGCCACTTGCTGTTTTAACAAGTCCATAATTTCCATGTGCATTGTAACCCCAATAGAAGAATCTTTATTTTCAGGGTGATTGATATACAAACCCTCAGCTTGAAAATAATCTACGTTTGTTTTTGTATAAGTAGCAATTTTGTCTAATATATTTTGTCCTACTTTTTTGACTTGTCCGCTTTCAATTTTAGATAATTGGCTTTGGGTTATGCCAATGGCTTTTGCTAATTCTTCTTGTTTGATGTGTTTTGAATCTCGCAATTGCTTTATTTTGAAGCCGTGCTTCATAGAGAAGTGTTTTTATGAGAATAATAATATTCTTAAATTAAATGAATATTCTCAAATATTCAAAAGCTTTTTTTATCATATAAAATTTATTTGATTTAAAGGTTTTTTATCGAATATTTTTATTCAAAAAAGAATGATTATAGTTATCGAGGAGTTTTTTTTTTTTACAATTTTCACGACATATTTTTTTTAACAATTTAAAACCAATTTATCGTATGAAAAAAAGTTTCGTTATCATTTTTGCTAGCCTTTTAATGACTAGTTGTGCAACAATTTTTACGGGTACGAAAGACAAAATCACTTTCAATAGTATACCAGTAGGAGCTACTGTTTATAAAGGAGGTGTTGAACAGTGTCAGACACCTTGTAGTATTAATATGCAACGCAGTGTAGGGAATACGGATATAGAGTATAAATTGAATGGTTATGAAACAAGGTTAATTACACTTGAAAAAAACTCAATCCTGTTAGTTATATTAATTTACTCAATTTGGCGGGTTGGGCTATTGATGCAGTATCGGGATCTGTCATGGAGTATGATAAAAAAGCCTATGACATTACATTATCTAAAAAAAACTAACCTCTATAGAGCACCAAACGTCAGCACAAGTAGTAACTTTTTTCGCCATGTTTTTTGTTACCAAGCACCATCAAATCTACAACCGTCAGGTGTAAATACCTGACGTGGCGATAAAAGTAGTGCGTTTATAGAGGAAAACAAGCTGAATCCGATAATAGGAGGGATTAACCAATATAGTGCGAATAGTGTAGATGCGATGAATTATCTGAGTTCGCAAGGGTTTGAGTTAGAGAAGGTTTTTCTGGCACAAAATGGAAGAACAATCGGTATGCACTATATATTTAGAAAACCCTTACCATAAATCACGTTACATTCTTTATCCATTTTTTTTCACTTTAAAATTTAAAAATTCATGAAAACACCCAATTTTCTTTTTGCCCTCACGTTCATTACAATGACGCATTTTTCTGTATTTGGACAAATTAAATTGAACAGTCAAAGTTCGCAATCCGCCAAGCAATCATCAAAAACGCAAAGCGATGTTAAAAAAACGTTTGGCGTTGGTATTATGTATGCTTTTCCCGTATTTGGAGCAAGTGTAAAATACGCACTTACAGACAACCACGTATTACAAGCTGCCGCAGCACCATTTGGCGGTTCTGGTAACTTTTCAATCGCTTCTTATGGAGCGAGATACAATTATCGGTTTACGACAGAAAATCCTCAACTTTTGCCTTATCTATTTGTTGCTGCAGGTTTGATGACGTATAGTTATGAGTACACAACAATCAGTTATTCCTATTCCTCCTATGGCAGGACTACAACCTCTACAGTTTCCGATAATACTTTTTCGTATAGTGCAGGAGCAGGCGTTGAATACATAGCGGCTAAGGCTTTAGGGCTTTCTGTAGAAGGTGGCTACGGTAAAATTTCTATTGGTGTGCCTACCGGTTCTGGCACATCGAGCGATATAGGATTAACAACATTTATGTTTGGGTTGGGGATACATTATTATTTCAAGTAGTTTTTTCAGCCAGGTCAGGTTGTTATCACCTGACATAAGAGAATAGAAATTTTTTCGAGGTGTTTGTTTCAATAGCAAACGCCTCGTTTTTTTTATGCCGTGCTTGGTGTTATTATCAAGCAATTCAATAAGTTGTAAAGTGGTAAGTAGAAAAAACCGATATGAAAAAAAATATTTATTTAAGTTTGTCTATTATAGTTTATTCAATTCATACAAGCCTCTATATTCATTATGCTGACATTAAATGCAATAAAAATAGATCTTACGAAAAAAAAATCTAATAAACTTTTTTCAACTAAAGTGTTTGACGCAACTAAACATCAAGGGGCGTTAAAAAATATTTTTAGTGCAAAGGTTTTGACCGTACAAAAGAACTTGCGCAAAGAATGGCAATAAATATTTTGGCGGATACGAATGTTTTAATTTTGTTACAAAAAGGAAATAGTGCTATTGCAAAAAAACTTGCATCTCCAACACGTTTATACCTCTTTTATAACAGAATTAGAATTATTAAGTTTTGGCATGAATGTGGCAGAAATGAAACAAATACAAAGTATGTTAAATGACATACAGATATTAGACATCAATAACCGTATAAAATCATTAACCATAGACCTTAGAAAGGAATATAAGAACCCTTTGCAAAAGCCATTTCTTGGTTAGGTGCTTTTTAAATTAGGTTGTTTTGAGGATTTTCGTTTTAAAAAGCATGATCATAAGCATGAATTACTGTTTATTTTTTGTTGTTTGAATGGGTTTGCTTGTTTT
>JAVKMO010000025.1:0-19032 GCA_031539345.1 Chitinophagales bacterium | reverse complement strand
AGTTAATGTCCACTTCGCATATAACGTTGTATTTGTTGTAAGTGCTAATGGAAACGTTGCTTGAATTGTTAATGCGATATCTGTATACCAACCTCCAAATGTATAGCCTGTTCTACTTGGTGTAGTTGCTTGGGCAGCTGTCACCTGTGTTACACCTGTTAAGTTAGTAGGAATACCACTTGTTTCACTATTGCCTTCAAAAGTTACACTATAA
The DNA here is from genome assembly GCA_031539345.1 of Chitinophagales bacterium. Classification (GTDB taxonomy): domain Bacteria; phylum Bacteroidota; class Bacteroidia; order Chitinophagales; family Chitinophagaceae; genus JAVKMO01. The sequence continues at coordinate 18,818 of JAVKMO010000025.1, read as the reverse complement.
GTAGTTAATGTCCATTTCGCATATAGTGTAGTGTTTGTTGTAAGTGCTAATGGAAAGGATGCTTGAATTGTTAATGCGAGATCTGTATACCAACCTCCAAATGTATAGCCTGTTCTACTTGGTGTAGTTGCTTGGGCAGCTGTTACCTGTGTAACGTCTGTTAAGTTGGTAGGAACACCATTTGTTGCACTATTGCCTTCAAAAGTTACTGTATAGACATTCGGACTGACGGTAAAAGTATAAAGCGTTGTTGTAAAACCTACACTATTGGTTGCTGTTATTATCATATTGTAAGTTCCTAAAGCAACTGCATTTGTCCACGCAATTCGTCCTGTAAATACATTGATACTTACACCACTGGGGTTGCCACTAATAGAATAAGTAACAGCACTTATGCCAGCATTTATTGTTGGTGTAATGGAACTGCCCAACGTTCCAAAAACACTACCTGCATTGGCTGGGGTATAAACAAAAGCACTTGGTGCTCCTTCCTCGAATTTCACTTCTATCCATTTTGCATAAGCCGTAGCATTTGCATAAAGTTGTGTATTCGAGTCTATTCTTTCTTTGAACGTATTGTTATCAAAAAACCAGCCTGCAAATTCTTTTCCTTCAAAATAAGGCGTGGGTAGTTGAGGAATGCGTAACCCTCCCATAAAAAAAAACGGTTGAGAAGGCGTTAACATAACACCGTCTTGGGGTTCAAATGTTAGAATATAACTTGGGGGTTTAAAAAATCGAGCATATACGGTATCATTTTTTGTTAATAATTTTTTAAACTGAAATGGCACATTACTTTCAGTTGGATGCGAATACCAATCTTCAAAAAAACTGTCTGTTGTAGTTGAACTCACACTATGGGGTATTCTAAGTTCGTTTTCATATACAGTATCAATTTCTATTCGTTTCTGGGCATTGCTATAATTGATAAAAGTAAGCGTATGGTATTGTGCATTATCCCAATAGGCAAACATTGTATCATCTGCTGACATGGGAATATGAAAGTTAAAGGTGTCTTTCCCTAAGGTGTCATAAAACCAACCTTTAAATATATAACTTTTTTTAATCGGTTCAGGGTAAAGTTGAAAAGGTAAAGACAGTTCGTAGTCTTTAATCAGTTTTTGTTTTGGCATAGGCGTTCCTCCACGTGAGTCTGCATATAAATATACAGTTGGAGACATTACCCATTTGGCAAACAAAGTTGTGTGTTGAAAAAGAGGTTTTGTAGAATCAAAAAAAATGCTGTCTCGGTAATACCAACCATCAAAAACAAACCCTGGCTTTCGGGGTGTAGCGGGCATCTTTTTTATTCGGTCTCCATAAGCCACCACTCGGTCTGAAATATATCCCGTTCCTCCATTGGTTTCAAAACTAACACGAAAATCTTTACCCTTGTTTTCAATGTCATATTTGCTACAATTACAAAGCAATAAAGCAACAAAAGAAAATCCCAAAAAGAATAAAAAAATGTTTTTCATTTCAATTTTGATAAGGCTTTAACTGACAAGTAAAGGTCTATTTTATTTTGCATTCAAATTCAATAAAGTTAAATTTGTGACTTAAATCCTGCTTTTAATTTCTTTCAATGCTCCAAATTGAAAAGCGGTCAAACGTTCTATAGCATTTTGGGGCTTTTACAACAGATTATTTTTACGATATAAAATCTCATAAAGGTGTTTGTATTGTTCAAAAATCACCCTTCGTTTTAATTTTAAAGTTGGCGTGAGTTCGTTACTTTGAATGCTCCATGTATCTGGCACCAATTGAAAGCGGCGAACTTGTTCGTGTGAGGCAAGTATTGCGTTTGCGTTTTCTATTTCACGTTGAAATAATTGAATAATTTTTGTATTTGTAATGACTTCTTGCGGTGAATGAAATGCAATGTTTGCATCTTGACAATGCGTTTTTAACAATTCCCAATTCGGTTGAATAAAAGCAGCAACAACAGCTTCATTTGCACCCACAACCATTGCATTTTCAATCCATAAAGATTCTTTGAGTTTTCCTTCAACGTATTGTGGAGACACGTATTTTCCTCCAGAGGTTTTAAATAATTCTTTTTTTCTATCCGTAATTTTCAAAAAATTAGGCCATATGATTTTACCAATATCTCCCGTAGAAAACCAGCCATCTTCGGTTAATACTTCTTTTGTTTTTTCTTTTTGTAAATAATAACCCAACATCACATTTGGACCTTTTACTAAAATTTCTCCATCAGGTGCAATTTTTACAGATACACCTTCCAATATAGTCCCTACAGTGCCAATTTTCTTTTTGTTTGAAGGCGGCAAATTCACTGCAACAACAGGCGATGTTTCTGTTAAACCATAACCTTCTAAAAGGTGCAAACCTGCCGCATTAAAAACACGAATGAGTAAAGGATTGATGGCTGCACTACCCGAGGCAATAATTTGAACTCGTCCGCCGAGTGCTTGTCGCCATTTTTTATACACCAATACATCGGCAATTTTATGTTGCACAAAATAAGACAGCGAAAAAGTTTTTTCATTATCCCAAGCTTTTGCAATTTCTACAGACCACATAAAAATCTTCTTTTTAAACCCAGACAAACGACTTCCCGTATCGATAATTTTATCATAAATTTTCTTCATCATTAAAGGTATCGATGTGAAAATTGTCGGACGTATCTCTTTAATATTATCAAAGACTTTGACCAAAGATTCTGCATAAAAAACCTTGCACCCAACAAGAAAGAAAAAATACGTTACCGTCTTTTCATAAATATGATTTAGCGGTAAAAAAGTAAGTGCAACATCTTTTTCGCCAACGTTTAAAATTTTTTGAACAGATAAAATATTACTCACAATATTGCTATGAGAAAGCATTACGCCTTTGGGGTTTCCCTCTGTTCCTGAAGTATAAATAATACACAATAAGTCTTCTGGCATCACTTTTTTTCGACAAGTTTCCAATAAAGAAGAATCATTGTTATGCACAAAAAGCTGTTCATAATGGTTGACGTTTTCAATTTCATCAATGCTATAAACTGGCGTTGTTTGTTTGTTGGCGCTCAATGCTTGTTGAATAAGTTGATACAGGTTAGCATTAGAAACGAGAATGAGTTGTGTTTTTGCTTCCGATAAAATAACTGCATATTCTTGTGCCGTAAGGCTTGTATAAAGCGGCACACATACTGCACCAATTTGTGAAATAGCAAAATCAATCAAGTGCCATTCATACCGACTTGTAGAAACAAGAACAACTAAATCTCCTTTTTTAATTCCTTGTTGTAAGAAACCTTTACTGAGTGCGTTGCCTTTTTCAATAAAATATTCCATTGAAACATTCTTCCATACGCCTTGCGTTTTAAAATTGAAAATTTCTTGCTTTGGATTGACGGTATAACGATGCAATAAAATGTCAAAAAGGCGTGTTATATTGTTTTGATTTTGTATCATTTTTTGCTTGTATTAAATGTGTTAAAAAAAATAAATAGATCTATTTTTTGCCATAAGAATACATAAAAATAGGTTATATCTAAAAATAGGATGATCAGGTTGAAAATAACAAAAGAAATGAATTAAAATATTTTGCTACCCTTATTAGGTCGTGAAAAAAAATATATTCGCTCACTTTTAAAGCATATATTAAAATATTTCATATACTCAATGAGACAACTTAAAATAGCTACACAGATTACGAATAGAGACTCGCAAGCGGTTGAAAAATATTTGCAAGAAGTTTCTAAAATTCCACTCATTACAGCAGAAGAAGAAACTGTTTTAGCACAAAAAATTAGAATGGGTGACAAGCGTGCGTTAGAGAAATTAACAACGGCTAATTTACGTTTTGTTGTGTCTGTTGCAAAGCAATATCAACATCAAGGATTGTCATTAAGTGATTTAATAAACGAAGGGAACTTAGGTTTAATAAAAGCTGCACAACGTTTTGATGAAACCAAAGGTTTTAAATTTATTTCTTACGCCGTATGGTGGATTAGACAATCTATTTTACAAGCACTTGCAGAGCAAGGACGGTTGGTTCGTTTGCCACAAAATAAAATTGGCACATACAATAAAGCGAACAAAGCCTACGTTGCTTTTGAGCAAGAAAATGAACGCGAACCTTCAACAGAAGAATTAGCCCAATTGATGGATATGACTGAAATTGAAGTCAATACTTTATTTCAATCCAATATGCGACATACGTCTTTAGATGCACCTTTGCAACAATCGGAAGATGGCGTTCATGCTGATTTTTTAGAAGGCACAGACCGCTCTGATGAAGACGTATTAAAAGACTCTATGCGTCAAGAAATCAAACGCATTTTAAAAACATTAAGTCAAAGAGAATCTGAAATAGTGAGTACTTTTTTTGGTTTAGACGGAGAAAATGGACCAACCATAGAACAAATTGGTCAAAAATATGATCTCACCAAAGAACGCATTCGACAAATTAAAGAAAGAGCCATTAAACGATTACAAAAAGGCCGATATAGCAATTTGTTAAAAACCTATTTGGGCTAATTTATACCATAAGAAATAACCATACAATGAGACTAATGAATAGACGAAGTCCCAGTTATACTAATCGCTTTTAAGCTGATTAGGAAAAGGATTTGAACACATTCATACAACTCATTTATCGTTTATTTTTAATTTCTCAATGAACACAGACACTCAACAAAAGCAACAATCGTTGCACACTTCTTTACATATTATTGTACGCGTTGCAACTGAAGAAGACGACCATTATGCAACTCTTATTACCGACGAAATGGAATCTTCTGCAAAGGTCAGAGGAACGGGAATTGCAAAAAGGTCGCCCCTTTACATTCAAGAAAAAATGAAAGAGAAAAAAGCCATTATAGCCGTTTTGTCAAGTGGTGAATGGGTAGGTTTTTCTTATATAGAAAGTTGGGGACATCAACAATTTGTTGCCCATTCAGGCTTGATTGTTGCACCTTTATACCGAAAAACAGGCGTTGCAAAAGCGATTAAAACAAAAATTTTTGAATACTCAAGAACACTCTATCCCAATGCAAAAGTGTTTGGATTAACAACAGGGTTAGCGGTAATGAAAATCAACAGTGATTTAGGTTATCGCCCAGTAACTTATTCAGAACTCACGTCTGACGAAACGTTTTGGAATGGTTGTAAAAGCTGCGTGAATTATCAAATTTTACAAAGCAAAGAAAGAAAAAACTGTCTGTGTACTGCAATGCTTTTTGACCCTGAAAAACAAAAAAAAGAAATCGAAGAAAAGCAAACCGAAATTCCTGTTCAAATCGTTATCCAATAAAGCAACATTCAGCTTGTTCATTTTGTACGATTGTGCTACACAAACCCTTGTGTTTTGGGTAACTTATAGCACATTTATTTCTACAAGTAGCCTAAAAGAGTATTTTGGCAATTCTTGATTGTGAAGACCATTTTATCACCCTTGTTGAACCTCTTTGGGTCTTCTATTTTTTATTCATTTAACTTTAAACCATGAAAAAAACATCGATCATTCTTTTGGTTTTAATTGCTGTTTCAATTGGCATTTTAATTAGTTTTTCTGGCAACTTGACAACCTATGACACGATTTATTCTGCGACCAAAAAGAAGAACAAATTTGTTCATTTAATTGCCAAAATTGATAACAGTGAAAATGTTCACTACGATGCTATCAACAATCCCAATTTGTTTATTTTTTATGCTACTGACAGCTTAGGCGGAAAAACAAAAGTCATTTACAATAATGTTAAACCGAAAGACATTGAAAAAAGCACACGCTTGGTATTAAAAGGAAAAATGCGAACAGATTATTTTGAGTGTAATGAAATATTGATGAAATGTCCTTCAAAGTATAAAGAAGACGTTAGCTCACTTGCTCAAAATACTATTTCTGTCAATTAAAATATAACTTGGAATGGACTATTTAAACGAACATCTTTTTGTTGGTAAAATTGGCATTTTAGCAATTGTAACACACTTTATCGCGGCACTTTTTGCTGCGATTATTTTTTATTCGCTTGCCTTTGGAAAATACAAACAGCAAGAACAACCTCGCTTGTTACTCGTAGCACGTGCATTTTTCATCCTTCATTTTATTTCTGTCGTTGTTGTTTTTTTGAGCTTATATCAAATTCTCATTCAACACTATTTTGAATTTTCTTATGCCTATCAACATTCCAATCTCAACTTACCATTAAAATATATTTTAAGTTGTTTTTGGGAAGGACAAGAAGGGAGTTTCTTATTATGGAGTTTTTGGAATGCAGCAATTGGCTTAGTGTTCATTTTGAAATTTCGTGCATGGGAAAAAGAAGTCCTTGCCATTGTTGCTATTTTTCAAGTCTTGCTTGGCACGATGGTATTGGGTATAGACGTGTTTGGCTTTCATATTGGCAACAATCCATTTACCTTATTACGTAATGAAATGGTCAATGCTCCCATTTTTTCTCAAGCCAACTATTTATCTAAAATTCAAGATGGCATTGGGTTAAACGCACTGCTTCAAAATTATTGGATGGTCATTCACCCACCGATTTTATTTTTAGGTTTTGCTTTATTTACGTATCCATTTGCTTTTGTAGTCAGCAGTTTATTAAAAAAAGAATACACCCTTTTTGCCAAAGACATTTTAATGTGGTCGCTACTTTCTGCTGCTGTATTGGGTTTGGGCGTTATGATGGGGGCTGCATGGGCGTATGAATCACTCACCTTTGGTGGTTATTGGGCCTGGGATCCTGTAGAAAACGCATCGCTTGTTCCGTGGCTCATTATGGTTGCTGCCATTCATTGTAATCTCATTTACAATAAAACAAAGCGGTCTTTGCGTACAACAATTTTGTTTTATATCCTCGCTTTTTTATTCGTTCTATATTCTACTTATTTAACACGCAGTGGCGTACTTGGCGACACTTCTGTACACGCTTTTACAGGTGCTGGAATTACTTTGCAATTGCTCCTTTTTCTGCTTCTATTTGTTGTGTCAAGCCTTGCATTGTTTGTCTTTCAGTACAAAAAAATACCGACCATTCGTGAAGAAGAAAAAACACATTCACGAGAGTTTTTAATGTTTGTCGGTTCTATCGTTTTGTTTTTAAGTGCGATTGTTATTTCATTTAAAACGTCTTTACCTGTCATCAATAAAATTTTTCATACCACTTTTGCTCCACCAAGCGATGTGCCTTTTAGTTACAATAGCAATCAAATTTTTGTTGCACTTATTGTTACGCTATTGAGTGGGTTAGGTTTTTTTTACAAATTCAAAAGCACACCAAAAGCACATTTAAAAAAACACTTATGGTTGCCTGTTTTGATTAGTTTTATTATCACTGTCGGCATTCTTATTTTTATCCAACTGACTTTTTATGCCAAAGGATTAGGCTTTTATTATAGCATTGTTTTAACCTTGTTATGCAGTGTGTTTTGCCTTGTCGCCAACGCGTATTATCTTGTTGTAATGGTTAAAAAACAATTCTCTAAATATGGCGGAGGATTGGCTCATGCGGGTTTTGCACTTCTTATTGTCGGCATTTTGATTAGTTCGAGTGAAAAAAAAATATTATCATGGAATACCACAGGTTTTTCTCCACTTCAAAATAATGAAAACCAAAGTGAAAGCCCCTTAGAAAATATCACACTGATTAAAAATTTAAAAACAGACATGGGTGATTATGCGGTTACTTTTTTGGGTAATGATAGCATGGACACGCGAACAAAAACATTTTTTTATCATATTTTATTTGAACATAAAAAAACAAAAGAAACGTTTTCTTTATACCCAGATGTAATTCAAAACACAAAAAATCAAGAAGGGCTTACTCCTAATCCTGCATCAAAACATGACATAACAAAAGACATTTTTGTTTATTTAACTTATGTACAAGACGTAGAGAAAAAGCCTGAAGACACTGTACAATATAAAAAAATCGGACTACACATTAAGGACACTTTTTTCTATTCTACCGGTTTCGTAACACTCACAAAAGTGTCTAAAATTTTAGATACTTTGGTACGGAAACGTTTTGCTGAAAAAGGAATTGATACAGGCATTACGGCTTATTTATCCGTGTCAGACAGAAACGGTAGTCGCTATGAATCGCATCCGTCGATTGGTTTGAAAAATGGAGAAATTATCTATCTACCTGACACAGTCATTGCCAATAATTTAATGTTCAATTTTAACAAACTCGTTAGCAACAATCAATTTGAAATTGCCTACAAAGAGTCTCAAGCTACGTTAGAGTACATTACGCTCAAGGTGTTTGAATTTCCATATATCAACATTGTTTGGTTGGGAACACTGGTTATGTTTATTGGTTTTATTTTGAGTGCAAAAAAACGTTTCAGCGGTAAATAAACCTTTGCAATGGTGCAGATTTAAAGGGTAAAACAAACTTTAAAACTTACTTCAGGCAAAGCGATTACATTTGCACAAGTTTTTTATACATTAAAATTTGACAAAAATTATTATGACTACATTTAAAGAGTTGGGGTTAGAGGCTTCATTATTACAAGCGGTTGATGAATTGGGTTTTACAACGCCAACAGAAATTCAACTCAAAGCAATTCCCATTTTACTCAGTAAAACACAAGATTTTATTGGGCTTGCTCAAACGGGCACAGGCAAAACAGCGGCTTTTGGTTTGCCTCTTTTACAAATTATCGAAAAATTTAAATACCTACCACAAGCATTGGTGGTATGTCCAACAAGAGAACTTTGCGTTCAAATTGTAAAAGAAATAAGTGGGTACAAAAAGCACGTACCCGGTGTTAATGTTGTTGCTGTTTATGGTGGCACTAGCATTAGCTTACAAATTAAAGACATTCGTAAAGGCGTTCAAATTATTGTCGCAACGCCAGGCAGATTGATTGATTTGATTGAACGTAAGGCATTGAACTTAGAAGAAATCAAATATGTTGTTCTTGACGAAGCCGATGAAATGTTAAATATGGGCTTTAAAGATGACATTGAATTGATTTTAAAAAACACACCAAGAAAAGAAAGCACTTGGTTGTTTAGTGCAACAATGCCCGCAGAAATAAAACGTGTGAGCAAACAGTATATGGACAATCCGCAAGAAATTACTGTCGGAAAAACCAATACAGGTAACAAAAATATCGATCACCAATATTATATTACTCAATCACAACATCGCTACGAAACGCTAAAACGTTTAATCGATTTTAATCCAGGCATTTACGGCATTATTTTTACGCGTACAAAATCTGATGCCCAATTGATTACAGAAAAATTAACGCGTGAAGGTTATGACATTGATGCATTGCATGGAGATTTAACACAAGGACAAAGAGACAAAGTAATGTCGAGCTTTAGAAATAAAAGTTTGCAATTGCTGATTGCGACAGATGTTGCCGCACGTGGAATAGACGTTACAGGAATTACGCACGTCATCAATTATGAATTACCTGATGATATAGAAGTATATACCCATCGTAGCGGAAGAACAGGGCGAGCTGGAAAAACGGGCATTTGTTTGAGTATTATTCACCAAAGAGAAACATTCAAACTACGTAGCATAGAAAAAATTGTTCAAGCACAATTTCATCGCTTAGACATTCCAAACGGAAAAGATGTTTGCAGAAAACAGTTTTTTCATTTTATGGAAACATTGATTAGTGCTGATGTTTCTGATGCCAGCTATGAAACATACTTGCCACAATTGCAAGAAAAATTTGCCCACATGAGCAAGGAAGATATTCTTCAACGCATGGTTTCGTTAGAATTTAATCGCTTTTTAAAGTATTATGAAAATGCAGAAGATTTAAATATCAAAGCCAATGAAAGAAGTTTTTCACCTCGTGAAGGCGATAGTAGCAGAAGCAAATTTGGAGAGAGAAAAGAAGGACGTTTTGGTGAAAGAGGAGACCGCTTTAACCGCAATGACAGAGAGCAAAAAAGCAGTCGTTTTTCGTCAAATAATGCAGAACGTGGCGAAAGAAGAGGCGACCGTGTGGAATATGAAAGAAAACCTTTTGATGATGCAAATCAAACAAAATTATTTGTCAATTTAGGCACGAAAGATGGTTTTTACAAAGCAAGTTTCTTGCAATACATTTTAGACATGAGTGATATTAAAAAAGAATCACTTGGAAAAGTTGATATGAAAGAAATGAGCAGTTGGGTGGAAATAGATAAAAAAGAAGCCAGTAAAATGATTAAAGCCATTGATGGGCAAAATTTTAAAGGCAGAAAAATAAGAATGAATGACGCAAACAGTCGATAAGCAATGAATCATAACACCTCGTTTTTTAATGCGTTCTTACAGCCTAAGAACGCATTTTTATTAAAAGAAATAGACCTCAATTAACTTTTTTCAACCGATTTATTTACTCATTGCTTTTCTTCATTGACTATGACAAACAAAATCATCACCGAAGGCATTACATTTGACGACGTTCTTTTGATTCCGGGTTTTTCCGAAGTTTTACCGTCTAACGTATCACTCAAAACATCTATCACTAAAAACATACAGCTCAATATTCCCATTATCAGTGCGGCTATGGATACCGTTACTGAAGCGAATATGGCAATTAGTATTGCAAGAGAAGGCGGCATTGGCATTATTCATAAAAACATGAGTATTGAAGACCAAGCCTTGCACGTGCAAAAAGTAAAACGCAATGAAAACGGCATTATCAAAAACCCCATCACACTACTCAAAACAAATACCATTGAAGAAGCCAAAGCGATTATGGAACGCTATAAAATATCGGGTTTATTGATTGTAGATGAAAAGAAAAAATTGCAAGGCATTTTAACCAACAGAGACCTTCGATATAACAAAACAAAAAATCAAATCATTGATGAAATAATGACGAAAGAAAATCTCATTACCACCTTAGACAAACATATTTCTATTGATGTGGCAACGAGTTTGCTTGCAAAAAACAAAGTTGAAAAATTGCCAATTGTTGATGCTCAGGGTATTGTAAAAGGATTGATTACGATGAAAGACATTAAAAACCTTTCTGAATATCCCAACGCTTGCAAAGACGCCGAAGGCAGATTAAAAGTTGGGGCTGCCGTGGGTATTGGACCAGACAGCGAGGAAAGAATTTCTGAATTGATTAAATGGGGCGTGGATATTTTGGTGATAGATTCTGCACACGGGCACTCAAAAAGCATTTTAGAATTAGTGAAAGCAACGAGAAAAAAATTTCCAAAATTAGACATCATGGCAGGCAATGTAGTTACAGGAGAGGGAGCAAAAGCCTTGATAGATGCCGGTGTAAGCAGTGTGAAAGTGGGCATTGGGCCTGGTTCAATTTGTACAACAAGAATTATTGCAGGCGTAGGGATGCCACAAATTTCTGCCGTGCATGACGTGTATCAAATGTGTAAAAAGCATAAAGTGAGTGTAATTGCAGATGGAGGAATAAAATTTTCAGGCGATATTGTTAAAGCACTTGCTGCTGGTGCCGATGCAGTTATGGTAGGCAATTTAGTGGCAGGTACAGAAGAGTCGCCCGGAGATGATTTTATTTATGAAGGCAGAAAATTCAAATCTTATGTTGGCATGGGTTCTATTAGTGCGATGAAGCGAGGGTCTAAAGACCGCTATTTTCAAGACGACATTCGTAAGCTTGTGCCAGAAGGCATCGAAGGCATGGTGCCTTACAAAGGGCATTTGAAAGAAGTTGTGCATCAACTCTGTGGAGGTATTCGTTCTGGTATGGGCTATTGCGGCACTGCAACGATAGAACTACTTAAAAAGAATGGCAAATTTGTTAAAATCACATCTGCAGGTTTAAAAGAAAGCCATACGCACAGCGTTACTTTAACCAAAGAATCGCCTAATTATTCTAAGTATAGTCATTAAAAATTTGTATGGAAAACGCACTTGCAAATCATCATTCTGTTTCTGGGCTTTACAAAAATTGGTATATCGATTATGCGTCTTATGTTATTTTAGAACGAGCAATTCCTAATTTAGAAGACGGCTTAAAACCTGTGCAACGACGCATTTTGCACGCTATGAAAGAAATGGATGACGGTCGTTTTAATAAAGTGGCAAACATTGTTGGGCAAAGTATGCAATATCATCCGCATGGCGATGCCAGCATCAATGATGCAATTGTCAAATTGGGACAAAAAAATATTTTGATTGAAACACAAGGTAATTGGGGTGACGTACGCACAGGAGATGCTGCCGCTGCGTCAAGATATATCGAAGCACGCCTTTCTTCCTTTGCGTCTGAAGTTGTTTTTAGCCCTAAAATAACGGCTTGGGGATTGAGTTATGATGGTAGAAAAAAAGAACCTCTTGCCCTTCCTATTAAATTTCCTTTGCTCCTTGCACAAGGTGCACTTGGCATTGCTGCCGGCTTTGCAACAACCATCCTGCCTCATAATTTTTGCGAATTAATTCAGGCTTCAATCAAATATTTAAAAAATAAACCTTTTGAATTATACCCCGATTTTGAAACAGGAGGAAGCATTGACGTAGAAAATTACAATGACGGAAAAAGAGGAGGAAAAATTATCTGCCGAGCAAGGATTGAAGAAATAGACAAAAAAACCCTTGCCGTAAAAGACTTGCCTTATGGTGTAACAACGTCAATGTTATGCGACTCAATTGTAAAAGCCAACGATAAAGGCAAAATAAAAATCAAAAAAGTAACTGACAATACCGCCGAAAACGTTGAAATACAAATTGATTTAATGCCTGGCATTGCGCCTGACATTACGATGCAAGCATTATATGCGTTTACAGATTGTCAAGTCTCTATTTCACCAAACGCTTGCGTTATTCATAACGACAAACCTGTTTTTTTAGGTGTAACAGAAATGTTGAAAAACTCTACCGAGTGGACAAAACAATTGCTCCAAAAAGAGTTAGAAGTACAGCTCAAAGAATTAGAAGAAGATTGGCATTATAGCTCTTTAGAAAAAATATTTATAGAGCAACGAATTTACCGAAACATAGAAGATCAAACAACTTGGGAAGGTGTTATTGGCACAATTCATGAAGGTTTAGAACCTTTTAAAAAGAAATTTAAAAGAACCATTACGGACGACGATGTAACCAAATTGACAGAAATAAAAATCAAACGTATTTCAAAATTTGATGCTAAAAAAGCAGATCAACACATTAAAGATGTGATTGAAGCCATGGCAAAAACAAAAGAAAATATTGATCAAATTGTCGCTTTTACAATTTCATTTTTTGAAAATTTATTAAAAAAATATGGCAAAGGAAGAGAGCGGAAAACAGACATTAAACGCCTTGACAATATTGAAGCAAAAGAAGTAGCACTTGCCAACACAAAAATTTTTGTTAATAAGAAAGACGGATTTATTGGCATTGGATTGAAAAATGAAGAACTCATTGGCATCTGTTCCACTTTAGACGATGTTATTGTGTTAAGAAAAGATGGCGTAATGATGGTAACCAAAGTGGCTGAAAAAACATTTGTCGGTAACGATATTTTACACGCCAGCATCTTTAAAAAAAACGACGAAAGAACAACTTATCACCTTGTCTATGTTGATGGAAAAACAAATCTTGCTTATGTTAAGCGTTTTCATGTTACAGGCATCACAAGAGACAAAGAATATTTGCTCATTACAGAACATAAAAATTCTAAACTGCTTTATTTGTCAGTTCATCAAAACGGAGAAGAAGAAGAAATTGAAATTGTTTTAAGCCCAAATTGTAATGCACAGAAAAAAGTGTTTGCGTTTAATTTCAAAACCTTAGAAATTAAAAACAGAGGCGTATTAGGCAATCAATTAAGCAAATATCCTGTTCGTCAAATTAAACAAAAAAAGGTAGGAGCATCAACCCTTGCTGCAGTGCAAATTTGGTATCACCAAGAATTTGGCAAACTGTTTTATGAAGAACAAGACAACGCAATTGCCTTAGGGCAATTTAAACCTGCGGACAACATTTTTATCGCTTACAAAAATGGAACGTATGAAATTGTCCCTCAAGACAACAATCAAAAATTTGATGCCGAACAAGTATTGTTGATTGAAAAATTTGATGCAGAAAAGATTATTACAGCTTTATACAAAGACGCTGAAAAAGACCATATTTATATCAAACGGTTTAAAATTGAAACGACAAGTTTTAAAACAAAGTTTTTGTTTATTAAAGAAGGCAAAAATAACGAAGTCCTTTTTTTAAGCACTACAGAAAAACTTAAAATCAAATTAATCCTCAATAAAAAACCGAATCAATACGAACAAATTGTAAAAACAAGCGAATTGCCAGAAGTGAGCAATTACAAAAGCGTTGGCATTAAAATTGCCGAAGCAAAATACGTGCTTGCAGAACAAGTTTAATGAAGGGAATGTGCTGAAAGATAGTTGATAGAAATTCTCTGAATACATTGGTCATGTACATCCTATTAATCAGAAGAGTGAGACCATTCCAAAACTATTTGCAAGAATAAAAAATTGCTTAGCGAGAAAATAATTTATTCTACAATGAGACTATTGTAAAATCTTTTACTTCTTTTATTCATTTAAGAGAAGATTATTTTTTAGGATTTTATCAGTTCATTTTGTTTAAAGCGGAGAGGGAGGCACTCGCAACCCCCCCCAAAAGCCTTTATTTACAAGGTTTTAAAAGAGTGTACAAAAAATTACTGACGTTTTTACTGACGGTTGGAAATTTTTTGCTCAAAAACGTTAAAAAAATTGTGTGTATTTCCGTACCTGTTTTTTTCCAAAATTGCGTTGCCCCCCTTGTTCACTTGTATAACAACTGACGCATCGTATTCAGGCATATTTCCGCCTCTTGTTACCTTTCCTGTTGTGCTTTGAAAAATTAAAAGCCATATAATGTGTGGATATTTTTTTCTTAGCATATCAAAATCCTCTTGTTTAATGTCTTTGATTTTTGTAAAGCTGTCAATGGCAATAACGTCATATTGTTTACTTTTTGCAATTTGTTCTAATTCTTTTAAGCCTGTTGTGTTGCTTGTAACGTGAATATTTTCTAAGGCTTTGTGTTCAATGTACTCTTTAAAAAGACTTTGAGCGATACCGCTATTTTTGTCTTGTTCTAACGAAAGAAAGGCGATTTTTTTATTTTCTTGTACTACAAAAAAATTCATCAACTGGTGTAAAAGGCGTGTTTTTCCTGCCCCTTTTTCTCCTCGCAAAACGATTGCATATTCTTTGTTTTCATATCCTTGCAACCATTCGCCAAATTGTCCCTTTGTTTTTGTTTCAATAATTTGGCTTGGCGTGTTCATGTCCATCGGCTCTAAACCGCCTAATTTTGTTGAAACATTTTTTTTGTTTTCAAAGTTTTTTATGATAGATTTGCATTGCTCTATAATGAGGCGTGGTGAGCGCCGTTGATTTGTAACGTCCACGGCATTGTGCTGTGGTTTGCATATCCATTTTAGGGCTTTTTCTTTATCTACCCATAATATATTTTTATTAACGATAGCGTTAATAATTTTTGTGTTTTCTCTTGGATAAACGCTTCTCACATAATTCACATAAAAGTTGTTTTTTGTTTTTCTAATAACCACTACAAAGTTTTTTTTGCCTTTGGCGTGTGCATTTTCTACAAAAATTAAAAATGTGTTTTTTACAGTACTGCTTTCAAAAACAATAATAGGGTTGTGTACATTGTCTGCCAAATCAAAAACTTCTTTCAATTCAAAAGGGTGTTCGGCTTGTTTTGATTTGTCTTCTAAGCGTTCTGCATCAAGCTCTATATTTAGTTTAGACAAGCCAGCATCTAAAAGTTTTTGTGAAGGCATTCCGAATTGATAAACAAACGGAAATTTCAAACTCCCTGCGATGTGTTTCTTTAAAAATTGATTAAACGTTTCATTGACATTATCAATATTTCCCATAAATCCAGGTTCTTTGCTTTTTGTTGGGTGTTCTAAAATGTAATCAACAATTACTTGTGGGTCTATAAATTCGCTTGGTGAATTGGGGTTTTGAACAGTATCCATATTTTGACCATTTTTTGAAAGCCACTTTAAACCGAGCCCCTTTGTATATAAATTTTTATCGGCATATCTGTAAAAATCTTCAGTTTTGTAGCGATGTTGTTTTATTTCTTCATACAAAGGGTTTTCGTTTCGAGTTTCTTTTAATTGGCTTTCTTGCCAGTCTTTTATGGCTTGTTCTTCATCAAAATCTGCTATCGTGTTTTTTAAAACGGCAAGTCTTCTTCTACTTCCTTTAATGTTTTTTTTACGACTGTTTTTTTGATTTTTTTTTAGGCGTTATAGTTTTTTTTGTAGCAGGGCTTGTTTTCAAAAGTTTTTTTGCGTTTTTTTTGATAAAGTCTTCTAAACTTGAAGGGCGACCCTCTGAGTTCCAAGCTTTAATCATTTTTGCCATGCTACTCATACGCATATTCGTAACCTTTTTGTCTTTTATCAATATTGCACCCAATTTAATATCTTGTGCATATTGAGAAAATTTAGTGTTTTTAACCGTCTTTTGTGTAGCTTTTGTGGCAACCTTTTTTTTGGTTTCTTTTTTTCTGCCTACAGTTGTTTTTTTTGTTTTGCTTGTTGTTGAAATTCCGAAAAACATATTTTGTGTTTTTAATTGTGAGTGAAAATTATTTAGATAAAAATTTGTCGATTTGATTTTGTTTCTCTTGGCTACCCCTTGAACTGCCAAACCAATAGCCCAAAATTAAAAGCGTAGCGTCGCCAAGCCTTGCGTTGATAAGTTCTAAAGAAGATTTGTTTTCGGTGGGTATTTGCATAAAAAAGGGTAAAATGTTTGTTGCGAAAAACGCAGCTATAATTAGTGCGGCTGCAATATTCATCGTAATAATTCCCCATTTTGACCCTGCTTTTGCCAATTCTATTTCTCTGTTTCGTGCGTTTTCTTTGTCTTTGTTTACGGCTTCGTTTTCTGATTGAGCCATTTTTTGCATTTCTAATTCGTGTTCTGCAACAATTTTTTTTAAAGCAATTTCATATTCTAAAACTTTTTCAGGGTTCGCCTTAAAAGCTCCGACAACGCCTTTTATACTATCGCCTAAACTTGAAAAAACGTTAGAAATATTGAACGGATTCATTGTTTTATTGTTTTTTAGTTAAAAAAAAAGCCCTGCAAAAAGCAATAACAAAAAAAACGCACCCCCTCCAGCAACCGCTGCAATTTGTATCGGCTTAAAAGAATCAATACGCTTTAGCCAACCTTTTTCAAATTCAACTTGTGAGGGGTTAGGCGAAACTTTTAATTGCGTGTTGATAAAAACCGTGTCGTTTGTTTTTTCTGTTTTCGTGGCAGTTCTAAATAAATAATACGTTTTTCTCAATTCGTTAAATTGATTGTATAATACGTCGCCATTGATTGCGTTTATTTTTTCAATTGATTTAGAACCGATAATTCCGTCAATGACAAAACTTTTATTTTGAGGCAAAATAGTGTTAGCAACATACTGAAGCATTTTTGCACTCCTTGAAACGCCTGCATTTACGCCCATATCAAAAACTGTTTCTGCCAATTTTTGATTTTTAATCAAGTCTAAATTCAATAAATTCCAATAGTTTTTTTTGTAAATGCTTTTTACAACTTCGTTCGATATATTTTTTAAGTCTTCAACGGTTGCAGTTGGCTTGTACATGGCACGAAATGTTTTTAGCGTGATTCCTTTGTTGGTGGCTCCGCCCGGGTCGTTTGGGTTGTTTACAAAACCGCCTTCGTGTTTTAAGAGTGTCGGAAAATAAAGTTCAAAGTTTGCCATATTTTAATAGTTTTTGATTGAATTAACGTGGTTTACAATGACCATAAACTCTTCAGGCGAAAGTTTATCTATGAGCCTGAAGAGTAAGTCTTTTCTGTATATTTTGTAATAACTTCTCGAAACTTGGCTTAATTTAACCCTTGTATCTAATGTTTTTATTGTTGCGTAAATGCGGTTTTCGTCGTCATTTGTATAGCCAAACGATTTTTCAATTTCTTTAGCCAAAAAGTCTGCACGAGAAACTGTTATCAATTTTGCACCGTTGGGAATTTCCTTTTTGTCTTTATAGTTGATTGAAAAAGCGTTTTTGCCAGCATCTGATTTTAAAAAAAAATCAATTGTTTTTTTTGCGTTTACTCTTTCTTTACTATCAGTCAATCCAATTGTATTAGAAATTTTTTTTAATGCGTTTGTTGGCATCGCAATTGTTTCTGTAATTAAGTTGCCGGCGCTACTCACCGTGTCTGTAACTGCTCCTGTAACCTTGCTTAATCCGCTAAACATTTTATACGCAACAAACAAAGCAAGCCCAGCACCAACATAAATAATAGGCTTGGGAATGCCAGATGCCGTTTCTTTAATCAATGTGGCTCCTTGTTTTGCCATGCTTGCGTACAAAAGCGGATTGCCTAATTTGCTGCTTTTTTGTTTCATATAAATTTTTTTTCAGTTTTTAATTTTGTTTTATATCTTCGTTTGGGTCTTTTTCGGCTATAATTCCTTTTAGGTCTCGTTTAACAGCGAATGTTCTGTGGGTTTTACTATCCACGCTGATTAAGATCCTTTAATTTTTGTTACAATACCACTGTCATAATAATAATTGTTGTTTTCGTCTTCTTTTACAACAACGTAAGTCTTGTATTTTGTGCTACCAATGTTGTAAAAGCCAGTTAATATGTGAACCGCTATTATTTTTTCTCTGTCTTTTTCTTTTATTACTCCTTTTTTTATTGTCTTTAGTTGCTTCAAAACGTCAAAAATATTGTGCAATATTTTTGCTTTAACCGCACTTTGCTTATAGAACCCTTTGCAAAAGCCATTTCTTGGTTAGGTGCTTTTTAAATTAGGTTGTTTTGAGGATTTTCGTTTTAAAAAGCATGATCATAAGCATGAATTACTGTTTATTTTTTGTTGTTTGAATGGGTTTGCTTGTTTT